>NZ_JBSHLM010000005.1:40777-609772 GCF_053644375.1 Streptomyces sp. NPDC055400 | reverse complement strand
CGCCGGGCCCGTACGGAAGTACGGGCCCGGCGGCCGTCGGTATAGGGGTGGCTTCAGGCCTGCTCGGCGCCCGCGCCGTCCTCGCCCGCCTTGGCCTGCTGCTCGGCGATCGACTTGCGCACCTCGTCCATGTCCAGCTTCCTGGCCTGGCCGATCACGTCGTCCAGGGCCTCCTGCGGAAGCGCCCCGGGCTGGGCGAACACGGCGACCTGGTCGCGGACGATCATCAGCGTCGGGATCGACTGGATACCGAACGCCGACGCGAGCTCCGGCTGGGCCTCCGTGTCGATCTTCCCGAAGACCAGGTCCGGGTTGGCTTCCGCCGCCTTCTCGTAGACGGGCGCGAACTGCTTGCACGGCCCGCACCACGACGCCCAGAAATCGATCAGCACGAACCCGTTGTCCGTGACCGTCTGGTCGAAGTTCTCCTTGGTGAGCTCCACGGTGGTGCTGCTCATGATGTGCCCTCTTCCTGCTTCCTGGTTGCGGTGCTGAAGCCGCTGTTCACAACAGTCCTGGTAATGGACGTATTCCGCGCGCGTACCCGTGTGGCCCCGGCGCACACCTGCGACCACACTGGGGCTCATGACGGATGAGAACACATACGACGTGGTGGTCCTGGGCGCCGGGCCGGTAGGGGAGAACGTCGCGGACCGGGCACGGGCCGCGGGCCTCAGTACCGCGGTGGTGGAGAGCGAGCTGGTCGGCGGCGAGTGTTCCTACTGGGCGTGCATGCCCAGCAAGGCCCTGCTGCGCCCGGTCATCGCACGGGCCGACGCCAGGCGTCTGCCGGGTCTGCAGCGGTCCGTGGAGGGTCCGCTGGACGCGCCCGCGGTCCTCGCCCGCCGTGATGAGTACACCTCACACTGGAAGGACGACGGCCAGGTGAGCTGGCTGGAGGCCATCGGTGCCGACCTCTACCGGGGCAAGGGCCGCCTCGCGGGCCCCCGCCGGGTCGCGGTCACCGGGCCCGACGGGACCGAGCAGGTCCTCACGGCGCGGCACGCGGTCGCGGTCTGCACGGGCACGCGCGCCGCGCTCCCCGACCTCCCCGGCCTGGCCGACGTAGAGCCGTGGACGAGCCGCGAGGCCACCAGCGCGCAGAAGGTGCCGGGCCGTCTCGTCGTGGTGGGCGGCGGAGTCGTCGCCGCGGAGATGGCCACGGCCTGGCAGGCCCTCGGCTCGCAGGTCACGATGCTCGTACGGGGGTCGGGGCTGCTGTCCCGGATGGAGCCCTTCGCCGGCGAGCTGGTCACCCAGGCCCTCGTCGAGGCCGGCGCGGAGGTACGGACCGGCGTCTCCGTGAAGGGGGTCACCCGGGAGGGCGGCACCGTCGTCACCACCCTGGACGACGGCTCGACCCTGGAGTCCGACGAGATCCTCTTCGCCACGGGCCGCGCGCCCCGCACCGAAGACATCGGCCTGGAGACCGTCGGCCTCGAACCCGGCTCCTGGCTCCCCGTCGACGACAGCCTCCGCGTCGAGGGCAGCACCTGGCTGTATGCGGTCGGGGACGTGAACCGTCGCGCGCTGCTGACCCACCAGGGCAAGTACCAGGCCCGTATCGCGGGCGCGGCCATCGCGGCCCGCGCCCAGGGCATCCCGCTCCTGGAGACGGACCGCTGGGGCGCCCACGCGGCGACCGCCGACCACTCCGCCGTCCCGCAGGTCGTCTTCACCGACCCCGAGGCGGGCTCGGCGGGCCTCACGCTCGCGGAGGCCGAGGCGGCGGGCCACCGCGTCCGCGCCGTCGACTACGACATCGCCTCGGTGGCGGGGGCCGGTCTGTACGGCGACGGCTACCGCGGGCGGGCCCGCATGATCGTCGACCTCGACCGCGAGATCCTCCTGGGCGTGACGTTCGTCGGCCCGGGCGTCGGCGAACTCGTCCACTCGGCGACGGTCGCCGTCGCGGGCGAGGTCCCGATCGACCGCCTGTGGCACGCGGTCCCGTCGTATCCGACGGTGAGCGAGGTGTGGCTGAGGCTGCTGGAGACGTACCGCGGCTGAGGGATGTCCCTCTGCGCGTGGCTGTCCGGGCGAGACACGATGCCCCCCGCCCGGACAGTCTCACCCCGGGGCCAGGACGCGGAGAGCCACTCGGCGGGAATCGCCTCAAGTCCCTTGCGCAGCAGGGTCGCAGCCTCGTCGGCGCCGGGCACGCGCGGCGAGTGGATGTCCGCCCTCGCCCGCACCGGTCTCACCGACCGCGCGCACCGCGACTGGCACACCTGTCCGGCGGCGAGCGCCGGCGCGTCCAGATCGCCCGGGCCTCCGAGGCCACCGAGCCGGGCGAGCGCCCGTACATCCGCTTCCTGAGAACCTCCGCGTCCTGAGGGAGACTTGCCAAACCGCAGGTCAGGACGTCCTGGTGCCGGTCATGGCCAAGGTCACGCCGGGCGGCCCGGTCTTGGCCGTGCGCTCCGCACGCGGTACGGTCTCTCCGATATCGACGACGGCGAAGCGGAAGCCGGTGGGAATCCGGCACGGTCGCGCCACTGTGAGACGAGCTACTCGCCCGGACGGGCAAGGACCTCGCGAGTCAGACCCGCAGCTGTCGTACTTGTGCACCACCGAGATGGGACGCGAACTCCCAGAGGAGGTCCTGCCATGGCGCAGACCGTCGCTCAGCCGACAGCCACCACCCCCGTTCTTCCCGCAGCACTGCCCCTGAAGGCGATTGCCCCTTGGGCGGTCTTCTTCGGCATCCTGATGCTGGTCCTTCTCTACTTCGTCGGCGCCGAGCAGGGCGCCACGGCCGTCGTCTCGGGCGAGGGCGTGCATGAATGGGTGCACGACGCCCGCCACCTGCTCGGCTTCCCCTGCCACTGACGAGGGACGCCGCAAAGCTCATGAACTCCGCAACAGTGAGAAACCTTCTCGTACGCGGCATGCTCGCCGGCCTCGGCGCCGGCCTGCTCGCCCTGATCGTCGCCTACCTCCTCGGCGAACCCAGCGTCGACAGCGCCATCGGCTACGAGGAGGCCCACGCACCCGCGCACCACCACGAGGTCGAAGTCGTCAGCCGCAGCATGCAGTCCACCGGCGGCCTCGCCACCGGCATGCTGCTCTACGGCATCGCCTTCGGCGGCATCGCCGCCCTCGCGTACTGCTTCGCGCTCGGACGCGTCGGCCGCTTCACCCCACGGGCCACGGCACTCCTGCTCGCCGGCACGGCCCTGCTCGCCGTGTACGTCGTGCCGTTCCTGAAGTACCCCGCCAACCCGCCGTCCGTCGGCGATCCCGGCACCATCAGCAAGCGCACGACGCTGTACTTCCTGATGATGCTGCTCAGCGTGCTCCTCGTCCTCGCCGCGGTGATCATCGGGAAACGGCTCGCTCCCCGCCTGGGCACCTGGTACGCCACCGTGGCCGCGGTCGCCTTCTTCGTCCTCGCGATCGGGCTCGCGTACGCGTTCCTGCCGGTCGTCAACGAAGTGCCGAGAGACTTCCCCGCCACGCTGCTGTGGCGGTTCCGCACCTCGGCCCTCGCCATCCAGCTCACCATGTGGACCGGATTCGGCCTGATCTTCGGTGAGTTGGCGCAGCGTCAGCTCGCCCCGCGCGCCGAGGCCGTCGCGTGCGGCAAGGCAACTCCCGTACCCCGCTGAGAGAACCGCGCCACAGCCCGGACCCAGACAGGCGATCGAGCGCAGAGGGCCGCCGGAACCATCCGGTCGGCCCTCTCGCTTTCTTCCGAGGGCGGAGACCCGCGTGGCCAGACACCCCCAACCGCGCCACATCACACTCGGCGGCCGCGAGGCGGTCGCGCTGACCCTGGAGGAGTACGAGCAACTGATCGCCGGCAGGCGGCAGATCGGCGGTCAGAGCGCGCGATTACGCGTCCTGGCGCAGCGGGCGAAAGAGAGCGAGGAGCTGCTGAGGGAGATCGAGTCACTGGTCGGCTGCCCGTCGCACGGGTGCCACGGCCCGCGGGACCGACGGGGGAGCGAAGGTCCGGACGGCGAGGCGGACGAACCCGCGAGAGCGACGGACAGCGACTGCCTGCGGTGTGCGCTCGCGGCACTGCTCCTGCGGCATCGGGCTTCAACGGGCGGGCCTCCGGAGGCAGTTGGAAGGGAGTGCTGCTCACCGTCGAGCCAGTAGGGAGCAGCGATGAGCAGGTGGTCTACTCAGGGTCTGCTCCGGGTCAGCTCCCGGCGCCGTCCTCGGGCGGGCCGAGCGCCCGTCCGAGCCGGATATTCCAGCGCCCGGAGCGCCCGCTGACATCGGTCGCCGTCAGGGGCGGTACGTCGAGCCGCCAGAACGCCGATCCGGGCGCGTCGAGGATCGTGACGGCCACCGCCCTCACCACCTCCGGCTCCACCACGGCGAGCGTCCGGCCGTCGAGCTCCGCCGACGCGTCCAGCCGGCGCGCGACCCGTTCGCACAGGGCCCGTACGGACTCCCCGCCGTGCGGCGCGGCGGCCGGCTCGGAGAGCCAGAGGGCGAGGCCGGCCGGGTCCTCGGCGCTCACCTCGTCGAGCGTCAGGCCCCGCCAACGGCCCACGTCGAGCCCGGCCAGCTCCGGCGCTTCGACGGCGGCGAGTCCGAGGGCCGTCGCCGTCTCCCGGCAGCGCACCGTGGGGGAGACCAGCAGCCGCTCGGCCGCGGGCAGGGAACCGGCCGCCGCCCGGGCCCGTGCCGCGGCGCTCGCGTCGAGCGGACACCCGTCATCGAACCGGGCCTCCCGCAGCGACCGGCTCGTGGCGGCAGAGATCAAGGTGACGCGGCTGGTCACGGGTTCGGTCCTGTCCTTGATGCGTGGGGCGACCGGGCAACGTGCCGTGCCCGCGCCTCCCCCTCGTGGCGCCCGGCGCGCCTATGAACGCGGCTCGCGCTCCTTCTTGACGGCGCGCAGGACCACGAACTTCGGGTCGCTGGCGATGAGTTCACTGTTGCCGAACAGGCGGCGCAGCTTCACGTGGTAGCCGAGGTGGCGGTTGCCGATGACCCACAGCTCACCGCCCGGACGCAGCGCGTCCCGCGCGTCGGAGAACATGCGCATGGCCGTGGCGGCGGTCGTCGCCTGGTGCGAGTGGAACGGCGGATTGTTGAGGACGAGGTCCGCACTGCCCGCGGGGAGCTCCGTGAGACCGTCACCCACGAGGAACTCAGCCCTCGCCTCGGGGTGTTCAGAGGGGTCGATGTTCGCCCGGTAGGTCGCCTCGGCCGACGCCACCGCCTGGAACGACTCGTCCGTGAACACGATCTCGGCGCGCGGGTTCTCCAGCGCCATGGCCGTACCGACGACGCCGTTGCCGCAGCCCAGGTCCACGACGCGCTCGGCGCCCTCGCTGCGGGGCAGGTGCTGGAGCAGGAAACGGGTGCCGATGTCGAGGCGCTCGGCGCAGAACACACCGGCGTGATTGGTGACGGTCCGGCCCGACACGGGGCCGACGCCGTCGGGCAGTGCGTACGTGTGCGGCCACGGGTTCCGCGGCCGGGCGAGCGCCGGGAACGGCGTGGTGAAGATGAGCCGCGCCTTCTTCTCGGCGAGGGAGGTGCGGGTCGGGCCGATGATCCGCTCGAACAGCTTCAGCGTCGAGGTGTGGATCTCCTTGACCATGCCGGTCCCGATCACCACGGTGTCTTCGTGGACGGCGGGCGCGATGCGGTGCAGCTGGTCCTCGAGGAGCGCCAGGCTCTTGGGGACGCGTACGAGCAGGACGTCCACGCGCTCCGGCGGGGTGTCCTGGGTGGTCAGCAGGCGCACGGCGTTCTCGTCGAAGCCGGCCCGGTCGAGGTTGGCGCGGGTCGCGCGCTGCCCGAGGTAGGAGTCGGAGATCGCGGTGGGCCGGTCGCAGTGCCCGGCCAGGGACGTGGCGAGGGCGCCCCACCGGTCGCCGATCACGACCACCGACCCCGCAAGACCGGTGGCGCTGTCGGCGAGATGCCGCAGCAGGTACTCGTCCGCGGCATCCCACGCGCGCAGCGGGTCGCGGGGATCCTCGGGGAAGCGGGCGAGGTCGAACTCGCCCCATGACGTCTCGAAACGGTTGCTCATCGTCCCGCCAGGCTAGCGGAGCCGCAGATCAGCGGGGCCGGGGGCGGGGCCGTAGCGTGCCCGAATCGGGGCCGACCGTCCGTACGGCCGGCCCCCGACCGTACGGACAGGGCGCCCCCGGCCGTACCGCTGAGGCGGTCCCGGCCGCACGGCTCAGGCGGTCCCGCCGTACCGCTCACACGGTCCCCTGCCGTACCGCTCAGGCGTCGCCGAAGTCGCCCGCGAACGCGGCCGCCATCCGCAGATGCGGTCCCGCCTCCTCGTGGCGGCCCTGGCGCTCCAGGGTGCGGCCCAGCATCAGACGGGCGTAGTGCTCGACCGGGTCACGCTCCACGACCGTGCGCAGCTCGGCCTCGGCGCGGCCCAGCTGGGCCGAGTGGTAGTACGCGCGGGCCAGCAGCAGCCGCGCCGCCACCTGCTCGGGGATCTCGGCGAGCAGGTCGTCGAGGATCTGCGCCGCGAGCGTGTACTCCTTGGCGTCGAAGAACTTCCGCGCGCGCTCCCAGCGCTCCGCCGGGGTGCCCTGCGTGTAGTAGTTGACCGTGTTCACCACTGGTGCCTCCTCGACCGCTGTCAACGGCACGGACCCGGCGCATATTCCGTCCTGGTGAGCGCGCGGGTCCACCCGTACGCGTGCCTGACGGGACGGCCGGGACGGGTCTAGGTTGTGAGCCATGAGCAATCTTGATCGCGAGGCGGTGCCGACCATGTGCGGCGGCCGGGGCTTCGTCGTGGCGGAGCCCGTACGTGAACTCCTCTCCCCCCGGCGCGTGAAGCTCGGCGAGTCCACCGAGGTCCGCAGGCTGCTTCCGAACCTCGGCCGCCGCATGGTCGGCGCCTGGGCCTTCGTCGATCACTACGGGCCCGACGACATCGCCGACGAACCCGGCATGCAGGTGCCGCCACACCCCCACATGGGGCTGCAGACGGTGAGCTGGCTGCACGAGGGGGAGGTGCTGCACCGCGACTCCACGGGCAGCCTCCAGACGATCAGGCCCCGCGAGCTGGGACTCATGACGTCCGGACGGGCCATCAGCCACTCCGAGGAGAGCCCGCGCCCGCACGCCCGCTTGCTGCACGGCGCGCAGCTGTGGGTCGCCCTGCCGGACAGCCACCGCCACACGGAACCCCGCTTCGAGCACCACGCCGACCTGCCCAAGGTCACGGCCCCCGGTCTGAGCGCGACCCTGATCCTCGGCGAGCTCGACGGCGCCGCGTCACCCGGCACGACGTACACGCCCATCGTCGGCGCGGACCTCAGCCTCACGCGCGGGGCCGATCTCAGCGTCCCCCTCGAGCCGGACTTCGAGTACGCGGTCCTGTCCATGTCGGGCGAGGCTCACGTCGACGGCGTACCGGTCCTGCCCGGCTCCATGCTCTACCTGGGCTGCGGCCGCACCGAACTCCCCCTGCGCGCCGAGTCGGACGCTTCCCTGATGCTCCTCGGCGGCGAGCCGTTCGACGAGGAACTGATCATGTGGTGGAACTTCATCGGCCGGTCGCAGGATGACATCACTCAGGCCCGCGAAGACTGGATGGGCGGGTCGAGGTTCGGGGAGGTGAAGGGGTACGACGGGGAGCCGCTGGCTGCGCCGCAGTTGCCGCCCGTACCGCTGAAGCCTCGAGGCCGAGTGCGTTGAACTGCATCTTTGCGGCGTGAACTATACGGGGCCGGGCAGGCGGTGAAGTCGAGGCCCGTCGGCGCCCCATGCGCACCGCGGAACCCCCGGGGGTGTTCCGGGCCACTCGGGCGCGGTACCACTGACCATGGGCAGGGTCGGAGGCCATCCGTTCCAGCCGTGACGTTCGAGGGGCAACTCGCTGTATGGGCCCCTTGGGCGACGTACGCCGCGGGTGCGGTGTACGGGAGACCGTTACGCGAGCGACACCCGGTGTAGCGGCCCCGTAACAACCGGCGGCAAGACTTCCAGGCATCGCGCAGCATCCAACGGGCCGGGAAATGCCCGAGGGCTGCCAGCTCACGTCGCGTCCGGCAGTACGGCCGGGCGCGAGCGTGCCCGGTCCGCCGCAAGCGGGCCGGTGGAAGCGTCGGGGGCGGTGACCGCGCTTCGTTCCCCCCGTGCGCCCGGCACAGCCCGGGCCACCCCGAACAGGGAGAACCACGTTGCCCACCAATCACTACGCACCGGCCGTCCCGAACGCGGAAGCGGAACTCGACCGGGAGCGGCTCATGGGCCGGGCCGCGGGCACCGCAACCGAGGCGCGGGAAATCAAGGTCGTCGACCTGACGGACTTCGACCGCCGCCGCGCCGAGATCACTGACGAGCTGTGGCAGGCCGCCACGGAGACCGGCTTCTTCCAGTTGTCCGGCCACGGCCTCGCCGGCATCGAGACCGATGCCGCGTTCGCCGCCGCCGAGGCATACTTCGCGCTTCCGGAAGAGATCAAGCGCGGGCAGGCACTGAAGAAGGACCTCAACGCCGGCTGGGAGTACCGCAGTCAGGTGCGCCCCTCCACCGGCACGCCCGACGAGAAGGAGTCCTACCAGCTCACCCGCCCGCACATGGCGGGCCTGTGGCCGGACGAGGACGAACCGGCCGGTTTCCGCGACACGCTCCTGGGCTTCGAGGCGCGCTGCCACGCTCTCGCCATGCAGGTCCTGTCCTGCTTTGCCGAACGCCTCGGTCTCGCGCGGGACTTCTTCGCCGAACGGCACGACCCGGCAAGCCCGGCTCACCAGAGCACGCTGCGCCTGCTGCACTACTACGCCGTCCCCGAGGAGGCCCGCGGACGTTCCGACGGTGCCTGGCGGGCCGGGGCCCACACCGACTTCGACTGCCTGACCCTGCTCTTCCAGCGGGACGGTCAGGACGGTTTGCAGGTGTGCCCCGGCAGCGAGGCCGACACCCGGGCCTGGACCCCGGTGCCGGCCAGTTCCGACCTGATCACCTGCAACATCGGGGACATGCTGATGCGATGGAGCGGCGACCGGTTGCTGTCCAACTTCCACCGCGTCGCCCCGCCCGCGCCCGATGGCGACCATGGACCGCGTTACTCGATCGCCTACTTCGCCCAGGCCGACCGGGACGCCGTGATCAGCTCGCCGGACGGGCGGCACGCCCCGATCACGGCCGAGGACTACCTGCGGCAGCGCATCGCCGCCAATTTCGGCGGCTGACCCCGCCCCTCCGCCGTTCTGCCTCCGGCGGCCGGCCGCCGCGCCCTCGTCATGCGCGTGGGCCGTGGCGGCGGTCGCCCACCCCCGGACCGAAAGCGGGGTACTCCCATGCCCGAACCACTGCGCGAACAACAGCCCGGACCGCGCCCCTGTGCTCTCCTCCTGTCCGGCGCCGAGGTCGTCACCGTGGACGACGAGCGCACCGTATACACCGTCGGCTCGGTGGCCGTCGACGGCGACCGGATAGTCGACGTCGGCCCGGCCCAGGAGGTCGACGCCCGCTGGCAGCCGCGCCGTACCGTCGACTGCCGGGGCCGGGCGATCGTGCCCGGCTTCACCGATGCCCACACCCACCTCTTCCAGTCCCTCGCCCGCGGGATCGGTGACGGCGAATCGATCTGGCCCTGGCTCAACCAGTTCATGTGGCCCTACGCCATACATCTCGACGCGGAGGACGCCCAGACCGCCGTCCGGTTGAGCGCGGTCGAGGCGGCCCGCGCCGGCATCACCACCGTCGTCGACCACCACTACGCGCCCAGCGACCCCGAGACCGTTCTGGCCGTCGCCGACACCATCGAGGAGGTGGGGCTGCGCGGCGCGGTCGCCCGGGGCATGCTCGGCGACCGCACCAAGGTGGCGGACGCGCGTGGCCTGCCCGACGCGCTCCACCGGTACGGAACCGCCGAGGAACTGGACCTGACCCGTCAGTGCATGGCGGCCCGCGGCCCCGACGCCCGCGTCCGCGTCTGGCCGGGCCCGCTCAACCTCTCCTACGCCGACCAGGACCTGGTCCGCGGCGCGGTTGCCCTCGCCAGGGAGCACGGGACTCGGTGGCACACCCACTGCAGTGAGGGTGCCAAGGACCCCCAGAGCTACCTGGACATCCACGGTGTACGCCCGGTGACCTGGCTGGCGCGCGAAGGCCTGCTCGACGGGAGTGCGACCCTCGCCCACGCCGTGTGGCTCGACGATGAGGAGACGTCGGCGGTCGGCGCGGTCGGCACCAACGTCGCCCACAATCCCTGCTCCAACGCCTACTTGGCCTCCGGCACGATGCCCTGGAGGCCGCTGCGCGAGGCCGGCGCGGTGGTGGCGCTCGGCACGGACGGGCCGAGCGCCGGAGGCCGGCAGGACATGTTCGAGGCAATGAAGCAGGCGTTGTTCGCGCAGCGCCTGGCCACCCTCGACCCGGCCGGGGCGCGCTGCGAGGACGTCCTGCAGGCGGCCACCCGCGATGGTGCCCGGTGCGCGGGTGTCCCGGACGCCGGAGTCCTACGCCCCGGCGCCCTGGCGGACCTGGCGGTCGTGGACCTCACCGGCGTGGCGGTGCAGCCCGTGCACCGGGCCGTGTCGGCACTGGTGTACTCGGCCCGCGCGGGCGACGTGGTGATGACGCTGGTCGGCGGCCGGGTCGTCTACGAGGACGGCCACTGCCCCGGCATCGACGAGGAAGCGCTGAGCGCAAGGGCCCGCGAACGGGCGCACCGCCTGGTGGAGCGCGCCGGCTTCGGCACGCTGACCACACCGTGGCGGCACAGGACAGGACGACTGGAGGGGACGTCATGACGGACACGACGCACGCACCGGGCGGTACTCCGGCCACGCACGCGGCCGACGAGAAGGGGCCGACGGATTCGCCGGGCACCCGTACCCCGCATGCAGCCGGGCTGCGGCACACGAGCACCACCGACGGGCGCTGCGGCGCGGATGCGGATGCGGATGCGGATGCGGGCCCGGCTTCCGGCGTCGACGCCGTCGACGCCGTGCCCGTGTGGTGGCGGATCGTCGCGCTCGGCCTCCAGCACGTCCTGGCGTTCTACGCGGGCGCCGTGGTCATGCCGCTCCTGGTCGCCCAGGGCATCGGCCTGTCCGCGGCGGACACCGCCTCGCTGGTCAACACGGCTCTCGTCGCCTGCGGTGTGGCCACGCTGCTGCAGACCGTGGGCCTGCCCGGTGTGGGCATCCGGCTGCCCGTCGTGCAGGGCATGTCGACGGCGGCCGTTCCGTCCCTCGTCTCGGTCGGCGTGGCGGCGGGCGGAGCACGCGCCGGGCTGCCGACCGTGTTCGGCGCGGTGATCGTGGCCGGGCTTGTACTCTTCCTGGTCGCGCCGGTCTTCGGGCGTCTCGTGCGGTTCTTCCCGCCGTTGGTCACCGGCACCATCGTGACCGTCGTCGGCGTGACCCTGATGGCGGTGGCCGCCCGGCAGGTGGGCGGGGGCAGCCCGGACTCGGCCGGTTTCGGTGCCCCGGTCCAGCTCGGCCTCGCTGCCGTCACCCTCTCCGTGATCGTCGTCCTCTACCGGTTCGGCAAGGGTTTCGTCACCTCCGTCGCGATCCTGCTCGGCCTGGCGGCGGGCACGGTGGTCGCGGCGCTGACCGGGCGGGCCGACTTCTCCGGCATCGGCGACGCCGCCTGGTTCGGGATACAGCCGCCACTGCACTACGGCATGCCCCGCTTCGACGTCATGGCGGTTCTGGCGATCGTCCTCGTCATGGTGATCATCGCCGTGGAGTCGGTCGGGCAGTTCTTCGCCATCGGGGAGATCGCCGGACGCGGGGTGGACGAACGCGACATGAGCCGCGCGCTGCGCGCCGACGGCCTGGCCACGGTGGCGTCCGGACTGCTCAACTCCTTCCCCACCACCGTCTACAGCCAGAACGTCGGCCTGCTGCGCCTCACTCGCGTGACCTCACGCTGGATCGTCGCGGCGAGCGGCGTGATGATGCTGCTCCTCGGCCTCGTTCCCAAGGTGGGGGCGGTGGTTGCGGCCATGCCGCCGGCCGTCCTCGGCGGCGCCACCCTCGTCCTGTTCTCCACGATCGTCGTGGTAGGCATGCAGATCCTCGTCAAGGCCGACCTCTCGGAGGCGCGCAACACGGTGCTCGTCGCCGCGAGCCTCGGCATCGGCTTCCTGCCCACCGCGTATCCGCAGTTCGCCGAGCGCATGCCGACCCGGCAGCTGCAGATCCTGTTCGAAAGCGGGATCATGCTGGGCACGCTCGCCGCGGTGGTCCTCAACCTGTTCTTCCACCACGTCGGGCGGCGGCGCATGCCCCGGCAGGAGCCGACGGTCACGGTCGAAGCGAGGTGACGCGGGTCGGGACCCGGCCGCCCGGTCACAGGCAGGTCCGCGGCCGGGCTGGTCTCAGTCGTTGTCGGGCACCATCGTCACCGCGACCTTGCCGGCCTTGGTGCGGCCCTGCTCGACGTACGCCATCGCCTCGAGGGTCTGGTCGAACGGGAAGGTCCGATCGATGACAGGGCGGAGCTTCCCGCTGTCGTAGAGAGCCCCGAGCTTGCGCAGCTGGGAGCCGTTGGCCTGCATGAAGAGGAACTGGTATCGGACGCCCAGCGACTTGGCCTGCTTGCGGACCTTGCGACTGAGAATGTTCATGACCGCACCCATGAACGAGGGGGCGCCGAGCTGCTTGGCGAACCCGGCGTCCGGCGGGCCGACGACACTGATGGCCAGGCCGCCGGGCTTCAGCACGGTCAGCGACTTCTCCAGGTTCGCCCCGCCCACGGAGTCCAGCACCAGGTCGTAGCCGGACAGCACCTTCGAGAAGTCCTCCTTGGTGTAGTCGACGACCACGTCGGCGCCGAGGCTCCTGACCAACTTCTCGGAATCGGCGCGGGCGGTCGTCGCCACGGTGGCGCCGAGGTGCTTGGCGAGCTGGATGACCGTCGACCCGAGGCCGCCGGCGCCGGCGTGGATGAGCCTTCTGGCAGCCGCTTGCCGGAACCTCCACCCAGTCCGCGACCCTCCGAAGCCATCCCGAAGAACGCGGTCGGCAAAATCGACAAGGCCTCGTTGCGGGCCAAGGGCGCTCGAATTCCTCGAACCACAGCCGGCGCCCTGACCCGCCGATGGCTCCGCTGTCCGCAACGTCCAACTGGGCAAGCGCGCAAGGGGGTGACTCCGATCGCTTCCGCAGCGATCGGAGCCACCCCCTTTCGCGCGTCAGGCCACCGGCGTGGCCGGGGCGATGACGCGTCCGGCGTCGCCGCCCTGGATCCCGCCCAGAGACTTGGCGATCCCCTCGTGAGGAACTCCGAGCGGGACCGCGCTGACTTCGGACAGGCGGGTGAACTGCTCGGGGGTCAGCTGGACGTCCAGAGCGCTCAGGTAGCTGTCGAGCTGGGTGACGTTGCGCGGCCCGATGATCGGGAGGAGCGAGGTCGCGGCCCGGGCAGCGCGCTCCCGCACCCAGGCCACCGACAGCTGGGCAGGCGTCACGCCGGTCTCCTCGGAGAGGGCCAGGACGGTGTCGACGACGGCGGTCTTCTGGTCGGTGTTCTCGGTGTGGATGACCACCCCCAGATCGCTGAGGCGTCCCTCGGTGCTGCGGCGGTACTTGCCGGTGAGCAGTCCGCCGCCGAGCGGGGACCACAGCGCGGCGCCGAGCCCGAGGCTCTCGGCCATCGGCAGGAGTTCGCGGTCGGCGGTCCGCTCGACGAGGCTGTACTCGTGCTGGATGCCCACGATGGGAGCCCAGTTCTTGAGGTCGGCCAGGGTCACGGCGCGCGAGACGCGCCAGGCGGGGAAGTTGGACAGGGCCGCGTGGTGGATCTTGCCGGCGCTCACCAGGTCGTCGAGTCCGCGCAGGATCTCCTCGATGGGGGTGAGCTCGTCGGGGAAGTGCAGCCACAGCAGGTCGATGTAGTCAGTACCCAGGCGCTTCAGGCTGGCCTCGACCGAGGCGACCATGTTCTTGCGGCTGTTGCCCGTCTTGGAAATGCTCGGCTGCGGCGTGGCTCCGAGGGTGAACTTGGTCGCCAGGACGAAGTGGTCCCGGTCGGCGGAGATGAACTTTCCCGTCAGCTCCTCCGACTCGCCGAACTGATAGGTGTCCGCGGTGTCCAGGAAGGTGCCGCCCGCTTCCGCGAACCCGTCGAAGATACGGCGCGCCTCGTCCGGCTCGGCGCCGGCACCCCAGCCGGTGCCGAAGTTGGCCGTGCCGAGCGCGTACTCGGACACGCGCAGTCCTGTCTTGTGTCCGAAGGTCGTGTAACGCATCAGGTCTCCTCAGTGTTGCTCAAATATTGGTGGGGGAGGGGCGGATGGTGGCGCCGAGAGGTCGGCGACACGCCGTGTTCGGTGCGGTGGCCAGGTTCTGCCTGACGTACCGGCTGGCGTCGTCGGCGAGGATCTCGGTCAGGCCCTGTTCGATGCCGGCCAGGGCCTGGGCCGCCACATCGACGGGGTCGGCCTTTCCTCCGGCGGGGACGGCGGCCATGTCGGTGTCCATCCAGACCGTCTCGGGACGGCGCCCCGCCGCGTGCACCTTCGCTCCGCGCACCACAAGCCGGGCGGCCGGCTGGCGTCCCAGCCCTCGGTTGGCACCGGTAACCACTGAGGCCGCGTCCTTGAGTTCCATTGCCTGCTTCCAGTGCCTGCGCACGGCCCCGGCGCTCGGACCCACGAGTTAGATTTCGATCGAAATCTAAAAGCACTCTAGAATAGATGATGACCGAAATCCAAATGAGGAGGTGCCGATGGGCCGCGTATCGCAGGCACAGGCGCAGGAGAACCGCGAGCGGATCGTGGACACGGCCTCGCGGCTGTTCCGTGAGCAGAGCACACACGTCAGCGTCGCCGACCTCATGAAGGCCGCCGGCCTGACCCACGGCGGCTTCTACAAACGGTTCGCCTCCAAAGAAGCGCTCATCGACGAAGCCACCACCCACGCCTTCGACGAACTCACCGAACGCTGGACAGTCACACTCGAGCGCCACGCCGGGCGTGAAGAAGCCGCCCGGCAAGCGCTGATCGATGCCTACCTCTCCGTCGAGCACCGCGACAACGCGGCGGATGGCTGCCCGGTCGCCGGACTTGCCGCCGACATGGCGCGTGGAACCGGTGAGCGTGAGTCCCACCGCGCCTACGCAGAGGGCGTCCGTGGCTTCGCTGATCGGCTGGCCGCTGACAATGACGGGGGCGCGGAGGGCATCGCCCGGTTGTGCACGATGCTCGGGGCGCTCGTCCTGGCCCGGGCCACGAAGGACTTCCCGCTCTCCGAGGAGATCCTCGCCACGGCGCGTGCGGCCTTGGCGGCGAGCGACTGACCGGGATGTGCTGGATGGGATGGCAGCACTGCCTGGGTGAGTGACGGCCGTGTTCGTCGGCTCTCCATCAGGGCACAGGTCCGCACTACGGTGGCCGCGCTCGGAGCCGCTCGTCAGGCGGACCGGAGAAGTACCCATTCGCGGCTCGGAGGGAACCGATGGCAACAGCCCTGCCCTCGCGTGCGGGGAGCGTCACGATCAGCAGCCCGGCTGGGCAGCCTGTGGCGACATGCAGCGCCTGCCCCTTGCCCATAGTGGTTACGGGTCTACTGGGGCACCGGAAATTGGACGGCACTTTGCGCGCCACTTGACCGAGTCTCAACTGCCCGCGCACCTGCGAATCTGTCGGTGCCGCGAGCGGTTCTGCGCATGGCATCGCCGACAAGTACCGTGCTCCGGGCCGCTTCGACTCCTGCTCATCCGGGCAGACCAAGGGCGGACCTGGCACCTTGCCGACGTCTGCGATGCCTGCGCCGCCGCGATCCCTCACGCCGCTGCCGTCCGAGAACCCCCAGCACGCATCACCACTGACCTCGCGCACAGACCTCGAGTGGCAGAGCTCCTGCGGATGTCTCAAGTGAGGACGGTGAGTGGGTCGAAGTGCCCTGATGGAGGGCGAGCGGCCTGGTCTGAGTTGGCGGTGACGGACCCGAGTGCACCGCCCGGCGGGCCCCGTAAGGCCAACCGATGGAATGCGTTGACCTGCTGAAACGCGGCGGCATGGGCGTGGGCATCCCGTGAAGGAACGTGGAGTCTCCCAGTGAACCGCGGTACGCAGCAGGACAACGGGACCGATGGACTCAGTGGAGGCAGAGACAGAACGGGTGGCCGGCCGGGTCCGCGTAGACCCGCCAGTTGACCCCCGGGCGGAGCTGGTCCGTTCGCTCCAGCACGGTCGCCCCGAGGGCGAGCGCCCGCTCCTCCTCTGCGTCGAGGTCGTCCACGTCGAAGTCCAGGTGGAGCTGCTGCGGGCGCTCCTGGCCGGGCCACTCGGGCGGTTGGTAGCTCGCCACCCGCTGGCAGGCCAGCGGTGTCCCCTCGAACCCCTTCACGTCGACCCAGCCGGCATCCTCAGGGTCCGCTACCGCCCGGCCGCCGAGGAAATCCGCGTAGAACTCGGCGAGCCGTACCGGATCAGCGCAATCCAGCACGACCGCCTGCACCTTTCGAATCACTTCCGAACACCCCTCGCTCTTCGGCGGGATCCGCGATCCACTACGCGAACATCGCCCGCTCACGCCCCGAATCGATACCCCGAACAACACAGGTGAAGGCAGCCACCGCGAGTATGGCTACCACGGTTGGACCTGGCAGCCATACTGCGCCGCGCTGGGCGTGCATCGGGTTGCGCGAACGGATACAGCGGGAGCCCTGCGGCCCGTTCAGCCTCCTGGTCCCGGTCTCCGCGGCCCCTCACGAGCGTGGCGCATGCAGCGCTCACCGCTCTCGGGCGCCAGCGGTCCCGTCCGCCGGCCCAACCGGTGCCCATCCCTCCGCCACCGACCACGACCTGCACTCGTCACGGGCAGCCGGTGAAGGCGCCCCGGCTCCGGAGCGCCCTGGCCCGGCCACCGGATTCAGAGCGCCCTGCTCCCCATCTTCCAGACGGTCAAAGACGTGACGGTGCTGCCCTCGCCGAAGAGCTGCAGGCCCAGGGAGTCCTTGCGGGCGGGGTACGCCCGGGTGGTGATGGAGCGGTGCGCGTTCGCGTACGCCTCGATGATCGAACGGTCGACGAACACGTCCAGCGTCAGCTTGCCGTCGTCCAGGGCGAGTTGGCCCTTCTGGATTCCGAGGTCCGGCACCGCGCTGGAGACGTTGCCGGAGCGGGTTCGGTCCACTCCCAGCTCTGAGGCAGCCGTGTCGTGGAAGAGGCGGGTGCGTTCTTCGTCACCCGGGCTGCGCAGCACGTCGAGACCGAACGTGGCAGCGCTGCCCGCCTCCATCACCAGCTTGATGTGGAGCAAGTCTCCCTTGACCGCGGCCAGGGCGGTGTTCGCGTCGGCTACGGACGTAGGCCTGTCGATGGCCAGCAGAGCCTCTCCGGCGTGGAGGTTCGCAACCTCGGCCACGGGCTCGAAGGCGAGGTCTCCGTCCTCCCGCATGGTCAGCGCGATCGGGAGTCCCGCGTTGTGCGCCCATCCGGAGTCGTAGTGCCCCTGTTCGGAGCGTCGGTCCTGGGCGATGGTGAAGACGAGGGAGCGCCCCCTGTCGTCGACCATGCCGCTGGGGCCGGTGAAGTGGTCACCGTAGTCGAGCAGGCGCGGCTCGGTGTCGTCGGGCGTCCAGGTGCGGGAGAGGCCTTCCCAGGTGCCGACCCAGTAGAAGACGTACTTGCTGCTGTACTCGCCCGGTCCTGCGGGGAAGGCGGGGTTGACGAGCAGTGCACGGCGCTCGCGGCCTTGTGCGTCCTTCCCGATGGGCAGGAAGGTGGGCAGTTCCCATACCTGCCCTGTCTTGGGGTGGGCGGCGACGTCCCCGACCATCAACGGCCCACGTAGGTCCAGTCGGTGAGGTTCGTGGAGGTGTAGAGGAGTGCCGTGCCGCCGACGTCGGTGCCCGACGGGGTCTGGACGCCGGAGCCCACCAGTTGGAACCAGGTGTCGCCCTCCTTCCAGACGAACGGGTCCCGGAAGTCTCCGAAGCGGACCTTGCGATCCGCGCCGACGTCGAGATCGGCCCGCTGGCTGATCACGAGCGTGGGAAGGGTGGTCTCCTCGGCCCCGCGCGCGATCCAGGTGGAGTAGCCATCGAAGAGCAGTGCCCCGGAGAGCACTCCGTCCGCGTCCCGCTTCGGCTACCTCGACCTGGAGATCCGGGACGGTGCGTTGAAGGTCGACCGAGGGCACGCCTCAGCCGACACCCGGGCGTATGTGGGCGCTTACAGGATGCCGCTGCCCGAGCTGGTCCCGGGAGGGGAGATCGAGCTGCGGATCATCCTGGACCACTCCATCGCGGAGATCTTCAGCGGAGCCGGAGAGGCCCTGACGATCCGCTTCTACCCCGCAGAGTGCGATACATGGACCTTGGTGTCCCGTGGCATCGCGACCGACGAGGTCGATGTGACCGTGGAAGCGCATGCGCTGCGGTCACCGGACGCCGCTCCCGCGTAAGCGCGCGTGGGCGGTGGGGCGTGGCTGGGACCGTACGTATCGCGCCACCTGTGTGCGTACGGTCATGCGGCCTGCCCTCAGTCGCACCGGCGCGAGCTCCTCGACGCCAACTCATGTGTCTTCCTGCCGTCGAGGTAGACCGGTCAGGGATGCGCCAGGCCTCGCGGCCACATATCGGTGTCCTTACCGTGGCGGGCCACCGCCTCCGCCACGGCCCGCTGCCGGTCGGGTCCGGCGGCGGGCACGGTCGTGACGAGCGCAACCGCGCTGTCGGGGCTGTCAAGGACGGGCACGGGCGGCGGCAGCGGCAGTGGTGGGCGACGACGGGTGCGGCATCGGGAATCTGTCTCCTCAGCGCGAGCGAGGCGGAGGGTGGGGGTGTGCACGACGGATCAAGTCTCCGTGGCCGGACTGTCGCGCCCCAAGGGCCGCTGTTTCAGGATTCCGGGCGAGGTGGAGCGGCCGCCCCGCCTCCCACCGGCACTGGAGCCGACGGCAGAGCCGTCGGTCCTGCGGGGGCGGGAGGAGCGGCCATTCGTACGTGTGGGGTTCATTCAGAACCTTCCTTGATACGGCACGTATCAAGGGAATTCCCGCAGCGAAAAGCAGCGCGGGAACCACAAGAACGGGCCGAATGGAATGCGAAAAGAAATCTGGCTTGCAGTGAATCCAGCGTGAGGCGCAAGGAATGAAATGGGTGACGTCATGTGGATGTGGAATCCCGGACGTTTACCGGTGCAGCTCCGAAGAGCGCGCATCCCTGGGGAGTGTCTGCGGGCGCTGTTGTCCCACAGGTGACATCACTGCGGCAAACGCCTGCAGCTGGGGCCCGCACCCCGAGGGATGCGGGCCCCAGCTCCGGTGGCACCGTCGTGCCCGGCCCCCATCAGCCCGTACGCCGGTCTTCACACAGATCAGGGCCGCGCAGCTGTTGCTGCGCGGCCCTGATCACGTACCGCCCGAGACGCGGCCACCGTCACCTGAAGGCCGGCGCCCGCTGTTGCAGTGAACAGCTGGACCTGCCCGGGGGTGGCCGTACGCTTCGGCCGTGGTCGGGATGGTCAGGCGAGGTTG
Organism: Streptomyces sp. NPDC055400; assembly: GCF_053644375.1. Taxonomy (NCBI): domain Bacteria; kingdom Bacillati; phylum Actinomycetota; class Actinomycetes; order Kitasatosporales; family Streptomycetaceae; genus Streptomyces; species Streptomyces sp. NPDC055400. The sequence goes on along the minus strand of NZ_JBSHLM010000005.1, from coordinate 590,372 downwards.
ATGTTCTCGGCCTGGGGGCCCTTCTGGCCCTGGGCGACGTCGAACGTCACGGCCTGGCCTTCCTGGAGCTCACGGAAGCCCGAGGAGTTGATCGCGGAGTAGTGGGCGAACACGTCCGCGCCGCCGCCGTCCTGGGCGATGAAGCCGAACCCCTTCTCCGAGTTGAACCACTTCACAGTTCCCGTAGCCATGTCTCATGCCTTCCAGTCGATGTACGCCTCCCGCAACGCACGGAAGGCGGAGGTGATCGCCCTGGTTCCTGCGGCACAGCGCAACGCCCACGCCGAAGACGTGGGCGAAGGGAAACTTCCGAACCATGACAGCTGACGCAGACGCTACACGCCCGCACGCACTGTCACCATAGGAAACGCTCCACGAGTCGCACCGGACGCGGTGTGGGGGCGCCCCTCCGGTACGCGGCGGGGCGCCCTGCCTCAGGTCGCCGGCGGGCCGGACGATTCGGCGGCGCGGCGGTATTCGGCGTTGATGCGCTGGGCCTCTTCGAGCTGGTCTTCGAGAATGACGATGCGACAGGCAGCCTCGATGGGAGTGCCCTGATCGACGAGTTCGCGCGCGCGGGCGGCGATGCGCAGTTGGTAGCGGGAGTAGCGTCGGTGGCCACCCTCGGAGCGCAGCGGTGTGATGAGTCGGGCTTCACCGATGGCGCGGAGGAAGCCCTGAGTGGAGCCGATCATCTCGGCGGCCCGGCCCATGGTGTAGGCGGGGTAGTCGTCGTCATCGAGACGTCCGAACGAGTCGTCTGCTGTCATTGCACCTCTCTGTGGAACGCGTGGAGGGGCCCTGGTGCCGTGTGGCACCAGGGCCCCGAAGGAACTGCTACACCATCTGCCGACCCTATTACTTCGTCGGCCTGCTGTTTCCGCAGACCCGACCGATCTGATGTCGGGGTTGCGGGGATCGCGGTTGCTTGACCGGAGACCACCTCACTATCGATGTCCTGCGGTACCCGGGCCCAAGACTTCCGCCCGGGCGATCCTGATGGCGCCTGGATCCTCCGTTCTTTCCCTCTGAACCAATCACTTACTGAAGGGGAACTGCGTACTGCTACTGAAGGGGAACTGCGTACTGCTGGTACTTCGAACTGCTGGTGGCCTTCGACGGCGCCACCCTTCGGCAGCCAGCCCCGTCGCCCGTCCTGCATCTGCTCTGGCTTGGAACCCCACTGCCGAACCTCCCGGCACGCGCGCCCGCAGCCGACGCCTTTACCGAGGAACTACTGACAAACGCACTGCTGGTACTGCGAACTGCACCTACTGAACTGCTACTTCGGTACTGCTCACGGCGGCCCCTGATCACTGCGGGCCACCCGGTCCGGTTGTCAGTCCCGTCGCCGTCCTGCAACAACGCTGGCTTCGAAACTCCACCACCGCACCGTCCTGCGAACTGCTGTACTGCTGCCCGGCAGTTCGTCTCTGCCGGGCCTTCCTTGATCTCGGCTACGAGAGAAACCATAACTACGCCACCACCCAATGTCTACTCCGGCCGACATAGATTTCCGCATGTCGGGCAGAGAGGTAGTCGACCTTGACCACAGAAGCATGCGGTGACCCCACTCCAGCCGGGGCATCAGAGGGCGAGGCCGTGCATATGCCTGAGATTCTTAAGTCGGTGCTGGGGGCGCACGGCATGGACCAAGCTGATCGAGCCTGCCCCCGGGCAACCACTCATGCAGTACGAGTTGACCGTCTGGGCGCTGCGCACCGCGGGGCCCGCGCCGCTCAAACCGCGCGGTCGAGTGCGTTGAGCTGAGCGGCGGGCACGGCCGGACTCGCTGTGCACACCCGGGGTGCGCACGAGCGTGAGGCGAGTCCGCCTGCTCCAAGGCTGAGCGAATCGGGAACTCGTGTGGGCTGCAAGGGAGTTCAGGAAAATTGGCTACTCCCGGGAGAGGGGGACTGTCTTCTGGGATCATCGCCTGAGCTGAACCTGCGGGGGGCCTGGCACAAGTCAGCGAGGAGTTGGCGTGCCCGCTACGGGCAGCCGCGTGACCTGATCGGACGGAGTCCTGCGCGGCCTGGCCCGCCTGGGCCGCTCGTGGAAGCCATGAGCGCCGGACGGGCGCGGGTCCCGCGAGATCGAGCGCTGCAGGTATCGAACACTGAGGTGGGGAGATTGATGATGGGGACTGGCATGGGCGGCGGCTTCACCAAGACGGGGTTGAACAGGGTGCACGACGTGCTGTCACGGCATGTCGATTCAGGGAAGATCCCCGGCCTTGTCGCGCTGTTCAGCCGGGGTGACGAGAGCCATGTCGAAACGATCGGGACGGTGCGTCACGACGGCGGCGCGCCGATGCGCCGGGACACGATCTTCCGGATGGCCTCGACGTCCAAGCCGGTCTCGATCGCGGCGGCGATGGTCCTGCTCGACGAGTGCAGGCTGCGCCTCGACGACTCCGTGGACCAGTGGCTTCCGGAACTGGCCGACCGTCAGGTGCTGAAGCGGGTCGACGGCCCGCTGGACGAGACCGTGCCGGCGCGCCGGCCGATCACCGTACGGGACGTGCTGACCTCCACGTTCGGCCTCGGCATGGATATGACGGTGCTCGGCACGCCGATCATGAACGCCGTCTTCGAGCAGGGGATCACCCCCAATCTGCCGGAGCCGATGCCTGAGCCGGACGAGTGGATGCGCCGCCTTGGCACGCTTCCGCTGATGTACCAGCCCGGAGAGTGCTGGCAGTACCAGATCAGCAGCGATCTGGTGGGCGTGCTGGTCGCCAGGGTCACAGGGCAGTCGTTCGAGTCGTTCCTGCGCGAGCGCGTCTTCGAGCCGCTGGGCATGAAGGACACCGGGTTCCACGTGCCGGCCGACCAACTCCACCGGCTGCCGCCCCTGTACGCCCCCGACCCGGGGACCGGCGAGTTCCAGGTGTGGGACGAGGCCGAGACGGGACGCCACAGCGCGCCGCCGGCGTTCCAGGGCGGGGGCGGCGGACTGAACTCCACCGCGGACGACTACCACGCCTACTTCCGGATGCTGCTCAACGGCGGGATGCACGAGGGCGAACGGATCCTGTCGCGGGCCGCCGTCGAGCTGATGACCACCAACCGTCTCTCGCCCGAACAGCACGCCGCCCGTCACAAGTTGGCGGTCGACAACGTCCATGTGTCCCACGGTCAGGGGCAGCACGGCGGCTGGGGCTTCGGGATGGCGGTGCGCACCTACCGCGGTGACTACGCGCCCATCGGCCAGTTCGGCTGGGACGGCGGAAGCGGCACCTCGACCTATGCCGACCCGGACAACCAGCTCACCGGAATCCTGCTCACCCAGGTGGGGGCGTCCGTCCCGGATCCGGTGCATCTCATGCTCGACTTCTGGACCACGCTCTACCAGGCGATCGACGACTGATACCGGGGGACGGCGGTGACCCGATCCCGGCACCGGAACTGCGGCCGGGGGCGCTGATCACGAAGGGTGGACAGGCAGGGTGCGTGGCCTGGACACTTAACGAATGATCAACGGAGTTCTGGAGCAGGCGCAGCCCTTCGGCCCCCTCGGCAAGGGCGAGCGCCTCGCCCTGGAGGACGTCGGCTCGGGTGTCCTCCAGGGGTACTGCCACGCCGGCCGCGCGCCGCGGCGCGCCTATGGCGGGGTGGTCGTGGGCCAGGCCCTGGCCGCGGCGTACCGCACCGTCGAGGACGACCGCGCCGTGCACTCCCTGCACGCCTACTTCCTGCGCCCCGTCACGCCCGAGCGTCCCGCGCGCTACGTGTCCGACGTGGTGCGGGACGGGCAGAGCTACTCCGTGCGCCAGGTGACCGCCACCCAGGGCGGCAGGGACGCCCTCACAATGAGCGTCTCCTTCAAACTGCCACAGCGGGAAGGGAGTTGGCGCCAGCCCGGCATGCCCGATGTTCCGGGACCCGAAGGCCTCGACGACGGCTTCGCGTTCCGTCCGGCGGCCCATCCGCTGCGCACGGCGGTGGAGTACCGGAAGGTGCCGGACGTCCACGGCGCGGACGAGGGGCAGATCGAACGGTTCGGGTGGTTCCGCACGGTCGGCGCCCTTCCCGACGGCCCCGCGCTGCACGCCTGCGCCCTCGCGTACATCTCCGACGCACCGCTGGCCCCCACGGCCCTCGTACCGTACGGGGAACCGCGGCCTGCCGGCGTCGTGCTCGCCTCGCTCGACCACGCGATGTGGTTCCACCGCCCGTTCCGTGCCGACACCTGGCTCCTGTACGCCTGCCGCAGTCGCCTCGCGGGCGACGGGCGCACCCTGGCGTACGGGGAGTTCTGGGACCGGGAAGGCCGGCTCGTCGCGTCGGTCGTCCAGGAGGCGCTGCTGCGGACAGGCGAGTAGCCCTGGCCGCGTCATCGGCGCGTGCCTCCAGCTGCCGCCTCCACCGCAACCTCAGTGGCAAGATCCTCAAGCGCGTCCTGCGCCAGAACCCGGCCTCGCGCGAGCACTGAGCGGCGGGAACACGCTGATCGGCATGGCAGGACGGCGCAGGGAACCCAGGTGTGCGGCCGTGCCTAAGACACGGCGAGATCCTCGCCGGTCTCGTCGAGGTGCGCCGCCATGGCGGCGACCGCGTCGTCCGGTGCGCCGGTCGCGATGGCGGCCAGGATCCGCCGGTGGGCCGTGACCGTCGCCCGCTGGCTGTCGCCCCGGCGGGACCGCCCTTCGTAGCTGGCGAGCCGGAGTGCGGTGAGGATGTCCGAGAGCGACTCCAATACGAGTTCCAGCATGCCGTTCCCGGCCATGCGCGCGATCTCGTGGTGGAAGGCGAGGTCGAGGGCCACGAAGCGGTCGCGGTCCTCGACGGCGTCCTCCATCTCGTCGAGCAGCGCGCCCGCCGCGTCGGGGGAGGCCTCGCCGGACGCGACCCGCGCCGCCGCGCGGGATGCCAGCGCGCCCTCGATGGCGGCGCGCGCGTCCAGGACGTCCGCGAACTCCAACGACTGCTGGCGCAGCCGGAATTGGAGGATCTGCCCGAACACCCGCGCCGAGGGAACGTTGACCCTGGCCGGCCGGCCCTGGCTCGACACGAGGATCTCGCGGGCGGACAGCACCCGGATCGCCTCGCGCACCACGAGCCGGTTGACCCCGAACCGGGCCGCGAGTTCGCCCTCCGACGGCACGTCGTCGCCGGGCTCGAGCCCCGACTCCTCGATCAGATCGACGATCTCGCCGGCGACCTGGTCGAACAGCGTGGTGCGGCGCACTGCCACGTGGGAACTCCTTCAGGGGACGTGCCGGGCGGGCCCAGCGTACCGTCGGCGTGTTGGCGGGTATCAGGCGTGTCAGCTGCTCAGCACCACGTACTCCCACTGTCCGAGCGGGCGCGACAACAGTGGACGGTCGTCGCGCCAGGCCGCGGTGAGGCGTTCGCCCCTGGCCGTCACCTGGACCACCGAGCGTGGTTCCGGCATGCCCTGCGGCAGCCGGAGCCGGAAGTCGTCGGCCTCGTCCGGCGACGCGTTCCACACCACGACGCGCCAGTTCGTGGCGTCCGTCAACGCCTGCGTGACGAGCCACGGATGACCCGTGGCCCGCGCGTGCGCACCCCGGTTCAGCCAGTCGAGCACGGCGCCCAACTGCGCCTCGCGCTGGACGTTCATGAGGGTCATGCCGGGGGTGTGCGCGGGCCAGGGCGTGACGGCGACCCGGCCGCCCAGCGCGTTCTCATACAGGAGGAGCCCGCTGCCTGACTCGCAATCGAGCTGGTCGCGGACGATGCTGGCGACGCGCGCGTCCGGTGCGGGGTCGAACGCGACGACGGTGGAACGGTCGTAGCTCTCGGTGTCCAGGGAGATCGCGCAGCCGGGGCGCAGGGAGAACGCGGGGTCGGTGCAGATCTCGCGGGCGTACCCCTCGGGGGACGGCTGCGCCCCCGTCACGCCGATCAGCGGGCCGTAGCCGCGCTCGAAGAGGACCCGGGCCGCCACCGAGTCGAGCAGGAGCCCCTGGCCCAGCCACTCGCGCAGTTCGGCGTCCTCGAAGGCCCAAGCCGCCTCCCCTGACAGGGCGTTGACGCTCGCTCCGCGCCGGGCGGTCACGGCGTGGCCCGCGGCGCCGAGCAGTCCGGCCCATGAGCCGTGCGGGACGACGAGCGACCGCCAGCCCTCGCGCTCGGTGCGGGTGCGCCGTCCGGTCCGCTCCGACCAGGGCAGGCCGACGCCGATGGTCCGCAGGGTCTTCGGGAACGTCTCCGACAGCCAGTCGAAGGTGTCCCGCCATTCCGCGAGGAAGGTGGCGCGGCGAGGTTCGTCGTCCGGGTGGTTACCGAGGAAGTCGTAGAGGCTGATCGCGAGGCCGTCGCTGCCGAGGATGTGGGCCAGGGACATCTGGGCGCCCGTCTGGCGGAAGGACTTGTTCCAGTGTCCGTAGGGCCAGCACTCGATCTCGGGGAAGCTGCGGAGGCTATCGGGCTGCACCGTGCGCTGCATGTCCAACTGCTGGATCGAGCGCGGAAGTTCGGGTCCGGCGCCGTCGGAGTAGCCCCAGAAGTGCGGGCGGTGCAGGGCCGGGAGGTCCAGCCAGGACTGCCAGTCGCGGCCCTCGGCGGCGTGGGAGTCCGTGCGTGAGGACATCAGGCCGAGCCGGTCGCCGAGTATCTCGCGCCAGGACGAGAGGAGTTCGCGCTGCGTGGTGTCCCAGAAGTCCAGCCAGCGCTCCCGCCAGGGGTGCGGGTCGCCGGGCGCGGTACAGGCCGCGACCAGATTCTCGCGCGTCGTCTCGACGCCGGTGCGGCGTGCGAACTCGGCCAGGTGGAGCGGGCAGAAGCAGCCGCCCCAGTCGAGCGGGCGGTGGTTGTGCAGCCGGATGTCGTCTTCGATCCACACCGTGTCGACGTCCTCGGCCGCGTACAGGCGGAGAGTCTGCGCGAAGTACGCGCGCCAGCCGGGGTCCAGCGGGCACACCTGCACGGCGGCGGCCGTCCCGTGCTGGTCGGTCATCGTCTGCCAGGTCTGGCCGGGCTTGAGTGCGCGGGCCCAGTCGCCGTGGCCCACGGTGTGGCCGGGGTTGAGGCTCACGGCAATGCCCTCGGCGCGGAGCCGGGTGCGCCAGGGGCGCGTGGCCGCCAGCCAGTGCGCGACGCCGTCGAGGCTCTCGTGGCCGTCGTTGAACTCCAGGCCGAAGAGGAAGACGCAGATCTCCTCGGCTCGCGCCGCCCGCGCCAGGGCCAGCAGCCTGTCGCCGGCCTGCGTCGGATCGTCGGCCGGATCCACCTGGAGTCGGAGCACATAGCGTGAGGTCACTCGTTCGCACCTTCGGTCTCGGGCCCGGCCGGGGGGCGGGGCGATAGCAAGGTTCACTACTTAGCAGCTAGGCTGTCAAGGGCCGGGTGAGGGCCGGGCAAGCGGAGCGAACGAGGAGTGACGATGGGGCGGTTGGCGGACCGGGTGGTCTTGGTGACGGGCGGCGCCCGCGGCATCGGCCGGGCGGTCGTCGAGACGGCCGTGCGTGAGGACGCGGCCGTGGCGTTCTTCGACCTGGACGAGGAGTCCGGAGGGCAGCTGCGCGACGCACTCACCGGCAGGGGTGCCCGCGTCGCCTTCCGCCGGGTCGACGTCACGGACGGGCAGTCGGTCGGCGACGCCGTGGACGACGTGGCCGACGCGCTCGGACCGGTCGACATCCTGGTCAACAACGCCGGGCGCAACGTCTACGCCGACCCGGTCGCCATGACCGAGGCCGAATGGGACCAGGTCTTCGACGTAGACCTGAAGGCGGCCTTCCTCTGCGCGAAGCACACCCTGCCGTCGATGATCGAGCGCGGCAGCGGGGAGATCGTCAACATCGCGTCCCTGCACGCGAAGCTGACCTGCGCCGGCATGTTCCCGTACGCGGCGGCCAAGTCCGGTCTCGTCGGGCTGACCCGCTCGATGGCCCTGGAGGTCGCGCCGCACGGCGTACGGGTCAACGCGGTCAGCCCCGGCTACATCAGGACGGCACTGGTCGACGAGTACTTCGAGCAGCACCCGGACCGGGACGCCGAGCGCAAGGCGCTCGACGTCCATCCGTTGGGCCGGATCGGCACCTCCGAGGAGGTCGCCGAAGTGGTCTGCTTCCTCGCCTCCGACGCGGCGTCCTTCGTCACGGGCGCGGAGTGGGCCGTGGACGGCGGGCTCGGAGTGCGGTTCGCCTGATCTCCCGCACAAGAAGTCCCCCTGTCAGCCGGCCCCGGTCGCGGCGGCGATGCGCTCCCGGGTGTGCCGCAGCTCGGTGACCACCGGCCGGCCCGTGACCAGTTCCCCGCCGTCCACGAAACCCTCCTCGCGGTCGCGCAGCGCGTCGATCAGCCGCCCGCGCCAGCGCTCGAGCAGCGCCGCGTGCTCGGGCAGCCGCGCCAGGTTCACCAACTCCCTTGGATCCCCGGCGAGATCGAAGAGCTGCTCGTGCCCGTCGCCCGACATCCACAGATACTTGTGCCGCCCGTCGGTCACCCACTGCAGCGACTGCCCCAGATAGGTGTGCTCGCCGTGCAGGTACTCCCGCCAGTCGTCCGGGCGTTCACCGCGCAGGAACGGCAGCAGGCTGCGCCCGTCGACGCTGTCCGGCACCGGAAGTCCCGCCGCCTCGAGCAGCGTCGGCATCACGTCGCGCAGTTCCACGACCTCGTCGGCCACCGCGCCGGCCGCGTCGCCGCGCATCGACGGCGCGAGGTTCATCAGGAGCGGCACCCGTGCAGAGCCCTCGAAGCCCAGTGCCTTACGGAACATGTGGTGATCGCCCATCATCTCGCCGTGGTCCGACACGAAGCAGAACATCGTGTCGTCCCCGAGACCCGCCTCGACCAGCGCCTCGCGGAACCGCTTGATCTGCAGATCGATGTGCGCCATGTGCCCGTAGTAGCCCGCCCGCGCACGGTGGACCAGCCGCGGATCGATCACGCCGACGGCCGCCTCGTGATACCCGTCCTTGCGGTACGGCGCATAGTCGTCGACCCAGTCACCGACCACCGGTTCGTACGGGTCGAGCGCCATGTACTGGTCGAAGGCCCACTCGGGCGGGTCGTACGGATGGTGCGGCCGGTGGAACGACAGATAGAGGAAGAACGGCTTGGTGGGGTCGCGGCGCGGCAGCCACTCGATCGCCTCGGTCACCGCCCACGTCGTCGGATGGAGCGCCTCGGGCTTGTCCCAGGGGCGCGCGACAATGGAGTTGCAGCTGACGCCGTGGTCCGCGTGGTCGGCGGCCGGCGTCATCCCGGGCTGGCGGCGCAGCCAGGGCACGTAGTCGTCGAAGAACTCGAAGTTACGGCTGTGACGCCTGCGCGCGTAGTGCAGATAGCCGTCGTGCAGCCGTACGTCGTCGAAGCCCAGGCGCGCGCGCTCCGGGAAGACGTGCATCTTGCCGACGGCCTGCGTCTGGTAGCCGCCGCGCCGGAACTCGCCCGGCAGCGTCACCGGATGGACCTGCTCGAAGGGCACACCCTCGCGGTACCCGACCCGGCCGTGCCGCTCCTGCGACTGGCCGGTGAACAGGGCCACGCGGGCGGGGACACAGGTCGGCGTCGCGGAGTAGGCGCGGTCGAAACGCACGCCTTCGCCCGCGAGTTCGTCCAGGTGAGGGGTGTGGACGTCGGGGTGGCCCGCGGCGGAGAGGCAGTCGCCCCTCCACTGGTCCACACAGATCAGTACGACATTGGGCTGGCGCAAGACGGGCTCCGGGTCCGGGAATCCCGTCGGCCCCGGTCACCGCCGACGGGTGGGCGACGGTGACGATCATGCCTGGAGCGGGGCGGCCCGAACAGGGTGCGCGGGCGATTACGTCGAGCGCGCACAGTCGACTTGGCGACAAGGAGCCATGACGCGCTCAGCGGCGCGGCGACGTGTCCGCGGCGGCGGCCCGGCTCCGGTACTCCGTCGGCGTGATGTCGTACGCGGCGCGGAACGCGCGGCTGAAGTCGGCCGCGCGGGGGAAGCCCCAGCGGACCGCCACGGCGTGGACCGGGCAGGAGCGCAGCGCCGGATCGACGAGGTCGCGACGGGCCGCCTCCAGGCGCCGGCGGCGGATCCAGGCGGCGACCGTGGCCTCCTCGTTCTCGAACAGCCGGTGCAGATAGCTGGTGGAGATGTGGTGCGCGGCAGCGACGCCCGCGGGGGTGAGCTGCGGGTCGTGCAGGTGCTCCTGGACGAACTTCTTGATCCGCAGCAGGAGGGCGCGCCGGTGCGTGTCCGGGGGGAGGCTGTTCTCGGCTTCCAGGGCGTGGGCGAACAGCGCGGTGACCAGATCGGTCACGACACCTCCCAGCCGGGGCGCGTCGGCGGGGCGGTAGCAGGCGGTGTCGGCGATCAGCTGGGACAGGAACTGCGCGAGCAGCGCACCGATCCCCGTCCCGGCCGGCACCCGCTTCGGGACCGAGCGGCAGTCCGCCCCGCGGGGCAGCGGCACCAGCGCCTTGGGCAGTTCGAGGCCCACGGCCGTCACCGGGTCCTTGCCGGTGCGGATCTCCCACGGCACCGACGAGTCGTTGATGTGCAGGTCGGACGGCCGGTACACGGCCTCCTCGCGGTCCCAGCTGCCGGTCCCCGTCCCGCCGAGCAGCAGTGAGAGGTGGTACAGCTCCGGGTCGGAGCGGCGGATGAGCTTCGGCGTGCGCCGGATGACGAGCTGCTGGAACGTGGCCGGCCACACGGACACGGAACCCAGGTCGATGACCCGCTGGACGGCCCGGAAGTCATGGGCGTGCTCGCTGGTCATCCGCACCGGCGCGTGGGTCTGCCCGACCCGCTCCGCCCAGTACGCCAGCCGGTCCGCCGCCGGCACGTCCGCACTCCGGAACTCCGTTTCGTTGAGCACGCGTTCATCTCCCCGTTCTGCGCCCGTAAGAAGATCAAACACGTCGACGATAAACGTCCGATGGACGGATCCGGGCGCCACCTGGGGCGAGACAGATGTGCGTGCCAGGCCCCGCGAACCCGGCCTGATCCGCCGGACGCCTCTAGGCTTCACGAGGCAGAGAACACGACCTCAGGAGCGCGCACCGTGTACGACCCCGCATCCGCCCTTCCGTACCCCGACAGCACCAGCCCGGACGAGGCTCCCGCCCCGCACCCGCAGCTGGCGCCCGTGCTGGGCCTTCTGGGCATCTGGCGCGGACGCGGACAGGGCGGATATCCCACGATCGAGGAGGACTTCACGTACGCGCAGGAGATCACCTTCAGCCATGACGGCCGGCCGTTCCTCCGTTTCGAGGCCCGGGCCTGGCTGCTTGACGCCGACGGTGCGCCGCTGCGGCCGTCGGCCCGGGAGAGCGGCTGGTGGCGGCTCCAGCCCGAGGGCCGGGTGGAGGCGCTGATCACGCAGCCGACCGGCATCGCGGAGATCGCCGTCGGTACCGCGGACGGCAACACGGTCGACCTCTCCACCGACCAGGTGGCGCTCACGCCCACCGCCAAGGAGGTCAAGGCCACGCGCCGCCGCTACGCGCTGACCGACGATGGCACGCTCACGTTCACCCACGACCTGGAGGCCGTCGGGATGCCGCTCCAGCACCACCTGTCGGCACGGCTGCGGCGCGTGGGCTAGCCCACGGGGGTAAAGGGATTGGCAGAAAGTGGCCACCCGGTGGTTACCCAGAAGTAACTGTGGCTGCTTTGATGTGGCGTGCTCACGTCCCTCACAGCTCCCCCACACGAAACGGGAGGCCACGTGTCCCGCGTTGCCCGCCGCACGACCGGTTCCGCCCTCGCCGTCACCCTCGCCGCCGCCTCCGTGGTCCTGACCGCCCCGCAGGCGTCGGCGGCGACATCGGCCGATACGCCGAAGCTCAAGGTCCTGACGTACAACACGTTCCTGATGAGCACGAACCTCTACCCCAACTGGGGTCAGGCGCACCGGGCGGCGGCCATCCCGGCCGCGCCGTTCTTCCAGGGCAACGACGTCGTCGTGCTCCAGGAGGCGTTCGACAACACGACGTCCGACGCGCTGAAGAGCAACGCGGCGGCGCAGTACCCGTACCAGACCCCCGTCGTCGGGCGGTCCAAGGAGGGCTGGGACGCCACCGGCGGCTCGTACTCGTCGACGACGCCCGAGGACGGCGGCGTGACGCTGCTCAGCAAGTGGCCGATCGTGCACAAGGAGCAGTACGTCTACAAGGACGCGTGCGGCTCCGACTGGTGGTCCAACAAGGGCTTCGTCTACGCCGTCCTCGACGTGAACGGCGCGAAGGTGCACGTGGTCGGGACGCACACCCAGTCCACGGACTCCGGGTGCGGGGCCGGTGAGGCGGTCAAGGACCGCAGCCTCCAGTTCAAGGCCATCAAGTCCTTCCTGGACGCCAAGCACATCCCGGCCGGCGAGCAGGTCATGGTGGCGGGCGACCTGAACGTCGACTCGCACGGCGGGGAGTACGCCTCCATGCTCGCCGACGGCGGCTTGGTCGGGGCCGACTCGCGGACCGGGCATCCGTACTCGTTCGACACCGAGACCAACTCGATCGCGAGCTACCGCTACCCGGGCGAGCCCAAGGAGGACCTGGACTACGTCCTGCACGTCCAGGGTCACGCGCGGCCGGCGGGGTGGGTCAACAACGTGGTCAAGGAGACCACCGAGCCCTGGACCGTGAGCAGTTGGGGCACGAGCTACACGTACGACAACCTGTCGGACCACTACCCGCTCCAGGCCGGACGCTGAGCGACCCGCGCCCGGCGCCGGGCCATGGAGGTCCGGCGCCGGGCAGCGGTCGCGCGGGTCTGAGGAGGGCGGGCCGCTCGTAGTCCTCGGGCAGCGCGGGCCCCCGGCGCGGGCCCTCTCCTGTGGCGCCCCGCGACCCCCTCCGCAAGGCTGGAGCAGGGGGCCTCCGCACGCAGCATCAGGAAGGGCCCACATGCCGGACGCGCAGGACCCCGCCCCGCACTCCGCCCCGGCGCAAGGGGTACGCGTGTCGGAGAACGGGCCGTACCTCGTCACCGGCGGCGTCCCTCTCATCCAGCTGGTCATCGTCACCGACGCGCGGGGCCAGTCCGTCGAGTGGTGGCAGCAGCGCACGTACGAGACCGAGGAGACGTACGCGCTGTGCCGCTGCGGGCAGTCCGCGAACAAGCCGTTCTGCGACCGCAGCCATGAGCGGGCCGGGTTCGACGGCACCGAGACCGCGAGCCGGCTGCCCTATCTGGAGCAGGCCGACGAGCAGGTCGGACCCGAGCTCACCCTCACCGACGCCCAGCCCCTGTGCGCCTTCGCGCGGTTCTGCGACGCGGACGGCCAGGTGTGGAACCTCGTCGAGGAGGAGGGCAGCGCCGACGTGGTGGAACGCGAGACGGGCGACTGTCCCTCAGGGCGCCTCGTCGCCTGGAACCTCGCCGAGCGCCGCGCGGTCGAGCCCGGACTCCCGCCGTCCATCGGGATCATCGAGGACCCCCAGGAAGGCGTCAGCGGAGGAATCTGGGTGCGCGGGCGCATCCCGGTGACCGGCGCCGACGGCGCGCCGTACGAGGTCCGCAACCGCGTGACCCTGTGCCGCTGCGGCGCCTCGCGCAACAAGCCGTTCTGCGACGGCACCCACGCGTCGATCGGCTTCAAGGACACCTGACCGGGGCGCACTCCGTTTCGAGGGCGCCCGACCGCGCCGTCTCCAGGACCAGAGGCCGTACGCCGTACGGGTCATCCAGCGCGCCGTCGTCCGCCCCTGCCACTGGAATGGACGAGTGCCCCCATGGAGCGGACCCCTCACCGAGAGCCCCGGCAGCGCGCCGCCCGACGACTGTCTGGCGCGCAACGACTGGATCTGCGGCGAGTACCTGAGCACCCGCCGCCACATCCTCCTCGACGCGGTCGTCCAGCACCTCCAGCTCACCGCGCTCGCCGTCCTGATCGCACTGGTGCTCGCCGTGCCGCTGGCCGTCGTCGCGCGCCGCTGGTCCCTCGCGGCAGGCCCCGTCCTCGGGCTGACGACGATCCTCTACACGATCCCGTCGCTCGCGATGTTCTCGCTGCTGCTGCCGGCGTACGGCCTGTCCGCGTCCCTCGTCGTCGCGGGCCTCGTCCTGTACTCGCTCACGCTCCTCGTACGCAACATCCTCGCGGGCCTGCGCGCGGTCCCCGAAGAAACCCGGCAGGCCGCGCGCGGCATGGGATACGGGCCGGTCAGGCTGCTGCTGACCGTGGAGCTGCCGCTCGCCCTGCCCGCCGCGATGGCGGGCCTGCGCATCGCCATGGTCTCCGCCGTCTCCCTCGTCACGGTGGGCGCCATCGTCGGCTACGGCGGCCTCGGCAATCTCATCTACGCGGGCATGAACACGTTCTTCAAGGCCCAGGTCCTCACCGCGTCCGTGCTGTGCGTCGTCATCGCGGTCGCCGCCGACCTGCTGCTGCTCGGGGTGCAGCGGATCCTCACTCCCTGGACGAGAGCGAGCCACGCGTGAAGACCCTCACCGACGCCTGGGACTGGCTCGCCGACGCCTCGCACTGGTCCGGCGACGACGGCATCTGGCACCGGCTCGCCCAGCACCTCGCCCTGACCGTCGTCTGCCTCGTCATCAGCTGCCTGATCGCCCTGCCCGTCGCCCTCGTCCTCGGCCACCTCGGCAAGGGCGGCGCGCTCGCCGTGAACATCTCCAATGTCGGCCGCGCCGTCCCCACCTTCGCGGTCCTCGTCCTGCTCCTGCTCACTCCGCTCGGCAAGTACGGCGAGGGACCCACCGTCGTCGCCCTGGTGCTCTTCGCGGTCCCGCCGCTGCTCACGAACGCCTACGTCGGGATGCGCGGCGTCGACCGTGACATCGTCCGGGCCGCCCGCGGCATGGGGATGACGGGACGGCAGATGCTGTTCCAGGTGGAGGCGCCCCTCGCCCTGCCGATGATCATGAACGGGGTGCGGATCGCCGCCGTGCAGCTCGTCGCCACCGCGACGATCGCGGCCCTCGCGGGCGGCGGCGGCCTGGGCCGCATCATCACCGCCGGGTTCAATCTGGCGAGCACCCCGCAGGTCGTGGCGGGCGCCGTCCTCGTCGCCGTCTTCGCGCTGCTCGTCGAGGGGGTCTTCGAGCTCGCCGAACGGTTCGCGCCCGCCCTCGCCCGGGGGAGGGCCTGATGAGGGCCTTACGGCGACGGGCCGCAGCAACAGCCGTACTCCTCCCGCTCCTCCCTCTGTTTCTGGTCGGCGCGTGCTCCGGCGGCCCCTCCCTGGAGAACCAGGGCGCGGTCACCGCCCCGCCCGGCGACAGCAAGCACCTCACCATCGGCACGGCCGGCTTCACCGAGAGCGACGTGCTCGCCCAGATGTACGCCCTGCTCCTGAAGCAGGCCGGATACAGCACCAAGATCCTGTCCGTCGCCAACCGCGAACTGTACGAACCCGCCCTGGAATCCGGCCAGATCGACGTCGTGCCCGAGTACGCGGCGACCTTCGCCGACTGGCTCAACGCCAAGACGAACGGCGCCAAGGCCCCGCCCGTCGGGTCGCCCGACCTCGACGCCACCATGAAGGCGCTGCGCGGCCTCGCCGCCCCGCGCGGGCTCACCGTCCTCGACCCGGGCAGGGCAGTCGACCAGAACGCCTTCGCCGTGACCACCGCCTTCGCGAAGCAGCACCGCCTCAGGACGCTCAGCGACCTCGGCGCGTCCGGCCTGAAGGTACGGCTCGCGGCGGGCGACGAGTGCGTCCAACGGCCGTACTGCGAGCCGGGCCTGAAGAAGACGTACGGCATCGACGTCACCGGCGTCGACCCCAAAGGCGTCGGCACCACCCAGTCGAAGAAGGCGGTCCAGGCCGGCAAGGACCAGATGGTGCTCACCACGACGACCGACGCGACCCTGTCCGACTTCGGCCTCGTGCTGCTCGCCGATGACAAGCATCTGCAGAACGCCGACTACATCGTGCCGGTCGTCAACCGGTCGCGGGCGGGCAGCGAGCGCGTCGCCGAGGTCCTCGGCGCGCTGAACTCCGTACTGACCACACAGGACCTGGCCGCCATGAACCAGCAGGTGGACAGCTGGCGCAGGCTTCCGCAGGACGTGGCGCGCTCGTACCTGGAGTCGAAGGGTCTGCTCAAGACCTGAGCTCCTGTCAGGCGAGTGCGCCGCTCACGCGTCGGCGACCGATTCGAATTCCACCTCGTCCCGCGCCACGCCCTGCGCGTCCGCGTCCACCGAGCGGCGCAGCGCCTCATGGAGTTTCGCCGGAGTCAGCACGCCGAGGAAGCGGGCGCCGTCGAGGACCGCGACCCAGCCCGCGTCGTGCTGGAGCATCACGCCGAACGCCTGCTTGAGCGGGGCGCCGACAGGGACCCAGGCGTTCATGCGGTGGGCCAGGTCGCCGACCAGCCGCCCGTCCCCGCACGCGAGCGACACCTCGTCGATGCCCACCCAGCCGTGCAGATCGCCGTCCGCGTCCAGGACGACGGCCCAGCGCGCGTCCTCGTCACGCAGCCGGGCGGCGGCGTCGCGGGCGGGTTCTCCGACGCGGGCCACCGCTGGCTGGTCCAGGTCGTCCGGCTCGATCTCGGTCACGGAGAGCCGCTTCAGACCACGGTCGGCGCCGACGAACTCGGCGACATAAGGGGTCGCGGGCGTGCCGAGCACCGCGCCCGGAGTGTCGAACTGCTCGATACGGCCCTGCCCGTACACGGCGATCCGGTCGCCGAGCCTGACGGCCTCCTCGATGTCGTGCGTGACCAGGAGAACCGTCTTGCGCACGGCGGCCTGCATCCGCAGGAACTCGTCCTGCAACTGCTCGCGGACCACCGGGTCGACCGCGCCGAACGGCTCGTCCATCAGGAGCACCGGCGGGTCGGCGGCGAGCGCGCGGGCCACGCCGACGCGCTGGCGCTGGCCGCCCGACAGCTGTTCCGGGTAACGGGAGCCGTACAGCTTCGGGTCGAGTCCGACCAGGTCGAGCAGCTCGGCGGCCCGGGCGCGCGCCTCGGACTTCCTCCAGCCGATCAGCGCGGGCACGGTCGCCGTGTTGTCGAGGATCGTGCGGTGCGGGAAGAGGCCGACCTGCTGGATGACGTATCCGATGCGGCGGCGCAGCTTGACCGGGTCGACCTTGGAGATGTCCTCGCCGTCGACGAAGATCCGGCCGGATGTGGGCTCGATGAGCCGGTTGACCATCATCATCGTGGTGGTCTTCCCGCAGCCCGACGGGCCGACGAGGGTGACCAGTTCGCCCTCGCCGACCTCGAAGGACAGGTCGTCCACGGCCATGGTGCCGTCCGCGTACCGCTTGGTGACTCGGTCGAACCGGATCATTCCCTCACGCTAGCCGCGTCCGTCACTCCCCGCTCACCAGCACCACCTCCAGGGTGCGCGGGCCGTGCACGCCCTCGACCCGGTCGAGTTCGATGTCGCTCGTGGCGGAGGGACCGGAGATCCACGTCAGGGGACGCGTCGGGTCGAGCCGCTCCAGGGCCTGCGGAACTGAGGAGACGACCTGGTCCGGGACGCGGACGACGCAGATGTGGTGATCGGGGATCAGCGTGATGCGCCTGCGGCCCTGGTCGGGCGAGCCGTCGAGCACGATCGTCCCGGTCTCGGCGATGGCGACCGCGCAGCCGGTGACGACGGCCCCGGACCGATCAAGGTCCGCCGCGGTGCTGACCGCGCGGTCGTGGATACGCGGCGGGTCGGCGGCCGACATCCACTCGGGCGGCAGCCCCGGCGGTACCAGCACGGTGTCCGGCCACCGCTCGCTGAGCAACCGCATGATCAGATCGGGCAGCTCCTCAGGGTCCGTGCGGTGCACGATCGCCCGGTAGTCCGCCAGGTTCTCCGCGAGCAGGTCGACGGTCTCCTCGGTGGTCCGGGCACCGTGCTCGCGCCGGTACTCCCGGTCCACGGCCGTCTCGTACGACTCCAGCGCATCGCCCCGGGGCGCATCCCCCAGCGCGCGCCGCACCCGGCCCAGGATGGTGTCCCTGCTGCTCACTTGCCGCTCTCCTTCTTGCCGTGCGTGCGCTGCCACCAGTCCCTGAACGGCTCCGCCGGCACCGGCGGCAGATCCCGCGTGGCACTCCAGGCCCGGCCGGGACCGGGGAGCGTACGGGGATGGAACCGGCGCGTGCGCGAGGCCACGCGCTGGCCCGCGCGCAGCGCCCCGGGGTGGGTGAACGCCCAGCCGGCCGCGCGCATGGCCGCCCGCTCAGCCGCGTGCCCCTTCGCCGGCTTCAGGACCACCCTGTTGCCGTGCCGGGTGGCCGGCCCGCCCTGCACGATCCGCTCGCGCAGGTGGACGAGGACTTCGGGGATGTCGATGGCGACGGGGCAGACCTCGTAGCAGGCGCCGCAGAGCGACGAAGCGTAGGGGAGGGATGCGTCGATCTCGCTTGCTGTGCCGCGGAGTTGGGGGCTGAGGATGGCGCCGATGGGGCCGGGGTAGACGGAGCCGTATGCGTGGCCGCCGGCCCGTTCGTAGACGGGGCATACGTTGAGGCAGGCGGAGCAGCGGATGCAGCGCAGGGCCTGGCGGCCGATGTCGTCGGCGAGGGTGTCGGTGCGGCCGTTGTCGAGGAGGACGAGGTGGAAGGCCTGGGGGCCGTCTGTGTCAGTGGTGCCGGTCCAGGTCGACGTGTAGGGGTTCATGCGCTCGGCCGTGGAGGAGCGGGGGAGGGTCTGGAGGAAGACTTCGAGGTCGCGCCAGGTGGGGACGATCTTCTCGATGCCGACGACGGAGATGAGTGTTTCGGGGAGGGTGAGGCACATGCGGCCGTTGCCCTCGGACTCGACGACGACGAGGGTGCCGGTCTCGGCGACCATGAAGTTCGCCCCGGAGATGCCGACTTTGGCGCGCAGGAACTTCTCGCGCAGGTGGAGGCGGGCGGCCTCGGCGAGTTCGGCGGGGGTGTCGGTGAGACCTTCGGGGGCCGGACGCCCCCAGTTGCCCATTTCCTTGGTGAAGATGTCGCGGATCTCGCCGCGGTTGCGGTGGATGGCGGGGACGAGGATGTGGGAGGGGCGGTCGTGGCCGAGTTGCACGATGAGTTCGGCGAGGTCGGTTTCGTAGGCGGCGATCCCGGCTGCTTCGAGTGCTTCGTTGAGCCCGATTTCCTGGGTGGCCATGGACTTGACCTTGACGACCTCGGACTCGCCGGTCTCCTTGACCAGGCGGGTCACGATCCGGTTGGCCTCGTCGGCGTCGGCGGCCCAGTGGACGATGCCGCCTGCCGCGGTGACCGACTCCTCCAGCTGGACGAGGTAGGTGTCGAGGTGGCGGAGGGTGTGGTCCTTGATCTGTTTGCCGGCCTCGCGCAGGAGGGCCCAGTCGTCGAGTTCGGCGACGGCTTTGGCCCGCTTGTCGCGGATGGTGTGGGTGGCGTGCCGGAGGTTGGCGCGCAGGGTGGTGTTCCCGACGGCCTCGTGGGCGGCCTTCGGGAAGGCGGGCATGCCGACGAAGGTGCTGCCGCTCATGACAGGGGCTCCTCTTCCGTGCTCGCCAGGATCTCCGCGATGTGGACGGGGCGCATCGCGGTGTGCAGGCGGGACATCGTGCCGCCGAGGTGCATCAGGCAGGAGTTGTCCGCCGCGCACAGGACGTCGGCGCCGGACGACGCGGCGTTGCGGACCTTGTCCTCGCCCATCGCCGCCGAGACATCGGAGTTCTTCACCGCGAACGTGCCGCCGAACCCGCAGCACTCCTGCGCATCCGGCAGCTCCTTGAGGTCAAGTCCCTTGACGGCCTTGAGCAGTTGGTAGGGCCGGTCGCCGAGCCCGAGGGAGCGCAGGCCGTGGCACGTCGGGTGGTACGTCACCGTGTGCGGGTAGTACGCGCCCACGTCCGTCACCCCGAGCACGTCCACCAGGAACTCGGTCAGCTCGTACGTCTTCGGCACGACCGGCGCCAGAGTCGCCGCGAGCTCGTCGCCGCGGCCCTCCGCGCGGGCCCGCTCGCCCATGCGCGGGTACAGCTCGCGCACCATCGCCCCACATGACCCCGATGGCGTCACGATCGCGTCGTATTCACCGAATACATCGGAGAACTTCCGGGCGAGAGGCTCCGCCTCATGGCGATAGCCGGTGTTGTAGTGCGCCTGCCCGCAACAGGTCTGTCCCATCGGGAAGTCGATGTCGACGCCCAGTCTGGTCAGCAGTTTCACCACCGCGCGCCCGGTGTCCGGATAGAGCGTGTCGTTGACACACGTCAGGAACAGTGCGACGCGCATCGCGGCCCCTTCGTATCGATCATCGGATGGGTGCAGGGTACGCGGCCGGCAGCCCGGAGGGGAGACACCTGGCGTCACCGTTCGGCGAGGCGTCGCTCGGCGGCCCGCCACGCGGTGTGGTTCCCCCGCGGCTCGTACCGGGTCAGGGACTGGGTGCGGGCGAGAAGTTCGCGTATCGCCGCCCGGTCGCCGACGAGGCCGTGGGCGCGCGCCTGCACGAGTACGTTGCCCAGGGCCGCCGCCTCGGTCGGGCCCGCCACGACCGGGAGACCGCACGCGTCGGCGGTCAGCTGGCACAGCAGTGCGTTACGGGCGCCGCCGCCCACGATGTGCACGACGTCGACCGGGTGATCGGCCAGGCGTGCCGCGTCGGCTGTCGCCCGCCGGTGCGCGAGCGCCAGGGAGTCGAGGATGCACCGGGTCGTCTCGGCCCGGGTGCGCGGCACGGGTTGGCCCGTGGTCCGGCAGGCCTCCGCGATGCGCTCGGGCATCCGGCCCGGGGCGAGGAACACGGCGTCACCCGCGTCCACCACCGACCGCAGCGGCGCAGCGTCCCCCGCTTCCCGCAGCAGCGCTCCCAGTTCGGGATCTCCCCAGGCGCGCAGGCACTCCTGGAGCAGCCACAGGCCCATGATGTTGCGCAGATAGCGGACCGTGCCGTCCAGGCCCAGCTCGTTCGTGAAGTTCGCGGCGCGGCCGGCCTCGCTCAGAACAGGGGCGTCGAGTTCGAGACCGGCCAGCGACCAGGTGCCGGTGCAGATGTAGGCGAACCGCTCGCCGGGTGCGGCCGGGACGGCGGCCACCGCGGAGGCCGTGTCGTGCGAGCCGACGGCCGTCACGGGAACCGGACCCGTCAGCCCCGTCTCCTCCAGGACCTCCGGCAGCAGCCGCCCCGCCGGGTCCCCGGGCCGCCGCAGCGGCGCGAACAGCCCGAGATCGACCCCGACGCGCTCGGCGACCGAGGACGCCCACTCACCGGTGCGCGGGTCGATCAGCTGGGTCGTCGAGGCGTTGGTCACCTCCGTGCCCTGTTCGCCGGTCAGCCAGTACGAGATCAGATCGGGGATCAGCAGCAGACGGCGGGCAGCGGCCAGTTGAGCGGAGCCCTGGGCCGCGACGAGCTGGTAGAGCGTGTTGAACGGCGCGTACTGCAGCCCCGTCGCCGCGTACAGCTCCGCCGCCGGCACGCTCGCCCATACCTTCTCCGCCATGCCTTGGGTGCGCCCGTCGCGATAATGCACGGGCTGGCCGAGCAGCGCGCCCTCCGCGTCGAGGAGGCCGTAGTCCACGGCCCAGCTGTCGATACCGACGGACGCGAGCCGGCCGCCCGCAGTCGCCCCCGCGGCCCGCAGCCCGTCAAGCACGCCCGTGTACAGGCCGAGCATGTCCCAGCGCAGCCCCTCCGGAAGCCGCACCGGACGGTTGGGGAATCGGTGGGCTTCCACCAGGCGGAGGCTGCCGGGTCCGACCCGGCCGACCATGACGCGCCCGCTGGAGGCACCCAGATCGACCGCGGCGAACGCGCCCTCGCGCGCTCCCGCTGGACCCCGCGCCACGGAGCTCATCGCAGGAAGGCCGCGGCGACGCCGGCGTCCACGGGTATGTGCAGCCCCGTCGTGTGCGTGAGGTCCCCGACCGTCAGGGCGAACACCGCGTTGGCGACATGCTCGGGCAGTACCTCGCGCTTGAGGAGGGTGCGCTGCGCGTAGAACTCGCCGAGCTTGTCCTCCTCGATCCCGTACGTCGCCGCGCGCTGCGCCCCCCAGCCGCCCGCGAAGATCCCGGAACCGCGCACCACACCGTCCGGATTCACGCCGTTGACCCGGATGCCGTACTCACCCAACTCGGCGGCCAGGAGCCGGACTTGATGTGCCTGATCGGCCTTGGTCGCGGAATACGCGACGTTGTTCGGGCCCGCGAACACCGCGTTCTTCGAGGCGATGTACACGATGTCGCCGCCCAGCCCCTGCGCCCGCATGACACGGGCGGCCTCGCGCGAGACGAGGAAGGAGCCGCGAGCGCGATCCCGGAGTCGGGGTGCAGATGGTCCACGTGCGCCGCGTCCACCAGGCCGTGCAT
Source organism: Streptomyces sp. NPDC055400 (assembly GCF_053644375.1). Taxonomy (NCBI): domain Bacteria; kingdom Bacillati; phylum Actinomycetota; class Actinomycetes; order Kitasatosporales; family Streptomycetaceae; genus Streptomyces; species Streptomyces sp. NPDC055400. Next base: position 568,217 of record NZ_JBSHLM010000005.1, on the reverse strand, counting down.
CGCGGCGTCGATGGACGGCGCGGCGCCGCCCCGGCCGTGCAGGCAGTAGTCGAACGCGGCGACCGTCTCGTCCTCGCGCTCCACCCCCGGATACACACCCTCCAGCGCGCGCAGCCGGTCCAGACGCAGGACCGCGAGCCCCTCGCCCGTGAGCGTCCCCAGGTCACCGCCCGAGCCCTTGACCCACATCAGCTCGACGTCACCGCCGGTCACCGGGTCGGTCGACGTACCCTTCGCCGAGGTGTTGCCCCCCGCACAGTTCGTATTGCGCGGATCCGCGCCCAACCGGTGCGAACGCTCAAGGAGTTCGCTCACGCATGCCAGCTGCTCCGCCATGTCGCTCATGCCCCCCATCCGGCCTGTACACCTCCGATGCGGTCCTTCACGATCCGCTCCTGCCATCCTGACCGCCGGTAGGCCCCCATGGGATCCGGGTCGAGCCCCAGCTCTTCCCTGACCTCCTCCAGTAGGGGACGCACGTCCGTGTTGTACGCGTCCATCAGCAGCCCGTTGGCCGCCAGCACGTCGCCCTGCCGCTGCGCCGCCGCGAGCGCCTCGGCGTCGACGAGCAGCGCCTTGGCCGTCGCCTCCTGGACGTTCATCACCGAGCGGATGATCGCGGGGATCTTGGCCTCGATGTTGTGGCACTGGTCGAGCATGAACGCGATCCCGGAGTCGGCCTCCAGGCCGTCGCCCCGCCGCACCTCGTACAGGATCCGGAACAGCTGGAAGGGGTCCGCCGCTCCGACCATCAGGTCGTCGTCCGCGTAGAAGCGCGAGTTGAAGTCGAACGCGCCGAGGCGGCCCTCCCGCAGCAGGAACGCGACGATGAACTCGATGTTGGTGCCCGGCGCGTGATGCCCGGTGTCCACACACACCCGCGCCTTCTCGCCGAGCTTGAGGCAGTGCGCGTACGACATGCCCCAGTCCGGCACGTCGGTGGCGTAGAAGGCGGGCTCGAAGAGCTTGTACTCGAGCACCATGCGCTGGTCGTCGCCCAGCCGCTCGTACACGGTGCGCAGCGCCTCTTCGAGCCGGCCCTGGCGGTCCCGGAGGTCGTCCTGGCCGGGGTAGTTGGTGCCGTCGGAGAACCACAGCTTCAGATCGCGCGAGCCGGTGGCGTCCATGATGTCGACGCACTCCAGGAGGTGGCCGACGGCCTTGCGGCGCACCGCGGGGTCCGGGTTGGTGACGCTGCCCAGCTTGTAGTCGTCGTCCTGGAAGACATTGGAGTTGACCGCGCCCAGCTTCACGCCGCGCTCCTCCGCGTACGCGGCGAGCTTCGCGTATCCCTCGTGTCCGCCCTCGACCCGGTCCCACGGTATGTGCAGCGCCACGGTCGGCGCTGCCCCCGTGAACGCGTGGACCTGCGCGGCGTCGTCGAGCTTCTCCCGCGGGGTGCGGGGAACGCCGGCCTGAGCGAACACCTTGAAGCGTGTGCCCGAGTTTCCGTAAGCCCAGGACGGTGTCTCGATCGACTGGCGCTTGAGGACGGCCTTGGCGGCCGCCGTCCGCACCTCGTGTGCTGTGGACCCGGTCATGTCTCTCCTGTGAACGAACGATCGTTGTGAAACGATTCAAAGCCTGACGCTAAAAGGGCCGTGCGGGGCGTGTCAACGGCCCTGCACGGCCTTGTCGGTGACTGTGCCCGCGGCCCGATCCCCTCGGCCGCAGACGCGGTTCAGCCTTCGCGCGTCAGCGTGAAGCTGTGGGTGCCCGGCGCGAGACCGGAGACCGTCACACGGCCGGAGGCCAGGCGCACGCCGGGTGCCACGGATCTGCCGTCCCGCCAGAGCGTCCGCCCGCCGGAACGCACGGTCGCGTCCCGGCCGTCCGTGGGCAGTGCGACGACCCCCCGAGTGCCCCGCGGCGCGCGTACGGTCAACGCGAACGTGTCGCCCTCACGCTCCCACTCCACACCCAAAGGGCCGTGCGGCGTGGGCAGTTCGCCCCGTGCCCAGCGCACCGAGCCGGTGCACGGACGCACCTCCCAAGCGGCGTACCCCGGCGACATCGGCCTCGCGCCGAGCAGCTGATGGGTGAGCGCGGGCAGCACGCCCGTGGACCACCCGTGCGCCATGCTCGTGTAAGCGCCCTCGTACAGCGAGCCGTTCGGGCCGATGCCCTCCCAGTGCGTGATGCCGGGGTCGTGGCTCTCCATCCACCCGTAGGTGCGCTTGATCTGGTCGATCGCCGAGTCGGCCAGGCCGCTCTCGAAGCGCGCCACGAACTCCGGGTACGAGGTGAAGGCGTACACCCGCTGGGAAGCACCGCCGAAGAGGGTGTCGTTGTCCATGAAGGCGTTGCCGTACCGGCGTTTCGTCGTCGCGTCCAGATGGGTGAGCGCCGACGCCGCCCGCTCCGCGCCCGCGACGCCCGACGTGATGGCGATCGCGTTGCCGTCCTGCGCATGCCGGACGGCGCCGGTCGCGGAGTCCAGATAGGCGCCCGCCGCTTCGTCCCACAGATGCGTGTTGACCGCCTGCGCGACCTTGTCCGCCCGCTCCCGCCACCGCGCCGCGTCCGCCTCATGACCCACGTGGTCCGCGATACGGGCCGCGTCCCTCAGGGCCTGCACATAGTTGGCGTTGTAGTAGGTGATGCGCCCCGTGCGCCCGAGGAACGCGTAATCCCCGTACCCCGACGTGCCGTTGAGACCCTTGCTCAACAGGCCCGTGTCGTCCGTCACGCTCGGATACCACGTGTCGAGGACCTTGACGAGCTGTGGGTAGTAGCGCTTGGCGTAGTCCTTGTCGCCGGTGTACAGGACGTAGTCCCAGCTGCACGTCACCCACCACAGGGGGTAGTCGAACAGCGGGAGCGTGTACTGGTTGATGGAGGCCGGCGGGATCCAGCCGTCGGCCCGCTGGTGCTCGGCGAGATCCGCCAGCACGTTGCGCGCGGCCTCGGCCGCGTCGTCGTGCGTGAGGTAGAGGGTGCGCCCCGCCACCGCCACGTCGCCGACGTACGGATCCCGGTCGCGCTTCGCGCCGTCGTGCAGGACGAGCTTTCCGTCGAGCGACGCGCTGAAGGCGCCCCGCGGGTCCACGTCGTCCTCGCGGAACGTGTCGACGACCAGCTCGTTCGTGTAAGAGGCGCCGTACCAGTAGCGGTTCAGCTCCTCGTCGGAGCACAGGAACCAGCCGCGGTACGACTCCGGTGTGCCGAGATACGCCGTGAAGTCGAGCGAGACGGAGTCCACGGCGACGGTGCCCCACGGCTGCGCGGCGGGCGCGTCGGACGGCAGCGCGTCCAGCGTGATCCTGAGATAGCGGAAGCCGTGCAGGCCGTCCGCGTACACCTTGTCGCCGCCCGAGGCGTAGCCCTTCTTGTCCGTCCACATGGCGCCGCCCGCGGGCACCGCGTACTGGTCCGTTCCCTTCGAGGCGCCGCCCGCCTGGTCGTTGCGGGTGAAGTCGGAGCGGTCGGTGAGGAACTGGAGCGTCTCGGAGAAGGCGAGGCGCACCCCCGGGTGGTTGTCGGACGCCGAGGCGAAGTCGACCTTCGGGTAGCCGACGACGACCTTGCCGAAGTCGAGCGTCACGCTCGGCGCCACGACCGGGTCCACGGCCTCGGGCCAGACCTCGTTGATCCGCGTGAACACGCCCTGCCCGAGGTCCTGGGCAGAGGTGACCGTGATCCGCACCCGCGCCGTGGACACCGGCGCGTCGAAGCGTACGGCGCGCTGCACCGCGCTGTTGCCGGTGACGGCGGCGACCCTTTGCCAGTCCGAGTTCACCCAGGCGTCCACCGTGAAGTCGGTGGGGACGCCGTCCGTGTCGGACACCACGGTCAGGCCCGACAGGCCGAGCGCATCGGGCGCCGTCACCGTCAAGGTGTCGGGGAAGGCGCGCTCGGTGTCGTCGTTCCAGAAGGTGTCGAGGTCGCCGTCGACGGCGTGCCGCGCGTCGTACGTGCGCGGTCGGCCGTCCCCTCCGTTGTTGCCGGCGTGCGTGGTGGAGCCCTCCGCGGTGGTTCCGTCGGGCCAGCGCGGCGGCGCGGGAGGCTCGGGTCGGCCCAGGACGGTGACCTGGCCGCCGGGCTTGAGGAGGGCGTCGGGACGCGTCGCGTCACCGGCCGACCGGACGATCCGTACCGGCCGCACCGTACGGCTGGACGGCGCCTGGACGTAGCGGTGCCAGGCGTCATCCGCGACCGGCCCGGCGGCCGGTCCCTGGACCGGCGTCGCCGCCGCGGCCGTTCCCGCGCCCAGGAGGGGCAGCCCGGCCGCGGCCAGCACCGCCCCGCCCATACCCGCTCCGAGCACGGCGCGCCGGTCGGGCCCCTGTGCTGTCTTCACGTCATCCGTCACGTCTGTGTGCCTCCGTCTTCCCGCGCCGGGACGGGGCAGGAGTGAGTCGATACAGGCATGGGCTCATCTCGGCCTCGCGGTCCGTCAGTTGGTGAAGCGGTGGGCGCCGGACGCCGCGGCGAAGACGGCGCAGCCGTCGTCCATGCGGAGGAACTCCGCGTCCCCGTGGCCCACTTGGGCCGCGTCGGACGCGGGTATCCACACCTCGGCGGTCGTGTTGGCCGGCACCGTGAGCGTGAGGCGGAAGCCGCCCGAGTCCACCGACCACTTGGTGCTGATCGGCCCCTGGACGGAGTCGTAGCGCCCCTGTGCCCGCGTGATCCCGCCCCCGGGCCGTGGCCGCACGAGGATCTTGCGGAAGCCCGGCTCGGCCGGTGCGATACCGGCGATGTTCGCGTACATCCACTCGCCGACCGAGCCGTACGCGTAGTGGTTGAACGAGTTCATCCCGGCGTCCTGGAAGCTGCCGTCCGGCTTGATGGAGTCCCAGCGCTCCCACATCGTCGTCGCGCCCTTGTCGATCTGGTAGCCCCAGCTGGGGAAGGACCGCTGGACGAGCAGCCGGTAGGCGACGTCGGTGTGACCGGCCGTGGTGAGGACCGGCAGCAGGCGTGGTGTGCCGAGGAACCCCGTCGACAGGTGCCAGTCCTTCGCCTTGATGAGAGCGACGAGCCGGTCGGCGGCGGGACCCCGGTCGGCCTCGGCGAGCAGGTCCATCGACAGCGCGAGCACGTACGCGGTCTGCGTGTCGCCCTTCACCTTGCCGCCCTCCGAGACGTACGCCGCGCGGAACGCGTCCCGCACACTGCCGAAGAGCGACGTGTACGGCGCCGGGTCCTTGCCCAGCGCCTTCGCCGCCCGGGCCACGAGGTCGGCGGCGTGGGCGAAGCAGGCCGTTCCGATGACATCCTTGGGCGTCTCGTCCTGGAGGTTGAGCCAGTCCCCGAAGCCCTCGGCCGGGCGCAGGAAACCGCTGCTGTGCTTCTCCAGGTAGTCGAGCCACTTCAGCATCGACGGCCACGACTCCTCGAGGACACGCGTGTCGCCGTACGCCTGGTACAGCGCCCAGGGGACGGTCACGCCCGCGTCACCCCATCCCGCGACGCCGTTGCCGACGCCGGGCATGTCGGGGGCCACGTTCGTGAACGCGCCCTCGTCGCTCTGGCCGTCGCGCAGGTCGCCCAGCCACTTGGTGAGGAAGCGGGCCGACTCCATGTTGTAGGCGGCCGTCGGCGCGAAGACGTTGATGTCGCCGGTCCAGCCGAGCCGCTCGTCGCGCGCCGGGGTGTCGGTGGGGATCGAGACGAAGTTGCCGCGCTGCCCCCAAGTGATGTTCTGGTGCAGCTGGTTGAGCATCGGCACGTTCGTCGAGAAGTCCATGGTGAAGGGCGCCGACGTATGGATGACCCGCCCCACGACGGCGTCGAGCGGCGGCTTGCCGGGGTAGCCGGTCACCTCGACATAGCGGAAGCCGTGAAAGGTGAAGCGCGGCTCGTACGTCTCGTTGCCACCGCCCTTGAGGGTGTACGTGTCGGTGGCCTTCGCCGTCCGGAGGTTGGCGGTGTAGATCGTGCCGTCCGGGTTGAGGACCTCGGCGTGCCGCAGCCGTACGGTGGTGCCGGCCTTCCCGGCGACGGTGAGGCGGACCGCGCCGACCATGTTCTGGCCGAGGTCGTAGACGAACACGCCGGGCTTCGGCTCGGTCATCTTCCGTGCGGGCAGCTCGCGTTCGAGGCGGGTGGGGCCGCCTGCCTCGGCCACCAGGGCGGCGCTCACCTTGTCGACGGCAGCCACCGGTACCCAGTCGGAGTCGTCGAACCCGGCGCGCGTCCAGCCGTCGGTCTCCAGGCGCGCGTCGTACGCCTCGCCCGCCATGAGGTCGGCCTCGGTGACGGGCCCGGTCGAGGCGCGCCAGTCCGTGCCGGACAGCACCCGCTCGGTCGAGCCGTCGGTGTACGTGACCTCCAACTGGGCGAGGAACGCGGGTCGTTCGCCGTATTGATGCGGACCGAACCAGGCGATGTTGCCGGCGTACCAGCCGGCGGCGACCGTCGCCCCGAGCGCGTTGGCCCCGGATTTCACGAGCTTCGTCACGTCGTAGGTCTGGTACTGGACGCGCTTGCGGTAGTCCGTCCAGCCCGGCGCGAGCCGGTCCTCGCCGACCCGCTCGCCGTTGATGTGGGCCTCGTACAGGCCGAGCGCCGACGCGTAGAGGCGCGCCCGCGCGACGGACCTGCCCTTGAGCCGGAACTCGTGGCGCAGCTGGGCGGCGGGGGAGTGTGAGGGTGCGACCTTGCCCCACGGGCCCGAGCCCCACTTCGCGAGGGCCTTCGCCGCCTTCCACGAGGAGTCGTCGTAGCCGGCCGACTTCCAGTCACCGGCGGGCTCCTGGTCGGCGGCTTTCCACTCGGCGCCCGTGGCGAAGGTCTTCACCCCGTCCGCCGTCGTCAGCTCCAGGAGGCCGAGGAGGCCGGCGGGGCTGTCCGTGGCGTTCACAGCGGCGACAGCCAACACGGCGGCACCGGCGCGGAGGTGGGCGGTGACGTCGACGACGATCGGGCGGCGCCAGTTCTCCGCAGGGCCGTCCGGGTCGGTGTGCGCCACCTCGGTGCCGTTCACGTACGCGGTGTAGCCGTCGTCGGCGGTCATCACCAGGCGGGCCCGGGTCAGGCCTTCGGGTACGTCGGCGCGGCCGCGGAAGCAGCGGGTTCCCGCCGGGGCGCCGGCGGCCGGGTCGCCCTCGGGGAACCAGATCCAGGAGGCGTCGTCGAGCGCGGGCGTCCCGATCAGCGCCGCGGGCGCGCCGATCCACCGGGCCGACCAGTCCGCCGCGGCGGTCAGACCGGTTTCCCACCAGGACGGCTCACTCCACTCGGAGGCCCGGCCTGCGGTGTCCCAGACCCGGACCGACCAGTAGTAGCGGGTGCGCGCGGCCAGGGCGGGCCCCGCGTAGGGGACGAGGGTGGACTCGGGTGAGCCGACCTTGCCGCTGTCCCACACGTCGGGGTCGCCGAGGCGGCTCGCGGTGGTGGCGACGCGTATCTGATAGGCGCTCTGGGTCCGGCCCGGTTCGTCCGACTCCAGGGGCCAACTCAGCCTGGGGTGCGGCACGTCGAGGCCGAGCGGGTGCCTCACGTACTCGACGGTGGGCGCGCTCACGCGCACGGCCTTCGCGGCTGGAGCTCCTGCGGCGGCTCCGGGGGCCGGCGCGGCCTGTGCGGCTCCCGGAGCGGCGGAGGCGATGGCCGTCCCCAGGGCGGCTGTAGCGGTGGTGCTGAGCAGTCGTCTTCTGCTGATCACACTCGGCTCCATACGACTCGGCTATGAATCGTTTCAGGAAGCGAAGCTAGGGTGGCGCAAGTGGCCTGTCAAGGGTGTGTGGCGGCACTGCAAAAGGCTGCGAGATTTCCAAGTCCGCACCATTGACGGCGCAGTTGGTGCGGGACTAGCTTCCGTGCAATCTGTTTGAATCCTTTCATAGCCAGTCATGGTCAAGCTCTTCAGACCTGGTCGGTGCCTTTCCATGAGAGAGCCCCCCGTCCTGGCCGTAGAGGGACTCGACAAGTCCTTCGGTGCCGTGCGCGCCCTCCACGGTGTGTCCCTGCAGCTCCACGCCGGAGAGGCGCACGCCCTCGCCGGAGAGAACGGCGCGGGGAAGTCCACCCTCATCAAGACGCTCGCCGGGGTCCACCGGCCCGACGCCGGAACCGTGCTCATCGACGGCGAGCCCGTCACCCTGCACGGCCCCGCCGACGCCCGCGACGCCGGGATCGCGGTCATCTACCAGGAGCCCACGCTTTTTCCGGACCTCTCCGTCGCCGAGAACATCTTCATGGGACGCCAGCCCCGCCGCTCCCTCGGCCGGATCGACCACAAGGCGGTCGACGCCGCGGCCGCCGCGCTCTTCGCGCGCCTCGGCGTCGACCTCGACCCCGAGCGGCCCGCGCGCGGCCTGCCCATCGCCGACCAGCAGATCGTCGAGATAGCCAAGGCGCTCTCCTTCGACGCCCGGGTCCTGATCATGGACGAGCCGACAGCCGCGCTCACCGGCAGCGAAGTGGCCCGCCTCTTCGCCGTGGTGCGCACCCTGCGCGAACAGGGCTCCGCCATCCTCTTCATCTCCCACCGCCTGGAGGAGATCTTCGGGCTCTGCCAGCGCGTCACGACGCTGCGCGACGGCGCCCTGATCGCGAGCGAACCCGTCGAAGGCCTCACCGAGGACGACCTCGTGCGCCGCATGGTCGGCCGCGACCTCGACGAGCTGTACCCCAAGCAGGCAACCGACATCGGCGCGGTCGCCCTGAGCGTGCGCCGCCTCACCCTAGGCGCTGGTCGTCCTCACGCGGAACGTCGACCTGTCCGTCGGCTCGACCCTCGGCATCAGCGCCTTCGCCGCCGGTGACTACCTCCACGGCGGCGGCAGCTCCGTCGTCGCGATCGTGCTCGCCGTCGCCCTCGGCGTCGGCTGCGGGCTCCTCAACGGCGCCCTCGTCAGCCTCGGCCAGGTACCGGCCCTCGTCGTCACCCTCGGCACGCTCTACGTCATCCGCGGCATCGACTCCATCTGGGTCGGCTCGCGCCAGATCACCGCGTCCGACCTGCCGGGCGGATACATCGACTTCGGCTCCGGCGGCATCTCCGCGGTGCCGTATCTCGCGCTGATCGCCCTCGCCGTCCTGATCGCGGTGGCGTACTACCTGCGGCACTTCGGCGGCGGGCGCGAGCTGCACGCGCTCGGCTCCAACCCGGAGGCCGCGCGCCTCGCGGGCATCCCAGTGCGCCGCCGGATCCTCGCCGCCTACACCGCGTGCGGGGCGCTCGCCGGGCTCGCCGGCGCCCTGTATCTCGCCCGCTTCGGCAACGTCGACTCCGCCACCGGCAACGGCTACGAACTCACCGTCGTCAGCGCCGTCGTGGTCGGCGGCGTCGCCTTCACCGGCGGCTCCGGCAGCGTCTACGGCGCGGCCCTCGGCGCGCTCCTGCTGACGTCCGTCAACAGCGTGCTGCCCGCCCTGGGCGTCAGCTCGGTGTGGGTGCTCGCGATCAACGGCGTCCTGCTGGTCCTCGCCATCGCCGTCGACCGGGTCGTCGCCCTGCGCGTCGCCGAGGCACTGAAAAAGAGGGCTGCATTCAACAGAAGGAGTGGCCGCCATGGCTGATCTCCCCCTCGCCCGCGCCGTCCGCTGGGACACCGTGGTGGGCGCGCTCCTGGTGGTGCTGCTCCTGGCGTCGTTCTCCTTCGTCGACGGCTTCGGCAACGCGCTCAACCTGTCGTTCCTGCTCGGCAACACCCTGCCCATCGCGCTGATCGCGCTCCCGATGACCCTCCTGGTGGTCGCGGGCGAGATCGACCTCTCCGTCGCCTCGACGGCCGGCCTGTCCGGGGCCGTGATGGGCTCCCTGTGGAACGCGGGCACGGCCATCGAGACGATCATCCCGCTGTGCCTCGTCCTCGGCGTGATCTGCGGGCTCGTCAACGGCCCAGCAGTCCTTCCAGCAGACCCAGGGCCTCCTCCAGGAGCACCCCGGGCTCGCCGGGATCATCTCCCCGACCACCGTCGGCATCAAGGCCGCCGCCCAGTACCTGTCCGGCTCCAAGTACAAGGGCAAGGTCGCCCTGACCGGCCTCGGCACCCCCAACGACATGCGCAAGTACGTCAAGAACGGCACCGTCGAGGGCTTCGAGCTGTGGGACCCGGCCAAGCTGGGCGAGCTCGCCGCCCGCACCGCCGTCGCGCTGTCCTCCGGGCAGATCACCGGCAAGGAGGGCGAGACCTTCAAGGCCGGCGCCATGGGTACCTTCACCATCGGCAAGGACGGTGTGATCGACCTCGGCAAGCCCACCGTCTTCGACCGGAAGAACATCGACGACTACCACTTCTGAGGCCGTCGTCCCCCGAGTCCCCCGTCCCCACAGCCACCAGCGCATTCACAGGTAATGTGAATCATCCCCGTCGCTCATAGCCTCATGGAGGTCCCCGCCCGATGGCCCAGTCGGTGGGTATCAAGGACGTCGCCCGCGCCGCCGGAGTCTCCGTCGGCACGGTCTCGAACGTCATCAACCGCCCGGACTCCGTCGCCTCCGACACCAGGGCCCGGGTACTGTCCGCCATCGACCGGCTCGGCTACGTACGCAGCGAGTCGGCGCGCCAGCTGCGCGCCGGCCGCAGCCGGATCATGGGGCTGCTCGTCCTCGACATGGGCAACCCGTTCTTCGTGGACGTCGCGCGCGGAGCCGAGCGTGCCGCGCGCGACGCCGGGCTCGGCGTCATGGTGTGCAACAGCGCGCAGGACCCCTCCGAGGAGGCCGAGTACCTCTCCCTGTTCGCCGAGCAGCGCGTGCGGGGCGTGCTCCTCACCCCGGCCGAGGCGAGCGGCCGCAACATCGAGAGCTTCCGCCGGCACGGCATCCCGTTCGTGCTCGTCGACCGCGTCGCCGAGGGCACCTCGGAGTGCTCCGTGTCCGTGGACGACGTCACCGGCGGCGCGCTCGCCGTGCGCCACCTCGTCGACGCCGGACACCGCAGCATCGCCTACGTCAGCGGGCCGCCCGCGCTCAACCAGGTCAAGGACCGCCGCACCGGCGCGCTCCAGGCCCTGGCCGAGGCGGGCCTCCCGGCCGCAGCGCTGCGCGAACTGCCCACGGAGCGGCTCGACGTCGCGGCGGGACGCGACGCCGGGGCCCGCCTGCTCGGTCTCGCCGATCGCCCCACCGCCGCGTTCTGCGCCAACGACCTGCTCGCCCTCGGCGTCCTCCAGGCGATGTACGCGGCCGGTGTACGGGTCCCCGAAGACATCGCGATCGTCGGCTACGACGACATCGAGTTCGCGTCGGCCGCCACCGTGCCCCTGACCTCGGTGCGCCAGCCCGCCGTCACGATGGGAGCGATGGCCGCCGAACTCCTCCTGGAGGAGACGGAACCCGCGAGCGGTGAGCCCCACCGCCACCGCAGGGTCGTCCTCCAGCCCGAGCTGGTCGTACGGGGGTCGAGTCTGGGCTCGCGCTGACATGTGCTGAACTGGGCGGACACCGCACACCGTATTCCGAACGCCGCCCAGGAGCCTCCTTGACGACCGCCACATACCGCCAGCCCGGTGTCGTCCTCACCGACCGCCGCTTCACAGTGCCGCTCGACCACGACCACCCCGAGGGCGAGAGGATCGAGCTGTTCGCCCGCGAGGCGGTGGCCGTCGGCAAGGAACACGCGAACCTCCCGTGGCTCCTCTACCTCCAGGGCGGCCCCGGATTCGGCGCCAACCGGTTCTCCGGCAAGCAGGCCTGGCTCGGCCGGGCGCTCCAGGACCACCGGGTGCTCCTCCTCGACCAGCGCGGCACCGGCAGCTCCACCCCGGCCAACCGTCAGACGCTCCCGCTGCGCGGAGGCCCGCGCGAACAGGCCGACTACCTCGCGCACTTCCGCGCCGACTCGATCGTCCGCGACTGCGAGGTCATCCGAGGCGAGGTGACCGGCGGCGCACCCTGGACGGTCCTCGGCCAGAGCTTCGGCGGGTTCTGCGCCACCCGCTATCTGTCGACGGCCCCCGAGGGCCTCACCGCCGCCGTCATCACCGGCGGCCTGCCCACGCTCGACGGTCACGCGGACGACGTCTACCGCGCCGCGTACCCGCGCATCGAACGCAAGGTCGCCGCCCACTACGCGCGCTACCCCCAGGACGTCGAACGCGCCCGCGGCATCGCCGAGTACCTCGCCGAGCACGAGCCCGTACTGAACGGCGGCTACAAGCTGACCGTCGAGGCGTTCCAGTCCCTCGGCATCCTGCTCGGCGGGACCGGCGGCAGCGACCGCCTGCACTACCTCCTCGAGGACGCCTTCGTCCGCACGCCGGGCGGCGTCGAACTGTCCGACGCCTTCCAGGAGGACGTACAGGCCACGCTCTCCTACGCCGGACACCCGCTCTACGCGCTCGTGCACGAGGCCATCTACGGACAGGACACCCGGCCCACGAGCTGGTCGGCCGAGCGTGTACGGGGAGAGTTCCCCCAGTTCGACGCCGCGAAGACCCTCGCCGGTGACGGGCCCCTGCTCTTCACGGGCGAGTCCGTGCACCCGTGGATGTTCGACTGCGACCCGGCCCTGCGCCCTCTGCGGGAGACCGCCGAACTCCTCGCGGCCCGCACCGACTGGGCCCCGCTCTACGACCCCGCGCGCCTGGCCGCCAACGAGGTGCCGGCCGTCGCCGCCGTCTACCACGACGACATGTACGTCGACACGGACCACGCCCTGCGCACGGCACGCACCATCAAGGGCCTGCGCACGTGGGTCACCGACGAGTTCGAGCACGACGGACTGAGGGCCGGTGCGCCGCGCGTCCTCGACCGGCTGCTCGCCATGGTGCGCGGCGAGATCTGACACACGCGGGCGGGGGAGGCACGACGGCTTCCCCGCCCGCGAAAAGCCTCCGCATCGCGGACGGCACCCCATTAGGGTGCGGCCATGACCGAGCCGGAGATCCAGAACGCCGCCCCCGACCAGCTGCAGCCCATGCCCGAGGACTGGCAGCGCGCCCTCGCCGTCGTGGCGCACCCGGACGACCTCGAATACGGCTGCTCCGCGGCGATCGCCGCCTGGACCGACGGCGGACGCGAGGTCGCGTACGTCCTCGCCACGCGCGGAGAGGCCGGCATCGACACCCTGGAACCCGCCAAGTGCGGGCCCCTGCGCGAGCAGGAGCAGCGCGCGAGCGCCGCCGTCGTCGGCGTGGACACCGTCGAGTTCCTCGACCACAAGGACGGCGTCGTCGAGTACGGGACCGCGCTGCGCCGCGACATCGCCGCCGCGATCCGCAGGCACCGGCCCGAACTCGTCATCACCCTCAACCACCGCGACACCTGGGGCACAGTCGCCTGGAACACCCCCGACCACGTCGCCGTCGGGCGGGCCACCCTCGACGCGGCTGCGGACGCGGGCAACCGATGGATCTTCCCCGAGCTGACCGAGCGGGGCCTGGAGCCGTGGAACGGTGTGCGCTGGGTCGCCGTCGCAGGCTCGTCGTCGCCCACGCACGCGGTCGACGCGACGCCCGGTATCGAACGGGCCGTGCGCTCCCTGCTCGAACACCGCACGTATATCGAGGTGTTGACGAACGAGGACCCCGAGGCCTACTGCCGCTCGTTCCTCACCGGCAACGTCCAGGCCGCCGCGGAGCGCTTCGGCGGCACACCGGCCGTACCGTTCGAACTCTTCAGTCGGTAGGGCCCGTCACCTACTCTGCGGCTTCTGATGGGGCGTCAGGAAGGCAGGAGTGGTGGCGGAATGATCGACACGACGAGCAACGAACTTCCCGACGAAGGCGAAGTCGAAGGCGAAGGCGAAGGCGAGGGCGAAAGCGACGGCGAACGGCGGCTCCGGCTGGACGTGGAGGAGGGCGGCATCGGTGTCCTCACCCTGTGCCGGCCGGGGAAGCTGAACGCCTGGAGCTGGGAGTCGAGCCGTCAACTCGGCCTGCACGCCGACCGGATCCGCTTCGACGACAGGATCCGGGTGGTGCTGCTGCGGGCCGAGGGGCGGGCCTTCTGCGCGGGCATCGACATCAAGGCGCCCGGCGGCGGGATCACCGGGCGCTCGGGTTCCGAGCTGACGCGCAACTACTACGAGGGCATTCGCTGGGTCCATGAGCGGTTCCGCGCGTTCGCCGGCCTGCCGCAGCCCGTCGTCGCGGCCGTCCAGGGCTACTGCCTCGGCGTCGGGTTCGAGCTGGCGCTGATGGCCGATGTGCGGATCGCGGCTGACGACGCGGTGTTCGCCCTGCCGGAAGCACGGCTCGGGGTCGCGGTCGACGCGGGCGGCGATCTGCGGATCGCGCGCGAGGCGGGCGCGGGGTGGGCCAAGTACCTCGCGCTGACGGGCCGCCGCATCGACGCGGGGATGGCGCACAGGCTGAACCTGGTCCAACAGGTCACCGGTGCGGGCGAGTTGGACGAGTCTTCCCGTTCACTCGCCGCGGAGATCGCGGCGAACGCGCCGCTCGCCGTGCAGGCCGTCAAGCGCGACATCGACGCGTTCGCGGACGCGGGCCTCGGGGCCGCGCTCGACCGCGTGGCGATGAGCGCGGCGCTCACCCTCACGTCGCAGGACATCCGGGAGGGGTATACGGCGAAGGCGGAGCGGCGCGAGCCGCGGTTCGAGGGGAAATAGCGTTTGGGCTATATGGCCGACCACCCCTCACGGTCCCTCCTGGAACGGCCTTCTCCCCAGCTGTTCCCGCACGGTCACCACGGGCGGGCTCACCAGCCCGCGTCGCTGCCAGTTCGCCCCGTCCACGGCGAGCGTGTGGCCGCTGATGAATCGGGCGTAGGGGGAGGCGAGGAAGGTGGCGGCCCAGCCCAGCTCGCGGGGCGCGCCGACGCGCAGGGCGGGCTGCCGGGCGTCATGCTCACCGTGGCCCGCCTCCGGGCTGAGGTTCGCGCGGATGTCCCCCGTCATGTCCTCGTGCGGCATGAGCCCCGGCACGAGGCCGTTGACCTGGATCCCGTACGGGCCCCACTCCACGGCCAGCGTCTCCACCAGGTTCTTCACGCCCGCCTTGGCTGCCGCGCTGTGGGCGAAGCCGGGGCCGCCCGTCCACGCGTACGAGGCGCCCACGGCGATCACCGAGCCCGGCGTGCCCGCCGCGAGGTGTCTGCGGCCGAACTCGCGGGTCATGTAGAAGGTGCCGTTGAGGGTGATGTCGACGACAGTACGCCACGCGTTCGGGCTCATGTCCTCGGCGGGCACGGGGAAGTTGGCGGCCGCGTTGTTGACGAGTACGTCGGGGGTGCGCCCGTGCGCCGCCTCCGCCGTGTCGAAGACCTCGGAGATGCGGTCCGGGTCCCTGATGTCGCAGACGGCGGCCGTCACCGTGCCGCCGTCGCCGCTCACCTCCGCCAGTTCCTCGAGCGCGGGCTCCAGATGCGCGGCCCGGCGGCTCACGATCATCACGTCGGCGCCGAGCCGTGCGAACTCGGCGGCGACGGCCTTCCCGAGACCCGTCCCGCCACCCGTGACCAGGACCAGGCTTCCCCGGTACGTTCCCGCCGGGAGCGCCGTCGTGCCGGCCGGGGGAGGGGCGGGCAGCCCCCGCGGTGTCGTCGCGCGGGCGGGGCCGGTCGAGTCCGTCATGCCGTATCGATACCGCGTGGACGCCGAAAGCTCCATGCCTGCGACGCTGCCTGCGGCATCGCCTGCGACATCGTCTGGGACGAGCCCGCGACGGCGTGCGCGAAAAAGGGTCCCCGGCCTGTTCCCAGATCTCCAAGCGACCGCTTAGTATGCGAGCGAGCCCGGTAAGACGAAGAAGTCCCGTGGAGGCCCCGCATGCAGGCATGGCAAGTGCACCGGAACGGCGAGCCGAGCGAGGTGATGGAGCTCGCCGACGTCGAGCGGCCCGTCCCCGGCGACGGCCAGGTCCTGCTCAGGGTGCGCGCGGCGAACATCAACTTCCCCGACGCGCTGATGTGCCGGGGCCAGTACCAGGTGCGGCCGCCGATGCCGTTCACGCCCGGCGTGGAGATCTGCGGCGAGACCGAGGACGGCCGGCGCGTGCTGGCCAACCCCGCGCTGCCGCACGGCGGCTTCGCCGAGTACGCCGTGGCGGACGCCGCCGCCCTGCTGCCCGCGCCCGACGCGCTCGACGACGCCGAGGCCGCGGCCCTGCACATCGGCTACCAGACCGGCTGGTTCGGCCTGCACCGCAGGGCGCACCTCCAGGCCGGCGAGACGCTCCTCGTGCACGCGGCGGCCGGCGGCGTCGGCAGCGCCGCCGTCCAGCTCGGCAAGGCGGCCGGCGCCACCGTCATCGGCGTCGTCGGCGGCGAGGAGAAGGTGAAGGCGGCCCGCGATCTCGGCTGCGACGTCGTCATCGACCGCCGCGCGCAGGACGTCATCGCCGCCGTGAAGGAGGCCACCGGCGGCCGGGGCGCCGACGTCATCTACGACCCGGTCGGCGGCGAGGCGTACACGCAGTCCACGAAGGTCGTCGCCTTCGAGGGCCGGATCGTCGTCGTCGGATTCGCGAGCGGCACGATCCCCAGCCCCGCCCTCAACCACGCCCTGGTGAAGAACTACGCGATCCTCGGCCTGCACTGGGGCCTGTACAACACCAAGGACCCGAAGCTGGTCGCCCACTGCCACGAGCAGCTCACCGAGCTCGCGGCGCGCGGCGCGATCAAGCCGCTGATCAGTGAGCGCGTGCCGCTGAGCGGCGCCGCTGCGGCCGTGCAGCGCGTCGCCGACGGCGTCACCACCGGCCGCGTCGCCGTGGTGCCCGGGCACGAGGGGGCGGGCGCATGACCGACGCCGCCGAACTGCGCCGCCGCACCCAGGAGTTGCTGGCCGCGTATCCGCCGGCGACCACGGACCGTACCGACTTCCTGAAGGCCCGCTTCGACGCCGGTCTCGCGTGGGTGCACTATCCGCAGGGCCTCGGCGGGCTGGGTCTGCCGCGCTCGCTCCAGGCCGTCGTGGACGCCGAACTCGCCGCGGCGGACGCACCGGACAACGATCCGCGCCGCATCGGCATCGGCCTCGGCATGGCCGCCCCGACGGTGCTCGGCTTCGGCACCGGCGAGCAGAAGCAGCGCTTCCTGCGCCCGCTGTGGATCGGCGAGGAGGTGTGGTGCCAGCTGTTCAGCGAGCCCGGCGCGGGCTCCGACCTCGCGGCCCTCGGCACCCGCGCCGTGCGCGACGAGGCCACCGGCGACTGGGTGATCAACGGCCAGAAGGTGTGGACGTCCGGCGCGCACGCCGCCCGCTGGGCCATCCTCATCGCCCGCACCGACCCGGACGTGCCCAAGCACCGCGGCATCACGTACTTCATCTGCGACATGACCGACCCCGGCGTCGAGGTGCGGCCGCTGCGCCAGATCACCGGCGAGGCCGAGTTCAACGAGGTGTTCCTCACCGATGTCCGCATCCCGGACGCGCACCGCCTCGGCGAGATCGGCGACGGCTGGAAGGTCGCGCAGACCACGCTCATGAACGAGCGCGTGTCGATCGGCGGCTCCCGTATCCCGCGCGAGGGCGGCATGATCTCCGCGGTCGCGAAGACCTGGCGCGAACGCCCCGAGCTGCGCACCCACGACCTGCACCAGCGGCTCCTGAAGCTGTGGGTCGAGGCCGAGGTCGCCCGCCTCACCGGCGAGCGCCTGCGCCAGCAGCTCGTCGCGGGCCAGCCGGGCCCCGAGGGCTCCGGCATGAAGCTCGGCTTCGCCCGCCTCAACCAGGAGATCAGCGGCCTGGAGATCGAACTCCTCGGCGACGAAGGCCTGTTGTACGACGACTGGACCATGCGCCGGCCTGCCGTCGTCGACTTCCTGGCCCGGGACGCCGGGTACCGCTATCTGCGCGCGAAGGGCAACAGCATCGAGGGCGGGACGAGCGAGGTCCTGCTCAACATCGTCGCCGAACGCGTCCTCGGACTGCCGTCCGAGCCGCGCACCGACAAGGACGTCGCCTGGAAGGACCTCGCGCGATGAGCGATCTGCTGTACACGGAGGAGGAAGAGGCGCTGCGGTCCGCCGTGCGCGGCCTCCTCGCCGCCCACTGCGACGCCGCGTCGGTGCTCGCCCGCGTCGAGACGGACGAGCCGCACGACCGCGCGCTGTGGAAGTCCCTGGCCGAGGGCATGGGGCTCGCGGGCCTGCTGATCCCCGAGGAGCTCGGCGGCCAGGGCGCGACGCACCGCGAAGTGGCCGTCGTACTTGAGGAGTTGGGGCGCTGCGTCGCCCCCGTTCCCTATCTCACCAGCGCCGTCGTCGCGACCGAGGCGCTCCTCGACTGCCCGGGCGACGAGGCCTCCGCGCTGCTCGGCGCACTCGCGTCGGGCCGTACGGTGGGCGTGCTCGCCGTGCCCCTGTCGACCGCGCCCGGCCAGGCCTTCACCGGTGTGCGGGAAGAGGGCGGCCGGCTGGAAGGGCAGGTCACCGGTGTCGCCGACGCGGCGGCGGCCGATGTGCTCCTCGTACCGACGAGCAGCGGCCTGTACGCGGTCGATGTCACCGACGACGGCGTCACCGTCGAGGCACGGACGTCCCTCGACCCCACCCGGCCCGTCGCCACGGTCACCTTCACCGGTGCACGCGCAGGTGTGCTGAGCGACAACGCCGTCCCGGCCGTCCGCCGCGCGCTGCGTGCCGGAGCGGGACTCCTCGCCTCCGAGCAACTCGGCCTCGCCGACTGGTGCTTGACGGAGACGGTCCGCTACACGCGCGAGCGCCACCAGTTCAACCGGCCCGTCGGCTCCTTCCAGGCGCTCAAGCACCGGCTCGCCCAGGTGTGGCTGGAGGTCGTCGGCGTCCGCGCCGCGGCCCGCAGTGCGGCGGACACCCTCGCCGCCGGGAGCGACGACGCCGATGTCGCGGTGGCGGTCGCCCAGGCGTACGCCGGACCCGCGGCCGTCCATGCCGCGGAGGAGGCGCTCCAGCTGCACGGCGGCATCGGCATGACCTGGGAGCACCCCGTCCACCTCTACCTCAAGCGGGCCAAGGCCGACTCGATCGCCCTGGGTTCCGCGGGCAGGCACCGGGAGGAGCTGGCCGAGCTGGTCGACCTCCGGGCGCCCTGACACGGGTCCGATGCCAGACATGACACCGGGTCCGAGACCGGGCCTGATACCGGGTTTTACCTTCCCTTGACGAGATGGCATTATTGCGACTCGTTCGCAATAAGAGTTGATCTTCAATAGGGGTGGGCATGGCGGTCAGGTCGGCACGAGGTGCGACAGCGGTGGCGGCGGTCGCCGCATGGTCGGTGACCGCCGCGGCCTGTTCGGCGCCCGGCGGGGCGGGTGAGGGCGGCAAGGGGCGGGCGGGGTCGAGCGCGGTCGTGGGCATCGCCTACGAACCGGACACGCTCAGCCCGCTCCTGGGCTACGGCAAGGACGGCAACTCGAAGATCTTCGACGGGCTGCTCACCCACGACGCGGACATGAAGCTCCAGCCCGCGCTCGCCGCCGCCCTGCCGAAGGTGAGCGCCGACGGCCGCACGTACACGTACAAGCTGCGCGACGGCGTGCGGTTCAGCGACGGGAAGCCCTTCTCGGCCAAGGACGTCGTCTTCACCTACGAGACGATCCTCGACAAGAAGACCAACAACGCCTCCAAGACGGAGCTCGACGCCGTCGACACGGTCGAGGCCAAGGGGGACGACACCGTCGTCTTCCGCCTCAAGTACCCGTACGCCCCGTTCGCCGAGCGCACCGTCCTGCCGATCGCGCCCGAGCACATAGCGGGCAGGCAAGATGTCAACACCGGCGACTTCACCACGAAGCCGGTCGGCACCGGGCCGTACACGCTCGTGAAGTGGTCCAAGGGCGAGAAGCTCACCTTCAAGGCCAACCCCCGTTACTGGGGCGGCGAGCCGAAGGTCAGGAACTTCACCATGGCCGTCATCAAGGACGACGACGTGCGCGCCACCCGGCTGCGCTCCGGCGACCTCGACGGCGCCATCCTGCCGCCCGCCCTCGCCGCGACGTTCAAGAGCGACGGCGACAAGAAGACATACGCTGCCCGCACCTTCGACTACCGCGTCGTGACCCTGCCCACCGGCAACAAGGTCACCGGTGACACCGCTGTCCGGCGCGCGCTCGACACCGGCGTCGACCGCAAGGCCATGGTCGGCTCGATCCTCGACGGCGCGGGCAAGGAGGCGTACGGCCCGGTCCCGACCGACAGTCCCTGGTTCACCAAGGGCACCGAGCGCACCCAAGACCTCGCGAAGGCCAGGAAGATCCTCGACGACGCGGGCTGGAAGGCAGGCGGGGACGGGATCCGCGCGAAGGACGGCGTCCGCGCCTGCTTCCCGCTCTGGTACCTGACCGGCGACAAGCTCCGCCAGGACCACGCCCTCGCCTACGCCTCCGACGCGAAGAAGCTCGGCATCCAGATCAAGGTCGAGTCCGGCACCTGGGAGGTCATCGAGCCGCGCATGCCCAAGGACGCGGTCCTCGCGGGCGGCGGCTCCCCGGCCGACCCCGACTTCGACCAGTACACGCTCCTCAGGTCCTCCCTCGCGGGCGACGGCTTCAACAACATGGCCTGGTACGACAACGCGCGCGTCGACAAGGCGCTCGACGCGGCCCGCAGGACCGACGACCGCGCCGGGCGCAAGGCCGCCTACGACACGGTGCAGCGCGAACTCGTGAAGAACCCCGGCTACACCTTCCTCACCCACATCGACCACCTCTACGTCGTCGGCGACCGGTTCGGCGACCTCACCACCCAGGTCGAGCCCCACGACCACGGCCTCGCCTCCGGCCCCTGGTGGAACGTCGAGAAGTGGCAGCCGGCCGCGTGAAGCGGCGGCTCCCCTGGGGGCCGATGGCGCGCCTGACAGGACGGCGGATCCTGTTCGCCGTCCCGGTCCTCGCCACCGTGACCTTCGGCGTCTTCGCCATCGCCGCCGCGTCCCCCTTCGACCCCGTCAAGGCCTACGCGGGCACCGCCGGACTCACCGCCTCGCAGGACGACCTCGACCAGCTCCGAGCCAACCTCGGCGTCGGCCGGCCCTTGGTCACCCGCTGGTGGGACTGGCTGACCGCCGCACTCCAGGGCGACCTGGGCGACTCCTCCGTACTGCGGCAGCCCGTCGCCGACGTCGTCGGCGGACGCATCGGCTGGTCCGTCCTGCTCGCCGCCACCGCGTTCCTCGCCGCCGTCCTGGTCGGCACGGCACTCGGCGTACTCGCGGCGCGACGTCAGGGAGGACGGCTCGACCGGACCGTCACCGCGGTCGCCTACACCCTCGAAGCCGCGCCCCCGTTCTGGCTCGGCCTGCTCGCCGTCTGGCTGTTCGCCCTGAAACTCGGCGCACTCCCGGCCGGCGGACTCACCGACACCGGCAGCACCACGCTCACGGCAGGACAGGTCGCCTCGCACCTGGTGCTCCCCGCCGCCGTCCTCGCCGTCTCGCAACTTCCCTGGTTCGTCCTCTACGTACGCCAGGGCGTGGGCGACGCACTCGAGGAGGACCCCGTCCGCGGGGCGCGCGCACGCGGACTCGCCACGCGCACCGTCCTGACCCGCCATGCCCTGCGCTCCGGAATGCTGCCCGTACTGACCCTCATCGGCTCCCGCGTCCCCGAACTGATCACCGGCGCGCTCCTGGTGGAGACCGTGTTCAGCTGGCCGGGCATCGCCGCGGCGACCGTGCAGGCCGCGACATCGGTGGACTTCCCGCTGCTCGCCGCGCTGACCGTGCTCGCCACGCTCGCCGTCCTCCTCGGCAACCTGGCCGCCGACCTCCTGTACGGACTCGCCGACCCGAGAGTGGGATTCGATGGCTGAACTCACCTGGCGCACCTGCGGCGGCGCGCGCCGCTCCACGCGCGCGTGGCGGGTCCGCACGTCCGCCGTCCTCGTCGCGGCGGTCGTCCTGGCCGTCCTCGTCGTGCCGCCCCTCGCGCAGGTCGACGAACAAGCCGTCGACCTCGCCGCCAAGCTCCGGCCCCCTTCGTGGGCCCATCCGTTCGGCACCGACGACGTGGGCCGGGACCTGCTGCTGCGCTGTGTGTACGGGCTGCGCGTCTCCCTCCTCGTCGGGGTCGTCGCCGCCGTAGTGGCGACCGTCATCGGCACGGCCGTGGGCGCGCTCGCGGGCGCCGTCGGCGGCTGGACGGACCGGGTCGTCATGCGGCTCGTGGACGTCTTCTCGTCGGTGCCGCACCTGCTCCTCGGCATCTTCATCGTCGCCATGTTCCGGCCGGGCGTGTGGCCGGTCGTCGTCTCCGTGGCGCTCACGCACTGGCTGTCCACGGCCCGTATCGTGCGCGCCGAAGTGCTCTCCCTGCGCGCGCGGCCCTACATCGACGCGGCCGTGTCCGGGGGCTCTTCGCGGTGGCGGATCGCCGTGCGCCACCTGCTGCCGGGCGTCCTTCCGCAGGCGGTGCTCGCCGCCGTGCTCATGGTGCCGCACGCCGTCTGGCACGAGTCCGCCCTGTCGTTCCTCGGTCTGGGCCTGCCCACGCACCAGGCGAGCCTGGGCACTCTCGTGCAGTCCGCGCGGGGTTCGCTGCTCGCCGGGGACTGGTGGCCGACCCTCTTCCCCGGCCTGTTCATCATCGTGCCGACCCTGGCGATCGCGGGCCTCGCGGGCGCCTGGCGGGAACGGCTCAATCCGCGCCGCCGATCGGAGCTCATGCTTTGACCGAGCCCCAACCCGTGCTGTCCGTAAGAGACTTGTCTGTGCGCTTCCGCATGCGCGACGGCGCGTACGTCCAAGCCGTCAGCGGCGCATGCTTCGACCTCGCGGCGGGCGAGTGCCTGGCCCTCGTCGGGGAGAGCGGATGCGGCAAGTCCGTGCTCGCGTCCGCCCTCCTCGGGCTGCTCCCGGGCAACGCGGAGACCGCCGGGTCCGCGTTCGCCGGAGACCTCGACCTCCTCGCCGCCGACGAGCGCACCCTGGCCCGCACCGTCCGCGGCCGCCGCGTCGGCCTCGTACCGCAGAGCCCCGCCGCGCACCTCACCCCTGTACGGACCATCCGGTCCCAACTGGAGGAGATCGTACGTGAGTTGACCGGATTGCGCCGCGGGCCACGGCTGCGGGCCGCCGCCGAGGAGGCGGCGGAGCGCGCCGCGTTCCCCGCCGGGCATCTCGACCGGCACCCGCACGAACTGTCCGGCGGGCTCGCCCAGCGGGCCGCGACCGCGCTGGCCCTGGTCGGCGGCGCGCCCCTGCTCCTCGCCGACGAACCCACGACCGGGCTCGACCGCGACCTCGTGGACCGCACCGTCGACGAACTGCGCCGCCACATCGGGGCGGAGCGTGCCCTCCTGCTCATCACGCACGACCTCGCGGCGGCCGAACGGATCGCCGACCGCGTGGCCGTCATGTACGCGAGCACCATCGTCGAACTCTCCGACGCCGCCGACTTCTTCGGCAGCCCCGGGCCCAGGCACCCGTACGCACGCGGCCTCCTCGACTCGCTGCCCGACCGCGGGTTCACGCCCATTCCCGGGATGCCGCCCGAACTGCGCGCGCTCCCGGCCGGCTGCGCGTTCGCCGCGCGCTGCGACCGCGCCACCGGCACCTGCGGGACCCGGCCCGCGCTCGCGGACGGCGTGGCCTGCCACCACCCCGCGACCGTGCCGCTGGAGGCGCCGCGTGCTTGAACTGATCTCCGTCACCGCCGGGTACGAGCGCGGCAGCCCCGTCGTGCGGAACGCCGGCCTGACCATCGCCCCCGGTGAGGCCGTCGGGCTCCTCGGGCCCAGCGGCTGCGGCAAGTCCACGCTTGCCCGCGTCGCCGCCCTGCTCCACCGCCCCGACTCCGGCCGCGTCGTCATCGACGGGGTGCCGGCCCGCGGCTGGCGCCATCGCGCGCCCCGCGAGCAGCGCACCGCGTTCGGCGTGGTCTTCCAGCAGCCGCGCCTGTCCGCCGACCCGCGGCTGCGCCTCGCCGACCTCATCGCCGAGCCGCTGCGGGCCTCCGGCCTGAAACCGGACGATCGTGTCGGCGAGCTGGCCGCCACCGTCGGCCTGGGCGCCGACCTCCTGTCGCGGCGACCCCACGAAGTCAGCGACGGACAGCTGCAACGCGCCTGCCTCGCCCGGGCCCTCACCCTGCGCCCCCGCTGGCTGATCTGCGACGAGATGACGGCGATGCTCGACGCGTCCACGACGGCGGCCCTGGTGGGCGTCGTGGAGGACTATCGCGCGCAGACGGGCGCGGGCCTGCTGGCCGTGGGCCACGACCGGCTTCTCCTCCAGCGCTGGTGCGGCCGGACGGTGGAGTGGGACGCGCTGGGCTCCGCCGGAGACGGCAGGTGATGAACGAGGGGCGGTCCGCCCCCGCCCGGCAGCCTGTCATTCACCCTGAGCACCCAGGTGAACGCGGCATGCAGGTCCGGCCAACTCCCTTCTTGGTAGCGCCCATTGAGGCGTACGGGACCTCATACTCGCTGAGGCCCGTACGGCATTCTCCGGGAGGAACACATGGCCCATCTCACCCGTCGCAGAGCCCTCACGACCCTCGCCGCGGCGGTCACCGCGACCGTCGCCGTGCCCGGGTACGCGCAGGCGTCCGAGCGGGGACGCGGCCCCCGCCCCCTGCTGCGCGCCCACGCACACAACGACTACGAGCACCCGCGGCCCCTCCTCGACGCCCTCGACCACCGCTTCGCCAGCGTCGAGGCGGACATCTACCTCGTCGACGGCGAGCTCCTCGTCGCGCACGACCCGATCGACCTCGACCCGAAGCGCACCCTCGCGGCGCTCTACCTGGAGCCGCTCGCGGCCCGCGTCAGGGCCGACCACGGCTCCGTGTACCGGGGGTACCGCACGCCCCTGCAGCTCCTCGTCGACATCAAGACCGAAGGCGCGGCCACCTACCTCGAACTCGACCGCCAACTGCGCGGCTACCGCAACCTGTTCACCACGTACGCACACGGCCGCGTACGCACCGGCGCGGTCACCGCGGTGATCTCCGGGGACCGCGCCGCCCGCGAGCCCATGGAGCGGCAGCGAGCGCGCAGCGCGTTCTACGACGGCCGCCTCACCGACCTCGGCGCCGCCGCGCCCGCCTCCTTCACTCCGCTCATCAGCGACAACTGGGCCAACAACTTCACCTGGCAGGGTGCCGGGCCGATCCCGGCCGCCGAGCGCGAGAAGCTGCGTTCCATCGTGTCGGCCGCCCACCGGGAGGGCCGCCGCGTCCGCTTCTGGGCGACGCCCGACGTCGCGGGGCCCGAGCGCGACGCCGTGTGGGGCGAGTTGCTCGCTGCCGGTGTGGATCACCTCAACACGGACGACCTCGCGGGTCTCGAAGCGTTCCTCGACGCCCACGAGAAGTAGGCGCCCGCCGTCACATCACTCGTTCGGCGGACACGTCACTCGCCCGGGCGCAGCCTTCGCTACGCCACACTTGCGGCCGAAAGCCGCGGTGTTGGCGTGGCGGAGGAGGTTCGGCGATGTCCCTGTCGATTTCGGTCGTGCTGCTGCTTCTGATCCTGGCGGTGGTCTTTCTGCGCAACGGCGCGATGAAGATCTCGCACGCGATGGTCTGCGTGCTGCTGGGATTCCTGCTGGCCGGCACGAGTATGGCGCCCACTTTGCACAACGGCCTGACGGCTACGGCGGGGATCGTGAGCAGTCTGCATCCTTGATCCATCGGCCGTGGCCCACGGGTCCGTTGATCGTTTCGGGTTCGTGAACAACACTCATGTATGCATGGACACTTCAAGAGCGTGACCTTAGCTTCGCGCCATGACGAGCAGAGCTCTGAGCCGCGCCCTCGCCCTGACCATGACGATCGCCGCGGCCGGTGTCGCCTACCCCGCCCAGGCGGACGACATCCCCAAGGCGCCCGGTCACCGGCTCGTCGAGCAGTACGCGGGAGCGCCCGCACAGGCGCGCCCCGTGCCGGGTCAGGCGCCGCCGCAGCACCCGTATCTCGCGGCGAACGGCCGAAGCGGCATGCACGCGGACGCGGCAGGCAGCGGCACGTACCCCTGGAGCGGGCCGCTGGGGAACGAGCCCGCGGTGAGCAGCGAGAAGATGGCCGCGCTCGGCGGCGAATGCGCGACGGTGACCTTCGACAAGGACGGCCGCGTCGTCACCGTCTGCGGCACGTTCACAGGGTTCCTGGTGAAGCTGCTCGACCCGCACTCCCTGAAGACCCTCGCCGAGTACAAGCTCCCGCAGCGCCCGTCCACCGTCGAGGCCATCACCCGGCTCGACTTCTCGAAGATCTTCAAGGACACCTCGGGCGGCGCCTACTCGTACCTCGACAACGAGGACCGGCTCGTCCTCGCCGACTCGCGCCAGCACATCATCAGGCTCGCCCACGAGCAGGCGGCGGACGGCAGCTGGCGCTTCCGCGTGACCGACGACTGGGACCTGACGGGGCAGGTGCCGCACGACTGCGTGAGCTGGACGAACCTCTACCCGAGTGGTACTTGTGACCCGGTGACGTCGGTGATGCCCGACTGGCAGGGCCGCGTCTGGTGGGTGACGAGACAGGGGCGCGTCGGCACGGTCGACCCGGCAGGCGGGACGATCAAGTCGGTCCAGCTGCCGGGGGAGGAGATCCAGAACTCCTTCTCGGTCGCCGAGGACGGCGTCTCGATCGTCTCCGACCACGCCCTCTACAGCTTCGAGGCGGCGGCGGACGGTACCCCCAAGGCCGTCTGGCGCCAGACGTACGACCGCGGCACGGGTACCAAGCCCGGCTCGGTGAACCAGGGTTCAGGCACCACACCCGACTTGTTCGGCGCGGGCGAGGACTACGTCGCGATCACCGACAACGCGGACGACCGCATGAACATCATGGTCTACCGCCGCGGCCGCGACGTCCCCGACGACCGGCGCCTCGTCTGCAAGGTCCCCGTCTTCGGCTCCGGCGCCTCCACGACGGACAACTCCCTGATCAGCTACGGCAACAGCCTCGTCGTCGAGAACAACTACGGCTACGAGAACGTCACCTCACTCACCTTCGGCCGCTCAGTCGTGGGCGGAGTCACTCGGGTCGACGTGCGCAAGGACGGCTCGGGCTGCGACACCGTATGGGAGAGCAAGGTCCGCTCCCCCTCCACGGTCCCCAAGCTCTCCACCGCGAACGGCCTCCTGTACTTCTACACGAAGGACCCCAACTCCCTGGGCATAGACGCCTGGTACCTCACGGCAGTCGACTTCCACACGGGCGAACCCCGCTGGAAGCAACTGGCGGGCACGGGAGTCGCCTACGACAACAACTGGGCCCCGGTCACGCTCGGCCCGGACGGAACGGCGTATGTGGGGGTCTTCAACGGGCTTGTGGCGGTGCGTGACAGGGGGTGAGACGCGCGGCGCCGGCATCGGCGGAGGGCTGCGAGCAGCCCTCCGGGACGAGATCCTGACCGTGCGAGCGTGGATCTCAGCGTCGCGAGAAGACCCCGATCCCGTTCGCCACGGCACGCTCCGGGGGGTCCGTCGGGTGGTTCCTCACGGTGGTCGTCGCGGCGCCCGGGTCCCTCGTGACCAGGGTGGACGATCCGCCGCCGTCCAGGCTGAACGCGTCGTCCGCGCCCAACTTGCGCATCGCGTCCGCCACTTCCGCGATGGTCAGGCCGGTGCGGTACTGCGGGGCGCCGTCCAGGGCCAGGAGGAAGAGGCGGCGGCCGTCTGCCGTGGTGCCCGCGGCGGTGCGGACCGCGGCCGTCTTCGCGTCGAGGCCGGGCAGCGGTGCGCCGTCCCGCAGTACGGGGTAGCCGCCGACCGCGAACTGGTAGGGAACGTGCGACGAAGCCGCCACCAGGCGGTGCCTGATCTGGACGGGGTCGCCCGCCGACAGCTTCCGCAGCTCCTGCGCGCCCGCCTCGCGCCCGACGAGCACAGTGGCGCCGGACGCGATGGGCCCGCTGCCGGGTGTGTCGGCCGATGACACGACGCGGCCGTGCCGCACCGTCACCTCGTACGTGTCCGTGCTGCACGGCGCGGCCCGGTTCGTGTCGGTGCCGCACGTGGCGCGCACCCGCGACACGGCGCCCCAGTCGGAGGTGAACGCGCCGACCGAACCGACGGGCAGCGCGTACTGGTTGAGGCCGCCGAGCGGCAGCCGCCGGCCGTCAGCGGTGACCGAGCCGTCGAGGGCCATGCGGTCGAGCCGGACGCGGTGGTCGACGCCCACGCCGAGCACGTCCTCGGTAGTGGTGCCGGGCGGGAGCGCGGGACCGAAGCGCTGGCCGTCGGGTACGGCGGCCTTGAGCGTCCGGCCGCTCGCGACGGCCGGACCGACGGAGGCACCGGTGGCCTCCACGCCGGGGTGCTGGGACTCGGTGATGTTGAAGAAGTCGCCGTTGACGCCGCCGACGGCGCCGCTCTCGTCGGCCAGCGAGGAGACGGTGGCCCGTCCGCCGACCGCGTCCGGGTGCAGCAGATCGACCCGCACGCGCGCGTCGCGCAGATCGACGCTCAGCACATGCGCGTGCGTCAGGCCCTTCGCCGCGGGGATGTCGAACTCCTCGTACGTGACGCCCGCGGCGATCGAAGTGCCGCCGCCCTCCGCGCCACTGGCAGGCGCCGCCCCGGCGAGGACGGTGCCGGCCAGCGCGCCGAAGGCGGCACAGGCCGCGAGGGCCGATCTGTAGCGTCCGTCGCGATGTCTCACGTGACCCCCAGCTGTCCGCGTAACTCACCTCTGACACAAGGGAGTTCACCAGACGCAGAGGGGCGCGTCGATGGCTAGGCGCCGACCAGCCGGGAACGGATCAGGAAACGTACGCCTTCGGGTGCTTCCAGGGAGAAGCCGCTGCCACGGCCCTCGACCACGTCGACGATCAGCCGCGTGTGACTCCACACTTCGAACTGGCTCTTCGACATCCAGAACGCGACCGGCTCCGCGACGCCCTCCACGGTCAGGGACGCGAGCCGCACATCGCTGCTGCCCGTGCGGAACTCGCCCTCCGGGTAGCACATGGGGGCACTGCCGTCGCAGCATCCGCCGGACTGATGGAACATCAGGGGCCCATGGGCCGTCCGCAGCCGCCGCAGCAGATCGGCGGCCGCAGGGGTCAGCTCCACACGCGGGGCCTCGTCACTCACGGCAGGCTCCTTCCGTAGGACGGTGTCGCGGAGCCACAGTCAACTCCGCGCCACGTTGCAGGAAGGTTGCGCCCTGCGACAGCTAGGAAACCTCTGAAACCAGCCGTTCGCGCAGGAAGGACACGACGCGTTCGCGGGCGGCGAGTGCCGGGTTGCCCGGCTCCTCGCGCACCTCCGCGGTGAGCACCGCGTGCGCGGCCTTGGCGAAGCCGCCCGCGTTGCCCGGCGACGAGTCCAGTTCGATGACCTCGAACGCGTCACCGAGATGCTCGCGCAGCGTGCGGAACCGCTGGGCGGGCACCGCCCTGTCCTCGCTGAAGCGCAGGCCGAGCACGCACAGACCGGATTCCTTGGAACGGCTGACCACCGTGTCGAACTCGGCCCGGGACAGGCCCGGGTCGACCCGCCGCGCCCCGCTGACCGGGAACGGCACCGACGGCTGGCTGAGCACCGGCGCGAGCACGACGTCGTCCACCGCGGCGGCGAGCGCGAAGCCTCCGGTGAAGCACATGCCGATGACGCCGACCCCGGGACCCGGTGTGCGCGCCGCGAGATCGCGGGCCAGCGCGCGCAGATAGTCCGCGATCGGCCGGCGCGCGTTCGTGGCGAAGGCGCGGAACTCGGAGGCGACGCAGAGCCGGGCCATGACCTTGAGGGCGTAGCCGACGGACTCCTCGCGGCCCGGCTCGCCGAACGGGGACGGGATCGCGACCGTGAACCCCTGCTCCACCAGATGGCCGGCGAGGCCGAGCACGGCTGGCGTGATGCCGGGGATCTCGGGGATCAGTACGACGCCGGGGCCGCTGCCCTTCTCGTACACGTCGTACGTCAGCCCGGCGCCCGTGAACGGCGCCTTCTGCCAGCCAGTGAGATCAGAGGTCGGTGCCGAACCGGTCACGAGGCTTCTCCTTGGACTCGAGTGAGCAACGAACGGGCGTGGCCCACGATCTCACGCGGCGAACGCCGAGATCTTCAGTGTGTCCGCAAGGACCTGCCACACCGCCAGAGCGACCAGCCCGCTCACCACACTGCAGCCGTTGGTGCACGTCGTCGCCTCGTCGTACCAGGCGCGCACGGTCAGGAAGTGCATGCCGAGGGTCCGCGAGAAGGAGAACCGGATGTGGAGACCCGCGCCGAGGCTGTGTCCCGGCAGCGTGGTGATCTGGAAGTAGGTCCTCCCGACGCGCTCGACGGACACGGGGTTGTCGCCCACCAGCGAACACCGGTCGCCCTGCCGCACCGGACCCCGGCAGCCGCTGCCGCTCACGGGGAACAGCCAGAAGTGGTGCGTGAGCTGGGACCGGACGTCGTGCGGGGTGGTGAAGGGATGCAGCCCGAGGGCGAAGTTGTACTCGTACAGCCAGTTCACCCCCGAGCACGGGTACGCGTCGGTGCCGCACTCCGCGCGGCGGCTCTCGGCGTGGGCGGCGGGCACCTGCGGCCCGGTGACGAGGACGCTCCCCAGAACGACCGCCAGCACGGCCCGCGCCCACGTGCGACGCCGCATGCGCACTCCCTACGTCCTCACGGCCGGATCAACCTCGTAAAGCACCATAAGTCGGAAGAGACGGAGGCGGGCGACGCGCTGTGTCAGTCGGCCCAAGGGGCGCGGCGCTCGGCGCAGGGACCGCTCGCTCACGAGTCCGTCAGCGATCCGGGCCGGCCCAGGCGGATCGCACGGGGTGTGGTGCCCCACCAGCGACGGCAGCAGCGGTTGAGGGCCGACTGCTCGGAGAGGCCGAGGAGCAGGGCGACCTGGCCGAGGGGGAGGTCGGTGCCGGTGAGGTAGCGGTGGGCGGCGGTGCGCCGCTCCTCGTCGACGACCTCGGCGAACGTCGTGCCCGCGGCGCGCAGCCGCCGCTGCAGGGTCCGCGGATGGACATTGAGGAGCCCGGCGACCGCCCCGATCTCGGGCGACGACGTGCCGAGCGACTGCTCGACGACGGCCCGGACGCTGCCCACGACGTCGGACGGCTCCCTCGGCAACTGCTCGTCGAGGTACGCGAGCGCGAGGTGGCGCAGCTGCGCGTTGGTGCCGCCGAGGGACCGGTTGGCCAGGCTCAGGGGGACGCGCAGCAGCGCCGCGGGGCGGTCGCCCTTGACGGGTACGCCGAAGAACTCCTCGTACACGGACAGCGGGGCGAGCAGGGGGTGGGGGAGTTCCACGGAGCCCAGTCCGTACGGGCCGACCAGATATCCGATGGCCCTGTGCGTGAAGCCGAGGGAGAGGTCGACGCCCTGCGGCGGCGCGACCACCCCCTCGCGCACGCCGTAGCGCAGCGCGGCCATCCCCGGCGTGCCGTACGGATCGGGTTCGAGGCTGAGGCTCACCGAGCGGGCGTGCACGAAGAGGTAGCGGGTCGTGCACTCCAGGGCGGCCCCGAGGGTGTCGGAGTTCTGGATCGCGAGGGCCAGGGCGCCGAGCATGCCCAGGTCCTGCCGGGCGGCGATGCGCAGCCCGAGGTCGGCGCAGCCGAGGTCCGCGGCGGCGAGTTCGAGCACCGCCGCCATCGCCTCCTCCGGCACCAGGAGGTCGTCCACGTCGAGCGCGGCCGGCGGGCAACCGGCCTGCCGGGCGTACGCGTCGGCGTCACCGCCGAGCTCCGCCACCGTGGCGCGGAAGCCGCGCAGCCCCGCCGATCTGATCACGGACATGTCGTCCAGGGTCAAAGATCTGTCGTCCCAGGTCAATTCCTGCGGGCTGTGGTTCCCGACACTGGAAAACATGACGCACACCGCAGACTCCAGCACAGCCGGCTCCGGGGCCCCTGCCGAGCACATCGACGTGGTGATCGTGGGCGCCGGCCTGTCCGGTGTCGGCGCCGCGTACCGGCTGGGGACCGAGTGCCCGGAACGCTCGTACGCGATCATCGAGGCGCGGCAGTCCATGGGCGGGACGTGGGACCTGTTCCGCTACCCGGGCGTGCGCTCGGACTCCGACATGTTCACACTGGGCTACCCCTTCAAGCCCTGGCGGGACCGCAAAGTGCTCGCCGACGGCGGATCCATCCTGAGCTACATCAAGGAGACGGCGGCCGAGTTCGGCATCGATCGCCGGATCCGCTACGGCACCAAGGTGCTCGCCGCCGACTGGTCGACCGAGGCGGCCCGCTGGACCCTGACGCTGGAGCGCACCGACGAGGACGGCCACCGCACGCTGTCCACCGTCACCTGCGACTTCCTCTACTCCTGCGCGGGCTACTACGACTACGACAAGGGGCACACCCCCGAGTTCGAGGGCGCCGAGTCGTTCTCCGGCACGGTCGTGCACCCGCAGTTCTGGCCCGAGGACCTGGACTACGCGGGCAAGCGCGTCGTCGTGATCGGCAGCGGGGCCACCGCCGTCACGCTCGTCCCCGCGATGGCGCGGAGCGCCGCCCACGTCACCATGCTCCAGCGCTCCCCCACCTGGATCAGTTCGCTGCCCTCCCGCGACAGACTCGCCGACGGCATCCGCGCGGCCCTGCCCGCGGGAGCGGCCCACCGGGTGGTGCGCAGCAAGAACATCCTGTTCACCATCGGCGTCTACCAGTTCTGCCGGCGCAGCCCGAAGGCGGCGCGGCGCGTGCTCACCAGGCTCAACAAGCGCATCGTCAAGGACGACCGGCTGGTCGACGAGCACCTCACGCCGTCGTACGACCCGTGGGACCAGCGGCTGTGCGCGGTGCCCGACGCGGACCTGTTCAAGGTCCTCAACTCGGGTGACGCCGACATCGTCACCGACCACATCGACCGCTTCGTCCCCGAAGGCATCCGCCTGAAGTCGGGCCGCGTCGTGGAGGCCGACATCATCGTGTCCGCGACCGGACTCAAGCTCCTCGCCTTCGGCGGCATCGCGCCGCGCGTCGACGGTGAACCCGTCCCCCTGAACCGGCAGTTCGTGTGGCGCGGCGCGATGATGACCGGCGTCCCCAACTTCGCCGTGTGCATCGGCTACACCAACGCCTCCTGGACGCTGCGCGCCGACCTCACGTCCCGGCTGGTGTGCAAGGTGCTCAACCACATGCGCCGCCACGACTACGCGGCCGTGGAACCCAGGCCGACGGGCGCTCTGAACGAGCGCCCGCTGCTCGACCTCGCCTCCGGTTACGTGAAGCGCTCCATCGACGCGTTCCCCCGCCAGGGCGACCGCAGCCCGTGGAAGGTCCGGCAGAACTACGTGCTCGACGCCGCGTCGACCATGCGCACCAACCTCCACCGGACGCTGGCCCCCACACCGGCGTCCACGGTCCGCGCGGCCCGCGGCCGCATGGGCAAGGAGCCGGTCGAGGCGGCGACGCGCGGGCGCTGAGGAGCCGCCGTCCCGGGTGCGGCACGGTGACGCGCCCCGGCCGGAAACTCCTGGATCCCGGTAGCCACCGCCTTCGCCGCGATGGCGCTGGTCAGCGCGGTCTGCCTCGCCGCGTTCCGGCTCCCCGGCAAGGAGCGCAAGGCGTCCCGGCAGGTCCAGCGGGGGTGGGGGAGCGGCGGGACCAGCGGGAGCGGGTGAGCCGGGGGCGAGTGCCCCCGCGTCCCCGTTGCTCAGCCTCCGTCGGAGAGCTGCGTCGCCGCGTCGGAGAAGTAGCGCAGCGCCGAGTCGCGGGTGCCGGCCACGTGGTGGCGGGCCAGGTCCTCCGCGCGGGCCGCGTCTCGGTCGTGGATCGCCGCGTACAGACGCTCGTGCTCCCCGCACATCGGATCGCCGTCGTTGAGGTCGGAGGTCAGTCGGAAGAGCCGGCGCAGCCGCGCGTCCAGAGGTGCCATCAGCTCCTGGAGGAGCGGGTTGCCCGACGCCTCGACGATCTGCTGGTGGAAGTCCGCGTTGTGGGCCACGGCCCGGCGCAGCCGCCCGGCGTCGGACGCCCTGCGACTGCGCGCCAACAGCCGCTCCATCGTGCGTAGTTGGGTGGTCGTCGCATGGCGCGCCGCGAGTCCCGCCGCCAGGCCTTCGAGGTTCTCGCGGACGTCGAAGAGGTACGTCGCGTCCTGTGCGCCGAAATTCGTGACCACGGAGCCGCGTCTGGCCTGCACGGTCAGAAAGCCCTCCCGTTCGAGCCGCTGCATGGCTTCCCTCAGCGGGATGCGGGAGACGCCCAGCTGGTCCGCCAGCTCGCGCTCCACCAGTCGCATGCCCGCCGGGAAGGTCCCCTCGATGATCCGCTCGCGGAGTTCCACGTAGACCCGTTCTCTCAGGGACTGGTGGGTCTCACCGATCGTGGGGCGGCGGTCAGCGCGGGTGGTCATCGAGTCCTCTCCAGTGGCGAGCGGGCACGGCCGTGACCGCCCCGAGGGTGCTCCTGATCATCGCAGACCGAGGAAACAAGATCACACAGACCGTTGCCCGGTATTTGGTATGCCAGTTACAGACTCTGAGGCCCGTGGCTCCCGGCGATGAGTCCCGGGGGCGTGATCGGTCTATGTATGTACGGCGGAGGCCGGAGGCCCCCGCGGCACACATGCCGGACCACCTGGTCGGCACACCTGGGAGAAGTGATGGGCACCGTAGTGATGCACAACGTCGTCTCCGTGGACGGCTTCATCGCCGACTCGGAGGACCAGGTCGGCCCCCTTTTCGACTGGTACGCGAATGGCGACTCCACGATCGGCGCGAACGACAAGGTGTCGGTGTCCAAGGTCTCGGCCGAGTACGTCCGGCCGATGTGGGCGAGCATCGGGTCGATGGTGATCGGGCGGCACCTCTTCGACATGACCAACGGCTGGGAGGGGTCGCCGCCGGCGGGGGAGCACGTGGTCGTGGTGTCCCACCGGCCCAAGCCCGAGGGCTGGCACCCCGAGGCGTCCTACTACTTCGTGGACGACGTGGCGCAAGCGGTCGCCAAGGCCCGGGAACTCGCGGGGGACCGCACCGTCGCCGTGGCCGCCGGCGAGGTGGGCGGGCAGGCGCTCGCCCTGGGTGCGGTGGACGAGGTGGCCATGGACGTCGTGCCCGTCGTCTTCGGCTCGGGCAAGCGGTACTTCGGCGCCGTCGACACCCAGCATCTCCTCGAGGACCCCCACGTGGTGATCCAGGGCGACCGCGTACTGCACCTCCGCTACAAGGTCCGCCGCTAGGGTTTCACGAGGTCAGGACGGAATCGACTCGGTTGGTCATGTCCTCCGGCGACGCCGCGCGCTTCCCTCAGGGATGGCCCCCACGTGCTCCCTGATCGATCCCGGAGTCCAGGTCCGACACCCCTGCGAGGAAGCGTCGCCGGTCGACGATCGCCCGGTCGATCTCGCCCGTCGCGACCAGCGCCCCCGTGCTGTCCAGGGCTCGTACGAGGAAGGTCAGCCGTCGGCCTTCCGCCTCTGCGGGCGGTTCCGCGAGGACGTCGACCCAGGCGCCCACGCGTGTGGCACGAAGGTGCTTGATGCGGACACCGGTTCCGACCGTCGTCCGGCCCGGCGTCGTGAAGGGCGCGGCGGCCCGCACGGTGGCCGCCTCCATCCACGCGATCAGCCACGGGGTGGCGAGAACGGGCAGGTCACCGCTTCCCACCGCCATCGCGGTATGGGCGTCGGACACCTCATGACGCATCACACCACGCTAGCCCGAGGTCGGACCTACGCGCGCGTCGGGCGTCGGTCGTCAGCGCTCGTGGTGGAGGCGTTCCAGCAGGACGTAGGCACGTTGCTCGGCGGCGGCGAGTTCGCCGGGATCGATCCCCGCCGGCCACAGTTCTCCCGCCGCGGCGTCGTCGGCATCACGCAACTCGACCACTGCGAGCACCAGTTGGACCTGGATCTCCGGGAGCCGGTGTCCTGATCCCTCGGCCAGCGACCGTGACGCCTGATCGGATGCCTGCGTGCAGGCGGCCAGCGCACGTTCGACGCGCAGCGCGGCACGGTCGTGGACGAGCATGAGCGCGCAGACGAGCCCGACGACGATGCCGAGCACGCTGCCCAGCACACGGTCGGCGACGAGTTCCCCGGCAGGGGTGGGCGCGGCCAGGTCGGTCATCAGGAGGGCCAGCGGGGTGAGGAACACGACGCCAAGGCCGTAGTTGCGCGGGACGAAATACTCGAGGAGGAATTCGAGGAGCACGATCACGCAGGCCAGCGCCACCGGGTCGGGGCCTGTGGCCAGCACGCCCAGGGCGAGGAGCAGGCCGATGACCGTGCCGAGGGTGCGCTGGACGGCGCGCTGGGCCGTGGTGCGCAGGTTGACGGAGTGCAGCACGGCGGCGGCGGAGATCGACGCCCAGTAGCTGTGCTCAAGCCCTCCGGCCACGGCCAGCCCGCCCGCGATCCCGGTGCCCAGGACCATCCGCACCGCGGGAACGGCGAGGACGGCCCGGTGTCCGGGGCCGCCGGCGCGTCGCCCCATCAGGAGTTCGGTGGCGCGCCAGGCGACAGGTTGGCCCGGTCCGGTGGCGGGGGCCATGGGAGTCACGGGCGGGTCCTCGCGGCCCTGCGCCGCCGGAGACGGGAGGGACAGCTCGGGCAGAAGTGCCGGCGGGCGCCGGCGCCGCTCGGTGAGGACACGCGCCTGTCGGAGCAGCTGCTCCGCTGTCGCGGCGGGGTCCTCCGGTGGCCGGCGCGCCGAGTTGATCAGCAGCGACCAGGACAGGTCGGTGAGGCGTACGAAGATTCCGTCCCGCCCGGCCTGGTGCGCCCGGGTCGGAGGCGCGAGACCGAGGGAGTGATACGCCTGGAGCACCGCGACGGTCGTGCGGTGTCGCGCCTGCCGTACGTCTCCGCCCGGTTCTCCGGGCCCGGTCAGCAGTCCCGCGAGCTCACGCAGGGCCCTGGCGACGGCGAATCTCTGTGGCCGGTCCGGGTGCACGAGCCAGCCGGACACCGCGAGTATCCAGGCGACCGCAGCTCCGGC
The DNA here is from genome assembly GCF_053644375.1 of Streptomyces sp. NPDC055400. NCBI lineage: Bacteria > Bacillati > Actinomycetota > Actinomycetes > Kitasatosporales > Streptomycetaceae > Streptomyces > Streptomyces sp. NPDC055400. The sequence goes on along the minus strand of NZ_JBSHLM010000005.1, from coordinate 531,583 downwards.
CGCGGCAAGCCCGGTCTGCGGGAGAACGTCGGCGGTGGTGGGCGAGCCATTGGCCGCCACCGCGAAGGAGAACAACAGCAGCACCGCGCCGAGCCCGCTCAACCGGGTGGCGTCACACGCCAGCTTCGCCAGCCCGGAGACCACCGCCGTCGCCGCGACCACGGCGGCGGCACCCCAGCCACCGGCTCCCGGACGAACCCACGCGGCGAGCGCCGATCCGCAGCCCACGCACGCCGTCATGGCGACCGCGACCAGCGCGAGAACGCGAGCGCGACGCGGGTAGGGCAGGTTGCGCCCGAACGTCGTGGTGAAGGCGCCCAGCATCGCGTACACGGAAAGACCGGGCAGACCGGCGATCGCCACCGGCAGCGCCACAAGCGCCATCGCCAAGGCACCGCGTACGGCGAAGAGAAGTGCCCCGTCCGCCCGCTGGAGCGCGAGTGAGCCGCGCGGGGAGAGCAGGCGCACCACGCCGGCCAGGACAGGCCGCCAACCCTGCCTGGTCACGGCAGCGAGCGGACGGCGGGAAGAAGGCATGTCCGGTATATACCACCGGCCCCGAGCGGGATTTCTGATCTGAATGCAGCTGAGTCGAGCTGATTCGAGTCGAGCTGATTCGAGATGGGCCGATTCGAGCCGATTAGGGCCAAATCGAGCTGAATCCAGTCTGTGCCCCCGCCGCGGGCCTCGCCAGGCTGGCCGGCTGCGGGAAGACTAGTGTGCTGAGCCATGAGCGCTTGGTTGCCCTTGTCCGCCGTTCCCCGGCTCGGTGTCTCCGTGGTTGCCGGTGCCGTGGTCGGGGCGATCGTCGCGGTGACGAACAACGCGGCGCTGGGCGTTCTCTCCGGAATTGCCGCGACCGAACTGGTCTTCGTGCTGGCGGGCTGGGCGGTGCTGTGGCCGATGGATGCCAAAGCCACCCGCGCCAATGTCCGGCGTGAGGACTTCCAGCCCATCACCGACGAGCTCGTGATCGTCGGTGTCGCTCTGTGCGGGCTGGTCGCCACCGTGCTGCTGCTCCTGCTCGGCAAATCCGAAAGCGGCCACGCCGCGGCGGCCGTCGCACTCGGCGGCGTGTTCATGGCCTGGGCGGCGCTCCATCTGATGTACGCCACGCGCTACGCGTACCTGTACTACACGGCCTCCGGCGGGATCGACTTCAACAACGACGACCCGCCCGCGTACCGAGACTTCCTCTACTTCAGCTACAACCTCGGCATGACCTACCAGGTGTCCGACACCAACGTCTCGACCTCGACGATCCGCTCGGTGGTGCTGCGGCACTCGCTGCTGTCCTACGTGTTCGGCACCAGCATCCTCGCCACGACCATCAACCTCGTCACGGGAATCGTCACCGGCTGACACCCGCAAGACGACAGGACGTGTCCGCCGACGGGACGTCTCCGCCGACAGGACGTCCGGAGCGGGCGGGGGGACACTGGGTGGGGACGGGCGCCGCTCGGCCCTTATTTTCTTGTGCCTTCGGCGCGGATTTCGATCGTTCGCCGCGTCACCGCCGCGGTCTTCGGCAGGTGCAACGTCAGGACGCCGTCCGCGATATCCGCCTGGATACGATCGATATCGACGTCGCCGGGAACGCGAACTCCCTGTGGGGCGAGGTGAGCCGTCTGCTGGAGCGCTCCTCGCAGCCGGCCGGACCTTCGCGCCACTGGATGCCCGTGGTGGAGGAGGCGGACCCATCGATTCTCTCGACGACAGCCTGCGTCCCCGGCCACCCGCCCGCAATCAGGCCCGCGCCATTGGGCTGCATTCCCCTGCGCACTTGATTCCGGCGCTCAGGTGCGCCGATTTCGCTGCTGTTGCGGCCCAGCTGACATCGCGCTTGAGTTGAACCAATCTCTCTCCGTCAGGAGCAGGCATGTCGATGTCCTTCGGTTCGGGGTTCGGCTCGTCCGACCCCTTCAGCGACTTGTTCAGCCGGTTCTTCGGAATGTCGCCGGCATCATCACCGCCGGCCGTCCAACGCGTGCCGATCGGACGGCTCTTGACGGATTCGTCGCAGGAACTCCTCGGTCTCGCCGCCCAGAAGGCGGTCGGGGACGGAACAGCCGATCTCGATACCGACCACCTGCTCTGGGCGACCACGAAGATTGTTCCGACCCGGAAGCTGCTCTCCCAGATCGGTGTGGACCCCGACGCGCTGTCGACGGAAGTCGCCGCGGTCCTTCCGCAGGAGTCAGGCCAGCCCTCGGCGGAGCCCGGACTCACCCCGGCGGCCAAGCGCACGCTCCAGGCCGCCTACTCGCACTCGCAGGCGGCCGGGGCCTCGTACATCGGCCCCGAGCACATCCTCGCCGCGCTTCTGAGCGACTCCGACAGCGGCGCCGCCCGACTGCTGCGCGCGCAGGGCTTCAGCCCGGACCGACTGGAGGGCCTCGCGGACCAGACGTCCCGCACGGAAGGGTCCGCGGAGCCCAAGAAGCCGGCGACCACGCTCGACGAGTACGGCCGCGACCTCACGGAGGACGCGAAGGCGGGCATGCTCGACCCGGTCGTGGGGCGGGCCGACGAGATCGAGCAGACCGTCGAGATCCTCTCGCGGCGCTCCAAGAACAACCCTGTGCTCATCGGTGAGCCCGGCGTCGGAAAGACCGCCATCGTGGAGGGCCTGGCCCAGCGCATCGTGGCGGGTGAGGTCCCGGAAACCCTGAAGGACAAGCGAGTTGTCTCCCTCGACCTCTCCGGCATGGTGGCCGGCGCGCAGTACCGCGGTCAGTTCGAGGAGCGCCTGAAGAAGGTCATCGAGGACGTCCAGGAGGCCGGCGGCAGCATCATCCTGTTCATCGACGAGTTGCACACCGTCGTGGGCGCGGGAGCGACCGGCGAAGGCTCCATGGACGCGGGCAACATGCTGAAGCCCGCCCTCGCGCGTGGTGAGCTGCAGCTCGTGGGCGCGACGACCATCGACGAGTACCGCAGGCACATCGAGAAGGACGCCGCTCTGGAGCGCCGCTTCCAGCCCGTCCTGATTCCGGAGCCGACCGTCGAGCAGACCGTGCAGATCCTGGAGGGGCTGCGGGACGCGTACGAGGCCCACCACCAGGTCCGCTTCGCCGACGGCGCCCTGGCGGCGGCGGCGGAGCTCTCCGACCGCTACATCAGCGACCGGTTCCTGCCGGACAAGGCCATCGACCTGATGGACCAGGCGGGCGCGCGCGTGCGGCTGCGCAGCGCCGGGCGCTCCACCGAGGTCGTCAGCCGCGAGGACCGCATCGCCAAGCTGCGGCGTGAGCAGCAACAGGCCGTGGCCGGTGAGGACTTCGAGAAGGCGGCGGAGTTCAAGGAGCAGATCGCCGAGCTGGAGGGCGAACTCGCGGGCATCGAGGAGCGGCGCGAGGGCGTCGTCTCGGTCACCGAGGGCGACATCGCCGACGTCGTGTCCCGTCGCACCGGCATCCCGGTCTCCCAGCTCACCGCGAGCGAGAAGGAGAAGCTCCTCAACCTCGAGGCGGAGATGCACGCGAGGGTCGTCGGCCAGGACGAGGCGGTCACCGCCGTCTCCGAGGCCGTGCGGCGCAACCGCGCGGGCATGGGCGACCCCAACCGCCCCGTGGGCTCGTTCCTCTTCCTCGGCCCCACCGGTGTCGGCAAGACGGAACTCGCGAAGACCCTCGCCGACCTGCTGTTCGGCGACGAGGATCACATGATCCGCTTCGACATGAGCGAGTTCCAGGAGAAGCACACGGTCGCCCGCCTCGTCGGCGCCCCTCCCGGATACGTCGGTTACGAGGAGGCCGGCCAGCTCACCGAGAAGGTCCGCCGGCAGCCGTACTCCGTCGTGCTGTTCGACGAGGTGGAGAAGGCACACCCCGACGTCTTCAACACCCTGCTCCAGATCCTCGACGACGGACGTCTCACCGACGGCCAGGGCCGCACGGTCGACTTCCGCCACTGCGTCATCATCATGACGTCGAACATCGGCGCCCACCGGATCCTCGCGCACCACGGCGACGTGTCCGAGATCAAGGACGAGCTGATGGAGGACCTGCACGCCCGGTTCCTGCCCGAGTTCCTCAACCGCATCGACGACATCATCATCTTCCACGCCCTCACCGAGGACGACCTGTCGCAGATCGTGGACCACCTCCTGGACCAGAGCAAGCGCCGGGTGCTCGGACAGGGCATGACCCTGGACGTCACCGAGGCGGCCAAGAAGCTGCTCGTCGCCCACGGTCACCAGCCGGAGTTCGGCGCGCGTCCGCTGCGGCGCACGATCCAGGCCGAGCTCGACAACCGGATCGCGTCGATCCTGCTGAGCGGTGACGCGGAGCCCGGCGACACCATCGTCGCGGACGTGGAGAACGACACCATCCACTGCACCGTGCGCAAGGACGGCGCGGGGGAGAAGGCGAAGGCCGAAGGGGCCGCGGAGGACCCGCCCGCTGCCGGGGCGCAGCAGACTCCCGATGCCTGATCCGGTCGGGCGCGCCTGACGGCGCCTGAACCAAGGAGGACACATGGTCCATCACCACAAGTCCAACCGGGCCGTCGAGGGCAACCCCGACGACCGGCGCGGCATGCCCCTGCGCCCGAACGTGGATGCACTCGAAAGGCGCACCCAGGAGGACCTGCGGGGCGTCGGGCTGCGCGTGAAGGAGCCCGAGCGGCCCGCGAAGCAGTACGAGGCGATCCAGAACGAGGTCGACCGCGAGGTCGACAGCGGCGAGATGCCGAGCGGCAAGATGTCCCGGGCACAGCGGGATGCCTTCCCGCCGACCCGTTACGACAGGTGACCTTCCCGCAGACGCAGACGCACACCGGCCACGACAAGGGAAGGGAGCAGGGATGAGCGGAGAGCCCGAACCGATGAGCGCCACCGAGCGCCGCGCGCTCGAGCAGGAACTCGCCGACGTGACGGCCGAACGCGACGCGGACGCCGCCACGTTGCAGGACACCACCGAGGTGGGCGACCACGCGGACCAGGCCGACGAATTGATCCGCTCCGACGAGACCCACCGCCTCGACGCCCGCATCGACGAGATCAAGGTGCGCCTGCGCGGCGCCGCCGACGCGGGCCGGCCCAGCACGGACGTGGTGGGCGTGGGCAGCACGCTCAAGGTGAGGTACTCGGACGGTTCGGTGGCGACCGTCCAGATCGGCGAGGGCGCGGCGGTGCTCGACCAGACGCTGGTCACCGCCGACAGTCCGCTCGGCAGCGCGCTGCTCGGCCACCGGGCCGGCGACAGCGTCAGCTACGACGCGCCCGACGGGCAGGCGACGGTGACGGTGGTGTCCGTCGGCGAGTAGCCGGACGCCTCTACGGGACCGCGGGATCCCCCGGGAGGCGTTCCAGCGCGGCCGCCACATCGGTGTGCCGGGCGACTTCCGTCAGCGCGCGAGCCATGACCGAACCCGGCTCGCGGGCCGTCACCACCAGTCCCACCGACACGGTCCGGGAGGGTTCGACGAGGGGCACCGCGCGCATGCCGTGCGGGACGCCGAAGACGTGCAGCCACGCGTGCGGGACGACGCTCGCCCACCGGCCCGTCCTGACATGGGCGAACAGCGCGCCCACCGAGTCGGTCTCGATCCGGGGCGACGGCCGGGTCCCGGCCTCGGCGAACACCTCGTCCAGCACGCGGCGCCCCTGCATGGAGTCGGTCAGCAGGCACAGCGCCAGCCGCGACGCCTCCGCCCACGTCGCCGTCGTCCGATGCGCCAGGGCATCGGCGGCCGTGATCAGGAGCACGTACCGCTCCTCGTACAGCGGGACGGTGTGGAAGTTCTCCGCGAGGTCCTTGTGCAGATAGGTGATTCCGGCGTCGATCTCGAAATTCTGCAGCTGGCGGAGGATGTCCCGCGACTGGAGGTCGGCTATCACCTCCACGGTCACCAGCGGGTGCTCCGCGCAGAACGGGCCGGTGAGCAGGGAGACGGCGCCGGACGCGGTCGGGACCGAGCCGATCCGCATGCGGCCGCTCAGTCCGGTGCGCAGCGCGCCGACCTCGTCCTTGAGCGCGTCACGGTCGGCGAGGATCCGCTGCGCCCACACCACGATGCGTTCGCCCTCGGGCGTGAGGCCCTCGTATTTGCGGCCGCGCCGGACCAGCGGCACGTCCAGCTCCTCCTCCAGCTTGCGGATCGCCTCGGAGAGGGCGGGCTGGGAGACGTAACAGGCCTGGGCGGCGCGGGCGAAGTGGCGCTCCCGCGAGAGTGCCACCAGGTATTCGAGTTGGCGAAACAGCACGCCACGGGTCTACCCGACGTCCCAGGGGAAAGCCAATCGGGCTCGCTGGCCGCCGGACGAGTCACCGGTCAGGGCATCAGGCCACGGGCACCTGTTCCAGCCGCTCGGCGCCGGTGTAGACGTTCATCGAGGTGCCGCGCAGGAAGCCGATGAGGGTCAGTCCGCTCTCGGCGGCGAGGTCCACGGCGAGCGAGGACGGGGCGGAGACGGCCGCCAGCATCGGGATTCCGGCCATCAGCGCCTTCTGCACCAGCTCGAAGGAGGCCCGGCCGCTCACCATCAGAACGGTCTCGCGCAGTGGCAGCAGCCCTTCGCGCAGAGCGAAGCCGACCACCTTGTCGACGGCGTTGTGCCGGCCGACGTCCTCGCGCAGGCACAGCAGCTCGCCGTCGGCGGTGAACAGACCGGCGGCGTGCAGGCCGCCCGTGCTGTCGAACACCTTCTGGGCCGCCCGCAGCCGGTCCGGAAGTGCTGTCACCAGTTCGGGACCGACGCGCAGCGGATCCTCGGAGACGGTCCACGCCGCAGTGGTGCGCACCGCGTCCAGGCTGGCCTTGCCGCACAGCCCGCACGAGGACGTGGTGTAGAAATTCCGCTCCAGAGAGGCGTCGGGTGCGGCCACGCCGGGGGCCAGGCCCACGTCCACCACGTTGTACGTATTGCCGCCGTCGGCCGTGGCGCCCGCGCAGTAACGGATCCCCGTCACATCGTCGCCCGTGTGCACCACGCCCTCGCTCACCAGGAACCCGGCCGCGAGATCGAAGTCGTCGCCCGGTGTCCGCATCGTCACCGTGAGCGGACGCCCGCCCACCCTGATCTCCATCGGCTCCTCGACGGCCATGGTGTCCGGCCGGTAGGAGGACACCCCGTCCCGAACTCGCAGCACACGCCGGCGCGCGGTCACGCGTCCCATGATGGTGCTCCTCTCCTCGGAGCAGTACTCCGATGTTGTCGACGATATGACGCGTGGCGGACCTCGTCCTGCGGCCGCGCCATCACGGAAGACTCCGGGGGCCGTACCCGGCCGTGACAGCCAGGCACAGCAGGCCCACGGCCGCCATGCCCGCCAGGAGCGCCGCGTAGGGGGCGGTGCCCGCGCCCGCCGTGAGGGCGAGCAGAAGCGGCGTGAGGAAGCCGCTGTAGGTGGCGCCCTGGCAGAGGACCGCCGTCGAGGGGTGGGCCTTCGGCGGCACGAGCCGCTCGATCTCCATCAGGCCCGCCGCCGGCGTGAGCCCGTATCCGGCGCCGAGCAGGGCCGCCGCGGCCGTCACGAGACCGGCGGAGTTCCGGTGCGCGGCGATCGCGCCACCGTGGAAGCCGGCCGCGGACGGCGCGAGATGCGGGCATGCAGGCAAGTACCTAGCTCGGAGTACCGACAGGCTCCAGACGCACCACAACTCCCTTGGAAGTCGGGCAGTTGCTGATGTCGGCGACGCTGTCCAGGGGGACCAGGACGTTCGTCTCGGGGTAGTAGGCCGCGGCGGAGCCGGGGCTGGTCGGGTAGGCGACGACCTTGAAGTTCTCGGCGCGCCGCTCCCGCTCGTCGTGCCAGACGCTGACCAGGTCGACCATGTCGCCGTCCTCGATGCCGAGCAGCCTGAGGTCGGCGGGGTTCACCATCACGACACGGCGGGCGTTGTGGATGCCGCGGTAGCGGTCGTTGGGGGCGTACCAGACGGTGTTCCACTGGTCGTGCGAGCGCAGCGTCTGGAGCAGCAGGTGACCCTCCGGCACGTGCGGCATCGTGAACTCGTTCTGCGTGAACACGGCCTTTCCGCTGGGGGTGTTGAAGACGCCGTGGTTGGCCGGGTTGGGCAGGTTGAAGCCACCCGGCGCGGAGACACGCTCGTTGAAGTCCTCGAAGCCCGGGATGACGCGTGAGATCCGGTCACGGACGGTGCCGTAGTCGTCCTCGAAGCCCTGCCACGGGATGCCGTACCTGTCGCCGATGGTCGCGAGGGCCATGCGGCTGATGATGGCGACCTCGCTGAGCAGGTGCGGGGAGGCCGGCGGCAGCTTGCCGCGGGAGGCGTGCACGTCGCTCATCGAGTCCTCCACGGTGATGAACTGCTCGCCGGTGGCCTGGAAGTCCTTGTCGCTGCGGCCCAGGGTGGGCAGGATCAGCGCGGTCTCACCGCAGACCGTGTGGGAACGGTTGAGCTTCGTCGAGACGTGGGCCGTCAGGCTGCAGTTGCGCATCGCCTGCTCGGTGACCTCGCTGTCGGGGGTGGCCCGCACGAAGTTGCCGGCGACGCCGAGGAAGAACCTGGCGCGCTTCTCGTACATGGCGCGGATGCCGTCGACGGCGTCCAGGCCGTGGTGGCCGGGCGGCGTGAAGCCGAACTCCTTGCCCAGGGAGTCCAGGAACTTCTGCGGCATCCGCTCCCACACGCCCATCGTGCGGTCGCCCTGCACGTTGCTGTGGCCGCGCACCGGGCACGCGCCCGCGCCGGGCTTGCCGATGTTGCCGCGCAGCATCAGGAAGTTGATGACTTCGCGGATGGAGGGGACGCCGTGCTTGTGCTGGGTGAGGCCCATCGCCCAGCACACGATGACCGACCCGGCCTTCAGGACGCGCTCGAAGACCTCGTCGATCTCCTCACGGGTCAGGCCGGTGGCGTCGTAGATGTGCTCCCACGTGACCTGGCGCGCGTGCTTCTCGAAGGCCTCGTAGCCGATGGTGTTCTTCTCGATGAAGGCGTGGTCGATGACCGTGCCCGGGTTGGCGTCCTCGGCCTCCAGGAGCAGCAGGTTCAGGGCCTGGAACAGGGCGAGGTCGCCGCCGGCCCTGATGTGCAGGAACTGGTCGGCGATCTGCGTGCCCTTGCCGATGATGCCGCGCGGGCGCTGCGGGTGCTTGAAGCGCTGCAGGCCGGCCTCGGGGAGGGTGTTGACGGCGACGATCTTGCCGCCGTTGCGCTTGGTCTCCTCCAGCGAGGACAGCATGCGCGGGTGGTTGGTGCCCGGGTTCTGGCCCACGACGAAGACCAGGTCGGAGTTCTCCAGGTCGTCGAGCGAGACCGTTCCCTTGCCGACGCCGAGCGACTCCGACATCGCGGATCCGCTGGACTCGTGGCACATGTTGGAGCAGTCCGGCAGGTTGTTGGTGCCGTACGCGCGGGCGAAGAGCTGGAGGAGGAAGGCGGCCTCGTTGTTGAGGCGGCCCGAGACGTAGAACAGGGCCTCGTCGGGGGAGGTGAGCTGCTTGAGCTCCTCGGCGAGGATGGCGAACGCCTCGTCCCAGCCGATCGGTTCGTAGTGGGTCGCGCCGGGGCGCTTGACCATCGGCTCGGTCAGCCGGCCCTGCTGGTTGAGCCAGTAGTCGGACTTGGAGCCCAGCTCGGCGATCGAGCGCTCGCGGAAGAAGTCACGGGTGACGCGGCGCGAGGTGGCCTCGTCGTTGATGTGCTTGGCGCCGTTCTCGCAGTACTCGTTCATGTGCCGCTTGCCCGGCGCGGGCTCGGGCCAGGCACAGCCGGGGCAGTCGATGCCCTTGGCCTGGTTGATGTTCAGCAGCGTCAGCATGGTGCGGCGCGGGGACGTCTGGCTGAGGGAGTACTCAAGCGCGTGCGTCACGGCGGGCAGACCCGTCGCCCAGGTCTTGGGGGGCGTGACCGTCAGGTCGTCGATCGGGTCCTCGATGCCGCTGCTCATGATCTGGTCTGCCTCTTTCTTCCGTGCACCTGGGCGGACGGGTCCCCGGGAAACGGCGGCCTGTTCTCCGTGTTCACTTTTACCGCGATTTACTCATGCGCGCCGGATACGTTTACGCGTCATCGCCGCGAGAGAAGTTTCCTGCAATCCGCGTGGCACGTCAAAGAGGCAATTCCGATCGCCTGATAGGTACCGCTTATCAAGGCGCCTTCCCCTGTCCTGCCTGGGGTCTGAGGCGCGATAGCCCCGACCGATCATGCCATCGAGAACCCCTCTTTGACTTGAGGAAACCTTTCCATGATGATCGATAAGTGAGGAAAAGGTAGAGTGGGGAAAGCCTTCGGATTCCGGCCCCTGGATAATTCGCGAACCTTGGTCTCTAATGATTCACCAACCCCTGCTACCGGTATTTCATGGGAGGGCGCAACCGTGCTTGATCACAGCGACGAGCCGACCGGGACCGGTCGGTCCCGGCGCCACCGCGCGGAGCACCTTCCCGCCGTTCCGTCGCCCCTCGTGGACCGCTTCGGCCGGGTCCACCGGGACTTGCGGGTTTCGCTGACCGACCGCTGCAATCTGCGCTGCACCTACTGCATGCCGGCCGAGGGGCTGAACTGGCTGCCCCGTCCCGAAGTCCTCACCGACGACGAGGTCGTACGCCTGATCCGCGTCGGCACCGCGCGCCTCGGGATCACCGAGGTCCGGCTGACCGGCGGCGAGCCACTGCTGCGCAGGGGCCTGCCCGGCCTGGTGGCCCGCCTGTCCGCCCTGGACCCGGCTCCGGAACTGTCGATCACCACCAACGGCATAGGCCTGGCGCGCAGCGCCCACGCACTGCGGGCGGCCGGGCTCAGCCGGGTCAACGTCAGCCTCGACACGCTGCGCCCGGAGCGGTTCGCCGAGATCACCCGGCGCGACCGGATCAAGGACGTACTGGCCGGACTCGCGGCCGCCCGTGACGCGGGTCTGAACCCGGTGAAGATCAACGCGGTGCCGGTGCGGGGAGTCAACGACGACGAGATCGTCGACCTGACCGCGTTCGCGGCGGAGCGCGGGTACCACATGCGGTTCATCGAATCGATGCCCCTGGATGCGCAGGGAGCTTGGGACCGAGGCCGGATGGTCACGGCCGCGGAGGTCCTGGAGCGGCTCGGCGAGCGCTTCGAACTCGTGCCGGCCGGGCGGCAGGACAACGCGCCCGCGGAGGAGTGGCGGATCGCGGGCAGCGAGGCGCTGGTCGGTGTCATCGCCAGTGTCACGCGCCCGTTCTGCGGCACGTGCGACCGCGTGCGGCTGACGGCGGACGGGCAGTTGCGCAACTGCCTCTTCGCCACTGAGGAGTCCGACCTGCGGGCCCTGCTGCGAGGCGGCGCCGACGACGCGACGGTGGAAGCGGCCTGGCGGACCTCGGTCGGCCGCAAGGGCCCCGGCCACGCGATCAACAGCCCGGAGTTCCGCCGCCCGGAACGCCCGATGTCGGCCATCGGCGGCTGACGGGCCAGACCCCGAGAGCCTCCGAGGCAGACAAGAGACGGACAACAGGCAGACGAGAACGAAGGTGAGCTGGATGCGTAAACGGATCGAGGACGTCACGTCCGACCTCGACCTCGACCTCGATCTCAAGCACGAGGTCCGCATCGGGAAGCACCAGTTCTTCTCGGACGGCGACGAGGAGTGGGTCGGCGCCTGCTGACGCGCCGCCGCTGGTCCACGACAAGGCGGAGTGCCCATGTCACGCGGGGATGAAGTCCGCTCACCACCGAAGAACTCGGAATTGTCACCATTGGGTCCCAGCCCGGGCAGCGCCACAACCTGAGCGACCCGCGACGGGTCTACCTGGCAGAGAAACGCTTCGAGCGCATTGAGCGCCCTGCAAGGAGAGGCCCGCCATGGGGGACATACGCAGACGGGGAGCCGTCGTACTGGGGATCACCGGACTCGTCGCGCCGCTGACACTCGCGCTGGGCGCCGCGCCCGCGCAGGCCGCGAGCTGCACGACATCGACCGGTCCCTATCAGAAGCAGGTGGAGGGGTTCCTCGGCCGGCCGGTCGACGGAAAGCAGTCCGCCGCCGACTGCAAGGCTGTCCAGGCCTTCCAGAACAAGCACGGCATCAGCCCGAACATCGGCTACGCGGGGCCCGTCACGTGGGGCGTGATGGACCTGATGAACAAGCAGAAGGCCGTCGGCAGCAATCCCAACAAAGACGGCACATGCCCCGTCAACAAGGGGCGCATCGCCTGTGTGAACCTGACGCTGCAGCTCAGCTGGATCCAGGACGGCAAGAACCTCGTCTACGGGCCGGTGCCGGTCCGCACCGGCCGTAACGGCTACGAGACCCGCACGGGCCTGAAGAAGATCTACTGGCGGCACATCGACCACGTGTCGAGCATCTACAACGTGCCCATGCCCTACAGCCAGTTCTTCGACGGAGGCCAGGCCTTCCACTCGGTCGGCGTGAGCATGTGGAACCCGCCCGGCTCGCACGGCTGCGTGAACATGACGAGTACCACCGCGAAGAAGTACTGGTCCCTGCTGAAGACGGGTGACGACGTCTACGTCTACGGCCGCAAGCCGGGCACCTGAGCCCCGCGGGCGGCCGCGAGTTCCCCGCTGTTCCCATTCCCCTAGTCTTATGCCTTCCAGGTACGGGAATTGACGAACAGTCATAGAACGGAGCGTGCGGTGACGGCGGGGGAAAAGAACGGCAGCGAGCTGATCGGCAAGGTACTCGGGGGGCGCTACCGGGTCACCTCGATGATCGGGCGCGGTGGTATGGGGGTGGTCGCGCGGGCGGTGGACGAGCTGCTCAACAGAGAGGTCGCCGTCAAGATCCTCAGAGCGTTCACCGACTCCTCCGCGTCCGATCTGGCAGGTCTGCGGGTCCGCATGCAGCGGGAGGCGCAGGCCGCCGCCCGCATCCGCCACAGCGGAGTGGTCACGGTGCACGACGTGACCGAGGAGGACGGCCTGCCCGTCATCGTCATGGAGCTGGTCGACGGGCCCTCGCTCGACGACGTGCTCACCGAGCGCGGCGCGCTGGAGCCGCACGACGCGGCCGCGATCGGCGCCAGGCTGATGGACGCGCTCGACGCGGCGCACAAGGCGGGCGTGCTGCACCGGGACGTCAAGCCCGGCAACGTCCTGCTCGAAAACGGCGGCCGGGTCGTGCTCACCGACTTCGGCATAGCCAGCATGGAGGCCGCGGGCGACGACGCCATGGACAAGCTGACCCGCAGCGGTCAGCTCGTCGGCTCCCTCGACTACCTGCCCCCGGAGCGCGCCCAGGGCAAGGAGCCGGGCCCGGCGTCGGACATCTGGTCGCTCGGCATGACGCTGTACGCGGCCGTCGAGGGCACGTCACCGTTCCGCCGCACGTCGGTGTGGTCGACGCTGGCCGCGATCGTGACCGAGCCGCTGCCGGAGCCGGGGCGGGCGGGGGCGCTGGCGCCGGTGCTCAGGGCGCTGATGGCGAAGGACCCGGAGAGCCGGCCGGATGCGGGCCAGGCGCGGGAGATGCTGGAGCGGGTGGCGGCGGGCGGCACGGTGAGCTTCGGGCCTCCGGCGCAGGCCCAGCCCCAGGCTCCGTCCCCTTCCCCTGCGCCGAATGCGGCACAACACCCCCAGCCCGCGCCCGGGTTCGGTGCTCCCGCCACGCCCTGTCCTCAGCCTGCGAACGGCGGCGGCTACCCGACGCCGGGCCTGGCCGGCATGCTTCCCCAGTCCGGCGCACCCACCGTGGGGCGTGCGGCGAGCCGCGCCTCCGGCCGTGCCCGTCGCCGCAACCGCGCCGTCATCGCGTCGACGGCCGCGGCCGTGGTGCTCGCCGGTGGCGGCATCACGTACGCCCTCATGGGTACGGGCGACGACACGAAGTCGGACGAGGCTCGGACGGTGCCGACGCGCCCCGGTGCTTCGCAGGTCAGCGATCTGCCGAGCAGGGGCAGCATGGGCGGCGTCAAGAGGTCGCCGAGCGCCTCGCCGTCGGCAGGCTCGCAGGCGCCGTCGCGCACCCCGTCGCAGCAGCCGAGCGAGGCGGGGGGTGAGGACGGCACGGACAACGGCGGGGGACCGTCGGCGCGACCGAGCAGTGACGGCGGCGCCCCGGCCTCGCAGGCGCCTGCCCCTCCGACCCCCGAGCCGAGCCCGGTGTCGAAGAGTTGCGGCGGCTGGTCCCACCGCGACCCGAACCCGGGCACGTACGGCTACATGTCCGGCAGCTACCACATCGTGACCGGGCCGTACCAGACGTGCTCCTCCGTCGCTCTGGCCGAGAACGGCTCGAAGCTCTGGTACCACTGCTCGGTCGTCAACGCGTACGGCCACAACTGGACGTATGTGCGCGTGGCGGGCACGAACACGTCGGGCTGGATGTCCAACGACAACCTCACCAATCAGTCGGGGGCGTCGACGCGCTGCTGACCCCTCCCCGCCAGATGCGGCTCAGCCCATCCCGTACCGCGCCTCGATCCCCGCGATCACCAGGGCGAGACCGTCCTCGAAGTGCTGCTCGTAGTTCTCGAAGATCTCCGCGCCCGCCGCGGCCGACAGGGGGAAGTCGGCCATCCGGCGGGCGCGTTCGTCGATGTCGTACCCCTCGCGGCGCTCGCCCGGCACGGGTTGGACGCCCTGCTCCTCGGTGACGAAACCGAGGGTGTACATGTACGCGGTCGTGGTGGCCCGCACCGCCTGGGTGAGCGTGAACCCGGCACCGGTGAACAGGCTCAGAGTCCGCTCCATCTCGATCGCGTGCAGCGTGCCGGTGAAGCGTGAGCCGCTGAAGACCTTGGCGCCGTCGCGGTGGCTCAGGAGCGCGGTGCGCAGTCCGCGATTTGAGGTCAGCAGGCGCTCCCGCCAGGTGGCGTCGGGCGTGAGCGGATCGCTGGCCGTCATGCGGCGGTACATCTCCGTCGCCATCTCGTCCAGCAGCTCCTGCTTGTTCTTGAAGTGCCAGTAGAGCGCGGGCGCCTGGACGTTCAGCTCCTTGGCGATGGCCCGGAGCGTGAGGCCGTCGAGGCCGACGTCGTTGAGCAGGCGCAGCGCGGTGTCGACGACCTGCGTCTTGTCCAGCTTGGGGGATCTCTGGGTAGCCACGCTTGACAGTTTAACGCCGTTAAGCGCATGCTGCGCAGCATGGAACTTAACGACGTTAAGGAGCTAGCCGTGAACCCTAGTGCAGACGTGATCACGCACACCGAGGTCCTCGTCGTCGGTGCCGGGCCGACCGGGCTCGCCCTGGCCGTCGACCTGGCCCGGCGCGGGGTCGACGCCCTCGTCGTGGAGCGCGCCGACGCGCTCTTCCCCGGGTCGCGAGGCAAAGGCATCCAGCCGCGCACGAGGGAGGTCTTCCACGATCTGGGCGTGCTGGACGCGATCCACGCCGCCGGTGGCCCGTACCCGGTCGGGATGGTCTGGCAGGACGGCGCGCGGGTCGGCGAGCACAGGATGTACGACCCCGCGGAGGCGAGCGACGACTCCCCGTACACCGAGCCGTGGATGGTGCCGCAGTGGCGCACGCAGCAGATCCTGTTCGAGCGGCTCATGGAGCTCGGCGGCCGGGTGGAGTTCGGCCGGGAGCTGGTGGCGGTGCATCAGGACGCGGACACGGTGACCGCACACTTCGCCGCCGGCGACGCGGTCCGCGCCCGGTACGCCGTCGCGGCCGACGGAGGCCGCTCGACCGTGCGGCGCGCGCTGGGCATCGGCATGACCGGCGAGAGGGTCGACCCGCATCCGATGCTCGTGGCCGACGTGCGCATCACCGGCCTCGACCGCGACAACTGGCATGTGTTCCCGCCCCGCGAGGGGGGTGACGGCTTCCTCGCGATCTGCCCGCTCGCCGGGATCGAGGACTTCCAGGTGACCGCGCAGTTCCCCGAGGGAACGGTGCCCGACCTCTCCCTCGACGGCATCCGCAAGGTCGTCGCCGCGCGCTCCCATCTCGCGCCCGAGGACGTGACCGAAGTGCGCTGGGCCTCGGACTTCCGGCCGCGGGCCGCGCTCGCCGACCGCTTCCGCGCGGGGCGCGTCCTCCTGGCCGGGGACGCCGCGCACGTCCACTCGCCGGCCGGCGGCCAGGGGTTGAACACCAGCGTCCAGGACGCGTACAACCTGGGGTGGAAGCTGGGCGCGGTGCTGCGCCACGGCGCCCCGGAGTCCCTCGTCGAGACGTACGAGGAGGAGCGTCGCCCGGTCGCCGCGCACATGCTCGGCATTTCGACGGGCGTGCACCGCGGGGAGATCCGCCGCGGCGAGGCGACCCGCCAACTGGGCCTGGGCTACCGCGAATCGTCCCTCGCGGTGGACACCCGCACGACCACGGGGCCGGTCCGCGCGGGAGACCGGGCGCCGGACGGAACGGTGGACGGCGTCCGCCTCTTCGACACCTTCCGCGGCCCGCACTGGACGCTGCTCACGGTGGGCACGGACACCGGACTCCCTGAGCTCGGCGTCCCCACCGTCCGGATCCCGGCGTACGAGGCGTACGGCGCGGGCGTGTACCTGGTGCGGCCCGACGGCTACGTGGGGTGGGCGGGCGACACGGCCGACGGACTCGCCGAGTATGCACGGGAGTTGGGCCTCTAGGGCAGGCGAGCCACCCCGACGTAGAAGCCGCTCAGCTCCTCCTCGGGCGCGGGCGAGTCCTTGTACCACTGGGTCGCCGTCACCAGACCCGGATCCACCAGCTCAAGCCCCTCGAAGAACGGCTCGACCTCGGCCCGCGTACGCATCCGCAACGGGATCTCGCCCTGCCGGTACGTGTTCTTCACCGTCTTCGCGAGGTGCGGGTGCTCATCGGTGGTGCCGTGGGAGAACACGAAGTAACTGCCCGAGGGCAGCGCGTCGATGAGCGTCCGCGCGAGTGCGTACGGGTCCTCCTCGTCGGTGATGAAGTGCATCAGGGCGACCATCGACAGCGCGACGGGCCGGGTGAAGTCCAGGAACGTACGGGCGTGGTCGAGGATGACCTCGGGCTGACGGACGTCTGCCTCGATGTAGCCGGTCGCCCCCTCTGGAGTGCTGACCAGCAGCGCCTGAGCGTGCCGCAGCACAATGGGGTCGTTGTCGGTGTACGCGACCCGCGCCGACGGCAGGATGCCTTGCACGATCTGGTGCAGGTTCGGCTTCGTCGGGATGCCCGTGCCGACGTCGAGGAACTGGTCGATGCCCTTGCCTGCCAGCCAGGCCGCCGCACGGTGCATGAACGCGCGGTTGCGCCGGGCGTTGAGGCGGGACTCCGGAGGCAGTTTCTCCGCCACTTCCTGATCGACCGGATAGTTGTCCTTGCCGCCCAGCAGCCAGTCGTAGACACGCGCCGGATGGGCCCTGCTCGTGTCGATGCGGCTTCGGGAGGACTGTGCCGTCATGCGTGACTCCAGCGTCATCTCGGTTGTGGGGACGGCCGGTTGGGCGTCGGGCAGGCGGGACCCGGTACGGCGGAGGCGGCACCTCCGACGCCGTACCGGGCCCGGCTCCTCTCAGTACGTCGGTCAGGCCGTGGTCAGGGTAAGACCGTACCTGTTCAGGATCTCGTTGATCGGCTGGTACCAGGTCTCACCGCCGCCGGAGCAGTCGCCCCAGCCGCCCGAGGTGACACCCTGGGCCTGGTCGCCGCTGATGAACGAGCCGCCGGAGTCGCCCGGTTCGGCGCACACGTTCGTCTTGGTCATCTCGTGCACCGCGCCCTGGCTGTAGTTCACGGTCTCGTTCTTGGCCAGCACATTGCCGCAGTGCCAGTGCGAGGTGGAGCCCGAGCGGCAGATGGACGCGCCGATCGGGGCCTCGGCCGAGCCGCGCACCAGCTGGTCCGGGACAGTGCCCCAGCCGAGGACCACGGGGACGGTCCACCAGCCGCTGCCCACGTTGACCCAGGCGTAGTCGTTGTCCGGGAACGACGACCCCTGGAAGTTGCCGATGTACGAACCGTCCCAGCCGTTCACCGCGGCGCCGGCGCCGCTGCAGTGGCCGGCCGTGACGAATCCGCCGTTCACCGAGAAGCCGATCGAGCAGCGGACGTTGCCCGTGTAGTAGGGGTCGCCCCCGACCGTGCCGGCGGCGAGGGTGCGGGGTGCGTGGGCCGTCTTCTCGACGGTGACGGGGCCGGCCTCGCGGGCCTGCGCGAGGAAGTTCTTGACATCGTTGTCGCCCTGCCGTCCGGCCAGGGTCTCGATCACGATCCGGTTGGACGCCAGATCGACGTGCCAACTCGTCACGCCCTTGGGTGCCTTGAGGGCGTCGATGCGTTCCTTGGCCGCGTCGAGCTGCTTGGCGCTGTACTTCACCAGCTTGGCCTCGGCGCCCGTCGACCGTACGGCCGCGGCCTTGTTCCGGTCGGTGACGGCCACGGTCAGGAGTCCGCTCTCCGGAGTGAACCAGGCGCCGCCGTAGGACGATCCGGCGGCTCGCCGTGCCCTTCCTTCGACGGCCGTGGCCTGCTTCTCCGCGCTCAGCCGAGCCTCGGCCTGGCTCTTGGTGAGGCCGAAGTCGCGCTGCATGGCGGCGAGCATGGACCCGGAGGCCGGTGCCTTCTCGTCCGCGGGGGTGGCGGCACCGGCGGGGGCCGGCAGGAACCCGGCGGACACTCCGGCGACCAGTAACGCGGACAGGGCGATACGCAGGGATTTCGTGCGTCTCATGGGGTTGGCCCTTCGTTGTTCCAGCATCGTGGGGGTGGAACAGCAAAGCCTGGGAGCGCTCCCAGGAAATGCCCGTGGGGAGCCTACCGAAGGATCATGGGCAGGTCCATGCCAATGCGACTGCTGATGCGCCCTGCTCAGGCCGGACTGGTGTGGGGCCCAGTCCTCCGTCTCACGGATCAAGTGGGCGGCCGCGCTGGACCAGTCGCCGGGCGGCAGGTCGAGGTGCGTTCCGCACTCGGTGAGTACGGCGGCATGGTGCACCGCTCCCGTGAGGCGCGCTCTGAACACCTGGGAGCGCATCAAGGCACGCACCAGGGACGGGCGGCCCGACCCCGAACTGGAGGCCGCCTACCTGCAGTTCGGGCGGTATCTGATGATCTCCGGGTCCCGGGGAAGCCTGCCGCTCAACCTTCAGGGGCTGTGGCTCGACGGCAACGACCCCGACTGGATGGGCGACTACCACACCGACATCAACATCCAGATGAACTACTGGATGGCCGACCGGGCCGGCCTGCCGCAGTGCTTCGACGCCCTCACCGACTACTGCCTCGCCCAGCTGCCGTCCTGGACCGAACTCACCCACACCCTCTTCAACGACCCGCGCAACCGCTACCGCAACTCCAGCGGAAAGGTCGCGGGCTGGACCGTCGGTATCTCGACCAACGTCCACGGCGGGATGGGCTGGTGGTGGCATCCGGCGGGCAACGCATGGCTGTGCAACACGCTCTGGGAGCACTACGAATTCACGTACTCCTCCTCCCACTTGGCGAGGATCTACCCGCTCCTCAAGGGTGCTTGTGAGTTCTGGGAGGCCCGGCTCATCACCTCGACGGTCACCGACCCGGACACCGGCGCCGAGGAAGAGGTGCTCATCGCCTACAGCGACTGGTCGCCGGAACACGGCCCGCTGGACGCCAAGGGCATCACGTACGCCCAGGAGCTGGTGCGGTCCCTGTTCGCCAACTACCGCACCGCATCTGAGATGTTGAACAAGGACGTCGCGTACGCCGACAAGATGGCCGCCCTCCAGAAGCGGCTGTACCTGCCGCGAGTGAGCCCCAAGACGGGCTGGCTGGAGGAGTGGATGTCTCCCGACAACCTCGGGGAGGCAACTCATCGGCATCTGTCCCCGCTGGTCGGACTCTTCCCCGGAGACCGCATCCGCCCGGACGACTCCACCCCGGCGGCCCTGCTCGACGGCGCCACCGCCCTGCTCACCGCCCGTGGCACACAGAGCTTCGGCTGGGCCAACGCCTGGCGCAGCCTGTGCTGGGCGAGGCTCAAGAACGCGGACAGGGCCTACGAGGTGTTCCTGAACAACCTCAAGCCGTCGACCGGCGGGAGTAACGGCACCGCCCCGAACCTCTTCGACATCTACGAGGTGGAGAAGGGCCGCGGCGTCGTCCAGATCGATGCCAACTTCGGCACTCCTGCCGCGGCGATCGAGATGCTCCTGTACTCCCGGCCGGGCCATCTGGAACTCCCCCCTGCTCTCCCGGAGGCGTGGTCGAAGTCCGGGGCGGTCACCGGCATCCGTTCTTCGACGGCGGCGACCACTTGCACCCCAATGACAAGGGCATGCAGGCGATGGCCGACTCCGTCAACGTCCGGGATCTGACGGCCTGTTGACGACGGCACCGACTCTTCATCACTGCGCCACACAGTTGGGGTTCGCCGGGCCACTGAGGCGCGGATGATGACGAGGGCATGCCAGATTCGGTCGCACGTGTCCCACACCCCCACGGTTCATCAGGAGGACGCAGTGAAGAAGAGCTCGCGGATCCGCAGAGCGGCACTCACGCTCGGCAGCGCCGTCGCGCTGGTCATCGTTTTCCCGGGCATCGCGCTCGCGGACCCGCCCCCGGCGCTGCCCGCCAACGCGGACGGCCTGGAGCAGACGTTCCAGCCGGCCTACGACTACGACGGTGACGGCTGCTACCCGACGCCCGCCATCGGCCCCGACGGCACCATCAACCCCGGCCTCAACCCGTCCGGGGCCGTCAACGGCCAGTGCCACGACTCCTGGGACCTCGACAGCACCAACGGATACTCCCGCTCCAAGTGCAACAACGGCTGGTGCGCCATCATGTACGGCCTGTACTTCGAGAAGGACCAGGCCGTCGCGGGCAGCGGTCTCGGCGGGCACCGCAACGACTGGGAGCACGTCGTGGTGTGGGTGCAGGACAACGAGGCCAAGTACGTCTCCACCTCGGCGCACGGCAACTTCAATGTCTACGGCCGTGACCAGATCCGCTGGGACGGCACCCACCCCAAGGCCGTCTACCACAAGGACGGCCTGGGCACGCACTGCTTCCGCCCCGCGACAGCCAACGACGAGCCGCCGGAGAACCACCGCCACACCTGGCAGTTCCCGACGCTCGTCGGCTGGAACGGCTACCCCTCGGGCCTGCGGGAGAAGCTCAGCCAGGCCGACTTCGGCAGCGCCGTCTTCGGCCTCAAGGACGGCAACTTCACCTACCACCTCGAGAAGGCCGAGCCGGCCGGCATACCGTTCGACCCCAACGCCTGAGCGGACGGCGGGAAACAGGTTGGGCCGGACGGCGGCCCGTCGGTAACGTGCCGCGCGGGCCGTGACGTCGTGCGAGGAGGTGAGACCCATGAACGCTGTATCTGTATGGGTGCTCCCCTCCTCGCCACGGTGGGGCGGCTGACGTAGGTCTCGCCGGGAGCGCCTCCTCCACAAGGCACTCCCGAAGGGCCATACCTATGAACTCTGTTCAATTCACCGCGCAGACATCGTCGAACGGTGTCGTGGAGCGCGACTTCACCGTGGGTGAGGTCACCGGCGCGCTCTGGTCACCGGCGCGCTCTGGTCGCCGGCGCGCTCTGGTCGCCGGCCCCCGGCTCCGACCGCGCGCCGCTCGTGCAGATGTGCCACGGCGGCGGCAACCACAGGAAGTCACCGGCCATGACCGGCCGGGCCCAGCGGCTCGTGGCGGGCGGAGGCTTCCACGTCGACTTCTTCGTCCGGCATCTAAGTGGGGCGCTCGCGTCGCGGACGTGACCTGAGCTGAGGGCAGCGGCGTCGTCCGGGCGCCGCTGCCCACCGGTGGACCCAGGGGGAGGTGGCGGGTCCCGGCGCCGGGAAGTTACCCTGCGCTGCGGCGCTGATCGGCGGAGATTGGCCGCCGATCCCCTGGGAGGTCATTCGTGGACGTGTCACTTCCGGTCCTCCTGGAGGACCACCCGGTTGTCGCCAGTGTCATCGACGACGACGGGCTGCGCGCCGTCATGGACTCCGAGTGCAAGGTCGTCTTCCTGCTCTACGGGTCCCTGCTGAACCTCCCCGCGATCGTGCGGCAGCTCAAGGACAGCGGCAAGGTCGTCCTGGTCAATGTGGACCTGCTCGAAGGGTTCAGCGGCAAGGACATAGTGGTGCGGTACGTGAAGGAGCACACCTCCGCCGACGGTGTGCTCAGCTCCAAGGCACACATGGTGCGCGCCGCCCGCGAGGTCGGCCTGTTCGCCGTTCACCGCTTCTTCCTCATCGACTCGAAGTCGTACCGCAATCTCGCGCCGCAGGTTCGCCAGTCCAAGGCCGACTGTGTGGAGATCCTGCCGGGCTGTATGCCGCGGGTCATCTCGTGGGCCGTGCAGGACATCGAGGTGCCTCTCATCGCGGGCGGGCTCGTGTGCGACCGCGAGGATGTGTTCGCCGCGCTGAAGGCAGGAGCCGCGGCCATAGCCTCGTCGAATCGTGACGTGTGGGCCATGTAGGCGTCCGGTCGTGGAGGCGTCCGGCCGTGTAAGGGAATGTGACGCCTGACTCTATTGACACTGCCGATCGGCCCTGCCTAGCATGGCGAACGCACCCGGAGTTCATTTCATGGCCACGGGCGCGACAATCAAATAAAGGTTCCGGCCTCGCGCCGGGACAGTTACTAGAGACCAGAGAACAGTAACCTCCGAACACCGGAGTTTGCTGTTCTTTTTTTGTGCCCATTTCCTGTCCACGACGAGGTGGCTGCGGTGATCCGGATGAACAAGGCCCATAAGTGGCTGAGCTTCCTCGCGCTCTCCATGACCGGCGGAATCATTTTCCAGGTCGCCTACATCAGGTTCGTGTACCTCGAACCCACCTATACGGCGCTGAATATCGGATCGCAGCAGTACGGGAACATCATCTCGGCTTTCGGTGCCGTGGCCATCGTCATGTATTTCTTCGGCGGCTGGTTCTCCGACAAGTTCTCGCCGAAACTCCTCATCGTGATTTCGCTCGTCGGAATGGGAATCGCGGACATGTATCTCGCCACCGTTCCCGGCTTCTGGGGAATCGTGGCGGCGCACATCCTGATGGCCGTCGTCGGCATGGGCCTGTACTGGTCCGCGCTGGTGAAGTCGATCAGCATGCTCGGCGACTCCGGCGAGCAGGGCCGGCTCTTCGGCTTCCTCGAAGGCACCCGCGGCATCGTCTCGACGGCCATCGGCTTCATCGGCACGGCGGTCGTCTCCGCCTCCGTCGTGCCCGCGCACGGCGTCCTCACGCTGATCCGGATCTACGGAGTGCTGAGCTTCGTCTTCGCCGCGATCGTGTGGTTCGTCGTCCGCGAGGACAGGACGCGGCTCGCCGGGCTCGACTCGGCGACCGTCACCCTCAAGCAGCTCCTCGCCGCCGCCCGCAACCGGTACACCTGGCTCATCGGCGGCACCGCCATGCTCATGTACTGCTTCTACACGACGCTCGGCTACTTCTCGCCGCTGCTCCAGGACAACTACGGCCTCTCCGCATCCATGATCGCCGTCATCGGGGTCGTGCGGTCCTACGTCTTCCAGTTCGTCGCCGGACCCGCGGGCGGCGTCGTCGTGGACAAGGTGACGCGCTCCTCCGCGGTTTTCCTGCGCTGGATGTTCGCCGGCAGCGCGGCGCTCGCAGCACTCTTCCTCGTACTGCCGCGCACCACCGCGCTCGCCTGGCTCGCGCTCGTGATGATGTTCGTCCTGTGCGCACTGGTCTTCGCCTCGCGCGGCGTCTACTGGTCCACGGTCGGCGAGGTGGAGGTGCCTGAGCAGGAGCGTGGGGGTGTCATCGGGCTCGCCTCCGGCATCGCGTACCTGCCGGACGCGTTCCTGCCATCCCTGTGCGCCTGGTGGATCGGCGACGCCTCGGCGAGCCCGAAGGTGCCCGAACAGGGGGGCGGCTACAGCGCGCTGTTCGTCTTCCTGCTCGCGGCCGCACTGCTCGGTCTGGTGATGACGACACTCACCGCCCGCACCCGCCGGCGCGAACTCGCCGCCCGGCACCCGGCCCCCGTCAGCGACCGCGTGCCGGCAGGGGTGTGATCGCCGGGTCCTTCGACTCACCGCCCCGAACGCGTAGAACGTATCCATACAAAGCTTCAGAAGTCTCTTCAAGAGTCACGAAGAGTAAGAAGATCGGCAGGCATCACATGGACATCACGGACTTCTCCCGGGACTTCTTTTCCCTCGACGGGAAGAACGCGATCGTCACCGGCGGCAACACCGGCCTCGGTCAGGCGTTCTCCCTCGCCCTCGCCAAGGCGGGCGCCAACGTCCTCGTCCCGGCGCTTGCCGACGACGGCGGCGAGACGCGCAAGCTGATCGAGGCCGAGGGCCGGCGCATGGAGTTCCTCGAGGCCGACATCACCGGCGTCGGCGTGCCCCGGCGGGTCGTCGAGACGTGCGTGGACACCCTCGGGTCGGTCGACATCCTCGTGAACTCGGCGGGCATCTGCAATCTCGCTTCCGTCGAGGAGTTCGACCGCGCGGCGTGGGACCCGATGCTGGCCGTGAACCTCACCGCGCCCTTCGAACTCGCCCACGAGGCAACGAAGTTCATGATCCCGCAGCGCTCGGGAAAGATCATCAACATCGCCTCCCTGTTCTCCTTCCTGGGCGGCCGGATGTCCCCCGCGTACGCCGCCACCAAGCACGGCATCGCCGGCTTCACCAAGGCGTACTGCGACGAGCTCGCCCAGCACAACATCCAGGTCAACGCGATCGCCCCGGGCTACTTCGCCACGAAGATCACCGAGGCGACACGCGCCGACGAGGAGACCAACCAGCGCGTCCTCGACCACATCCCGGCCGGCCGCTGGGGCGATGTCGCCGACCTCATGGGTGCCACCGTCTTCCTCGCCAGCCGCGCCGCCGACTACGTCAACGGCCATGTCCTGACCGTCGACGGCGGCTATCTCGTCCGCTGACCCCGACCCGACACCCGCTTCTCCCTCACCCCCACACGTACACACACGCGTACAAAGAAGGTTGATCCACATGGTGCAGTCCGCATCGAAGCTGAACCGAGAAGAGATCGTCGACCGCCTCACCTCCCTGGTCGGCGCGGGCGCGGTCGTCACCGACGAGCGGCAGCTGCGCGAGGCGAGCGTCGACCGGTTCAAGAAGTACCAGGCGGTGCACGGCATCTACGACGCCCCGCCGCCCGCCGCGATCGTCAACGCCACCAGCGTGGACGACGTATCGAAGGTGCTCGCGTTCGCCGACGAGAACCGCATCAACATCGTGGCCCGCACCGGCCGCACCGGCACTGAGGGCGGCCTGGAGACGGCCGTCACCGACACGATCGTCCTCGACGGCTCGGGCCTCGACGAGATCATCAAGATCGACGAAGAGAACATGCAGGTCACCGTCGGATGCGGCGTTCAGCTCCAGGTGCTCGAGGACACGCTGCGCGCCAAGGGCCACACGACCGGGCACTCCCCGCAGTCCAAGCCGCTCGCGCAGATGGGCGGGCTCGTCTCGACGCGCTCGATCGGCCAGTTCTCCACCCTGTACGGCGCGATCGAGGACATGGTCGTCGGCCTGGAGGCGGTCTTCCCCGACGGCACCGTCAGCCGCATCAAGAACGTCCCGCGCCGCGCGACCGGTCCGGACATCCGGCACATCGTCATCGGCAACGAGGGCGCCCTGTGCTACATCACCGAGGTCACGGTGAAGATCTTCAAGTACCAGCCGGAGAACAACGAGTTCCACGGCTTCCTCGTCGACGACATGGCGACCGGCACCGCCATCATCCGCGAGGTCGTCGTCGGCGGCTTCAAGCCGTCCGTCGTGCGCGTCTACTCGCCCGAGGACGCCGGCCAGCACTTCTCACACTTCTCGAAGGGCAAGTGCGTCGTCGTCTTCGTCGCCGAGGGCCCCAAGGGCATCGTGCGCGCCACCAGCGAGGAGATCGAGCGCGTCGCTGCCCAGCATGCGCACGAGAAGGTCGACCCGAAGCTCATCGAGGCGTGGTTCGACAACCTCAACTGGGGTCCGGACAAGATCGAGGCGGAGAAGGAGGTCATGCGCGCCAAGGCCGAGCTCGGCTACACCACCGAGGTCTCCTGCGACTGGTCGAAGGTCACCGAGCTGTACGGCGCCGTCATGAACCGCATCCGTACCGAGTACCCGCACGCCGACGACCTCACCCTGCTCGGCGCCCACTCCTCGCACAGCTACCAGACGGGTACGAACCTCTACTTCGTCTACGACTACAAGATCAACTGTGAGCCGGAGGAGGAGATCCACAAGTACCACGTCCCGCTCAACGCGATCATCGTCGAGGAGGCGCTGCGCGTCGGCGGCTCGATGGTCCACCACCACGGCGTCGGCAAGTACCGCACCGCGTGGACAAAGCAGGAGCACGGCAGCGCGTACCACATGCTGGCCAAGCTCAAGGAGGCGTTCGACCCGAACGGGATCATGAACAAGGGAACGCTCTTCCCCCTCGACGCCTGATCCCCAACTGTTGTACAGGGGGCCGCCACTGCCGGCGGCCCCCTCCTCCCTCGCACCCCGGAGTGGGCCATGACTCGCTACTTCATCGGCATCGACAACGGCTCCCAGAGCTCGAAGGTGACCGTTTTCGACGAACACGGCCGGGCCGTCTGCGAGGGACGGCAGAGCCTGCGTCCGTACGCCACCCCGCGCCCGGGCATAGTGGAACACCCGGACGACGACCTGTGGACGTCGATCGGAGCGGCCAGCCGCCAGGCCATGGCAGCCTTTCCCGGCGACATGGCCGACATCGTGGGCGTCGGCCTGTGCACGATCCGCTTCTGCCGGGCCGTCCTCAAGGCCGACGGCACACTCGCCCAGCCGGTGATGAGCTGGATGGACGCGCGGGTCTCGCGCCCTTATGAACACGCCCTCCCCGAGGCGCGGTACGTCACCACGTCCTCCGGCTACATCAGCCACCGCATGACCGGCGTCTTCCAGGACACCGCCGCCAACTACGCGGGCGACTCATGGCCGTTGGACTCCGACACCTGGCAGTGGACGACCGACGGCACCGTTCTCGCCAAGTCCGGCATCCCACGAGAGATGCTCTTCGACCTGGTGATGCCGGGCGATGTCCTCGGCACCGTGACCGCCGCCGCGGCCCGCCACACCGGCATCCCCGAGGGCCTCCCCGTCGTGGCGACCGCCAACGACAAGGCGGTCGAGGCCCTGGGCTGCGGACTGCGCTCCAGCGACACGCTCCTGGTCTCCCTCGGCACATACGTGGCCGGTATGACCGTCGGCGACAGGAACGTGCCCGACGCCTCCGGCTTCTGGACCAACTACGCCTGCATGCCGCACTCCTACCTCTACGAGAGCTTCGGCGTGCGCCGCGGCATGTGGACGGTCAGCTGGCTGCGCGACCTGCTCGGCGAGGAGGCGGTCGCGGGCGCCAGGGCGGCGGGCCTCTCCGTCGAGGACTACCTGAACGCCGAGGCCGCGAAGGTGCCGCCGGGCTGCGACGGCCTGATGACGGTGCTCGACTGGCTGGCGCCCACAGACGCCCCGTACCGCAAGGGCACGATCCTCGGCTTCGACGGCCGCCAGGGCCGCTTCCACATGTACCGCTCGATCCTCGAAGCGCTCGCCCTGTCCATCCACGCCACCGGCACCCACATGGCCACCGAACTCGGCACCACCTACCGGCACACGGTCATCTCCGGCGGCGGCTCCGATTCCGACCTGATGATGCAGATCTACGCCGACGTCTTCGGCGTCCCGGCCCGTCGCGCCGAGGTCAACAACGCGGCGGGGCTCGGCTCCGCGATCTGCGCGGCGGTCGGGCTCGGCGCGTACGAGTCGTTCGACGAGGCGATCGACGCGATGGTCCGCCCTGGCGCGGAGTTCACACCCGACCGGGCCCACCACGACCTGTACCGGCGCCTCGGCGAGGTGTACCGGGACATTCGGGAGCACACAGACGGGATCTACCGACGGTCGTACGACGTTTTCGGCTGACGGTTCAGCCCGGCGGGCCGTCAGAGCGGACTGCCACGGCCCGCGCGGTAGGACTGGCTGCTGCGGGCAGCCGGGCCACGACGGCGCGGGCCCCGTTTCCACGGCGCCTGCGCCGACGCTCGTCGTGTCAGACGGAGCCGAGGTCGGCCGACAGCCAGTGCTCGGGCCGGATGTGGAAGGTGACCTGCGCACCGTGCTCGGCGGTGGCCGCCTTCACGTATCCCTCGACCTTGTCGGCGGGCAGATAGCGGGCCGCGAGATCGGTCAACTCCTGGACCGTGGAGGTGACTTCGGAGGTCACCGGGCCCTCCACGGTCACGTAGCGGACCGTGGGTTCGACACGTTCGGTCATGAGCGAGATGCGGCCCGCGGCCCTGATGGCCTTCGCCTTTGCGGAATCCCGGCCGGTCATGATCCAGAAGGTGCCGCCGGGCTCGTACCAGTACCAGATGGGGACCGTCAGTGGCGCACGGCCGGCCTCCGCGCGGGCGACGGCCAGGGCACCGATGCGGGGTTCGGCCAGGAACGCCTCGCGCTCGTCGAGCGGAAGGGGCATTGCGTCTCCTCGTGTATGTCGATCATGTCGGGCATGTCGAGATGCAGTCTTCAACGCCGCTCGGGGAAGAGAACGGTGGACACACCGGCGCGTATTCCGTGCCGGAAACGGGTTTGTGCGGGGTGGTGACGTCTCGTACGGTCACGAGCATGAACGTCATGGTTGGTGACCTGCGCAGGCTCGGAGTGCCCGAGTCCGAGGCGAGGCTGCGGTTCGAGGCGGAGTCACCGAAGAGGGGGACCGGGCCGGGGCGCAGGGTGCTCGCGGTCGACGGAGAGCCCGCCTTCGAGCTCAGCTTCTGGTGCGGGTCGTGTCCGTTCCTGTTCCGCCGCCTTGAGGGCGCCGATGAAAAGTTGTCGTTGGCGAGCGTGCGGGAGCGCCTGGCGGGGCAGCTCCCGGACCTCGACGAGGGTGTGCTCGATGCCTTCGGCACTCTGCTGCCGGAAGGTGACTACCTCCCCTTGCTGCTCAGGGTCGAGCCACGCCTGGTCGTCCCCGGACAGGACGGCGACTACTTCAGCCACGAACAAGTGGCCACGTGGGGCCTCGGCGCGTTCTGGGGGCTCCCGGAGTACCCATACACGCCGTACTACCGCACGTTCGAGACCGCGGTCGATGACGAAGCCCATCTCTACGAGTTCGTCGTGCCCATGGTTCCTCCGACGTGGAACGACCGGGAGCGGGTCGAGGAGTACGCCGAGCGGATGGAGCGGGGGCTGGTGCCGACGGCCGTGGCGGTGTCGACCCTGGATGTGTGCCTGCCCGCGATGGACGTGTCGACCGACTACTACACGCACTGGGGGCTGACGCACTTCCTGCTCGACGGCCACCACAAGCTGGAGGCGGCGGCTTCCGCAGGGCGTCCCGTACAGCTCTTGTCGCTTCTCGCGCTGGGCGATTGCCTGGCCGAGGCCGGCGACAAGGCCCGGTTGGCAACCCTGCGCTCTCAGCCTTCCTCGATCCGCGGAACCCGGCCGGCGCAGTGACCGTCGGGCCAGGCTCCGAGCCGGCAGCCCTCGCGCTTGGTCCTGTGAGCGAGGCCGCTCAGGCATGGACCAGCTCCTGCGCCCCCTATCTTGCTCCCGCCCGCGACCCGCTCAGCCGCCACCGATCGCCGGCCGCCCTTTGGCGCGCCCTTCGCCGCACCTGGTGGGTGTGGGGGGCTCAGAACGCCCAGCGCGTGTGGGAGTAGACCCCGTCGTCCCGGCCGAAGCCGTACGCCGTGGCCGGGGACACCGCGAACACCATCGCGTCCCCCTTCCGGAACGCGTCCCCGATCCCGTGGAAAGTGCCCTCGGGGGAGGTGATGTGCGCCCCGTACTTCGCCTCGTATGCCGCGATCACCTCTTCCAGCGCCGCCGGATCGGCGACCTGCTCCGCCTTGCCCTCGATCACGACGTCGAGCCCTTCCGTGAGCGAGTTCCGGCCGGTGGTCAGCGCGCAGTGCCCGTCATGAGCGAGATTCCTCGCCTTCTGCTCGCCCGGGCCGGTGGAGAAGTACAGCACCCCGTCGTGCCAGGCGGCGATCACCGGAGTGACGTGCAGACGACCGTCGGGGCGCACCGTGGACACCCAGAAGATCTCGGCGGCCTCCAACTGCCGCTGGGCCTCCGCCCATTCGGTGGCGGTGACGTCGGCGTCACCCGGGCGTGGATTGAGTGCGGAGCTGTAGCGGGCGTCGAGCTCGGTCGTGGGCTGCTGCGCAGGTCCCTGGGTCGGCATGGTGGATCTCCTTTCCTCTCTCCCCGTAACGATCCGCCGCCCGCGCGGACATCGTGATTCGTGGGTCAGCCACGTATGGCGGTCACGTCGTCGCGCGGGATGCGTAGGCACGGATGTCCGCGTCGGAGTCGGTGGTCGCCGTGGCGAGGGCCGCGCGGGCGTCGGGGTCGGCGCGGTGGGTGAGGAGTGAGAGGACGGCGGCCTTGCGGACGTCCGCGTTCGGGTCCGCCGACGCCTTCGCGAGGGCGGGAACCGCCGTGCCGGGACGGGACGTTCGGAGCGCGGTCGCGGCGCCGGCCCGGACCTGCCAGGCGGGGTCGTCCAGCGCGGCAACCGCCCGTCCGGCATACGGGGACGGGCAGCCCGTCGCGGCCAGTGCGGTGAGCGCGGCCGCCCTGACCAGTGGGTCGGAGTCGTCGAGGAGCGGGTCGAGCGGAGCCGGTGCCGGGTCGCGCACCGCCGCGAGCCCGCGGGCCACCGCGACCCTGACCTCGCGGGCGGCGTCGGCCGTGGCCGCCGAGAGCTGAGCGGTCGCGTCCACCGAGACCAGGGCCCGGACGGCATGGATACGGACGTCGATATCGGTGTCGGAGAGCGCGGCGGCGTACACCGATGCGTCGCCGAGCCGAAGCTCCCGTAGGACGTCAAGCGCGGCGCCCCGCACCGCCGGGTCCGTCACGCCGAGTGCCGCCCGCAGGCCGGTTCCCAGCTCCTGCTCGCCGGGCAGGACTTCGACCAGCTCACGCAGGGCGCCCGCCGCGGCCTCCCGGACCTGGGGCGCGGCATCCCGCAGCCGTGCGGCGAGCGCGGGGCCGGCCCCGGCGGGCACCGTCTCGGCGAGGACGTTGACGGCGGCCGCCCGCACCCCGGGGTCGGGGTCCTCAAGGTAGGCGGAGAGCGCGTCCAGGTCGGGGGACTGCTCAGCCAGGGAGAGGAGATCGAGGAGGGTGGGGCTCGATGAGGGGGTCTGGGTCGCCGAGGGTGGGGGAGTCGCCGCGGTGGACGTTGCCGGGCGGGCGGCCGGAGCCGCGTCCCGCTGCCCCGCCGTCGCCACCGGTACCAGCGCGACCTCGCCCAGCACCCGCTCCGCCCCGCCCGCCACCGGCTCGAACTCCGGCACCGGAACGACATACGGCTCGACCGGCCGGGCCCTGAACTCCATGGCTCCCGCACGGGACTTGTAGACGTCGAGATGGTGCAGCCATCCCGCGTCGTCCCGCTCCGGGTGGTCGAGGCGTTCGTGGTAAAGACCCCAGCGCGACTCGGTCCTGGCCAGCGAGGCGCGTGCCGCCATCTCCGCGCAGTCCCGGATGAACGACACTTCCGCGCACCGCATCAGCTCATGGGCGGTCCGCGCCCCCATCCCGGCGATCTCCCCCCTCATCCGCTCGAACGCCTCCACGGCCAGGGACAACTTCGCCCCGGCCTTCGGCGGCGCCACGTAGTCGTTCACGAACCGCCGCAGTTTGTACTCGACTTGCGGCTGCGGCGGCCCGTCGGGATTGCGCAGCGGCCGGTAGACGAGTTCGTGAGCGGCGGCCAGCTGTTCGCCGGGCAGCTCACCCTCGTAGGCGCGGAATCGGGACGCGTCCTCACCCGCCAGGTCCCCGAAGACGAACGCGCCGATCATGTAGTTGTGCGGTACGCAGGCCAGGTCGCCGGCCGCGTACAGGCGGGGGACGGTGGTGCGGGCGTGGGCGTCGACGCGTACGCCGGACGCCGAGTGGCCGCCGCACAGGCCGATCTCCGAGATGTGCATCTCGATGTCGTGCGTGCGGTAGTCGTGGCCGCGGCCCTCGTGGAAGGTGGCTCGCGTGGGCCGCTCGGTCGTGTGCAGGATCGACTCGACGGCGGTGATGGTCTCCTCCGGCAGATGGCTGAGCTTGAGGTACACCGGGGCGCGGTCGGAGGCGAGTTCGGCCGCGAACTCGGCCATCATCTGCCCCGACCAGTAGTCCGACTCCACGAACCGCTCGCCGTGCCGGTTCACCTGATAGCCGCCGAACGGGTTCGCGACGTACGCGCACGCCGGGCCGTTGTAGTCCTTGATCAGCGGGTTGATCTGGAAGCACTCGATGCCGGTGAGCGCGGCCCCGGCGTGGTACGCCATCGCGTAGCCGTCGCCCGCGTTCGTCGGGTTCTCGTAGGTCCCGTAGAGATAGCCGGACGCGGGCAGGCCGAGGCGGCCGCAGGCACCGGTGGCCAGGATCACCGCCCCCGCCCGTACGGTGACGAACTCGCCTGTACGGGTGTTGAATCCGGCCGCGCCGACGGCCCGGCCGTCCTCGGGGCGCGTGAGCACCCGTACCGGCATCACCCGGTTCTCGATGCGGATCCGTTCGCGCATCTCGCGGCGCCGCAACTGCCGGTAGAGGACCTTCTTGACGTCTTTGCCCTCCGGCATCGGCAGCACGTACGAGCCGGAGCGGTGCACCTGGCGGACCGCGTACTCGCCGTGCTCGTCCTTCTCGAACTTCACGCCGTACGACTCCAGCCGCTTGACCATCGCGAAGCCTCGGGTCGCCGTCTGGCGCACGGTGGACTGGTCGACGATGCCGTCGTTGGCGCGGGTGATCTCGGCGACGTAGTCGTCCGGTTCGGCCCGGCCCGGGATGACCGCGTTGTTGACGCCGTCCATGCCCATGGCGAGCGCGCCGGAGTGCCGTACGTGTGCCTTCTCCAGGAGAAGTACGTCCGCGCCGCGTTCGGCGGCGGTCAGGGCGGCCATGGTGCCCGCGGTGCCGCCGCCGATGACGAGGACGTCGCAGGAGAGTTCGGTCGCGTCGCAGAGGGCGGGGATGGCCAGGGGGGTGTCCACGGGCGGGGCCTTTCACGGGGGTGCGGGTGGTCAGAGGGACGTGAGGATGCGCCGGCGCAGGCCGGCGGTGGCCGGCGCGTGGCGTGCGTCCCGCTGCCGGGGGTGCGGGACGTCCAGGACCTCGCCGGAGGAGAGCAGGGCGATCCGGTCGCCGAGGTAAAGGGCCTCGTCCACGTCATGGGTGACGAAGACGACGGTCGCGCCGGTGCCGCGCAGGATGTCCACGAGCAGGTCCTGCATACCGGCGCGGGTGTGCGGGTCGAGCGCGCCGAACGGCTCGTCCATGAGGACCGCGCGGGGCTGCCCGGCCAGGGCGCGGGCGAGCTGGACACGCTGTCGCTGCCCGCCGGACAGCCGGCCCGGCAGCTTGCGGGCATGCCCGGCGAGGCCGACCCGCTCCAGCCACTCTGCGGCGACGCGTCGTCGCTCATCGCGCCCCAACCCCCTTATTGCCAGGGGAAGTTCGACATTGGCCCGGACGCTCCGCCACGGCAGCAGGGCGTCCTCCTGGAAGACCAGCGCCCGGTCGGCCTCGGGCCCGCGGATCGGCGCCCCGTCCTGGGTGACCTGCCCGTCCAGCGGGGGCAGCAGCCCGGCGAGGGTGCGAAGGAGCGTGGACTTGCCGCAGCCGGACGGGCCGAGAACGGCCACGAGTTCGCCCGGCGCGATCCGCAGGCGCACGATGCCGGGCAGGGGCCGTCCCTCGCGATGGCCGAGTCGCACGTCATCCAGGGCGAGTTCGGCACCTTGACGCACGGGAGCAGTGCTCGCGGGACTCATGAGACGGGCTCCTTCTCCAGGGCCGGAGCGGGGGACTGGACTGCCGGGGGAGCGGCGGCGCGGCGTACGGCACGCGACGGTGCCCGCTCCGGCGGCCGCGGCAGCCAGGCGGTGGCGCGGCGGCCGAGGAACTCCACCGCCGTGGAGGTGAGCCAGCCGAGGGCGCCGATGGTGGCCATGCCGACGAAGACGCCGGGGTAGTCGACGACCGTGTAGTCCTGCCAGGTGCGGTAGCCGACCCCGTACTCCCCGGAGATCATCTCCGCGGAGATCACACAGATCCACGCGACGCCGATGCCCACCGAGAGCCCGCCGAAGATGCCCGGAAGCGCGCCCGGCAGCACCACCGAGAACAGCACCCGCAGCCGGCCGCCGCCCATGGTGAGCACGGCCTCCTCCCACACCGGTGTCAGCGCGCGCACCGCGTGCCGCGTAGACACCAGCACCGGGAAGAAGGCCGCGGTGAAGGTGATGAACACGATGCCCTGCTCGTTGCTGGGCAGCAGCAGGATCGCGACCGGGACCAGGGCGATCGCCGGGACCGGCCGTGCCACCTCCACCAGCGGGCCGAGCAGATCGGCGGCCCACCGCGACCGCGCGATCGCCGTGCCCGCCGCCACTCCGAGCACCGCTGCCAGCAGGAACCCGATCACGATGCGGCGCAGGCTGTAACCGAGGTCCTGCCAGTACGGGGCGGTGCCCAGCCGGTCGCCGAAGGCGGACGCCACCTCGCCGACCGTGGGGAACTGGCCGAACCGCAGCCACAGTTCGACGTCCAGGGAGGTGAGCAGCTGCCACAGCCCGAGGGCCACGGCGAGCGACGCGGCCCGGATCAGCCAGCGGCCCGCGCTCATGACGCGAGCCCCACGGCGTCCGCGTAGCTGACGACGCGGGCGCCGCTGTGCCGTTCCACGTACGTCCTCGCGTGGCTCGCGGTGACGAAGGCGCGCAGGTCGGAGCCGTCCGCGACCCACACCGCCCTGTCGGCGAACCAAAGGGTGCCGGTCAGCGCGTCCGGAACGTAGGCGGCCCGCACCTCGGCGCCCTTCGCGGCCTTCAGGAGCTGTTTCGGACTGTCGAAGGTGCGCGTGGAGTCCTGTCCCTTCAGCCACAGCTCGGACTTGGCGCCGTCCGCCTTCGGATACGAGGGTGTGTGCCCGGCCCGCTTCAGCGGCTCCGGGTCGACGAAGGAGTCCACGTCGACATCGCCCACCAGCTTCGCCGCCTTCAGGACCGGTACGTCCTTCTTCAGCGCGGCGATCAGCTCCGGCCGCAGCGCCGGGTCGAACGTGGCGATGCCGTGGGCGCCGTTGTAGAGATAGACCGCCTCGGCCGGCAGCCCGGTCTCCTCGGCCACCGACTCGGCGGCGGCCACCGGCCGCTTGCGGAGATACTCGGTGGCCCGCCGCTGAGCCTGGAGGAAGTCGTCGAGGACCCCGGCGCGCTCGTCCGCGAACTTCGCCCGGACGGTGACACCGTGGAACGTGGGCAGATTCAGGTCGGCCCCGTCGTACAGGGCCTGCGCCTTGCCCTCGTACGCCAACTGGCCGGGCCACGCGACGAATTGGGACAGCGCGTCGACGCTGCCCGCGGTGAGGGCGGAAGCGCCCACGCTGGGCTGCTGGTTGAGCTTGCTGATGCCCTTCTCCGGGTCGATCCCGGCCTCCTTCAGGGCCCGCACCAGCGTGCCGTCGGCGGCCGATCCGACGCTGGTGGACACCTTCTTGCCGCGCAGGTCGGCCAGTGACCTCAGGTGCGAACCGGGCGCGGTGACCACGGTGTTGAGGCCGCCGCGCAGGTTGTAGCCGGTGACCGAGACGAGCCGCGTCGGCTGCCCCAGCTGCTTGCCCCGGGCCGCGTTGATCAGCAGCGGGAAGTCGCCCATCGACCCGATGTCGATCTTCCCGGCGGTCATCTGGGCGGTGATGGGGGCGCCGGTCGCGTAGTCCTGCCACTTCACTTTGTAGGTCTTGCCGTCTTTCCTCCCCCGGGCCGCGAGTTCCTCCTCGAAGTAGCCGAGCGAGCGCAGCAGCGTTCCGGCGGTGACGGTGTTGATGGTCTTCGACTGGTATCCGACGGTCACCGTGACGGTGCGGGAGTCCTCGGCCCCGGCCGCGCCACCGCACGCCGTGGCAAGCGGCAGCAGGAGGGCGAGCGGCAGCAGCCGGGCGAGTGGGACAACGGGTCTATGTGGCATGGCAGTTGGGCCTTTCACCGGAGCAGGTAGGGCATGTTGACGGTGACCGCTCCGGTGGGGCACCGGGCCGCACACGGGCCGCAGTACCAGCACTCGTCGACGTGCATGTACGCCTTGCCGTTGTCCTCGCGGATCGCGAGCGAGTCGAGCGGACACATGTCTACGCAGAGCGTGCAGCCGTCGATACACCGCGACTCGTCGATGGTCACGGGTACGTCGGAGCGCTGCGGGACAACAGGCATGACTGTCTCCAGGGAGGGCGGTAGCAGGAAGGTGGGGTGGGTCAGGCCGAGTGGCGGCGCAGAACGCCGCCCATGGTGATGCGGTCGCCGCGGAAGCGGATGAACTCCAGGTCCACGGGCCGCCCGTCGGGCAGATGAGTGAGCCGCTCCAGCATCAGAACGGCACTCCCGCGCGGGGCCTCGAGGACCGCGGCGGAGTGCGCGTCGGCGTTCACGGCTTCGAGAGTGATCTCGGCATGCCCCAGCGGGCCGCCGGTCAGGGTCTCCAGGAGCCGGAACACGTCGGTGTTCTCCAGATCGCAGCCGAGCAGCTCGGCGCCCGGATCCATGGGCAGATACGACAGGTCCAGGGAGAGCGGCA
This sequence comes from Streptomyces sp. NPDC055400, assembly GCF_053644375.1. Lineage (NCBI taxonomy): Bacteria > Bacillati > Actinomycetota > Actinomycetes > Kitasatosporales > Streptomycetaceae > Streptomyces > Streptomyces sp. NPDC055400. Next base: position 495,188 of record NZ_JBSHLM010000005.1, on the reverse strand, counting down.
GCCCGTTGAGGCGCCGCAGCCGCTCGATACAGAGCACGTCGGTGTGGTCGGGCAGACCGAGCCGGCGCGCCACCGGGCCGGGAGCGCTGACCGGTCCGACGGTACGAACCTCGTTGGTGACCTGGCCGTGCTCGTGCAGGGTCTCGGCCAGGCCTTGCAGCCGGTCGAGGCCGTGCGGGTACTTCTCGCAGACCACTACGGTGCCGACGCCGGCCTTGCGCTCCACGAGCTGCTCGCCGCGCAGCAGGTCGAGGGCCTGCCGGACGGTGTTGCGGCTGGCCCGGTAGTCGGCGGCGATGACGTCCTCCAGGGGGAGGACGCCGCGCGGGAACCCGCCCGACAGGATCTGCCGGCGCAGCAGATCCGCGAGCTGCCGGGCCTGGTCCGCACGCAGCCGCCGACGGCGCGCGGCGGCGACCGGAAGCGAGGCGGGGATACGTTCGGCTGGCATGGCAGGGAACGTACCGGCGCCGCGGCTCCGGTGGTGTTGCGGCAGTATTGCGCCACCTGACGGCTCCCGTCGCACCGCTCTGACCTGCTGAATCGCCGGCCGACCACCAAGATCCGCCACTTGACCGCCCAGTACGTGGACAGCGGTCCGTCGCGCAGGGCATGGATGGAGTGGGCGCCCGGGCTCGCCACCGGCGCGGCGGCGGCCCTGTCCGAGTACCTGGCGGAGACCGCGCCGCCGACGTGATCACCACCGCCACTCGCCCGCTCCTGATTGAGTAGCCGTACTCAGGCCACCCGGCTTCCGGGCCGCCACGATGAGGCGACCGAGAAGAAGGAGTGCCCCGATGTCCCTGATCGCAGCTGCCCGTCGCCGGGCGGCGAACACTCCGGCCCCCTCCCTGACCCCGTCGCCGGTGCTGCCCCGTGTCTGCGTCGCCGTCGTGGTCGCGGGGGTCGCCCTCTCCGCCTGGGCACCGCGCGACCGGACGACCTGGCTGCTGGAAGTGGTGTGGGTACTGATCGGACTGCCGCTGTTCGTCCTGACCTGGCGACGCTTTCAGCTGTCGGGGCTGCTGTGCTGTCTGCTCGCGGCACACGCGCTGGTGCTCGCGCTGGGCGGGCACTACACGTACGCCCAGGTGCCGTTGGGCGAATGGGTGCGGGACGGACTCGGGCTGTCCCGGAACCCGTACGACCGGTTCGGACACCTGATGCAGGGCTTCGTACCCGCCATCCTGGTACGGGAGTTGCTCATCCGCACGTCTGCGCTGCGTGGCAGCCGATGGCTGGCACCGCTGACGGTCTGCGCGTGCCTGGCGTTCAGCGCGGTCTTCGAGATGTTCGAGTGGGCGGCGGCCGTCATCGGCGGGCAGGCGGCGGACGCCTTCCTGGCCACGCAGGGCGATGTGTGGGACACCCAATGGGACATGTTCTGCGCGCTGATCGGTGCGACGGTCTCGCTGTTGCTGCTCAGCAAGTGGCACGACCGCCAGCTGAACCGCCTCGCCGTCTGACGTCGGAGCGTCTCTCCAGCGCCGTCGAGCGCGCTCGAGATACACCTGAGCCGGGCCCGGATCGAAGGATCCGGGCCCGGCCCCGACGCACCTGTTGATCAGTTCGCGACGGTGGCGAGGCTGCCGGGCTCGTAGGAGCCGCCCTGGTTGTTCAGGATCACGCCGAGCCGGTTGGTCGCGTTGATCATCGCGATCAGTGAGACCAGCGCGATGGCCTGGTCCTCGGCATAGTGCTTGCGCACCTGGGCCCACGTCTCGTCGGACACACCACGGCCGTTGTCGGCGATGCGCGTGCCCTCCTCGGTGAGCGCCAGCGCGGCCCGCTCGGCCTCGGTGAACACGGTGGAGTGGCGCCAGGCCGCGACCAGGTTCAGGCGGGCCGGGGTCTCGCCGCCGGCCGCGGCGTCCTTGCCGTGGATGTCGACGCAGAAACCGCAGCCGTTGATCTGGCTGGCGCGCAGCTGCACCAGCTCCTGGGTGGTCTTCGGCAGCGGCGACTCCTGGATCACCTGGCTGACGGCGTAGATCCGCTTGCCGATCTTGGTACCGATCTCGTTGCCGAAAAGGTTCATTCGGAGTTCCATGACGGTGTCTCTTCCCTCGTGCATCGCATGCCGTGCGCATCGTCGGCGCGGCAGCCTGACCAACACGAGATGCCGCCCGACCGGATCCTGTGACAGCGCGGCGATGTGACGTAGACCACCGGAAGCGGGTGTCACAAGACGGTGAGGGGCGGCGTCTTGTGCGTGACACAGTCGCGAGAGAACAGGCAGGAGCCGGCCATGAGCGAGCCCACCGAGCGAAGCAGAGACACGGCCGACGACCACGCTCGCGACGGCCGCACGGACACCGCCACCCAGGCGTTCGTCGCCCATCGCAATCTGCTGTTCACCGTCGCCTACGAGATGCTCGGATCGGCCGCCGACGCGGAGGACGCCCTCCAGGAGACGTGGCTGCGCTGGGCGGACATCGACCTCGACACGGTGCGGGACCAGCGGGCCTACCTGGTCCGCATCACCACCCGCCAGGCGCTGAGCCGACTGCGTACGCTGCGCCGCCGTAAGGAGTCCTACGTCGGACCCTGGCTGCCCGAGCCGCTGCTCACCGCGCCGGACGTGGCGGAGGACGTCGAGCTGGCCGACAGCGTCTCGATGGCGATGCTGCTGGTACTGGAGACACTCGCGCCGACCGAACGCGCGGTGTTCGTGCTGCGCGAGGTGTTCGATCTGGGATACGACGAGATCGCTGAAGCCGTCGACAAGAGCCCGGCCGCGGTCCGCCAGATCGCGCACCGGGCACGGGCCCACGTGGCGGCACGCCGGCCGCGCGAGGTCATCTCCCCGGCCGAGACGCGTGGTGCGCTCGCCGCCTTCCAGCACGCGATCGAGACGGGCGACCTCAAGGCCCTGCTCGACATGATCGCGCCGGACGTCGTGCTGCTGACCGACGGCGGCGGAGTCGTGCGGGCCGCGCTGGTGCCCGTCGTGGGCGCCGGCGAGGTGGCCCGGGTGCTGGGCAGGATCGACGCCGCGATGTCCCTCAGGCCGGCACAGGTCAACGGATACCCGGCGCTCGTTCTGCGGCGCGGCGGCGACATCGACACCGTCATGGCGGTGCACATCGACAACGGCCTGATCACCGGGCTCTACGCCGTGCGCAACCCCGAGAAGCTGTCGCGCGTCGACCGCGAAACCGCCGTGAGCCGCTGACCCCGCGGGCAGACTCCGGCCGCGCCGGACCGGCCGCCCGTGGGTCACGCGGGCTCGGACGCGGGCGGCCGGGTGGGACCGGGCAGCTGGGCGGGGCGTGCGTGTTCGTACTGGTCGGCCTGGAGGCGGTACATCTGCGCGTAGCGGCTCGCGGGTTCGGCGGCGAACAGCTCGGCGTGACTGCCCTCCTCGATCAGCCGGCCCTCGTCCAGCACGAAGATACGGTCGACGCGGCGCACCGCGGCCATGCGGTGGGTGACCAGGACGATGATGCGGTCCGGGCCCGCGAGGCCGAGGATCTGGTCGAAGGCGCGCTGCTCCGCGTCCGGGTCCAGTGCGGACGTGGGCTCGTCGACGATGACCATGCAGGCGTCGCGGAAGTGGGCGCGGGCCAGCCCGATCTTCTGCCACTGTCCGCCGCTCAGGTCGCTGGCGCCGCGGAAGTTCTTGCCCAGCAGGGTGTTCATGCCGTGGGGGAGCCCGGCGATGTCGCGGTCCGCTCCGGCGTACGCGGCGGAGGCGCACAGGTCTTCGTCGGTGACGTCGCGGTCCGGCTGGCCGATGCGGATGTTGGCCGCGGCGGTGAAGGGCCAGCGCTCGAAGGTCTGGGTGAGCAGGCTGACGTGGCCGAAGAGTTGCTGCCGGTCAGCTTCGGCGATGTCCACGTCGTCCCAGTGGATGCGGCCTTCTCCGGGTAAGTGCAGGCCGGACAGCAGGCGCACGAGGGTCGACTTGCCGGAGCCGTTGGGGCCCACGAGGGCGACGACGCTGCCGAGTTCGATGCTGAAGGAGACGTTGTCGACGGCCGGTTCGTCCCGGCCGGGGTAGCGGAAGGAGACGTTGTCGAGGCGGATGGTCCGCGGGCGGGCAGGGCGAGGCCGCCCTCGGGGATCGCCAGGTCCTCGGCCTGCTTCAGGAAGTCGGTGAGGTCATGCACGTACAGGGACTGCTCGTGCAGCTGGCTCATGGTGTTCACGAGCGCACCGATGCCGGCGGAGCCCGCGTTGATGGCCATGATCGCCGTGCCGAGGACGGCGACGCTCATGCGGCCGGTCAGGCACAGACCGATCATCACCGTGAAGGTGAGCGCGTATCCGAGCCCGGACAGCGCGGACGCGGCCAGTTCGGTACGAGCCTTGTCCTTGGCCAGTCGCTCCTGTTCGCTCTCGGCGGTATGCGCCATGATCCGGTAGTGGCGCAGCAGGAACGCGCCCACGTGGTGCACGCGCACCTCAAGGGCCGCGGTCACCGAGGTGAGGAGATTGGACAACACCCGGCTGGCCCGCAGGTGTTCGATCCAGGTCATCGTCGAGAAGTAGCGCTGCTGGGCCACGCGCATCACACCCCAGCCGCGCGGCGCGACGATCAGGAACAGCATGGGCAGCAGTGCCGGATTGAGCACGGACAGCACACCGCCCGCGGCGACCAGCGCCAGCACGCTGTTGATCGCCGCGACACTGGCACCGATCATGTGACGGGCTTCGTTGGCCCCGAACTGGGCCCGGTCGATCAACTCACGAAACGTACCGTCCTCGATCGCCGACATCTCGACCCGCTGACATGCCGCCAAGTACTGTTCGGACGCGGCGCGTTCGACCTTCGGCTCCAGGCTCCCGGCTGCCGCGGTGGACCGGGAGGCGAGCAGCGCGTTGGCCGCCAGCACGACGGCCGTCATCACCACGGCGGGCAGCGCGTCGCGCAGGCCGCGCACGTCGGTGCCGGCGGCGACGACGGCGTGCAGAGCGGCGTTGACGGCGAGCAACTTCAGTGCGGCCGCGATGCCTTGGCCCACTTCCGTCACTCCTACGGTGATCAGTGAGCGTCGGTCCGTGCGCCAGGCCAGTCGGACGGTCTGCAGCACCAGGTGCGGCAAGGACCTCAGAGCACTCCACAGAGTGAGGTCGAGGCGGGCGTACTCGTGCTTGCTCCAGCCCGCGTCGTAACGCAAGGGTCCGCCGAACAGCTCCCTCTCACTGGCCGAGACAACGGGAGCCCCCGGCTCCGGACGGCGCAACAGCCTCATCCACCTGTCCCCGTTCCGCTCGACACCTGATGCTGCTCCATGTGACCTCCTACGCCGACGATCGGACAGATGCTCGGAGAACGGGGGCGATCTGTGACTCGTAACGGTGTTGAGGGGGCGATTTGTCGCTCGAAAGTTCGAACGCGGGGAACGCGGCAGGTGGCCTCCGGCGGTGGTGCCTTCATCTACTTTCCGCATCACCCGTGCGGGGTTGGTTACCCATTTGAGGGATGGCGTGTCGCGCGGAGGGCGGTTCCGGCCGGATTCGGGTGCGTCGCCGGATCAGGCTCCCGAAGGTGCCGGCGGGGCGAGCACGATGTCCCGCTTGAGGATCTTGCCGGTCGCCCCCTTGGGCAGCGCGTCGACGAATCTCACGATCCGCGGGTACTTGTAGGCCGCCACCCGCTGCCGTACGTAGTCGCGCAGTTCGTCCGTCGTGGTGCCTGCGCCGGGCCGGAGCACCACCACGGCGGCCACCTCCTCGCCGCGCGCCGGATCGGGCACACCGATCACCGCCGCCTCCGCGACATCCGGGTGCCGGTACAGGACCTCCTCGATCTCGCGCGGATAGACGTTGTAACCGCCGCGAATGACGAGGTCCTTCTTGCGGTCGACGATGAAGTAGTAGCCGTCCTCGTCGACGCGGGCGAGATCGCCGCTGTGGAACCAGCCCTCCTGGAACGCCCCCGCCGTGGCGTCCGGCCGGTTCCAGTACCCCTTCATCACGTTCTCACCCCGGATCACCAGCTCGCCGACCGCACCGGGGCCGACCATCCGGCCGTCATCCCCGACGAGCCGCAACTCGACCCCTCGCACGGGAAGACCGATGGAACCCGGCTTACGGGGCCGGTCCGGCGGGTTGAAGCAGGCCACCGGCGATGTCTCCGACAGGCCGTAGCCCTCCAGCACCGTGACCCCCAGCTCTCGCTCGGCGGCGTGCAGCAGTTCGACGGGCAGCGAGGCGCCGCCCGAGACCGCAAGACGCAGCCGCGGCAGGGCCGGCCCGATGCCGGTCTGGAGCAGCGCGGTGTACATCGTGGGCACGCCCAGGAAGACCGTCACCTCGTCGCGGCGCATGGTCTCCAGTGCCGCCGCCGCGTCGAAGCGAGGCAGGAGGGTCAGACAGGCGCCCGCAGCGACCGCGGTGTTCAGGGCGCAGGTCTGCCCGAAGGCGTGGAACAGCGGGAGCCCGCCGAACAGGACGTCGTCCGGCCCGACGCACAGCAGCGTCCGGGTCGCCGTCAGCGCGTTGCTCACCAGATTGCGGTGCGTCAGCTCGGCACCCTTGGGCGTCCCCGTCGTGCCGGAGGTGTAGAGGATCACCGCGGTGGCGTCGTCGGCGTTCACGGCCGCTTCGGTCCACGGCACGGCGAGGCGCAGTTGCGCGTCGAGGGTCACCGGGTCCGCGACCAGGCACTCCGCGCCGGCCGCCGCCGCCGCCGGCACGGCCTCGCCGGAGGCGGAAGGCGCGGCCACCACGAACCGGGCGGCACAGTCCTGCAGCACGAACGCCATCTCGTCCGCCTTCAGCAGCGGATTCATCGGGACCACGACGCCGCCCGCGCGCAGGATGCCGTAGTACACGACGGGAAAGTGCACGACGTTGGGCAGGACCATCGCCACCCGGTCGCCCGCGCGCACGCCCCTGGCCCGCAGCAGGGACGCGAACCGGGCGGTCAAGTCGTCGAGCTCGCCGTACGTGAGGACGCTGCTGCGCTGACGGACGGCGGTCCGGTCAGCGTGGGACCGGGCCGAACGCGCCAGGAGTGCGCAGAGGTCGGACATGTGGCTGCCTACCTTTCGTCGGGGTGTGCGGGGTGCGCGGGGTGCGCGGGGTGATCACATCGCGAGGCGTGACCCCACCGCGCCCACCGGGCCCGGAGATCTCATCACCCCAGAACTCCACTGGCAGGACGCGTGATTGATGAGGCGTCAGCCACAACTGCAGCAGATGCCGAGGCCGTTCGCGCTGCGGCCTGTCCTCGTCGTGCGGTGCGCAGGTGTGCAGGACCGCGTGATTGTTGAGGAGCAGCAGGTCGCCGGGGGCGAGGTCGATGTCGAGGCGCAGCTTTGGCGATGACGCCGCCTCGTCCATCAGGTCGAAAAGCTCCCGATCGGCCGGACTCAGGCGCGGCACCTCGGGAAACCGCTGCGCCGACTCCAGACGGTCGCGGTCGTAGCGCAGGCTGAGCCTCTCCCCGTCCCGGTGGGCGAGCGGCACGGCCTGCCAGGGGAGTTGGCCCGGGAGCTGTTCTCCGCGGCGGTCGAGGAAGTGTGTACGGCTCAGGCCGTCCAGGAGCTCGGGCCGGCGAGCCAGCACGGCATTGTGCACCGCCGCCGAGCCGGCGAGTGTCGTACGCCCGCTGGAGCCGCCGCCCGCCCGCAGGCACAGCAGTGCGAGCGCGTCGGCCGGTTCGGTGCGCGGCGACAGCGCGGCCCGTGCGTCGGGCGCGTCCCGCAGATGCCTGAGCATGTGACCGGTCGCGTCCTGCGACACGGGGATGCCGAGGTGCTGACCCACACCCCACAGGAGGACACCGGCCGCCTCCTCGCTGTACCGCTCCACCGGGATGCCTCTGACCAGCACGAAGCCCCGGCCGTTCTCCAGCTCGTCGGCCACACTCCGCAGCTCGCCCGCCAGGGTCGGCAGCGGGAAGTCGCCGGCCGTCACCTTCAACAGAGGCGTGCCCCGGGCGCGCACCGTCCGCACGGCCGCGTCCAGCTCGTCGAGCCCGGCCGGTGACAGGTGCAGCGCCCAGGCGCGGGAGGCTGCGAGATCCCGTCCCCGCCACACGGCCGGACCGGTGCAGGGGCGGCGGGGAAGTTCTGGGGATTGCCCACGCACCACATTCATCCTTTCTCCGTCGGGGAATTCCGTGAGAGGCAGGTGCCGAGACATGGATTCACCGGCTCTTTCACGGCCTCTATCGCCGAGATATCGACCCCTTTTCAAGGCGGCGATACTTTGCCAAGGTGTCGTCCATCGGAATTCCGTGCGTGCTTCGCGGTGCTGCCACGCTAAGTCACGACCCCGGGAGTCGCTTGACGTCACGGGACGAATGACTTATCAATCTGGGACACAGCCCTGGAGCGCGCCGATGAAACCGCTGGTCCGCAACGCGGCACTGAGCCGCTACATCGAGGTCAGCCAGTCCCTCGGCATCGACCCCCGTGCCCTCATGAAGCGCGTGGGCCTCGACCCCGTCGGACTCACGATTCAAGACCGCTGGATCCCCGGCGCGGCCGTCGCCGAGCTGCTCGAACTGTCGGCGGCAGCGGCGCGGCGCGATGACTTCGGCCTGCTCCTGGCGGAGCGGCGCCGTTTCTCCAATCTCGGCCCGATCAGCCTCGTCCTGCGCGAGGAACCCGACGCGCGCAGCGCCCTGCGGCTCCTGGTGCGCCACGAGCGCATGTACAACGAGATGCTGCGCAGCAGGCTCACGGAGGCGAACGGTCTCGCCACGGTGAAGGTGAGCCTCGACGGCGAGGCGCGCGAGGCCCGGCAGTCCGTCGAACTGGCCGTCGGCGTGGTCCACGGATTCCTCCGGGTGTTCCTCGGCGCCCGATGGCAGCCGCTGTCCGTGTGCTTCTCCCACGGCGCACCCCTCGACCTCTCCGCACACCGGCGATTCTTCGGGCCCGTCGTGGAATTCGACCGGGAATTCAACGGCGTCGTTTTCTACGCGGCTGAACTCGACACCCCCAACGCGATGTCGGACCCCTTGCTGCGCGGCTACGCCCGGCAGTACTTCGACTCCATCGCGGTCTCCGAGGACACCACCGAGCTCGACCGGGTGCGCGAGCTGATCGAGGTACTGCTGCCGACGGGGCGCTGCTCCATCGAACAGGTCGCCGGCAGCCTCGGCGTCGACCGCAGGACCGTCCACCGGCATCTCGCCGCGTCGGACGAGACCTTCTCCTCGATCGTCAACGCCACACGCACGCGTCTTGCCCAGCAGCTCGTGGCGAACCCGAGCCGTTCCCTCACCGAGATCGCCGGGCTCCTCGGCTTCTCCGCGCCCAGTGCCTTCTCCCGTTGGTTCCGTGACCAGTTCGGCAGCAGCGCACGCGAATGGCGCGCTCACCGGGCCGCCACCGGCCCTGTCCAGGACTGACCACCGGCCCTGTCCCCACCCGGCCACCGGCCGTTTTCCCACCCGGCCACCGGCCGTGTCCCCAACCGGCAAGTCTCCTGTCACCTGTGGTGAAGCGCCGCGCGTAACCCGCTCTTAACGTGGCCGTACGGAAAGGGCCACCACGGCTCGACAGCTCAACGCCCTTGCGCCAGCTGTCAGTTGGGCCGGTGTGCCCACGAAGGGCCTGCCGCCCGGCGCGTCCACGTACCAGGAGATGACCATGCACTTCCTCGACGACTCCCTGCTGCACGAGAACCAGCAGAAGCTGGTGATCCAGGCGGCCCCCTACGGCCCCGAGTGGCTCCCCGGTGACGCCGACGACCTGCCCCTCACCATGGACGAGCACGTCCAGGCCGCCGTGGACTGCTACAACGCCGGTGCCACCGTGCTCCACATTCACGTACGTGAGCTTGACGGCCACGGCTCCAAGCGCATGTCGATGTTCAACGAACTCATCGGCCGGCTGCGCGAGGCCGTCCCGGACATGGTCCTGCAGATCGGCGGTTCCATCTCGTTCGCCCCCGAGGACGAGGGCTCCGAGGCGAAGTGGCTCAGCTACGACACCCGCCACCTGCTGGCCGAACTCGACCCGCGGCCCGACCAGGTGACGATCGCCATCAACACCAGCCAGATGAACATCGTCGAGATCATGTCTGACGACGACCTCGCCGGGACCTCCATCGCCAAGCCCGATTACTACGCGGCGTACCGGGACATGGTCGTCGAGGCGGGCCCCGACTTCTACCTCGAACACCTCAAGCGTCTGCGCGCGAATGACATCCAGCCGCACTTCCAGCTCGCCACCCTGGCCCAGCTGGAGACCGTCGAGCGTCTCATCCGCAGCGGTGTGTACACCGGCCCCCTCGTCCTCAACTACGTGGCCATCGGCGGTGGGTTCTCCGGGCGCCACCCGGCCGACCTCATCGAGTTCGTCCGCCGTGTTCCCGACGGCGCCGTCCTCACCATCGAGTCCTCGATGCGCGCCGTCGCCCCCATGAACGCCATCGCCATCGCCCTCGGCGTCCACGTCCGCGTGGGCAACGAGGACAACCTGTGGGCCCGTAAGGGCGAGCCCATGAGCTCGGTGCAGCAGGTCGAGCAGATGGTCAGCATCGCCGACACGCTCGGCCGCGACATCGCGAACGGCGCGGAGGCCAGGGAGATCTACCACATCGGCGAGTACTACGCCGGCACCGACGAGACCCTGGCCGCGCTCGGCATGGTGCCCAACCGGCGTCCGGGCCAGCGCGGCTTCATGCTCGGCGGATCCGCCCGCTGACGGCAGCCAGACAAGCCGAGCAAGGCGAGCAAGCAGCACACGCCGCACAAGCCCAGCAAGCCGCACACACCGCCGCACACGCCGAACAAGCAGAACGAAGAGAGCATCCCGTGGCATACGCCATCCGCTTCCACGAGACCGGCGGCCCCGAGGTCCTGCGCCGCGAACAGGTCACCGTCGGCGCCCCCGGCCCCGGCGAGGTCCGGGTCCGGCACGAGGCCGTAGGCCTCAACTTCGCCGACACCTATTTCCGCACCGGCCTGTACCCGGCGCCGCTGCCCGCGGGAATCGGCGTCGAGGCCGCCGGTGTCGTCGAGGCCGTCGGCCAGGGTGTCACTCACGTCGGCGAGGGCGACCGCGTCACGTACACCGGCAGCCCGCTCGGCGCGTACAGCTCCGAGCGGGTCATGCCCGCCGGTTCCCTGATCCGGCTCCCCGACGGCATCGACTGCGAGACCGCGGCCGCCATGACCATGCGCGGCCTCACCGCCTCGTACCTGCTGCGCCGTATCCATCCCCTGAAGCCCGGGGACACGATCCTGCTGCACGCCGCCGCGGGCGGCGTGGGGCTGATCGTCTGCCAGTGGGCGAAGCTGCTCGGCCTCACCGTCATCGGTACCGTGTCCACCGAGGAGAAGGCCGTACTCGCCCGCGCCCACGGCTGCGACCACACCATCCTGTACCGGCAGGAGAACGTCGCTGAGCGCGTGCGGGAACTGACCGACGGGGCCGGTGTCCCGCTCGTCCTCGACAGCGTCGGCAAGGACACGGTCGCCGGGTCCATGGCCTCGCTGCGCCGCCGCGGCCTGCTTGTCTGTTTCGGCACCTCGTCCGGAGTGCCGCCGCTGGACGCGATGAAACTCGTCCAGCACGGCTCCCTGTTCGTGACCCGGCCGGCCCTTGCCGACTACATCGCCGACCCGGCCGAGCGGGACGACCTCGCCGGGGAGCTGTTCGGCCATGTCGCCGCCGGCCGCATCGGGATCCGGGTCGGCCAGCGCTTCGCCCTCGACGACGCCGTGACCGCGCACCGCACGCTGGAAGCGGGCCGCACCACGGGCTCGTCCGTCCTCGTCCCCTGAGCCACCCGTCCCCCGTACCCCCTGGAGAACGCCCATGCCCCGGACCGCTGCCCGCACCCGGATCCAGGTCGAACCGCTGACCTGCACCATCGGCGCCGAACTGCACGGCGTCCAGCTCGGCGACGCCGTCCATGACGACGCGCTCTTCGCCAAGATCAAGGAACTCCTGCTCCGCCACAAGGTGTTGTTCCTGCGCGACCAGGACATGAGCCGCGAGGAACACGTCGCGTTCGCCTCCCGGCTCGGGCCGCTGGAGGACCACCCGGTCCTCGGCAGCGACCCCGACCACCCGGGCCTCGTCCGCATCTACAAGGACCTGGACAGCAAGCCCGAGCACTACGAGAACGCCCTGCACTGCGACGCGACCTGGCGCGACCGTCCGCCCATGGGCGCCCTGCTCCGCTGCGTCGAGACGCCCGAGGTCGGCGGCGACACGATCTGGGTGAACATGGCCGAGGCGTACCGCAGGCTCCCCGAGCACATCCGCGCCCAGATCGACGGACTGCGCGCCCGGCACAGCATCGAGGCCAGCTTCGGCGCGGTCATGCCGACGGAACAGCGCCACCAGCTCAAGGCCCGCTACCCGGACGCCGAGCACCCGGTCGTGCGCACCCGCCCCGAGACCGGAGAGAAGATCCTCTTCGTCAACTCCTTCACCACCCACTTCGTCAACTACCACACCCCCGAGAACGTGCGGTTCGGCCAGGACCACGCGCCCGGCGCGAGCCACCTGCTCAACTACCTCACGAGCCAGGCGGCCGTCCCCGAGTACCAGGTCCGCTGGCGCTGGACCCCGAACAGCGTCGCCCTCTGGGACAACCGCTCCACGCAGCACTACGCGGTCCAGGACTACTGGCCCGCCGTCCGCAAGATGGAGCGCGCCGGCATCGCCGGTGACAGGCCCTGCTGAGCCGATGTCCCGTCGCTACGCGTGGCTGGTGTTCGCCCTCAGTTTCGGGCTGTTGCTGTCCGACTACATGTCGCGGCAGGTACTGAACGCGGTGTTCCCGCTCCTGAAGGCCGAATGGCTGCTCTCCGACACCCAGTTGGGGTCGCTGAGCGGCATCGTCGCCCTCATGGTCGGCCTGTTGACCTTTCCGCTGTCGCTGCTCGCGGACCGCTGGGGCCGGGTCAGGAGCCTGGTCCTCGCGGCGGTGGTGTGGAGCCTGGCCACCCTGGGCTGTGCCGTCTCCGCGAGCTACGGCCAGATGTTCTTCGGCCGCTTCATGGTGGGCGTCGGCGAGGCGGCGTACGGGAGTGTGGGCATCGCGGTGATGCTGAGCGTCTTCCCGGTGGGCCTGCGGGCCACGCTGTCGGGCGCCTTCATCGCGGGCGGCGCCTTCGGCTCCGTACTCGGTGTGTCGATCGGCGGTGTGGTGGCCCAAGACCTGGGCTGGCGCTGGACGTTCGCCGTCATGGGCCTGTTCGGGCTGGTCCTGGCCGCGGTCTACGCCGTCGTCGTGACGGAGCGGAGACTGGCGCCGTCCGGCCACGGCACCACCGGCCCCGCACCGGATACGGGAGGCCCGGTACGGACCTTGCTGCCCCGGCTGTTCTCGTCAGTGTCCGTGCTGTGCGCCTACGTCGGCAGCGGCCTGCAGATGTTCATCGCGATGGCACTGCTGGCCTGGATGCCCAGCTTCCTCGACCGCTACTACGGCTTGCCGCCCGGCAGGGCCGGACTCGCCGCCGGAGGATTCGCGCTGATCACCGGGATCGGCATGATCGGCGGCGGCATCGTCAGCGACCGTCTCGGCCGCAGCAACCCCCACCTCAAGTGGACCGTCGCCCTCGTGTGCAGCTTCGGCTCGCTGGTCCTGCTCGCCGGCGGGTTCCAACTTCCGTCCGGCGTAGCGCAACTCCTCGTCATCGGCGCCGGGACGCTGCTGTGCAACGCAACAGCGGGACCCGCCGCCGCCATGGTGGCGAGCCTGACCCCGGCCGCCGTCGCGGCGACGGCCATGGCGACGCTCACCCTCGCCAACAGCCTGCTGGGCCTGGCACCCGGCCCCGCGGTGACCGGCATGCTCGCCGACCGCCTGGGTCTGGACGGCGCACTCCGCCTCGTCCCGCTCGTCGCCATCGTGGCGGGCCTGGCGTTCGCCCTCGGCAGACGCCACTACGACAAGGGCCTCGTCTCGGCATCGGCCCCGGCCCCGGCTCCCGCCCTCGAAAAGACGGAGATCCCCACATGAACCCCGCTCCCGCGCCCACGGTCGTGCTCGTGCCCGGCCTGCGCGACCACGTCCCCGACCACTGGCAGACGGTCCTCGCAGCCGGCCTGGCCGGTTCCGTGACCGTGCCGCCCCTGACGGACCTCAGGCTGAGCCGCGACGCGCAGGTCACCGCTCTGAACGACGTGGTGTCCGGCATCGAGGGGCCGGTCGTGCTCGTCGCGCACAGCGCCGGCGTGCACACCACCGTGCACTGGGCGGCCCGGCACACCCGCCCGGTGCACGGCGCCCTCCTCGCGACGCCGCCCGACTTCGACACCCCGCTGCCGGACGGCCACCCCGCACCGCAGACCCTGCGTGACAACGGCTGGCTGCCGACGCCTGGCGCCACGCTGCCGTTCCCCAGCGTGGTCGCGGCGAGCACGAACGACCCCTTGGCCCGCTTCGACCGGATCGCCGCACTGGCCGACGCGTGGGGCAGCCGTCTGGTGGATCTCGGCCCGGTGGGACACCTCAACCCCGCCTCCGGGTACGGCGAGTGGCCCCGCGCCCTGGAATTCCTCCAGGCCTTCGGCTGCCGTACGGCACCGGACCCGAAGGTGTCGGCGTGAGCGCCCGGAACTCCAACATCACGGAGTTCCTGGCCTGGTTGGCGCAGGAGCGCGGGCTGTCGTTCACCGACTACGCCGAGCTGTGGCGGTGGAGCACCGACGACCTGCCCGGCTTCTGGTCGGCGGTGTGGGAGTTCTACGGCCTGGACACGGTCAGCGACTACGACGAGGTGCTCGCCGATGCGAGGATGCCCGGCGCGACCTGGTTCACCGGAGCACGCCTCAACTTCGCGCAGCAGTGCCTCGCCCACGCCACCGACGAACGCCCCGCGCTCATCGCCGTGTCCGAGACCGGCGACCCCGTGGAGATCTCCTGGGACCGGCTCACCAGGGAAGTGGCCGGCACGGCCGCGGCCCTGCGCGAGATGGGGGTCCGCCCCGGTGACTGCGTGGCCGGGTACCTGCCGAACATCCCACAGGCCGTGGTCGCGCTCCTGGCCACCGCCGCCGTCGGCGCGACCTGGACGGTGTGCTCTCCGGAATTCGGCACGCCCAGTGTCCTCGCGCGGCTGCGCCAGGCCCGCCCGAAGGTCCTGATGGCCGCGGACGGCTACGTCCACGGCGGCAAGGAATACGACCGGCGCCCGCACATCGCCGAGATCCTGGACGGCCTGCCCACGGTCCGCGACCTCGTTGCCGTCGGCCCCCTGCGCGCGTCCGCCGGTGGACCGGCATGGTCACGGCGGGCGGACGTGACGCAGCACAACTGGTCCGACCTGGCCGACCGCGAAGCCCAACTCACGTACTCCGACGTAGCGTTCGACCATCCGCTGTGGATCCTCTGGTCTTCGGGCACCACCGGCGTCCCGAAGGGAATCGTTCACGGCCACGGCGGCATCGTCGTCGAACTGCTCAAGGCACTCGGGCTCGGCGCGGACCTGCGCGCCGACGACCGCTACCTCTTCCACACCTCCACCAGCTGGATGGTGTGGAACTTCATGGTCGCGGGCCTCCTGCACGGCAGCACGCTCGTCCTCTACGACGGCAGCCCCACCCACCCCGACATCAACGGTCTCTGGCGGATCGCCGAACGCACCCGCGCCACGACGGTCGGCGTCGGTGCCGCCTACCTGATCGCGGCGGAGAAGGCGGGCGCCCACCCGGCCGCCGACACGGACCTCGGCGCGCTGCGGACGATCCTGCAGACGGGGTCGGCGATGCCCGACAGCACCTGGCACTGGGTCCACGACCGGCTCGCCCCCGACGCCCGGCTCCAGTCGATCTGCGGCGGCACCGACATCTGCTCGGTTCTCGCCGGAGGCTCCCCACTGCTGCCGGTACGCACGGGCCGGCTTTCCGGCCCCTCCCTGGGCGTCGCCCTCGCCTCCTGGGACGCCACCGGGCAGCCGCTCGTGGGGGAGCAGGGCGAACTCGTGGTCACGGCACCCCTGCCGTCGATGCCGCTCCACTTCGTCGACGACCCCGGCCACGAGCGCTACAGGAGCAGCTACTTCGACGTCTATCCCGGCGTGTGGCGGCACGGCGACTGGGTCACCCTGGACTCCGACCTGTCCGTCGTCGTGGCCGGACGCTCCGACTCCACGCTCAACCGCATGGGCGTGCGCATGGGATCCGCCGACCTCTACGCCGTCGTCGAACGGCTCCCGCGGATCGCGGACAGCCTTGTCATCGGCGCCGAAATGGCGGACGGCCAGTACTACATGCCGCTGTTCGTGGTGCCCGCGGACGGCGAGCGGTTCGACGACGCGCTGCGCGACGAGATCGTCGGCGCGATCAGGCACAGCCTCTCTCCCCGGCACGTCCCCGACGCCGTAGTCCCCATCGAGGCCGTGCCCCGCACCCTGACGGGCAAGAAACTGGAGGTCCCCGTCAAGCGCATCCTCCAGGGCGCCCGCGTCACGGATGTCAGCGCGGAGGGCGCGGTGACCCGCCCCGACATGCTGGCGTGGTTCGCGGACTTCGCGGCCGGGCTGGGGCAGAGCCGAAAGCGTGGGTGAGGCGCATGACGGGACGAGCCCGAACGTCCCGGCACAGGGCGCCCACCACGTGTGAAAGCTGCGAATATCGCGGGCCGCTCGTTCCGATCTTGAGCAGTCGCCCCTAGCGTCCCGTCGACAGCAATGTCGGACGGGACGGGGGAGCACGATGCCGGGACGCAGGCAGTTACTGGCCCTGGGCGGATCGATGGCGGCGGCGGGCGCACTGGGGCTGCGGCCCTCGCGGGCGACCGCGGCGCAGCGGGCACGTACGAAAGTGGCGGTGCTCGGCGGCGGGATCGGCGGCCTCACCGCCGCCCACGAACTCGCCGAGCGCGGCTTCGACGTCACGGTGTACGACCGGCGGGCCGAGTGGGGCGGCAAGGCGCGCAGTGTGCCGGTGAGCGGCACGGCCTCCGGTGGCCGCCGCGATCTGCCCGGGGAACACGGCCACCGTGGCTTCTTCGGCTTCTACACCAACCTGCCCGACACCATGCGCCGGATCCCCTTCGAGGGGCAGGCACACGGTGTCCGGGACAACCTCACCACCGTGCCGTACTTCGCGTTCAACCGGGAGAACGGGAAGGGCGACCTGTACCTGCCCACCCTGCCGGCCGGCACACGCACCCTCGACCCCGTGACGCTGCCGGCCGTCCTGGAGGGCCTGCTACGGGTCATGCCCCAACTCCTGCCGCACGAAGTCGTGTTGCTCGCCCGCAAGCTGGCGATCGTCATGACGAGCTGCGACGAGCGGCAGTTCGGGCAGTGGGAGCACCTGAACTGGCTGAAGTTCATCGAGGCGGCGGGCAAGTCCGACTTCTACCAGGTGATGTGGGGCGGCTCGGCGAAGGTGATCCAGGCACTGCGCCCCGAGACGGCCAGCACGCGCACCTGCGGGCAGGGCATCAGCAAGATTCTCTACGCGATCCTCGGCATGGGCCCCGACGGCCCTTTCGACCGGATCCTCGACGGCCCCACCAGCGAACGCTTCATCGACCCATGGGTGCGACATCTGACCTCGCTCGGCGTCCGGTTCGCGACCGGGCATCTCGTCGAGTCCCTCGAACTCGGTTCCGACGGTCGCATCACCGCCGCCCACGCCCGCACGGCGGCCGGGCCCGCGCGCATCGACGCCGACTGGTTCGTGGCGGCTCTCCCGGTCGACCGGGTACGGCAGTTGTGGTCCGACGGCATCCGCCGTGCGGATCCGCGGCTCGCGGCGATGGACAAGCTGCGCACGGCCTGGTGCCAGGGCATCGTGTTCTGGCTCAAGGAGAGGTTCCGCGGACCGCTCGCCCATCTCAGCCTCATGGACTCGCCGTGGGCGCTGTGCCCGGTGGCGCAGTCCCGCTTCTGGTCGGAGCCGTTCGCCGGTACCTGGGGCGACGGGGTGGCCGCCGAGTCCCTCTCCGTCGTCATCTCCGACTGGGAGACACCGGGCCGGATCCATGGAAAGCCCGCGCGGCAGTGCACGCCGAAGGAGATCGCCGAGGAAGTCTGGGCGCAGATGAAGGCGGGTCTGGAGGACAACGGCGATGTCGTCCTGCCCGACGGCATCGTGCACTCCTGGTTCCTCGACCCGGCGGTCGCCCGGGCCGCGGGCGGTGGGCTCACCAACGACGACGAGTACTTCCTCAACGACGTCTCGTCCTGGGAACTGCGCTCCGAGGCGGTCACCGCGATCCCGAACCTCTTCCTCGCGGGCGACCACGTCCGCGCCCACAGCAACACCGACTTCACGTGCATGGAGACGGCGAACGAGACGGGCCGGCGCGCCGCGAACGGCGTCCTCGCGGCCGCGGGAGCCGACGGCGCGGACGAGGTCCGCCTCTTCACCGGCGCCGAGCCGCCCGGCTTCGACGTGCTCAAGGCCACCGACCGGACGCGCTACCGCCTCGGACTGCCGCACGTACTGGACTTCTGAGGGCCTGGGACTCCGGCGAATCAGCAGGGGCAGGCATCTCCGGCTGGCGGCTGGCGGCTGGCGGCTGGTGAGCCGAGGCCCGTCGAACACTCCACAGGAAACGCCGTACGGTGCCGCCGTCGGCCGCCGATGAGTTCGCCCTGAAACGATGGGCGGCGCACGGCGACGAGACCGACCCTGCCTCGCTCGGCGACACCGGGTCCTGGACCCAGCTCAACGAGCGGGCATGGGGCCGGCGAGGGCGATGCTCCTGCACGGGATGCGGCTGGCGCGGGCGGCCGGGGCCACTCACATGGCCGTCGCCTGCCTGGGCGCGCCGGGGCATCCCCAGGCGCGCGGGCTGTACGACGGCGTCGGGTTCCGGGAGCTGACGCGGGACGCGCCGCTCATCAGGACCAGGACGGCGGCCTGAGTCGCCGGGAGCCGTGCCTCGCCCGCGGCCCACCGTCGTCAGCACACCGTCTCAGGCCATGGGCCGGGTCAGGGACCGCCCTCAGTAGCCGCGCCAGACGTTGTCGTACGCCGCGTCCTCGATCGCCCTGCGCTGCCGTACGGCCTGCAGCTCCTGGACGGCGTTCCCGACGGCGGCCAGTACCGCCGCGACCGCGTCCCCGGAGAGCTCGGGCGCGTCCTCGGCCGGCTCCTCCCGGATTCCGGCGGCGGCCGCCAGCGCGGCGAACACGGGTTCACCCGACGTCAAGCGTTCCTCCGCCTGGTGCCGGTCCGCCGAGTCGACCGGCTCCGTCCGCCCGGTCCGCAGTGGATTGCGCAGGCCCCGCGGCCGGGCCGTCAGCCCCTGCCGCTCCAGCTCGTCGACGTACGCCGAGGAGAGCCCGCGGCCCCGGCGCCACAGCCAGTCCTCGACCGACTCGTACGGCTCCTGCCGCACGAGAGCCCCGGTGGCCTCGTCCAGCAGGCGGTCCCCTGTCGGTGCCTGAGCGCTGGGCAGGATGCGGTCGCCGTCCAGGACCAGGGCCTTGGCTTCGACGAGGTCGAACACCTCGGCTCCCGCGAGCGCCAGCGACAGCTCGCCCTGCTCGACGGGGTGGTCGGGTGTCACCCCCAGGGCAACGATCGCGAGGTCACGTGCGGTGGTCATCAGCGGCTCCACATGAGTTGGCCGAGTGCGGGCGAGAGCGTCGGCGGCTCTCCGGTCGATTGTCGCCGCAGCTCGGGCAATGTGTGCGCTGTTACGACCATGTCGCGCGGGAATTCGATCCGCGCCAGGGAGGGGGCCAGAACCGCGGCAGGGAGGGGGCCGGAAGATCGTCATCTGCGCGGAGGAGAGCTCCATCTGGAGCAATCCCCGAAGAGCTCATGGCCGCCGGCGCTCAGCCCTCGGGGCGCAGCAGCCCGCTCTGGTGCGCGCCGAACTGCCGGCGGTGAACGGACGGCCGGTGTGGTGAGGACCCGTCAGGCCGCCCTCTGATGGACCAGTTCACCTGCATTCCGGACGGCGAGGGAGTCGTCCTGGAAGAGTGCGACTTCCGTGCATATCCTGAGCAGTTGGACCGGGACGAGAGGGGCTGAGAAGCATCACATGAGGGTCGAACTTCCGCCGGAACCGGCGCACTTCGTCGACCGAGACGAGCAACGTGGGCGCGTAGTGCGGGCGGTGGAGGAGTGGCGGGGGCGTTCCCGGCCCTTGGTCGTGGCCCTGAGCGGGCCGGGAGGTGTGGGCAAGACGGAGCTGGCCCACCTGGTCGCACGGGTTCTGCGCGACCGTTTCCCGGATGGTGTCCTGTCGGCCGACCTCGACGACTTCCGGCTGAGCGGCATCGTGGACACCGGCGACGTACTGGCGCAGCTGCTCGAGTCCCTCGGCACGGATCCGACCCTCTTGGCGGCGCGGTTCAAGGCGCGGTGCAAGCAGTACTGGTCGAAGACCGCCGACGCGAGACTGATCCTGATCGTCGACAACGCACGGTACGCCTCGGAGATCGTCCCGCTGCTCCCGGCGTCGGGCGGCAGTCTCGTGATCGTCGCCAGCCACGGCCCGCTCCATGACCTGGAGGACGGTGCCGCAGTAGGCCTGCCGCTGCCGCCACTGGAGGAGTGGGCGGCGACGGAGCTGCTGGGGCTCGTGGTTCAGGACCCCCGGCTCGCCGCCGACCCCGATGCCGTACGGACGCTGGTGCGGCTGTGCGACGGGATGCCGGCTGCCCTGCACGTGGCCGGGCGGTGGGTGCGCACGCATCGGCTGCGGCCCTTGGCCCGTCTCGTCACGCAGCTGCGCGGCGAGCTGGACGAGAAGGGAATCCCCGGCGTGGAGCAGGTATGGGACACCGCTTACGACGGCCTGTCCCGGCCCGCGGCACTGCTCTATCGCCTCCTGCCTCACCACCCCGGCGCGACGTTCACGCCGCACTCGGCGACGGCACTGCTGGGGCTGGGACCCGACGCGGCCGAGGACGCGCTCGAGGAGTTGGACAGGGCAGGATTACTGGACCTGCGCGCGGCGTTGGGCCCCGGGGACGGCCGCATGCGGCTGCCCGGCCCGCTTCGGGCACATGCCCTGCGTCGGTCGCGCACGGATGCGCGGGACGGAGAGGTGGAGGAGTCCCTGACGCTCCTGCTGCGCTGGTTCGTACGGCAGGCGCAGCGGGCCGACCGGTTTGCCGCGGGTCGGAGGCTGACCGTCGTGGAAGAGTTCGATGCCCGTGCCGGAGCACCGGATGTTCCTCTCGAGGATCCGGCGGAGGCAGAGGACCCGGCGGTCAAGGCCGAGCGGGCCGAGCGCGCTTCCCAGTGGCTGTACGAAGAACGGCACGCGCTGTTCGCGTCCGTGCGGCTGGCCCACGAGCGAGAGTGGGACGCCGAGGTCGTGGCGCTGTCCGAGCCCATCTGGACGTTCGCGCTGGACCATCCCCACCAGTCCGACGTCGTCGGCGCCTTCCGGCTCGCGGTGGCCTCCGCGGTCCGGTGCGGCGGGCCCGCTTCGTGGCTGGTGCGCACACGATGCCAGCTCGCGCGTTACCTGTGGGAGAGCGGACTGTATGACGAGGCGGGACGCGAACTCGACGGCGCCGAAGCCGTCCTCGCACTCCTTGGAGACGATCAGCGGGACCGCAAGCTCGCCGCATCGACGATCGAGTTCCGCGGCATGCTCCATGGAGCACGAGGGGAATGGAGGGCCGCCGTCACTCACTTCACCCGCTCCCGCGACATGCACCTCGCCATTCCCAACCCCTACGGCGCCATGCTCCAGACCTATCGGCTGGGTGAGGCCGAGGCGGCACTCGGCGAGCTGGAGACGGCGCACCGCCTGCTGTCCGAAGCCCATGCCGAGGCCGCGGACCAGCACCGCGAGAGGATGACCCGGCGCACCGGATTCGCGCTCGCCGGCGTGCTGTGCCGCCTCGGCCGGACGGCGGAGGCCCGGCCGCTGTACGAGGAGTCGCTCAGGGGCGCACGCCAACGGCGTTCCGGGTTCGACCAGGCACGCATCCACGACGCGATGGCCGCCTTGGCCGATGCGGAGGGACACAGAGCCGAGGCCGTGGAGCACGAGGCGGCTGCCCGCGACATCAGGCGACGCAACGGGCTGGACGACGACGGTGCCTCTCCCTACGGATCCCGCCCGGAATGACAACCCGGCACTAGACGGGCCCTAGACGGGCTGAGCGCCCTCGCCGCTCGTCGCCGGGCGCAGCAGGAGGCCGAAGGTTCGCTCGCCGATCCAGCAGGTCAGGCGCGTCGGCACGGCCGGTTGTGTGCGACCGGCGAGGAGCCAGGCGTGGACGGCGGAGGCGAGCGTGGCAGGGTCGGCGCGGACGACCCGGCCGCCCTCGTTCCTCGGCTCGACCTGGACGGCGTATGCACGGGCATGGCCACGGAATCGGAACAGACACACCCCCGACGGCAGAATCGCGGCGGCCGAACGGCACCCGGGGTAAGCGGACAACGCATGCCTGGCCCACGCGTCGGCCGTCCACGAGAGGTCCGCCCGGGTGGCCGGTGAAGGGTGCGCTCGTCGGTACAACAGGCCTGCGGAGCGGGTGAGTTGGTCGCCAGAGGTGTTCTGTTCCACGGCCAGATGGTGACCGGGACGGCCGATGCCTGCGGGGCGCCGTGCGATGCGGATGCCCTCCATGGTGACCTCGGCGTCCACGTCGAACGCCGTGGGTGTGCGTTCGGCGGGACGGGGAGGGGACAGGAGCCGCGGCGGACTGGCCACGGCCGGGGGAGTGAGGCCGAGCAGGGCGTACAGCTCGGTCCGCAGCCTGCTCAGCGCGCGGCCTTGGTGGGCGAAGGCCGCCTGCGCGGCTTGCCGCCCGACACCTGGCCGGTACGCGTCGAGCGCGTCCTCCACGGCTTCGACGGCTCCCAGCCGAGGGATTCGGCGCAGCAGCGAGTCCATCGGGCTGCCGGGGATCAGCTCGGAGCCGCCCTGGTAGGCGCTGACGACGGGCCGGTCCTCGGCGGCGCAGTAGTACAGAGCCGTCGATCCATGATCGGTGATCAGTGCATCGGCTGCGATGAGAACGGAGGCCCACTCTTCGTGGGGGTATACGAGCACCATGCCCGCATCGAGGGCCGGTGCGAGTCGCTCGGTCAGGTCGTAGCTGCCGAGGAGGCTTCGCTCATTGGGGTGCACCACCAACGCCAACTGGTAGTCGTCCTGCGGGAGTTGAGCGGCGAGCTGGGCCGGCAGGTCGGGGGTCCGCCGCAGGAGCGACTCGGGTCCCCACGTGGAGACGAGAACGAGAAGCCTGCGTGGGCCCGTGTGGAGTGCTGCCCGGTACTGCTCGCGCAGCGGGCGGGAGGCGAGGACGCGCTCCAGAGTGGGGTCGCCGGTCACCTTGGCCTGCTGGGCGGCACGCTCGTCGGATGCGGCGAGCCGAGTTACTTGATCGGGATGAGCCACCGCGTGCAGCGCTATCGGCGCGTCACTGTCGTTGCGCCGGAGGAGGTTCGCGGCGTCGAGCCCGGTCGCCGAGTCCGAACCCTCGCCAGGGATCCACTTGTTGTATCCGGCGCCGTGCGGCAGCAGCACATGCCGCCCGCGCAGCAGATGAAGGTCGCCCTTGGGACTGGCCGTGAGGACCAGATCGTACGAGCGCCTGCACGCCTCGCCCCACGGCACCGTCCGGCCGCCGACACTCTCGATGGCCGCGAGAACGTCGACACCGAATACGGAACCCGGCACCAGTGTGAACAGGCGTGTGATCCGGTCGTCGCCGGAGAGCGCGGGGAGTGCGTCGAGAAGGCGGTACAGGGCCACCGCTGAGCGAGCGGCAAGAAGCACCGTCGCCCGTCGCCCGTCGCCCGTCGCCCGTCGCCCGCAATTCTCCGATTCTAGTGGGGAGCGGACGGCGGGAGTCGCTGTTTCCGCAGGTGGGGGCTGGTTCGTTGGCGTCCTCCGGCGACATGATGCGATCGTACCGTTCGTGGTGTCCGGGGCAGACGGTGACTTGGGACGCACATGCGCCAGGAGTTGTACCCCGCGTAAGGGGCATGGGGAGGATCTCAGGATGGGTGAGTGGGGCATTGCGCTGGTCGCGGCGGGGGCGGCGATCGCCGGCAGCATCGTCACGGGCTGGTACACCCGTAACGCGGGCATCCAACAGGCCGCCGCGGCACGCCATGCGGGTGATCGGCAGGCGGACGCGCTGCTCGACTCGGTGCGGCTCACGCTGCGGGGAGAGGCCGATCAGCGTGGGTCCGCCCGTCGGCGCCAGGTCTACGCGGAGTTCCTCGGAGCCGCTGAGGCCCGGATCCTGACCGAGCGGACCGGGCGCGGTCAGGCGGACGACGAGATCGTGCTGCAACGGGCTCTCGGCGGAGTCGTGTTGGAGGGGCCGGCAGAGGTGGCCCACGCCGCGACCGTCTTCGTGGACGGCCTGCGCCGGCACCTGGCGCTGGACGACCTCGACCGAGCGAAGCTGGCCTTTGTCGCCGAGGCCCGGCGGACCCTGAACACCCTCTGACGGGCGGCGCGGCAACCACGTGCGCCAGCGGGCCGCAATCATCACCCAGGTGGGGAGGGGTCCTACGAGGAGGCCCGGGCGGTCAGCCCGAGAAGCGAGCCGGCCTGCGCCGCACCGGACTCCGCGACCACCTCGGCCACCGTCTGCGCGGGCCTGACCGGAGCGAACGTCACAGCGCCCGCATCGGACACGGCATATCCGTGGACAGCGGGACGCGGCAGGCTGTTGTAGTGGAAATGGGTCGAGAAGTAGTAGGCCCCGGTGTCGTACAGCGCGACCAGATCACCGGGCGCCAGCTCGGGCAGCTCCCGCTCCCGCGCGACCAGGTCCCCGGCGAAGCAGCACGGCCCGGCGACGTCCTGTACCAGCGGCTCGGTCGTCCTGGGCCGCCCGGCGGGGTCGTACGCGCCCACGCGCAGCGGCCACGACTCGGGCGCGAACACGGTGCGCGTGGCCACCTGCGCGCCGGCGTGCGTGACGGCGATCCGCCGGCCGCCGGAGGTCTTGGTGTACTCGACGTACGCCATGATCAGCCCCTGCTTGGCCAGCAGTGAACGGCCGAACTCGGTGACGAGCGTGTAGCGCCCGTCGAACAGGCCGGGCACGGTCTCCCGCAGCAGCCGCGCGTACTGCGCGAACGTGGGGGTCACCTCGTCCGAGGCGAAGTTCACCGGCAGGCCGCCGCCGATGTCGAGGGTGTCGATCTGCTGCCCGCCGACATGCGCGTTGATCTTCTCCGCCAGCTCGTACGCGGCCCGCACCCCTTCGGCCATCAGTTCCAGGGCGACACCCTGGGAGCCGGTGTGGGTGTGCAGCCGGGTCATCCACGGGCGCAGCCGGTACGCGTCGAGCACCCACTGTTCCGCGCCCTCGTCGCGCAGCGCCACACCGAACTTGGACGTGGCCGTCGCCGTGCTCATCGCCCCGATCGAACCGCTGCCGACCTGCGGGTTGACCCGTAGGCCCACGGGCGCGCAGCCGGCCCCGAGACCGGCGACGACGGCGTCGACACGGTCCAGCTCCTGCGGGTTGTCGGCGTTGACCGCGATGCCGTGGGCGAGAGCGTCGCGCAGCTCGTCCATCGTCTTGGCCGGGGAGTCGAAGACGATCCGCTCGGCGGGGACGCCCGCGGCGCGGGCCAGTTCCAGCTCACCCGCGCTGGCCACCTCCGCGCCGATGCCCTCCTCGTTCAGCAGCGCGAGGACCGGCACCAGCGAGGCGGCCTTCACCGCGAACGTGTGCTGCACCGGGACCCCGTCGAAGGCGAAGGCTTCGCGCAGCTCGCGGGCGGCGCCACGGATCCCGTCCACATCGAGCAGGCCCAGGACCGGCGCCTGCGCGCCGACCAGGCCCTGCTCGGCGGCGGCGCGCACGGCCGCCTCCCTGCGGAGGACGGAGTCCGGGGCCATGGTCATGAGGTTCCTGCCTTCTCGCTGCGCACTGCCGGCTACGTGCCCGGGGGACCGTCCGCCGGGCGGGCCGCCGACTGCGGCGGCCGCGGGCGGTGTCCGTGCCACCGGCTCGTCGCCCGTGCGCTCCGCCCCGGTTCACTGTGCGGCCCCGGGCCTCGCGCTGTCTGCGTGCTCCGGCACGAAGTCCGGGCCGCTCCCGTCGTGGACGCGCACAACCGTCGGACCCCGCCCACCTCTCCATGGTGCGCCCGCACGATGCGGAGGGGGCGGTCGTGGTGTGCCCGCACCACACCCGCTCAGGGCAGCGGGATCAGCCCGGCCCGCCGCAGCCCCAGCTCCACCAGCAGCCGTACGTCGGGATCGGTGAGGTCGATGCCGCACAGCTCCCCGGCCCGGCGCAGTCGGTACCGCAGCGTATTGGTGTGGACCCCCACATAGCGGGCGGTGGCTGCCGCGTCGCCGAAGAACACCAGGTGGGCGGCGACGGTGCGCGGCAGGTCCGTTCCGTGCCGCTCGTCGTGCTCGAGCAGCGCCGCCACGGCGTCCGCGGCCGAAGGCACGTGCTCGGCGACCGCGTCGGTCACCCGCAGCGCGTCCATGGCGAACCGGACATCCTCGGCGCAGGCCGTCTCGGGCCCGCCGCGTTCGCGCAGTACCCGCAGCACCTGGCCGGCCCCCGCACGGGAGGCGGCGGCGTCGCCGAGGCCCCCGACGGCGGGCCCCACCGCGACCAGCGGCCGCACCCCGGCGCCGCGCAGCACGCCGGCCAGGTCGCGTGCCAGCCGGTCCACGCCGTCCCCCGCCCCGGTACCGGTCACCAGGACGTCGAGCCGGTCGGCGTCGCGGTGCGCGAAGGCCGGGGTGTGATGCGCGGCGGCGCGCAGGGAGGCCAGGCGGAAGGCCCGGTCCAGAACGTCCGCCGCGATCGGCACCGCGACGGCCGCCGTGAGTACGGTGCACGGCTGTCCGGCCTCGACCCCGAGTACGGCCGCCGCCGCGGACACGTCCGGCGTGCGCTCCTCGAACAGGGCCCGCACCGCGTACCGGCGGCGGCCGGCGGCGGACCGGGACCGTAGCCGGTGGTGCAGCAGATGCGGTACGGCGATGGCCGCCGCCTGCCGCAGCGCTTCCCTGGCCCCGGGCGGCAGCGGTTCACCGTCGGCGGCCGCCCACAGCGACCCGAGGATCTCGTCGCCGGCCCGCACGGCGACGGCGAGGCGTTCGGGAAAGCGCGCGTCCGCGGGCCGGTGCACCACGTCGCCGCTCGCCCACAGGGTGGTGAGGAACCCGCTCTCGGCGAGTTCGGTCACCCGCCAGCTCGGCACCCGGCGGCCCAGGATGGTCAGCCTGCGCAGCGGGTCGGCGGTGTCGGCGGTCGGCGAGTACGCCAGCACGTTCGACTCGGGGTCCTCGACGGTGATCGCTCCGCCCACCAGCGCGGCAAGCGCCAGGGCGAGCCCCGGCAGATCACCGAGCGCCACATCGGCCGACGCCTCGGCGGGCGCCGCCGTACCGGTGCGGGCGATGGCCGCCCGCAGCAGCCCGATCAGCTCGCCCCACTCGATCCACGCGGCCCGGGAGAGCAGGGCGGTCGACACCTCATCGGCCGCCTCGGCGAGCGACGGCGCGATGCCCTGAGCGCCACGTCGCAGCACCACGGCCGCCGCCCCGGCGCGGTCCGCCGCGCGCAGTACGCCCGCGGCGCCCGGCGCGGACGTGTCGACGCCGGGCGCGATGAGAATCCGCCCCGGTGCCTGCAGGGTCTCCCCCTCGTCGAACACCCCGGCACCGCTCACCGGCACGTCCGTCCCGCACGGCGCCCGCAGCACCTCCACCACGTCGGGCCCGACCACGCCGATGGCCTGCCCCAGCGTGGGCGCACCACCGCCGTGCGCGGCGGCATCGGGCGAGGAGGGAGGGCCGGGCGGGGAAAGCTGCATGCCCCAAGTGTCGCCGATGCTTGCCGGCCGACGGCCGCCCCGGCCGCGCGTGCGTCACCCGGACCGGGGCCGGACCCGGTCCGGATCAGGGTGTGCCCGGATCAGACGACCGGTTCGCCGATGCCCAGCAGGTTTCCCTCGCTGTCACGGAACCAGGCGGCGCGTTCTCCCCGTGCGTCCTTGCTCGGGTAGTTGCCGTCGATCTCGGCGATCCCGTCCTTCGTCCGCAACCCGGGCATGTCGACCTCTTCGAACATCACGCCGCGTTGCTTGAGTTCCGCCACGATCGTCTCGACGTCGTCGACCTGCCACCCCATCTGGGTGAAGGTGCCGGGCGCGGCTCCCGTCGACTCGAACAGGGCGAACTCGGTGTCTCCGCACCGGTACAGCAGTCCGCCGGGCCGTTCGTCGACGGGCTCGAGACCGAGCTGCTCGGCGTAGAAGCGCCGTGCCCGGTCCAGGTCCTGGGCAGGCAGCCGGGTCGCCACACGCCCCCGGGCCAGAATGTTCCTGTTGTCCGCGTTCATGCCTCCACTGTGCCCCGCCGCGGCATTCAGAGCCGCCGGAAGTAGACCATCGCCGGAAACGGTGTGCACCCGAGCTGCTCGTAGAGGGCACGAGCAGGTGCGTGGAAGGGGTCTCCTCCGGTACCGATCTCGACCAGTTCGGCTCCGAGGGCCCGCATCTCCGCGAAGGCGTGCTCGCACAGTGCGGTGCCTACGCGGTGTCGACGGTGCTTGGCCGCGACGGCGAGGATCGTGACACTGCCCTTCCTGCCGACCGGTTCGACATTCCACGCCACGTAGCCGGCCATCCCGTCCTCGGCCTCGGCGACGGCGACGTAGGCGTGCCGTTCGGGTGCGTGGAGCTCGGCGACCTGCTCGCGGTAGTCGTCGCGCCAATTGCCGTGCTGGACGGCAAAGATGACGTCGCCCGTCAGAGGGCGGAAGGAGTCCTCGTAGAACGGCCGGAACGTCTCGATGGTCAGTTCGGTGAGTGGCGCCAGGTCGCGCCGAGAGAACGGGCGGATGAACATGGAAGTGCGCCTTTCGGGCTGAGGGCTTGATACCCGGACAGAACAGGGGCATCGGTCGGCCCGCTCGCAGCCGAAGGATCGACGGTGAGGCGGGCCCTCAGCGGCGGGTGCGCCAGGCGGCGAAACATTCCATGGGCCGCAGCGTAGTGCCCGATGTGCGAGCTGCGGCCTGGCGCATGCGGGGGTGTCGTCTCTCCTGCGGCGGCGATGCGTCGACTGGTGCCTCACCGAGTACTCAGGCGGTGATGTGTCGGCCTCGGGGTTGCCGGTGCCGGCAGCCGGAGAACTACCGTCGTCACAGGTCAGAGCCACGTCTTCGTCATCAAGGCGCCGCGGGTGGTCACCGGTCCGTGCATCCGGCTTCAAATCTTGAGCACAAATTCCACACATCCCTCTCTCCAGAGGGGCCTCGATGGTCTAGATTGACCGTGCTTCACATGGTGGGACACCAGGCGACAAATGATGATCTATAGGTCAGGCGTTACGGGCGGCCGGCAACTGGGCCTCCGGCGCCGGGCGTGGGGGTGATCAATTCTTGGCGCCTGCGAGGGGTTTCGGGTGGGGGGAGCACCCGAGGTTTCGACGGGTTCGCACGCACATCGAGGGCCTGGCAGGACACGCGATTCTGCGGTTGCCGGCGTGGGTTGCTCAAGTAGCGCTGAAATAACGGGGATGTCGTGCGCGGGGGGCGGGGGCCTCCCGGGGGGAGGAACAGCGCGGTGCGGGGGGCGGGGGCCTCCCGAGGGGAAGGACTGTGCGGGGCGGGGGCCTTCTGGGGGGAGGGACAGTGTTGGGCGACCATGTCGAACGACTGGGGACCGGGGTGGGTTCTGTGCGGCAGGGGGAATTAGCCGGCCCTTTTCCGTCGGCGCGCGAGCGTCTGACGAACGGGGCGATCAACCAGCTGACCAATGACTGGGAGCAGCGGTACCGCCGTACCGTGATCACCACCGACACCGTGGCCACCGCCTTGGTGGTGGCGGCGATCGGCAACTTTTTCGGGGCCCGGGACGCGGCCAACTGGCACGAGAAGTGGGGAATTCTCGCATTCGGCACCGAGCTCCTTGTGCTGGGAGCGCTTGCGGTGAGCCGGTCGTGGGCTCCGGCCGTGCTCGGCCAGGGCGCGGAGGAATTCCGCCGGCTCGGACGCTCGCTGTTCATGGCGACCGTCGCGCTGGCGCTCGGCGGGATCGCCCTCACCTCGCGCAACATCAAGCTCTGGATCTTCGTCGCGATCCCCGCGATCGCGCTCGTCACCATGACGGAGCGGTATGTGCTCCGCCTCTCGCTGCACAAACAGCGGAAGGAAGGACGGAGCCTGAGACCGGTGCTCGCTGCCGGGAGCGTGGCCACCGTGCGCGACCTGATCGCCCGAACCCGTAAGTTCCCGCACCTCGGCTGGCGAGTGGACGCGGTGTGCACGACGGACGGTCTCGGGCTCGACGGTGACCAGCTGGACGGAGTGCCGGTCGTCGGCCGGCTGTCGGACGTCGCGGGCCACGTCTGCCGCGACGGCTACCGTGTCGTCGCGGTCACGCCGGACCCGCACTGGTCACCGGACCGGCTGCAGCGATTGGCCTGGAACCTCGAAGGCAGCGATGCCGAGATGGTCGTGGCCCCCGTGCTGATGGAGGTGGCCGGCCCGCGGCTGCACGTCGACGCGGTGCTCGGGATCCCTCTGCTGCGGGTCAGCATGCCGACCTTCACCGGGGGCCGCCGGGCGATCAAGGGGGTCGTCGATCGGATGGGCGCGGCGATCCTGCTGCTCCTGTTCGCGCCGCTGATGGTGCTCGTCGCGCTGCTCGTACTGGTGGACAGCCGGGGCGGGGCGGTCTACCGCCAGCGCAGAGTCGGCAAGGACGGCCGCGAGTTCACCATCTTCAAGTTCCGCACCATGGTCGCCGGGGCTGACGGGGCCCGGGCCGCGCTGGCCGACCGCAACGAGGGCGCGGGCCTGCTGTTCAAGCTTCGCCGGGATCCGCGGGTGACCCGGGTGGGAGCAGTGCTGCGCCGGTACTCGATCGACGAGCTCCCGCAGCTTTTCAACGTGCTCACCGGATCGATGTCGCTCGTCGGTCCGAGGCCTCCGCTGCCGGAGGAGTCCGCTGCGTACGGCCCGGACATCCGGCGGCGGCTGCTGGTCAGGCCCGGGCTCACCGGTCTGTGGCAGATCAGCGGACGCAGCGACCTGCCGTGGGAGGAGGCGGTCAGGCTCGACCTGCGGTACGTGGAGGACTGGTCGCTCGCCCTGGACGCAGTGATCTTGTGGAAGACGCTGCGTGCGGTGCTGCAGGGCCAGGGGGCTTACTGATGCGCGAGGGTCATCGTCCGTCCGGCGCGCGGATCGCAGGCCACAAAGGCCTGCCTGGGGGGAGGAACGGGTCATGAGAGTAAGCGTGTTCGGGCTCGGCTACGTGGGCTGCGTGTCGGCCGCGTGCTTGGCCAGCCTGGGTCACGAGGTCATCGGCGTGGACGTGAACCAGGTCAAGGTCGACCTGGTCAACGACGGCAGGGCGCCGGTGGTCGAGGAGCGGATCGGCGAGCTCATCGCCGAGGCCGTGCGGACCGGAGCGCTGCGCGCCACCACCGACGTCCACGAGGCGATCAAGGGCAGCGAGGTGTCGCTGGTCTGCGTGGGCACGCCGTCGGAGCCCAACGGCAGCCTGTGCACCACGTACTTGGAGCGGGTCACCGAGCAGATCGGCGCCGCGCTGGCCGAGCGGAACGGTCGGCATACCGTCGTGCTGCGCAGCACCATGCTCCCGGGCACCTGCCTGAACCTCCTGGTACCGATCCTGGAGAAGTACGTCGGCGGCACGGCCGGGGTGGACTTCGGGGTCGCGGTCAACCCGGAGTTCCTGCGCGAGGGCACGAGCGTGCGGGACTTCTTCGACCCGCCGAAGACCGTCATCGGCGAGCTCGATCCGGCGAGCGGCGACGCGGTGGCGGCGCTGTACGAAGGCCTGCCCGGCGAGCTGTTCCGGGTGCCGATCTCGACGGCCGAGGCCATCAAATACGCGGACAACGCGTTCCACGGCCTGAAGATCGGCTTCGCGAACGAGCTCGGCGCGGTGTGCCAGGCGCTCGGGGTGGACTCGCACCAGGTGATGGACGTGTTCCTGGCCGACCGCAAGCTGAACATCAGCCCCGCCTACCTGCGGCCCGGCTTCGCCTTCGGCGGTTCCTGCCTGCCCAAGGACCTGCGCAGCCTGGTCCACGCGGCGCAGCGGGCCGACGTCTCGGTGCCCATACTCGCCCACGTGCTGACCTCCAACTCCGCACATCTGCAACGGGCGGTGGAGCTGGTCGAGCGCACCGGCAAGCGCCGGGCGGGGCTGTTCGGGCTGTCCTTCAAACCCGGCACGGACGACCTCCGTGAGAGCCCGCTCGTCGAACTGGCGGAGCGGCTCATCGGCAAGGGATACGACCTGCGGATCTATGACGCCAACGTGAACCTGTCACGATTGCTCGGCGCCAACCGCGAGTACATCGAGACCCGGCTGCCGCACATCGCGCAACTGCTCGTGGACTCCGTCGACGAGGTGCTCGAGCACGCCGAGGTGTGCCTGGTCGGGACCAAGGATCCGGCCGTGCTGTCGGCGCTGCCCCATGACGACGGCACGCTGCTCGTCGACCTCATCCGCATTCCCGACGCCGACGCGCGCCGGGCCGAACCGGGATACATGGGCCTTGCTTGGTGACATACGCAGCGGCGCCGGGCCGGCCCGACGCGCGCTGATCCTGGTGGAGAACCTGTCGGTGCCGTTCGACCGGCGGGTGTGGCAGGAGTGCACGACCCTGCGCGACGCGGGCTGGACGGTGCACGTCATCTGTCCTCAAGGGGAGAAGCGGGACACGGAGTTGGAGACCTCGATCGACGGGGTGCGGATCCACCGCTACCCGTTGCGCGCGGCCACCGGCGGTCCGGCCGGCTACCTGCGGGAGTACGGAACGGCGTTGTGGCATACGGTCCGGCTGGCCCGCAAGGTCGGCCCGGTCGACGTGGTGCACGCCTGCAACCCGCCCGACCTGCTGTTCCTGCCGGCACTGTGGATGAAGCGGCACGGGGCGCGGTTCATCTTCGACCAGCACGATCTGGTACCCGAGCTGTACCTCTCCCGGTTCGACCGCGGCGAGGACCTGCTCTACCGCGCTGTGTGCGCGCTGGAACGGCGGACCTACCGGGCCGCGGACATCGTGCTCGCCACGAACGAGAGCTACCGGGACGTCGCGGTGCGCCGTGGCGGCCGGCGGCCGGCGGACGTTTTCGTGGTGCGCAGCGCACCCGACATCGACCGGTTCCATCCGGTGCCGCCCGAGCCGGAGCTGAGGCGCGGCAAGCCTCATCTGCTGTGCTACCTCGGCGTCATGGGACCGCAGGACGGCGTCGACTACGCCTTGCGGGCCCTCGCGAAGCTGCGCGACGACCTCGGGCGGACCGACTGGCATGCGGTGTTCGTCGGCGCCGGAGACGCATTCGACGCGATGGTGGAGCTGTCCCGGCAGCTCGGGCTCTCGGACCAGGTGCAGTTCACCGGGCGCGTTCCGGACGCCGACCTGGTGCGCTACTTGTCCACCGCCGACGTGTGCCTTTCCCCCGACCCGCGCAATCCGCTCAACGACGTCTCGACCATGAACAAGGTCCTGGAGTACATGGTGATGGGCCGTCCGATCGTCTCCTTCGACCTCCGGGAGGCGCGCGTCTCCGCCGGTGACGCCGCCGTCTACGCGCCCGCCAACGACGAGGCCGAATTCGCCGGGCTCATCGCGATGCTGCTCGACGATCCGGAGCAGCGGGCCCGGATGGGCAAGATCGGCCAGGAGCGGATCAGCGGGCAGCTTTCCTGGAAGAACTCACAAGCGTCGCTGCTCGCCGCCTACGCCGCCGCGTGCCGTGACCGCACTCCGGTGCCGGCGGGCGACCCGGTCCGGGCACGGGGGAGGCAGCACCCTTGAGCGAAGACACGATACGTCTGGTCACGATCGGACGGATTCTCCGTCGGCGCTGGCGGCTTCTCGCCGTTCTCACCGTGGTGGGCGCGCTCGTCGGCTACGGCGCCTCGGTGGTGCTGTTTCCGCCGCGCTACACGGCGTCGACATCGGTACTGCTG
This sequence comes from Streptomyces sp. NPDC055400, assembly GCF_053644375.1. Taxonomy (NCBI): domain Bacteria; kingdom Bacillati; phylum Actinomycetota; class Actinomycetes; order Kitasatosporales; family Streptomycetaceae; genus Streptomyces; species Streptomyces sp. NPDC055400. The sequence goes on along the minus strand of NZ_JBSHLM010000005.1, from coordinate 461,418 downwards.
CCGGGGCAGTGGGAAGAGCGCGAACTACTGACCCAGGTGGACATCGCGACCAGTTCGTCGGTGGTCGACCCCGTGGCCGCAAAGCTCGGCTGGAGGGGCGTCAGCGCCGCCGAGCTGCGGGACCGGGTGAGCGCCAAGGCCGCCGACGGGAACATCATCAGGATCTCGGGAACGGCCGACACCCCGAAGCGCGCGCAGCAGCTCTCCGACCGGGTGGCCCAGGAATTCACCGGATTCGCCGCGCGGCTCGCAGGCGGCAGCACCGACCCCGACGCGGCTACCGGGCCCGAGGCGCTGCGGCAGCAGGTGGTGGAGACCAACCGCCGCATCACCGACCTGGCCAACGCGGCCGATCCCGGCAAGACCGTGGAGAGCGTGCAGGCCCGCACCGAACTCGAGAAGCTGCGCACCGCGCTGGAGGAGGCCATGACGAAGCTGGACCAGGCCGACCCGGCGGCCGACAAGACCGGCCTGGTCGTCATGGGACCGGCGGCCCGGCCTACCAGCGAGGCGCCGCCGACAAGGATGCAACTCATCGCCGCTGGGGCGCTGCTGTTCTTCCTTCTCGCGGTCATCGGACATCTCGCCGTCGCACGGGTGAACCGCAGGCTGCGCACCGAACCGGAGATCGCCGCGGCGCTGGGATCGGCGCTCATCGGCACTGTCGACGTGCCTGGTGAACGGCCCGCGGACCGGCCCCAGGGCCGTGGCACGCGAGCTCGGTTCCGCCGACTCCTCGGCGTCGACACCCGGTGGGACATGCCGAACCCGCAGAGGTCCGACGACGAGGCCGGCAGGCGGATCCGCTACCGGCGGGTGTGCGCGCGCCTCCGGGACCAACTGCCGGCCTCCCGGCGGCTGCTGGTTGTCGTACCGAACGGCGACGAGATCGCCCTCCGGGCCGCCGGGCAGCTCGTGGCCGAGGCCCAGGGTGATCCGCTGCTGCGGGTGGTCGAAGTCTCGGTCGACCGGCCGATGGTGCCGGACCGCGACACCGAGTCCGGTGCCCTGGTCGTGCTCAGCGCGGGCAACTGGACCGCAGAGCAGCTCGCCGGCATCGCCGGGGCGTGTGCCGACGGCAGACATGAAGTCGTCGGCATCGTCGTCGCCGGCACGGTCCGGGACCGTCCGACGCGATCCGCCGGCCATCCTCCGCACGACGCCACTCTGGCGCTCGCGGTTCCCGGCCACTCGACGGGAGGTTCCGCGTGACGACGAGCACGACTTCCCAGTCGTCGGCAGCCACTCACCTGCTGGACCTGCAGGCACTGGTGGTGGCGGTGCGCAGACGCCGCCGCCTCTGGTGCTCCCTGGCGCTACTGGGGCTGCTGGTCGGCGCGGCGCTGGCGGTCCTGCGGCCGCCGCCGCCGTCCGCGGTGACCAAGGTGCTGGTCGCGCATCAGGCGGACCAGCCGAACGACCCCGGAACGCTGATCCGCACCGACGTGGAGCTGCTGCGGACCACGCGGATCGCCGACAAGGCCCTGGGGTCCCTCAACTCCTCGGAACGCACGGAAGACTTCATGCGGGACTACCGGGGCACCGGCTTGACCAACAACCTGCTGCAGATCGAGGTGACAGGAGACAGCGACGCGGACGCCGTGGCCCGAGCCAAGGCGTTGGCGGACGCGTTCGTCGCGGACCATGTGAGGCGGATGCAGGAAGCCGCGAAGTCCGAGGCCAAGGCCCTGCGCGACCAGGGTGACCGCATGCGGGGCGAACTCGCCCAGGTCAACAAGGCGATCGGGGACAGAACGCCGGAGAGCGACCCGAAGGCGTCGGCGAGCATCGAGTCGCTTTTCGCCCGCCGGGCGGAACTCAACTCGCGGATCGCCGATTTCGACCAGCGCGCCGAGGAGGCGCGCATGGGCACGCCCCAGATCGTCGCCGGCACTCAGATCGTGGACGCCCCGCGAGCGGTGCGGCACTCCCTGCCCAGGGCCGCTGCCACCAACGCCGCGATCGGGCTCGTCCTCGGGCTCGTCCTCGGGCTCGCGGTGGCCGCGGTCGGCACGGTGGTGGCGGACCGCCCCGTGCTGCGCCGGGAGATCGCGGCGAACCTGGGCGCCTCGGTCCTCGCGGAACTGCGCCGCGCGCCCCACCGGCCGGCCAGACTGTGGCAGCGCCGACGGACCCGGTCGGCACGCGAACGGCTCACCGCGACGCTGGCCCGCACCGTGCGTGGCTCAGCGGAACCGGTGTCACTGCTGGAACTGGGCTGTGCGCGCAGCACGAGCGTGATCGCCCTGGACCTCGCCCGGGCACTGGCGGCGGAGGGGCCGGTGGTCATCATCGACGATCTGCCGGCCCTGCGGCGCGCCCAACGCGGCCAGAAGCCAGGAGGCCCGGACGTGGTCGGCGTCGAGGGTGCCGCGGCCGTGCCGCATGCGGTGCGCCGGCTCGGTGTCGGCTCGGTCGCGCCCGGCACGGCGTGGACCGGCCTCCCGGAGCTCGGTACCCGAACCGTGCTCGTCGTACGTGCCGGGCACGGCAGCGCCGCATGGCTGCACACCGTGGCGCGGCAGCTCGCCGACCTGCTCATACCGGTGATCGGCGTGGTGCTGATCGACCCCGATCCGCGGGACCGGACCGACGGCACCCTGTGGGACGGGCTGCACACCGCGCTGCGCGGCCACAACGAGCAGCTGGCACGGGAGAACGCGACGGGCCGGGTGCGGACGGAACGGCCTTCATGGGCAGTACGAGTCCCGGACAGCGACCAGGAGGCGCGGTAAGCACATGTGTGGCATCGCAGGCACTTATCGATGGCCGGACGGAAAGGTCGTGACCGACCGGCTCACCGACACCCTCGCCCACCGCGGTCCGGACGGGGCGGGCCGGTACAGCCACCCCGCCGGTGACGGCGAAGTGCACCTCGGGCACCGCCGGCTGGCCATCATCGACCTGTCCGGGACAGGCGCCCAGCCGATGGCCAAGGACGGTCTCGTCCTCACCTACAACGGTGAGCTGTACAACGCCCCCGAGCTGCGTGCCGAACTGGCAGCCGCCGGGGTGCGCTTCCGCGGTACCTCCGACACCGAGGTGCTCCTCGAGGCCTGGCGGCGCTGGGGCACCGACTCCCTGCCCCGGCTGCGCGGCATGTTCGCGTTCGGGATCTTCGACGAGCGCACCGGTGAACTGGTCCTCGCCCGCGACCAGTTGGGCATCAAGCCGCTGTTCCTGCTCCGGCGCGGCGCGGGCCTGGTGTTCGCCTCCGAGCTCAAGGCGCTCGCCGCCGTGACCGGCGGGTCGCTGCAGGTGGACCATGCGGCGCTGGTGGCCTCGCTGCTGTACTACTGGGTGCCGGACTCGCGCTGTGCGTTCCGCGAAGCGGAGAAGCTGCCGCCGGGCAGCTGGCTCAGGTGCCGGCCCGACGGCCGAGTGGAGCGCGGCCGGTACTGGAACCTGAAGGACGTCGCCGCCGAGGGCCGGGAGCGAGCACGCAGCGGCGAGCAGCCGGACCTGGCTGCCGTCGTCGAGGAGTCGACCCGACAGCACCTGCTCTCCGACGTACCCGTGGCGACCTTCCTCTCCGGCGGTCTCGACTCCAGCTACCTGACCGCCCTTGCGGCCCGCCACCAGCCCGGGATCTCCGCCTACACGATCGGATTCCGCGCCGAGGACGCCAAGTTCGAGGCGATGCCGGACGACCTGCGCTACGCCCGGCAGGTGGCCGAGCGGTTCGGCGTCGACCTGCACGAGATCGAGATCGCCCCGAACGTACTCGACCTGCTGCCGCAGATGACGTACAGCCTGGACGAGCCGATCGGCGACCCCGCCGCGATCAACACGTTCCTGATCTGCTCGGCCGCCCGGGAGGCCGGGGTCAAGGTGATGCTCTCGGGGATGGGTGCCGACGAGCTGTTCGCCGGATATCGCAAACACCTGGCCAACCTGCTCGCACTGCGCTACCAGCGCGTCCCGCGGCCCCTGCGGCGCGGGGTGTTCAAGGCCGTGGACCGGCTGCCGGTCGCCACGGCCCGCAGGGGGTACCGGTCGGTGCGCTTCGCGAAGCGGTTCCTCTCCTTCGCCGACCTGCCCGAGGAGACCGCGTTCCGGCGCAGCTACACCATGTACGACCAGGACGAGCTGCTCTCCCTGGTCAGTCCGGACCTGGCCGGGACGGTCGACGACGTGCTGACCGAGCATGCGGACATCTACCAGGACAACGAGCTCGACGACTTCGTCAACCGCATGTGCCTGGGCGACGCCCGGATGTTCCTGCCGGGCCTGAACCTCGCCTACACAGACCGGTCGAGCATGGCCGCCTCGACCGAGGTGCGGGTGCCGTACGTGGACGTCGAGGTGGTCAAGGCCGCGTTCGCCGTGCCCGGCGACCGCAAGATCGTCGGACGGCAGGGCAAGGCCGTCCTCAAGGAGGCGGCCACCTCGATCCTGCCCCGGGAGATCGTGTACCGGCCCAAGGGCCTGTTCAGCGCACCGCTGCGGGCCTGGATGAGCCGGGATCTGGCACCGCTGGTGCGCGAGGTGGTCAACGACGGCGTGCTCGTCAGCTCAGGGCTCCTGCGCCGCGACGCCCTGGCGCGCATGGTCGCCGAGGACGCCGCCGGGCAGCGGGACTTCTCCAAGCATCTGTGGCATGTGCTGACGCTCGAGTACTGGTACCGCGGCGCGACCTCCGGCTCCGCCCGGAGCACTCGCTCGGCAGCGTAGAAGACGGCTAGAAACAAGGGGACTTCGGGTGAAGCAGGTAGTTCAGAACTACAAGAGTGGCGAGCTCGCGGTGCTCGACGTGCCAGTGCCGGGATGCAAGCCGGGCGGTGTGCTGGTCCGCACCGACTACTCCCTGATATCCACCGGGACCGAGCTCATGAAGGTGTCCGAGGCCGGCATGTCGATGCTGGGCAAGGCCCGCTCCCGTCCTGACCAGGTGGCCAAGGTCATGCAGAGCGTGGCCACCAACGGGGTGCCCGCCACGTACCGCAAGGTGATGGGCAAACTGGACTCCTACACGCCGCTGGGCTACTCCCTGTGCGGGGTGGTCGAGCAGGTCGGCCCTGGGATCGACGACGTGAAGGTCGGCGACCTCGTGGCCTGCGCCGGCAACGAGCACGCGCTGCATGCCGAGTTGAACTGGGTGCCGAAGAACCTCTACGCCCCGGTGCCGGACGGCCTCGCGCCGCGGCACGCGGCCTTCGGCACCGTCGGGTCGATCGCGATGCAGGGCGTCCGCCGCGGCGAACCCCAACTCGGCGACGTGGCCCTCGTCATCGGGCTCGGACTGATCGGGCAGCTGGTGGTGCAGCTCCTTGCCGCCTCCGGCGCCCGCGTCGTCGGCGTCGACCCCGACCCGGCGCGCTGCGAGCTCGCCGAACGCCTCGGCGCCGCGGCCTGCGGCGATCCCGAGTCCGCGGCCGTGGAGGCCGCCGTCGCCGAACTCACCGACGGCCACGGCGTGGACCAGGTGTATCTGGCCGCCGGCGGCGGCAGCAACCAGCCCGTAGAGCTGGCCGCCCGGCTCTGCCGGGACCGCGGCCGGGTCGTCGACATCGGCAAGTGCCGCCTGGACCTGCCGTGGAACGCGTACTACGAGAAAGAGCTCGACGTCCGTTTCTCGCGCAGCTACGGCCCCGGGCGCTACGACCCGGAGTACGAGCTCGAAGGGCGGGACTACCCGGTCGGCTACGTGCGCTGGACCGAGCGCCGGAACCTGGCGTGCTTCCTCGATCTCCTCGCCCGCGGCAGCGTCGACGTGGCGCCCTTGGTCTCCCACATCGCAGACTTCGACGACGCCGTCGAGACGTACCAGCGTTTGAAGGACGGCGACCTCAAGGCCGTGGCCGTGCTGTTCCGCTACCCCGGCCGCCCCGACCAGGCCGCGGAAGCGGAGGCCCCGGCGGTGGCCGTGCCCGCGGTGCGACGCGGCGGCGGAGCGTTCACCCCGGCCCGGGCCGCCAAGGCGCCGGTGCGCGTCGCGTTCGTCGGCGCGGGCAACTACGCGACGTCGATGCTGCTGCCGCACCTGGCACAGCGCGACGGCGTCGAGTTGTCCACGGTCGTCACCACGACGGCGCTGTCCGCCGCCAACGCGAAGCGGAAGTTCGGCTTCGCCGAGGCGACCACCGACCTCGACGCCGTGCTCGGCGACAAGTCCGTCGACGCGGTGTTCGTGGTCACCCGGCACAGCTCGCACGCCGAACTGACCCGCAGGGCGCTGCTTGCCGGCAAGGCGGTGTTCGTGGAGAAGCCCCTGGCCCTCACCCAGGACGAGCTGGCCGGGGTGCTCGCGGCGGTGGAGGAGTCGGGCAACGACCGGCTGCAAGTGGGCTTCAACCGCCGGTTCGCGCCCCTGCTGCAGGAGGCCAGGAAGCGGTTCGGCACCCGCACCGGTCCGGGGAGCCTGCGCTACCTGGTCAACGCGGGCCGCCTCGGACACGGCAGCTGGTACCTCCAACAGGGCACCGAGGGCTCGCGGTTCGCCGGCGAGGGCGGACACTTCATCGACACGGCGAGCTGGCTGCTCGAGGCCGACCCGGTCTCGGTGTACGCGGTCGCCGCGTCAGGCAACGAGGACCTGCAGGTCGTGCTGCGCTACCCGGACGGGTCCACCGCCACCATCAGCTACGTCACCACCGGCGCGGCCGGATTCCCCAAGGAGACGCTGGACCTGGTCGCGGACGGCAAGGTGCTGCGGCTCGACGACTTCGTACGCGCCGCTGTATACGATGGCCGCCCTAAGAAGTGGGTCAGTTCGCGGCTGCCCAAGGCCCGGGACAAGGGCCAGAACGCCGAACTGGCCGCGTTCATCAAGGCCGTGCGGACCGGCGGGCCGATGCCGGTGCCGCTGGAGTCGCTGGTCGCCACCACGTCGGCCACCCTCGCCGTGCAGGCAGGCCTGGCCGGCGGCGCGCCGGTGACGCTGGCGAGGGCGCGATGACGGTGAGCTCGGGGAGTGCGGGCTGGTACCTGCGGCGGCTGTCCCGGATGGGACCGCGGGAGGTCGGCGGCCGGGTGGGCGACGCGGTGCGCAGGCGGCGGTGGCGGTCGGCGCGGCCCGACTGCCCGACCGTGACCGGCGCCCGGTTCACCGCGGCGCTGCCCGCCGGGACGATCGCAGCGATACCCCCGGACGCCGCGAAACGTCTCATCGCCGAGGCGGATCGGCTGATGTACGGGCACGTCGAGTATTTCGGGGTGGTCCGCGACGACCTGGACGACCCGGACTGGTGGTACGACCCGAAGACGGGGCGCCGGGCTCCCTGGGGCTACGCCTTCGACGTGCCGTACCGGAGCGAGGACGCGGTCGGGGACATCAAGCAGATCTGGGAGCTGTCCCGGCATCAGTACCTCACCGTGCTCGCCGCCGCCTACGCGATCACCGGGAACGAGCGGTACGCCGAGCGAGTCGCCGAGCACCTGCGGTCGTGGTGGAAGGCCAACCCACCGCTGCGCGGCGTGCACTGGATCAGCGGCATCGAGCTGGGGATCCGGCTCCTTTCCTGGGTGTGGATACGCCGGCTGCTCGACGGCTGGCCGGGCGCGGCCGAGCTGTTCGAGGGCAACCCGGTGGCGCTGCACCAGATCTGGCACCACCAGCGCTGGCTGGCCGCCTTCCCCAGCCGGGGGTCCTCGGCGAACAACCACGTCATCGCCGAGGCCGGCGGGCAGTTGGCCGCAGCCTGCGCGTTCGGGTGGTTCCCCTCCTCGGCGCGCTGGCGAGCCGGTGCGCTGCGGTCCCTTGAGCGGCATCTGCGCGGCAACACCTTCGGCTCCGGACTCAACCGCGAGCTGGCCACCGAGTATCACGGACTTGTCCTTGAGCTCGGCCTGGCCGCGGTGGCCGAGGCGGATGCCGCAGGCGTGCCGGTCCCCGCGTCGGTCCGGCTGGTACTGCTGCGGATGACCGACGCGCTCGCGGCCGTCGTGGACAACCGGCTGCGTCCGCCCCGCCAGGGGGACGCGGACGACGGGCACGGTCTGGTCGTGGACGGAGCGGGCACCGACCGCTGGGCCTCGCTCCTTGCCACCGGGGACGCCGTGTTCGGCCGGCTGGACTGGTGGCCGGCGGTGACCGGGACCGATGTGCGCACCCCGCTCCTCGCCGCGCTCATCCGGCCGTACTCGAAAAACGAAGCGGCACCGGCCGTGACCCGCCCGGCAAGCAGACCGGCCCACTTCGCCGACGCGGGCATGACCATCCTGCGCGGTCCGGAAGAGATCTGGTGCCGCTGCGACGGCGGTCCGCACGGGTTCCTGTCCATCGCCGCGCACGCCCACGCGGACGCGCTGTCCGTGGAGGTCCGGCACGACGGGGTCGACGTGCTCGCCGACCCGGGAACGTTCTGCTACCACGGGCAACCCGAGTGGCGGCAGTACTTCCGGTCGACCCTCGGCCACAACACCCTGCAACTGGACGGCAGTGACCAGTCCGTCTCCGGCGGCCCGTTCCTGTGGACCCGGCATGCCCACACCCGCGTCCTGGCCACGGACACATCGGGCGGCTGCGACGGGGGGACGGCCCGCTGGTGCGCCGAACACGACGGCTACCAGCGCTCCGTGCACCGCCGCCGGGTCGAACTGACCGCCACGAGCAAGGAGTTGCGGGTGGTCGACGAGGTGCGCGGCCCGCGCCGGGACGTGCGTCTGGCGTTCCACCTCGGCCCGGCGATCGCCGCGGACCTGGAGGGCAACCGGGCACAGCTCACCTGGACCCGGGACGGCGAGGACCGCTCCGCCGTGCTCGACCTGCCCGGGCAGCTGAGCTGGCGGGCGCATCGCGCAGAGACCGACCCGCCGCTGGGCTGGTACTCCGCCGGCTTCGGCCGCAAGGAACCCGCCACAACACTGGTCGGCACCGGCTTCGCCGACGGCACCGCGCTGTCGGGGGAGTTCACCACTGTGCTCAGGTTCCGCGGCTAGGGGGGCGCGTGGGGAACAGAAGGCGGCACTGGGCGCTGGCGGCGGCACCGCTGGCGCTGGCCCTGCTGGCGGCGACCGGCTGCGACAACACGCCGGGCGCCCGGGCCGACACGCCGGGCGCCCGGGGAAACACGGCGCACACCCGGGCCATCCCGACCGCCGCGCCGGCCACGCCCGTGGCCCGGGTGTGCGCCAAGCCCGCGGCCGGTCCGGCGAAGGCGCCGGCGGGCGCGGTGACGGTCGACCCCACGGTGGTCGGTGACCTGGCGGCGAAGACCAAGAGCAGCCCCCCGAACACCACGTTCTGGCTTCGACCGGGCAAGCACAGGCTCGACCCGGACCGCTTCGCGCAGGTCATCCCCAAGGAGGGGAACCGCTACCTCGGTGCGCCGGGCGCGGTGCTCGACGGCGGGAAGAAGAACCAGTACGCGTTCGGCGGCACCGCCCGCAACGTCACCATCCGCTATCTGACCGTGCAACGTTTCGTTGCGCCGCAGGACGAGGGCGTGGTCAACCATGACTCGGCCGACGGGTGGGCGATCGAGCACGCGACGATCCAGCACAACTCCGGTGCCGGACTGATGGCCGGCGCCCGCCAGGAGGTCCGCGCCAACTGCCTGCGCGAAAACGGTCAGTACGGAATGAACGCCTACAAGGCCACCGGCCGTATCAGCGGCCTGGTGGTCGAGGGCAACGAGATCGTGGGCAACAACACCGGCGACTGGGAGCGGCGGCGTAAGGGCTGCGGCTGCACCGGAGGCATCAAGTTCTGGGCCGTCAACGGCGCCGACGTACGCGGCAACTGGGTGCACGACAACCGCGGAACCGGTTTGTGGGCGGACACCAACAACAACGACTTCCGCATCGAGAAGAACGTGCTCGAGAACAACGACGGTGCCGCGCTGATCTACGAGACCAGCTACAACGCGGTCATCCGGAACAACACGATCCGGCGGAACAACTGGGTCGAGGGCCGCAGAGAAGCCGACAGCGGTGACAACTTCCCTTACGCGACCGTCTACTTGTCCGAGTCGGGCGGCGAACCACGGATCAAGGCCCGCACCGACAAGATCGAGGTCGACCGGAACATGCTGGAGAACAACTGGTCGGGGATCACCCTGTGGGAGAACGCCGACCGGTTCTGCAACAGCCCGGCCAACACCTCGTCCGGTGACTGCACCTTGCTGGTGAAGGACACCGACCGCTGCGCGAAGCCGGCGATCGCCACCGCACCGCTCTACGCCGACTGCCGGTGGAAGACCCAGCGGGTGGACATCCACGACAACCGCTTCGTGCTCGACACGTCTGTCGTCAAGTGCACGGTGAAGTGCGACCGGATGGCGGTGCTCGCCAACTACGGCACCTATCCGGACTGGTCGCCCTACCAGGGCGAGCGGGTGGCCGAGGCGATCACCCATGAGCAACACAACCGCTGGCACGACAACGTCTACCTCGGGCCGTGGAAATTCGTCGCCCAGGACCAGAGCCGGGTGCTCGACTTCGGGCAGTGGCAGGGCACGCCGTACCAGCAGGACGCGGGCAGCACCCTCGACTCACGGGCAGGTGGTTGAGATGGGTGAGGCCTTGCGGAGCGGCGGGCTGCCGGGCGGACCGGTCACGGCGGGCACGCAGACCGGCGCGGAATCGCGCCCTGCCGGCACAGCGAAGATCGTCGGGATCGTCTGGGGGCTGCTGGTCCTCAACACGCTCGGCTCCGCCGGGGCGGAGACCATCATCCCGCTGCCCCGTTCCCTCATCCAGATGGTCACCATGGGCGCGCTCGTCGCCGCGTTCGCGCTGGCGCTCGCGGTCAATCTCCGCCTGCGCATCCGAGCCGGCGCCTTCGCGTTCCTGCTCACCCTGCTCCTCGTGCCCAGCGTGATCTCCAGCGCGAACCTGGAGTCCGGGTTCGGCGCCCTGTTCCGCTGCGCCAGGCTGGCTCTCTTCATCGGCACGCTGTGGCTGCTCAGCCGCTGGTGGGACGGCGGACTGACGTTCGTCCGGCACCACATCCGGATGTACTTCGCGGTGCTCGGGTCGGTGGCGGCCGGCCTGGTCATCTCACCGGGCGCGGCCCTGCCCGATCTCTACGGCGGACGCCTTGTCGGCGCGTTGTGGCCGCTCACCCCGCCACAGATCGGACAGTACGCCGCGGTGATCATCGGGCTCACCGTGCTGCTCGTACTGGGGCGCCGGACCGACAGGGCGAGCGCGGCGGTGATCATCGTGCCGTCACTCGTCCTGCTCGCGCTGACCCACACCCGGACGGCCACGCTCGGCCTGTTCGTCGGCCTTGTGCTGGCGATCGGCTCACTCGTCCTGACCAGCGCCGCCGCCCGCCGGTTCTTCACCTGGGCAGTGCTGTGCGCCGCCGTGGCCGCGGTGGGGTTCGGCTCCGCGCTGCACGCGTGGTTCCTGCGCGGACAGAGCCAGGAGAACTTCGCCAGCCTCACGGGTCGGGCCAAGGTCTGGGATGCCCTGCTGGCAGCGCCCCGGACGACCTCGGAGCAGCTGTTCGGCATGGGCCTGGGCGACAAGTCGTTCGGCGGGCTGCCGATCGACAACAGCTGGCTGGCCGTCTACCAGGAGCAGGGTCTGACCGGCGTCATCCTGGTGGCGGCGATCATCATCGTCCTCGGCGGCGTCGCGTTGCTGCGGCCACCGTCGCTGTCGAGGGCCTGCGCGATCTTCCTGATCAGCTACTGCGCGATCGCGTCGTACACCGAGGCAGGCCTTGGCGACGCCTCGCCGTATCTGCTGCATCTGGCCGTGGCCGCCTCGCTGCTGGCGACGCCTGCCGCGGCCACGCCCCTCCCGATGCCCGCGGCCCCTCGACGGCACATCCCGCGATGGGCCCGGAGATCGGAGATGACCTGAGCATGCACGTCCTCGTAGTGCACAACCGCTACGCGTCGGCGCAGCCGAGCGGGGAGAACAAGGTCGTCGACCAGGAGGTGGAGCTGCTGCGCGCGGCCGGCCACCGGGTCGAGGTGTTGGAGCGGCGCAGCGACACCATCGCCGCGCGGTCCCTGCCGGGCAAGGTCGCGGTGCCGCTCCTCGTGCCGTGGAACCCCGCGGTCCGCGCGGAACTCGCCGCCCGGCTGCGCACCGAGCGGCCGGACGTGGTCCACATCCACAACGTCTTCCCGCTCCTGTCGCCCGCGGTCCTTGCCGCCTGCGCCGACGCCGGCGTCCCCGCCGTCGCCACGCTGCACAACTACAGCCAGGTCTGCCCGCCCGGCACGCTGCAGCGGGACGGCCGGCCGTGCACCGAGTGCGTCGGGTCGACGCCGCTGCCCGCCGTCCGGCACGGCTGCTACCGCAACTCCCGCCTTGCGACGGTGCCGCTCGCGGTCAGCCTGTCGGTCAACCGGCGGCGGTGGTGGTCCGGCGTGGAGCGGTTCTTCTGCATCTCCGCGGCGCAGCGCGACGTCCTGGTGCGGGCCGGCATGCCACCCGAGCGGCTGGCGGTGAAGCACAACTTCGTGCCGGAGCCGGGCACTTGCCGAACGGGCACGGGAGAGCACGTGCTCTATCTCGGCCGCCTCGCGGAGGCCAAGGGCGTGCGGCTGCTCATGGCCGCGTGGGACCGGATCGCCGCGGACGGGGGTGTGGGCGTACCGCTCGTGATCGCCGGCACGGGACCGCTGGAGCGCGAGGTCACCGCCTGGGCGGCGGGCCGGGACGACGTCCGGTACGTCGGCCTGTACGACACCGCCCAGTGCCGGGAGGCCATCGCGCGGTCGGTCGCCGTGGTGGCCCCCTCGACGTGGCTGGAGGCGTTCGGCCTGGTGGTCGTGGAGGCGATGGCGGCCGGGGTCCCGACCGTCGCCGCCGGTCACGGCGCCTTCGTCGAACTCGTCGAGGACGGGGTGACCGGGCTGCTCCACCCGCCGGGCGACCTTGCCTCGCTCGCGGACTGCGTGCGCCGGATCACGGCCGGGACGGCCCGCAACCAGGAGATGGGCCAGGCGGCCCGGCGCCGTTACGAGCTGGGGTTCAGCCCGGCCGTCGGCCTCGAGCGCCTGGTGGAGGAGTACCGCACCGCGATCGCGGGTCGGTCAGCACTGGCTCGCGGTGGGGGCACCCGCGCGAGCAGGGGGGATGGGGGCAGTAAATGACACGATGCCGACTGTGCGGCTCGGCGGCGATGGGGAGCGTCGTCGATCTGGGGGCGACCCCGCCGTGTGAGAGCTTTCTCGCCGCGGACCAACTGGACAAGCCGGAGCCGGCGTACCCGCTGCACCTGCGGGTCTGCACCGACTGCTGGCTCGCGCAGATCCCGCCGCTGATCACGCCGGAGGAGACGTTCAGCGAGTACGCGTACTTCTCCTCCTTCTCGACCTCCTGGGTGGAGCACGCGCGCAAGTTCACCGCCGACGCCGTACGGCGCCTTGCTCTCGGCGCCGACGCCTTCGTGGTCGAGGTCGCGAGCAACGACGGCTACCTGCTCCAGCACATGGTGGACCGGGGGATCCGCTGCCTGGGCATCGAGCCGTCGGTGAACGTCGGCGCCGCGGCGCGGGACGCGGGTGTGCCCACGCTCACGGAGTTCCTGGACCCGGCCACCGGCTCGGCCGTCCGCGCCGAGCACGGCCCGGCCGACCTGGTCGTGGCCAACAACGTGTACGCGCACATCCCCGACGTGGTCGGGTTCACCCAGGGGCTGCGCGCCCTGGTCGCCGACGACGGCTGGGTCTCCATCGAGGTGCAGCACCTGCTGACCCTGATCGAGGAGAACCAGTACGACACGATCTACCACGAGCACTTCCAGTACTACACGGTCGCGTCCGCGATCCGGGCCCTCGCGAGCGGCGGACTCGTGCTCGTGGACGTCGAGTTGCTGCCCACACATGGCGGCTCGATCCGGCTGTGGGCCCGGCCGGCAGAGGTGGCGGGGGAGCCGTCCCAGCGGGTGTCCGACGTGCTGGCCCGGGAGAAGGCCGCCGGGCTGCAGGAGCTCGCCGGGTACGCGGAGTTCGCCGCCCGGGTGGCCAAGGTGCGCCGTGACCTTCTCACGTTCCTCATCGAGGCGGCCGAGCAGGGCAGGACGGTCGTCGGCTACGGCGCCCCCGGCAAGGGCAACACCCTGCTCAACCACTGCGGCATCCGGCCCGACCTGCTCCCGTACACGGTCGACCGCAACCCCTACAAGCACGGCAGGTTCACCCCGGGCACCCGCATCCCGATCCTGCCGCCCGAGCAGATAGCCGCGGACAAGCCCGACTACGTCCTCGTCCTCCCGTGGAACCTGCGGGACGAGCTGGTCGGGCAGCTGTCCTTCATCCACGACTGGGGCGGCCGGCTTGTCTTCCCCATACCGGAACTGAGCATTGTCGAGGTCAAGGCATGAAGGTCGTACTGTTCTGCGGCGGTTACGGGATGCGGATGCGCAGCGGAGCCGGCGTCTACGACGAAGCGCCCAAGCCGATGGCGATGGTCGGCCCGCGACCGCTGATCTGGCACGTCATGCGCTACTACGCGCACTTCGGCCACACGGAGTTCATCCTGTGTCTCGGGTACGGGGCGCACCACATCAAGGACTTCTTCCTCAACTACGAGGAGACGACGTCCAACGACTTCGTGCTGCGGGGCGGGCGGACCGAACTCCTTTCCACCGACATCGCCGACTGGACGATCACCTTCGCGCAGACCGGCATCGAGTCGCCGATCGGGGAGCGGCTGCGCCGGGTGCGGCACCACCTGGACGGCGACGAGATGTTCCTCGCCAACTACGCCGACGTGCTGACCGATGCCCCGCTGCCGGAGATGATCGACCGGTTCGCCCGGCGCGACGCCGGTGCGTCGATGATGGTGGTGCCGCCGCAGTCCTCGTTCCACTGCGTGGACCTGGGCGAGGACGGCCTGGTGGGGGGCATCACCGCGGTGAGCGACATGCCGCTGTGGGAGAACGGCGGCTACTTCGTGCTCCGCCAGGAGGTCTTCGACCACATACCGGAGAACGGGGACCTGGTCGCCGACGGATGTGCCCAGCTGGCCAAGCAGGGCCGCCTTGTGGCACATCAGCACCGCGGCTTCTGGAAGCCGACCGACACCGTGAAGGAGCGGGCCGCGCTCGACGACGCGTACGCCCGGGGCGACCGCCCGTGGGCCGTGTGGGAACGGGACGGCGCGGGGACGGACGCCGCGGTGAGGACCGCGTGATCCGGCTCGGGGCCGGGCCCCTGGACCGGATCGTCGCGGTGGGCGCGCACTGCGACGACATCGCCATCGGCGCGGGCGGCACGCTGCTGACGCTGTGCCTCGCGCGTCCGGGTCTCCGTGTCGACGCACTGGTGCTCTCCGGCGGTGGCAGCGAGCGCGAGCAGGAGGAGCAGGCCGCGCTCGCCGCCTTCTGCCCGGGCGCCGAACTGCGGCTGACCGTGCACAAGTTGCCCGACGGCCGACTGCCCGTGCACTGGGACGAGGCCAAGGCCGCGGTCGAGGAACTGCGCGCGCAGAGCGACCCGGATCTGATCCTGGCCCCGCGCACCGACGACGCGCACCAGGACCACCGCGGCCTGGCGCAGCTGATACCCACCGCGTTCCGCGACCACCTCGTGCTCGGCTACGAGATCGTCAAATGGGACGGCGATCTCGGCCGTCCGGCGGCGTACCAGCCGCTGTCGCCGGAGATCGCCGAACAGAAGGTGCGGCTGCTGCAGGAGCACTACCCCTCGCAGCGGCACCGGCCCTGGTACGACCGGGAGGCCTTCCTCGGCCTCGCCCGGATCCGCGGCATCGAATGCCACGAGCGATACGCCGAAGCGTTCGCCGTCACCAAACTCACGCTCAACCTGGGGGACTGAACTTTGCGCGTACTGCTGACCGGACACCAGGGCTACCTGGGAACCGTCATGGCCCCGGTCCTCGCCGCCGCCGGACACGAGGTCGTCGGCCTCGACGCCGGCCTGTTCGCGGACTGCGTCCTCGGCGAGACACCCGCGGACCCGCAGGGGCACCGGGTGGACCTGCGCGACGTCACGGCCGAACACGTGGCAGGCGTCGACGCCGTCATCCACTTGGCCGCGCTGTCCAACGACCCGCTGGGATCGCTGGCTCCGGACCTCACCTACGACATCAATCACCACGCGTCCGTACGCCTCGCCCGGCTGGCCCGCGACGCCGGAGTGCGGCGCTTCCTGTACGCGTCCACCTGCTCTGTCTACGGCGCCGCGGGCGGAGACGACCTGGTGGCCGAGGACGCCCCGCTGCGCCCGGTGACGCCCTACGCGGAGTCCAAGGTGCGGGTCGAGGACGACCTGCACGCGCTCGCCGACGGCGACTTCACCCCGGTGTTCATGCGCAACGCCACCGCCTTCGGCTACTCACCCCGGCTGCGCGCGGACATCGTGCTGAACAACCTGGTGGGCCACGCGCTCCTGTCCGGCGAGGTGTTGGTGCTCTCCGACGGCACCCCCTGGCGCCCGCTGGTGCACGCCGCCGACATCGCACGGGCCTTCACGGCCGCGCTCACCGCACCCCAAGAGGCCGTGCACGACCGGGCGTTCAACATCGGCAGCGAGACCAACAACGTCACGGTCGCCGAGATCGCCGAGCAGGTCGCCGAGGCGGTGCCCGGCGCGAAGGTGAGGATCACCGGGGAGAACGGCGCCGATCCGCGGTCGTACCGAGTGGACTTCTCGCGGTTCCGCGCCGCGATCCCGGGCTTCGACTGCGAGTGGACGGTGAAGCGGGGCGCGCTCGAACTCGCCGACGTCTACCGGAAGTTCGGGCTGACCCGGGAGGACTTCGAGCGACGCTTCACCCGCCTTGCCGTGCTGCGTGCGGCATCCGAAGCCGGCGCTGTCGACGACACCCTGCGGTGGCGCCGATGACAGCGGTCGGCGAAGAGATGCACGCACTGGTGGAGCGGCTGTACCCGCTCTGCCGGAGCATCACCGGCGACGGTGTGCGTGCCACCCTGGACATCGTCGGCGAGTACGTCCCGCTCCAGGTGCACGAGGTGCCGACCGGGACGCACGTGCTCGACTGGACGGTGCCGCAGGAGTGGAACATCCGGGACGCGTACATCGCCGACACCGCCGGAAACCGGGTCGTCGACTTCGCCGCGTCCAGCCTGCACGTGCTCGGCTACAGCGTGCCGGTGTCGGCGACCATGCCGCTGGCCGAGCTGCGGAACCACCTGCACACCCTGCCGGACCACCCGACCTGGGTGCCGTACCGCACCAGTTACTACCAGCCGACATGGGGATTCTGCCTGGCCCAGGAGACCTTGGACGCGCTGCCGGACGGCGAGTACGAGGTGCGCATCGACTCGACGCTCGCGGACGGCCACCTCACCTACGCCGAGCACGTGATCCCCGGACAGGTCCCCGACGAGGTGATCGTCTCCTGCCACGTGTGCCACCCGTCGCTGGCCAACGACAACCTCGCCGGTATCGCGGTGGCGACGTACCTGGCCCGCGCCCTTGCACAGGAGACGCCGTACTACACGTACCGGTTCATCTACGCGCCCGGCACCATCGGGGCGATCACGTGGCTGGCCCGCAACGCGGAGCGGATCGAGCGGGTCAGGCACGGGCTCGTGCTGGCCTGCGCCGGTGACTCGGGCCGACTGACGTACAAGCAGAGCAGGCGCGGCGACGCGGAGATCGACCGGGTGATGCGGCACGTCCTTGCCGCCTCCGAACGCCCGCACCACGTCACCGAGTTCACTCCGTACGGCTACGACGAGCGGCAGTTCTGCTCGCCCGGGTTCAACCTCGGCGTCGGCTCGCTCAGCCGGACCCCGTACGCCGGGTACCCCGAGTACCACACCTCGGCGGACAACCCGGACTTCGTCTCCCCGGAGGCGATGGCGGACACCCTCGCCGTCTGCCGGGAGGCGTTCGGCGTCCTCGACCGCAACCGGCGGTACGTCAACCTCAGCCCTTACGGCGAACCACAGCTGGGCCGACGCGGGTTGTACGACGCGCTCGGCGGCCGCAGCGACACCAAGCAGGCCCAGATGGCCATGCTCTGGGTGCTGAACCTGTCCGACGGCGAGCACAGTCTGCTGGACGTCGCCGAGCGGGCCGGGCTGCCGTTCAGCTCCGTCGCCGTCGCGGCCGACGCCCTGGGCGCCGCCGGGCTGATCAAGGCATGACGCCGATGACCACCGAGGGGGAGAATCCGCCGGCAACGGCGCCGCCGGGCGGATCCGCCCGGCGGGCCCTCGTCGGCCGGCTGTCCTGGGGACTGGCGGACCAGGCTGCCTCCAGCCTGAGCAACTTCGTCGTAGGGATCTACGTGGCCCGCTCCCTCGGGGTGACCGCCTTCGGCGTGTTCAGCCTGGCCTGGGTGACCTACGGCGTGGTGCTCAACGTCTCCCGCGGCCTTGCCACCGACCCGCTCGTGGTGCGCTTCAGCGGCGTGTCGGACGCCTCCTGGCGCGGGGCGGTGGCCCGGTCGTCGGGTACCGCGCTCGGCGTCGGTGCCGCCATCGGCGTGGCGTGTCTGGTGGTCGGGCTCGGTCTCGGCGGCAGCGTGGGGCCCGCCTTCGCCTGTCTCGGCGTCCTGCTGCCCGGGCTGCTTCTGCAGGACGCCTGGCGGTTCTCGTTCTTCGCCGCCGGTACCGGGCGGAAGGCGTTCGTCAACGACCTCGTCTGGGGCGTCGCACTCGTCCCGGCCCTGGTCGTGGCGGCCCACGTGGGCACCGTGGCCGCCTTCGTGCTCGCCTGGGGCGCGTCCGCCACGGTGGCTGCGGGGTACGGCTGCCTCCAGTCCGGTATCCGGCCCCGGTTGACCGGAGCACGCGGGTGGCTCCGCGAGCAGCGCGATCTCGGCTACCGGTACCTGGTCGAGAACGTCAGCCTCAGCGGCGCGAGCCAGCTGCGGGCGTACGGGCTCGGCGCGATCGTCGGAGTCGGCGCGGTGGGTGCGGTCCGGGGCGCCGAGCTCCTGCTCGGCCCGTTCCTCGCCGTGCTGATGGGCCTTTCGCTGGTCACCGTCCCGGAGGCGGCACGGGTGCTGCGGCGGGCCCCGCAGCGCCTCGGCCACTTCTGCCTCCTCCTTGGCGGCGGGCAGGCCGCCGCCGCGCTGCTCTGGGGCGGGGCGCTGCTGCTGATGCCCGACCGGCTCGGCGAGCTCGTGCTCGGCGGCGTCTGGCCGTCCGCCGCGGAGCTCATCGTGCCGGTCACGCTCAGCGTCGCGGGCGCCGGCCTCGGCACCGGCGCGGCGGCGGGGCTGCGCGCGCTCGGCGCGGCCCGGCGCAGCCTGCGCAGCCAGTTGTTCGCCTCCGCCTGTTACGTCGGCTGCGGGCTCGGCGGGGCGGCCGCCGACGGCACGGTCGGCTCGGCCTGGGGCGTCGCCGCAGCGACCGTCAGCGGCTCGGCCGTGTGGTGGCTGCACCTGCGGTCCGCTCTGCGCGAGCGTCACCACAACCCCATCCCCGAAGTGAGGACTTCATGACCTCCCACCCCAGGCTGAGCATCGGCCTGCCCGTGTACAACGGCGAGGAGTACCTGGCCGAGTCGCTCGACGCCCTGCTCGGCCAGACCTACGAGGACTTCGAGCTGGTCATCTCCGACAACGACTCGACCGACGCGACCGAGGACATCTGCCGCCGGTACGCCGCGCTGGACCCGCGCATCCGCTACCTCCGGCTGCCCCGGAACATCGGCGCCACACCGAACCACAACCGTGTGTTCGCCGAGTGCCGCGGCGAGCTGTTCAAGTGGGCCTCGCACGACGACCTGTACGGCCGGGACCTGTTGCGGCGCTGTGTGGAGGCGCTGGACGAGCGGCCGGACGTGATCCTCGCGCACAGCGGCCAGGCGGTCATCGACGGCGACGGTCAGGTGAAGGTCCCGTACGAATACGGGCTCGCCACCGACTCGCCGCACCCGCCGGAACGCTTCCGCAGTCTGCTGTTCGAGCCCGGTGGCGACGACTTCTACGGGGTGATGCGGGCCGACGTGCTGCGCCGGGTGAAGCCGCTCGACAGCTACCACCACGCGGACCGCACCTTCGTCGCCGAGATCACCCTGCACGGGCCCTTCCACCAGGTGCCGGAACTGCTGTACTTCCGCCGCGACCACCCCACCCGCGCCGAGCGGGCGAACCCGTCCAAGCGCGCCCGGTGCGTCAACCTGGACCCGCGCCGGGCAGGCCCGCTGCACCCCACGCCCCGGCTGCTCGCCGAATACATGTGGGGTTTCGTCTCGGCGATCCGGCGGGCGCCGCTGTCCCCGGCGGACCGGCGCGCGTGCTACAGCCACCTGGCCGCATGGATGACCAGCCGGGTCCGGCCCGGCGCCGGCGAGCGGGTCGAGGACCGCGCGCCGGTCGACCCGAGCGGGCTCACTGTCTCCGTCGACGCCCTCGTCGCCGGCCGTGAGGGGAGGCAGGCATGACGCGGGAGAACGAAACCCCGGTGCGCGTCGGGGTGTTCGGCCTGCTCGGCTCCGGCAACCTCGGCAACGACGGATCGCTCGAGGCCGTGCTCGGCTACCTCCGCGCCGAGCACCCGGAGGCGGTCGTGGACGCGCTGTGCGGCGGACCCGAGGCCGTCGCGGCCCGGTACGGGATCCCCGCGACGCGGCTGCACTGGTACCGCGGCGAGTACCGGACCGCTTCGCGGGCGGGCGCGATCGCGGCGAAGGGACTGGGCAAACTCGTCGACGCCGTTCGCACCGCCGCCTGGGTGCGCCGGCACGACGCGGTGATCGTGCCGGGCATGGGCGTCCTGGAGGCCACGCTGCCGCTGCGGCCGTGGGGCTTCCCGTACGCGCTGTTCCTGCTCTGCGCGTCCGGCCGGCTGTTCGGCACCCGGGTCGCTCTGGTCGGCGTCGGCGCCGCCCCGATCGGCAACCGGCCCACCCGGGCCCTCGTGCGCTGGTCGGCGCGGCTGGCCGCGTACCGGTCGTACCGGGACACCCTGTCCCGCGACGCGATGCGGGCGATGGGCGTGGACACCACCCGCGACGAGGTCTACCCGGACCTCACCTTCTCCCTGCCGACGCTGCGGGAATGGGGTATCCCCTGCTCGGAGCTTGTCGGAGAGCTTGGGGAAGCGCCCTCGGGTCCGCCGGGCCCGGTCGGCGTCGGCGTCATGGCCTTCCACGGCGGCAACGACGACCGTGCCCGGGCCGGGGAGATCCACCGGCGCTACCTCGACGGGACGATCGGGTTCGTCCGCGCGCTGGTCGAGGACGGCAGGCCGGTCCGGCTGCTGAGCGGCGACGAGGTCGACACACCGGTGGTCGCCGCGATCCTCGACGCGGTGGACTCGCCGCTGGTCACCGCTGCCGAGGCGGCCTCGCTGGCCGACCTGATGAAGGAGATGGCGGCGGTCGACACCGTGGTGGCGACCCGCTACCACAACCTCATCTGCGCGCTGAGGGTCGGCACGCCGACGCTCGCCCTCACCTATGCGGCGAAGAGCGACGCGCTCATGGACCGGATGGGCCTCGGCGCGTACTGCCACCCGGCCCGCGAGGTCGACGCGGACCGGCTGCTCGAGCAGTTCCGGGCGCTGGAGCAGCGCTCGGCTCAGCTGCGGCGGATCCTCACCGAGCGGAACCTGGTCGCCGGTCGGCAACTTGAGTACCAGTTCAGCGCCTTGACCTCGGCCCTGTTCCCGGCGGCCGGCCACGTCCACACCCACGCCAAGCGGGAGGCCCCATGAAAGCGACCGAAGTCCCTGCGATCGACGGCGCGTACCTGTTCGAGCCGACCCCGTACGCAGACGAACGCGGCTTCTTCTGCCGCACCTTCGACGCCGAGGTGGTCCGCTCGGTGGGCCTCGACCCGGACGCCTTCGTCCAGGACAGCGTGTCCCGCTCGGTCCGGGGCGTGCTGCGCGGCCTGCACCTGCGCTCCGGCGCAGGCGAGGCCAAGCTGGTGCGGTGCTCGTACGGGAGCATCTTCGACGTCGTCGTGGACCTGCGGCCCGACTCGCCGACCTACCTGGGCCGGGCCTTCTTCGAACTGTCCGGCGAGACACAGGCGACCCTGTACATCCCGGCGGGGTGCGCGCACGGCTTCCAGGCGCTGACCGAGACCGCCGACACCTCGTACCGGATCGACCGTCCGCACGATCCGGCCGAGGACGTGACGATCGCCTTCGACGACCCGGAGCTCGCCATCCCCTGGCCGCTGCCGGCCATATCGATGTCCCGGCGGGACCGGGAGGCGCCGGGACTCGCCGAGGCACTGAAGCGAAAGGAGACGTGAAGTCAGCGTGGACGCCGAAGAGTTCCTCCTGCCCCGGTCACAGCTGGCGAACGAGCGGCTGCACGCCATGATCCCCGGGGGCGCGCACACCTACGCCAAGGGCGACGACCAGTACCCCGAGAACCTGGCCCCGGTCATCAGCCACGGCAGCGGTGCCCACGTGTGGGACGTCGACGACAACCGCTACATCGAGTACGGGTCCGGCCTGCGGTCGGTCAGCCTCGGCCACGCCCACCCGCGCGTGCTCGAGGCGGTGCGGCGCGAACTCGACCGCGGCAGCAACTTCGTGCGGCCGTCCATCGTGGAGGTCGAGGCGGCGGAACGCTTCCTGGCCACGGTGCCGACCGCCGACATGGTCAAGTTCGCGAAGAACGGCTCCGACGTCACCACCGCCGCGGTGCGCCTCGCCCGCGCCGTCACCGGGCGCACGCGGGTGGCCATCTGCGGCGACCATCCGTTCTTCTCCGTCGACGACTGGTTCATCGGCACATCATCGATGTCCGCCGGTGTGCCGGCGGCGACCACCGAACTCACCGTGGCATTTCCCTACGGGGACCTGGTCGCCACGGAGGAGCTGCTGACCCGGTACCAGGACGAGGTCGCCTGCCTGATCCTCGAACCCGCCGGCCACACCGAGCCGCCTCCCGGGTACCTCGAGGGCCTGCGCGCGCTGGCCGACCGGCACGGGTGCGTACTGATCTTCGACGAGATGATCACCGGCCTGCGCTGGTCCGAGGCGGGCGCCCAGGGTCTGTACGGCGTTGTTCCCGACCTCTCCACGTTCGGCAAGGCGCTGGGCAACGGGTTCGCCGTCTCCGCGCTGGCCGGGCGCCGCGATCTGATGGAGCGGGGCGGCCTTCGTCACTCGAGCGAGCGGGTGTTCCTGCTGTCCACCACGCACGGTGCGGAAACGCACTCGCTGGCCGCCGCGACGGCCGTGCTCAGCACGTACGTCGAGGAGGGCATCACCGCACAACTGCACGCCCTCGGCGAGCGGTTGGCCGCCGGTGTTGGCGAGGCCGCATCGAGCACGGGCGTCGGCGACCACCTCGTCGTCCGGGGCCGGGCCAGCAACCTGGTCTTCGCCACCCTCGACGAGAACGGGCAGCCGTCGCAGCAGTACCGCACCTTGTTCCTGCGCCAACTCCTCGCGGGCGGAGTGCTTGCCCCGTCGTTCGTGGTGAGCAGCGCGCTCGGCGAAGCCGACATCGACCGCACCGTCGACGTGGTGGCCCAGGCGTGTGCGGTATACCGGAAGGCACTGGACGCCGCCGACCCCACCCCCTGGATGGCGGGGCGGCCGGTGAAGCCCGTATTCCGCCGCTTGTCGTGACGGGACGGGACGTGACGTAATGTCAGCGACGCGCTCGCCGACCGGCGGTGGCTGTCCGATCGCCCAGCCGGTCGGCCGGCCACGCGGTCGCCGGCCGACCTGTCACACGTCCGCCGCGTCCGGTCGACCCGCGGTGGCGACCTTCTTGTCCACCATGCGCAGCGTCGGGCGTTGCGGGATCACGTCGCCGTCCTGCCCGCGCCCCACGACGGAGGGGCGTTGCTTCCGGGCGACTCCGGTGACCGTAGGTCCTACCGCGCTTCGCGCAGGCGCAGTTACTCAGCGCGACCGCCCCCGGGTGCCCAGGACGGGCGGCGGAGAGGATGCGACGCTGGAGTGAGGGGCCCGCGAGTGGAGGTCCGAGTGCGTCTCATGCGGTCCGTGGCCATCTCCTTCGGCCTGTTGACCATGTCCCGGTGCGGCTCAATGGCCGCAACGCAGAACCGTACGGTCAGTCTCTGAGCCTGCCGGCTACGGGCACCACTCACCGAGCGTCGCCAGGCGGCGCTACCGCGTGGATCCGGCCCGCCGGGACCGCGACCGCGCGACCGACCCGGAAGGCAGGTGCGTCCCATGCGCACGTCGACCCGTATCACCGGTGTCCTCACCGGCCTGACCCTCACCCTCGGCGGTGCGGTCCTCGCCGCCCCCGCGGTCCGGGCGGACATCCCCGCCTGCACACAGATGGCCGAACTGGCCGGCGCCACCGATTCCGGCGCTGTCACAGCGGCCTGCAGCCGTGGCGTGGTCGGAGACCTGCAGAGTTGTGTGACCGGACTGACCGGGGCCGGAGTGGCGGGCGGCGCCGCGACCGGTGCCTGCCGGGCCGCAGCCCACGAACCGCGTTGAAGGACCGCGCGGCCGCCGACCGCCGGTACCGATCGGAGACAGGACCCTTTTCCCGGGAGATGTCCTGGGGAAGGCGCAGCAGAACGAACAGTCCCGCCGGCCCCGGGCCTGGATGTGCCGACGGTGATGAAGTCTTCCTTCTGGCGCGGGCGATGAGCGCGCCGCTGTCCGCGTTGCGGCCTTTGCGGACGCCCTGACTCATCCCCACCGTGGAAGAGGTCCAGCAGGTCATTTCGCTCTGCCATCCCGTCCGGGCCAAGGCCGACCCCGCCGACATCGCCAACCGCCAAGCGGCCCAAGGCCGCCCACTGCCCTCTCCCGAGCTCTACGAGACGGCGCCGTAACAGCGTGACCAAGGAGCCGACCGGCACGTGCACCGCCGGTCGGCTCCGTCGTGCCCTGGATGACCTCGGGGAGGACTCCGCCGTTCGGCGCATCAAGGGCACCGGCTGCAACGCCGAAAAGGATCAAGCGGAGTCGCCCCACCCCCGCGTTCCGGTACGCCTCCGCGCCCCAGGCCGCCCCGATGGCGGCGGTCCCGTACCCCGGCCGCGAGGCCCGGAGGAGATCCCGCATGCGCGTCTTCCTGCCCCTGACCGCCGTCACCACCGCCGCGCTACTGCTTGTCACCGGCGCGACTACCGCCGCAGCAGACCCGAACCCCGACGGCACAGCACTGGTCAAGGTGTCCCACGGCGACCCGTACGCGCACTGCACCATCGGCGCGAGGTCTCCCGACAGCATCGTCTACCCGGCCACCGAGGTCGAGCCGTACCTGTCCGTCGATCCGCGCGACCCCAAGCGCGTGGTCACCGTGTTCCAGCAGGACCGCTGGAACGACGGCGGGGCCCGTGGCCTGGTGGCCGGCTGGACCACGGACGGCCACACCTTCCACCGGAGCACGCTGCCGTTCAGCCTGTGCGCCCCCGGCGGCGCGGACTTCGAACGGGCCACCGACCCCTGGGTGAGCACCGGACCGGACGGCATCGTCTACGCCGGCGGAGAGGGCGTCGACTTCACGAGGAGCACGCGCAGTGCCCTCCTGGCCGCCACGTCCCGTGACGGCGGCCGCACCTGGCGGAACCTCACCACCACGCACGTCGACAAGGAGCCGTTCTTCAACGACAAGCCCTCACTCACCGCCGACCCCATCCGCAAGGGCACCGCCTACCAGGTCTGGAACCGCCTCGACAACGACCCGCTCGGCCCCAGCTCCCTCGACGGTCCCGGCTACATCTCCCTCACCCGCGACGGCGGCCGGACCTGGAGCGAGGCCCGGCGGTTCGTCGACACCAGCACCGTGCCCAACACGCAGACCATCGGCCATCTGATCGTCGTAGACCGGCGCACCGGCACCCTGTACGACTTCTTCGACCAGATCACCTACGCCGACGACCTGAGCACCGTCGTCGAAGCCCACTACGCGGTGGTCACCTCGACCGACGCCGGGAAGACCTGGAGCGCCCCGGTCACCGTGGCCCGGGACACCGCCGTACCGGAGGTCGACCCGAACGACCCCACCAAGCTGCTGCGCGCCGCGTCCACCCTGCCCAGCCCGGCCGTCGACCCCAAGACCGGCACGCTGTACATGGCCTACGAGGCCTCGGACTTCTCCGGTGGAAAGTTCAACTCCGTGCAGCTCGTGCGGTCCACCGACCACGGACGCACCTGGGGGACCCCGGAGCTGATCAGCCCCAAGGGTGTACCGGCCTTCTCCCCGTCGATCGCGGTCGACGCGCGGGGCACAGTCGCGCTCACCTACTACGACCTGCGCTTCCTCAAGCCCGGCGACACCACCACCCTGCCCACCGCCTACCAACTGGCCACGTTGCCGCACGGAAACCCGAAGCTCCGGACGGAACGACGGATCTCGCGGGTCTTCGACTGGCTGCAGGCGCCGTTCGCCGGGGGCTACTTCCTCGGCGACTACCAGGGCCTGGTGGCAGACGGCAAGGGAGTACGGGCGGTGCTCACCGAGACCAACTCCCGCGCACCACACAACCGTACGGACGTGTACACCAGCAGTCTCCGCACCCGCTGACCGACGCGGACGCCGCCGGCCGGGCCGACCGCCGACGGCTGCAGGCAGACTGCTGCTGTCGGCGATCCCCTCGATTCTCGCTTCGAGCGAGTCGGGCCAAACGCGCCTGCCGGGCCAAGGCCCAGGGCAGGCGCCTTTTCTCGCGCTTCCAGAAGAAGCCGAGACGCCTCGGTGAGTACGAGACGAGGAGGCTCTTCGTCTCCTTGCGGTACAGGGCCTCTTTGGCGCCTGACCTGCGGTAACGGGCGATATCGCTTGATGGGAAGTCCAGTTGGTCCACGCCTGGTCCGGATCTCGGCTGGATTGCCTGTCCGCCGAGGACCAGATGGGCTGACGGCTCCATGGGGAGCAGGCCGGCCCGGCAGGCCCGGCCGAGGACATCGCCGGGGATGACGAGAATGTCGCGGGAGGGGCAGGCGGTCATCTCCTCCAAGGTCCTGCTCATAGGGGACAGTGGCAGCGACTGGACCGCTCACCAGGGATCGTCGGCCGATACGCTCCTGCGATGCGTCTGATACCCGACGACCCGTTCCCGGAGGTCGGCCACCCTTTCACGACCGACGTGAGTGCGGACGGCCGCTGGATCGCCGTCAGTTGTTACGCGAGCGGACGCGGCGACGGTGGCCGGATCGCGGTCTACCAGACGAGCGATCTCGCTTTGTGGGACCAGATTGTGCTGGAGCAAGGCATCGAGGGGCTCGCCTTCCATCCGGCCTTGCCCGTGCTCGCCGTGGGGACGGAGGAGGGCGACGAGTTCGAACTGCGGGGAGGGTTGCACCTGTACGAGCCGGAGACACGGCGCCGCACTGACGTGGCCGTCGCCGGGGCAGGTGTCAGCGCCCTGCGCTGGCGGGATGCGTGCCGCCTGGAGGTGACGTTCGCTCGGCCGGTTGTCGACTACGAAGACCTGGGCCGGGTGACGTACACGCGGTCTGTCGTCGAGCGCCCCGATTGGCAGGACGTTACTGCCGACGTGCTCGCCGCGCTGGTCTCCTGGCCGCAGGTGCCGGTGGAGGTCGACTGGAGCGGCATCAAGGGACCGGACATCGACCAACCTCAGCGGTACCTTGCCGGCGTCGCCGCCGAGCGGGGCCGCGCCTGGGCCCGGCGGCCGGGGGTGGCCGTCGTGGAGGTGCTCCGGGACGGCCGGATTCTTGCTGCGGCGCAGAGCGGGCTCCTCCTGGAGTGCTGGTCGCCGGACGGTACCCCGCAGTGGTCGGTGCCGGTGCCTGACAGCCAGCGGCAACGCAACGGCTGTCGGGTGTACGTCACCCCGGACGAGGAGAGCGCGTGGATCACCGTCCTGGTGGGCGACAGCAGCGACCGGCGCACACTGCTGTGCCGGTTCGCCCTCACCGACGGTGCTCAACTCGCCGAGAGCCGCCTCGACTTTCCGGTTGCCATCGCTGCGCGCACGGATGGTGCCTGGGTGGCCAGGGACTCACGGGAGCTGTTTCCCGGGCCGCGCTGGCCGCCGTACGACAGCGTCGTGCTCACGCCGTCCGGGCGACAGCTGGCCACCCTGGCGTTGGGGGAGAGTGACAGTTCCTACGACTTCACCGTGCGACGTTCGCCCCATCTGCTTTTCCTCTACGGCGTCGGCGGCGGGGAGGTAAGGACGGAACTGTTGGAGAAGTGGGTCGTGCGGGCCGACCCCAACGGGGTCGAGAAGTTGTTCCCGCTCGCCTGGCACGAGGCACTCGGCCCTCACCTGCGCGGCGGTCCCGCCGTATACGTCGACGACGACGCCGGACAGGGGCTTGTCCACACGTGCACGGCGCGCGACGGCACCTACCTCGTACGTCGCGCTTACCCGGACGGTGCTGTGGCCTGGGTCCACCGTTTCGACGCGCGGGTGACCGGGGTCGACGTGCACGGCGGTCTCGTCCACGCCGTGACCGGAGCCGGGGCCTGCGAGCTGCTCACGCTGCGAGCAGAGGAAGGCACGGTGGTACGGCGGAGGACGCTCACCCTCAGCGGGCACCTCTACACACCGACTTGCATGAGCGCAGGACCGGACGGGGACCTGGTGATCGGCACGGTGGAGGGGCGGCTGATCAGGACGCGTGCAGACGGGGGAGCTCTCCCTGCGCCCGAAGTTCCGGTCGAGTGGGACGCCAGAACCTGTCCGTGAACTCTTGATCAGGAAGCCTTGGGCGTGGGCGGGCTGTTTCCCGGCTGCCCACGGTCCGGGAACCCGTCCGGTCCGGGGCAGAAGGCTCCGTGTGCGCTCACGCGGATGGCGGAGTTCTCCGCCGAGCGAGCTGCTCAAGCAGCGCAGAGCGGCAGGAGTCGTGGAGGCACGGCATCCGAGCCGGGAGGACCTCGAGGAGCGGTGGGACGTCGAGGAGCGGTGGGACGTCGAGCGTCGGCAGGACGACCTCGGCGACGACGGGAAAGAGCCTTTCGTCGGCGGCTGCGTGAGCGCGCCGGAGGGCATCACACCGTAGTAGTGACTGGGCCGAGCCCTAGGTGGTGACGCCGGCGATCACGAAGCTGAACAGCAGGGCCAGGGGCAAGAAGATCAAGCCCGCCGAGAACAGCCAGCCCATTCCGGCGGACACCTTCACCCCGATCAGAATGCAGAACGGCGTCATGAGTGCCAGGTACAACATGTACGCCGCCAAGACGACGTAGCCAGCGCCCGAGGCCACAGCTTCCCCCAACTGTCCCTGCCTCGACGCATGCAAGAGCTTCGAGGTCATCCGTACGCAGATATTTGAACACGTTCAAATCACCTTGGCAAGAGATGTCGGTCCAAGCCCATGCTCTTGATCTGCGGCGCGGGGCCCTGTGCGGCGGGGATCCTGAGTAGAAGAGACCAGTTATGACGGTCGTCGTCGAACTGTTCCGGCTGTTCCGGCGAGATCCATTGCGTCGTTGCCAGAGTGCGCGGCTGCTTGCCCGGGCCGTGCATCGGCAACCAGAGGGGCATGCGATGGCCCGACCCGTTGACTGGCGGGGTGACCGTCTGACCGGGTTCAGGGCGCGTGGGGCCGAGCCGGCATCATCGCGGGACCCGAACCGTCCTGGCGCTCATGCGCAGCAGCCTGTGGCGGTTTCGGATCGGGACGCCTTTGACCAGTGACGAGGGTCCATGCGTCCATGTCCTGATAGCGCCGCGGGCCTGGGTGGCCTCTTACCGTGCTGCCGACCAGGTGGAGGCGTTCGGTCTGCCAAGGGCGTCCGGTGAAGCCGTCGAGGCAGGCGGCCGCCGCTTTTAGTGACGCGTTGTCGTAGCGGCGAGCGCGGGCCAGCGTGAGGTGGGGGCGCAGCGGACGTTCGGCGAAGGCGACGTCGCAGTCCCTTACCCGTGCCCGTACTGCTTCGGCCAGCTCGTGCAGTCCGTCGAGATCGCCCTCGATGCCGCTCCACAGCACTCGTTCGTCGAAGTGTCCGCCACCGAGCAGTGCCAGTTCGAGAGAGGGGCGGGCAGCCGCCAGGTCGGCGAGGGGTGAACGAAGCCGCTGGACGGCCTGCACCGGCAGCTCGCCCAGGAAGGCCAGGGTGATGTGCCAGTCCTCGATGCGGTTCCAGCGCAGGTCAGGATAGACGGCGTAGGCCGGGCTCAGCGCGTGCGCCAGCTCGTTCTTCGCATCGTCGGGTGGTGCGAGGGCGATGAACGCGTGCTGGGTGGCGGTCTGCGGCGTTTGGGTCACGGATGCCTTCTTACCTCATGGGTCCGCGGGGCCGAAGCCTGGCTGCCCGCAGCGCGGACGCCCGCTGCGCACCCTTGGTCGCCTTCCCGATCACTGAGGTGGCGAGTGGATGAGGCATGAGTCGCACGGGCGGCCTGGTGAACAACGCGGGCGTCACCTCGCCCGTCGGCCCGTTCGCCGAGGCGCGTACCGAAGACCTGCGGCGCGTCCTCGATGTGAACGTGCTTGGTGTCATGAAGTGCTGCCGTCGCGCCGCGCGCGACATGACTCGGGCGGATGCCGGGGCCATCGTCCACGTGTCCTCCGGCGCCGCCACCCTCGGCAGTCCCGGCCAGTACGTCCACTACGCCGCGTCGAAGGCGGCCGTGGAGGTCCAGAGCGAGTGTCTTACGACTCCGTCTCGCGTTGGGGGCGACTGGCAGAGGGCTGGCCACGTCGGCACCAGGGTGTTGTCGCTGGCATACGCGGCTTCGGGCCGGTCGGCCCGGAGCAGATCGAGCGAACCCACCAGTTTGACCGAGCAGTGTGCGCTATGGCACGGCGGTGTGCTGCAGGGCGATGACTTCACTGGCCATTCCCAGAAGGAGCAGATCGTCGTTCGCCATGATGACTTGGGCCGACAGCGGCAGCGTGAGGACGGCCGTCACACGGGCCGAGAGCAGGTCCCACACTCGAACTTTCCGATCGTCACAGTTGGTGATGACATGAGGGCGACCGTCGATCTCTACCACCGCCATCGCGTTCAGCAAGTTCGCGGGGCCTGTGAGCGCGGGGCGTTCGATGCCTGTGACGAGGTCCCACACCCGCACGGTCCTGTCGAAGCTCGTCGTGAGGGCATGCGTGCGGCCTCGGAGTTCTGTCACCTTCACCGCGATCAACGATCGAGCGTGCCCAGTGAGGACAGCTCGTTCAGCTCCTGCGACGAGATCCCATACCCGCACCGTCCGGTCCTCACTGGAGGTGACGACGTGCGGACGACCGTCGATCTCCGTCACCAGCAGCATCCGCACCCACCGAGTGTGGCCAGTGAGGACAGCTCGTTCGGTACCGGAGATCACGTCCCATACCCGCACGGTTCCGTCGAAGCCGGCGGAGATGGCGTGGGGGCGGCCGTCGATCTCCGTCACCACCGCCTCGGTCACCCCGCCGGTGTGGCCCTCCAGGACGGCTCGTTCGCTGCCCGAGGCCACATCCCATACCCGCACCGTCGAGTCCGCGCCGGCGGTCACCGCGTGGGGCCGTCCGTCGATCTCGACCACCGCCAGTGAGTTCACCAGGCTGGTGCGGCCGGTGAAGACACCGCGGAGGGTGCCGGAGGCCACATCCCATATCTTCGCTGTTTCGTCGACGGTGAGGGCGTAGTAGCGGCCGTCGAGTCCCTCCGTGCCGGTGCTGAGGGCATGGAGGCGACCGCCGATCTGTGCCACCGCCATCATGAGCACCGAACCGGTGTGGCCGGTGAGGACGGTGCGTTCGGTGCCGGAGGCGACGTCCCACACCTGCACCGTTCCGTCGTCACCGGTTGCAAGGGCATGGGGACGGCCGCCGATGTCCGCGACAACCATCAACCGCAGTGCGCGCGTAGAGACGGCGAGATCGTCACGTTCAACACCGGCGACGAGATCCCACACCCGTACGGTCCCGTCGTCACTGCTGGCAGTGAGGACATGGGGGCGGTCGTGGAGCTCCGTCACCACCGCCGCATTCACCCAACGGGATGGGACGGCGATCGGAGCGCGTTCGGTGCCTGTAGCCAGATTCCATGTTCGCACTTGCCCGTCGATGCCGACGACGACGGCGTGGGGGGCGTTGTCGAGCTCGACCACCGCCACCATCTTTACTTCGCCGACTCGACCGACGCGATCGGTGAGAACGTCCCGCTCGGTTCCGGAAAGCAGGTCCCACAGCCGGACCGTCCCGTCGCGGCTGCCCGTGAGGGCGTGCGGACGTCCGTCGATCTCCGTCACCACGACCGTGCGCACCCGGTCGGTGTGACCTGTGAGAACGGCGCGTTCGACGGCAGAGACAACATCCCACAGCCGGACCGTCCCGTCGCGGCTGCCCGTGAGGGCGTGCGGACGTCCGTCGATCTCCGCCATCACGACCGTTTCCACCCCGCTGGTGTGGCCGGTGAGGACAGCGCGCTCGGTGCCGGAGACCAGGTCCCACACGCACACGGTCCGGTCATCGCCGGCGGTGACGGCGTGGGGACGGCCGTCGATCTCCGTCACCCCGACTGCGTTCACGTTGTCGGTGTGTCCGGTGAGGGTGGCACGCTGGGTGTTGGCTTCGAGGTCCCACACCCGTACCGTCCTGTCGCTGCCGACGGAGACGGCGTGGGCGCGGTTGTCGATCTCCGTCACCACGACCGCGTTCACGTATCCGGTGTGTCCGGTGAGGGTCGCCTGGTACGCGGGATGCACAAGGTTGCCCGTGGCCCACCGTGGTGCCCAGGGCCGGGTCCGGGCGAACTCGGCGGCAAGCTGGGGTTGTTGGTAGCGGGCGGCGTCGATGGCCAGGATGTCGCGGCGCCCGTCCGAGGTGAGCGATGCGTGGACGGCGGCGGACGCGCGGTAGATGTCCGCAACGGTGCGGTGGACCGGGTCGATGACCGTGTCCAATGCCCGCAGCAGCGGCGCGGCGTCCGAGTGGACCAGGTACTCCGGGTCCTCCAACAGCCTTGTCAGAACGCCGCCCGCCGCCGCGTGCGTGGCCACGTGGCGACGGATGTAGGGGTGGGCGGCGGGCCAGTCGTTCACGCCCGTGGCAGGGTCGCGGTGGACCAGGGCGATGAGCGTGCGGGCGATCGTGGCGTGGTCGTCGGACTCGTTGCCCGTGCGGCGCAGGTGTTCGGCCATCGTCTCGTGGAAGAGACGGTAGGCCGAGCCGTTCGGTGTCGGGGTCTCCACGATGTAGGCGCCCGCGTGCCGGTGGAGCCAGTCGAGGTCGTCCTGGGAGCAAGGCAGGCCGGACAGGGCCTCGGCGAGGGGGGCCCAGATGGTGGACCAGGGGAGGCCGGCGCCCTGGGCGTAGGCGAGGGGGCGCAGGAGGCGTTCGGCCTTGGGATGGTCGGGGCCGAAGCGGTCGAGGTAGGTGGCGAAGGCTTCCTTCGCGTCGCTGGGGAGGCGTTCGCGCCAGTCGGGGCGTGCGGTGTCGACGGTGATCTGGCTGTGGACGAGGGCGCGGGCGGTCATGCGGGCTACGAGGTAGGAGGAGCCTGCTCGTTCGGCGATGCCGTCGGCGATCGTGGCGGCGAGGGCGGGGTCGTGGCGGTAGGGGGAGCGGCTGTCGGGGTCCTGGGCGTCTTCCAGGACGGCGCGGGCGTACGCGGTGATGTCGGCGCGGGTGAGGTGTTCGGGCGCGTCGAGGTCGAGGATGTGTACGGCGTGGCCGAGGGAGGGGATCTGGGGACGCCGGGTGCCGACGACGAGCCGAACAGAGGGGAGGGCGGAGAGGGGCTGGAGGAGTTCGCGGGCGATGCGGCGGCTCTCTTGGGCGTCGCCCGCGGTGCCGGCCTCGTCGAGGGAGTCCACCACGACGGCGACCGGTGTGGTGCGGGCGGACAGGGCGGTGAGCACGGTGTCGCGGTCGGCCGGGGCGGGCAGGTGCAGGGCTTCGGCGAGGGCGGTCACCAGTTCGGTCAGGGAGGCGCGGCGCGCGTGCAGGGCGATGACATGAGGGCTGGAGGCGTCCGGGTCGGTCAGGGTCAGGAGGCGCCCCAGCAGCGCCGACTTGCCCGAGCCCGGATCCCCTGTGACGACCCGGGCCTTGCGGTCGTGGTTCGCGTCGCAGGTTGTGAGGAACCCGGCGAGTTCCTCCAGGGCGAGGACGCGGCCGGTGAAGTAGTCGCCGAGTTCCCCGGAGTGTTCGAGGCCGCGGCTACGTGGATCGAAGTGCCCGGCGTGCCGCCGGCGCAGCAGGACGAGACTCGCCAGGTCGATGCCGTCGGCGGGCAGGCCGGGCAGGTAGCGGGGGCTGGGGAAGAACGGGTCCTGGCCGTCGGTCTCGGTGGTGGTCAACCGGGCCTGCTGGCTGGGGCGGTGGGCGCGGAAGTGGTCGTTGACGCGTTCGGTGACCTCGCGGACGCTCACGTACCGCTGGGTGGCGCCGTGCCGCGGGTGGGCGAAGACGTCGGTGAGGGCGTCGACGAACGCGTTCTCCTTTGCCCGTCCCCGGGCGCGGGTGGAGGCCAGGTGCCAGCGGTTGGCCCGCCCGCGGTGCAGGTCCGCCAGGTCGGAGGCGAGCCGGCTGATGTCGGCGGTGCCGGCCCCGGCGTAGCAGGTGTCGAGCATGACCAGCAGATGCCCGACCGGGCTCTTCACCAGCGGGCGGGCCAGGTCCTCGGCCGCCAGTGCCCGGGTCCAGCGGCCGGGCCTGGTGTCCGTGCAGAGCAGGTAGTGGCGGTCCTCCTCGCTGACGCCGTGCCCGGCGAAATACACGACCACGACGTCCTCGGGGCCGAGGGACGTGTCCAGCGTCCAGTCCTCGATGCCCTCGGCCAGCTCGTCCCGGGTCGGGGCGTCGGCCAGGCCGGTGAGGACGGGCGTGTAACCCATCGGCTCCAGCAACTCCCGTACGCGGCGCACGTCCTCCGCGACACCGGGCAGGCCGTCGATGCCCGGATCCCGGAATGCCCCGGCCCCGACCGCGATCAGGAACCGGCGACCCACCATGTCGCCCCCGGCGTCAGTCATGCGTGCGACTCTCACAGCCCGGCAGCTACGGCTGTCCCGGTCTTCGGCGCCGTCAGATAGCGCTCGAAGTCATGCATCCGCACCCCGTTGGTGATCGTCCGGTCGTCCACTCCCGTGCCGGGGCCGGACACGAAGTGCGGGGCCAACTGGCCCACCAGCGCGACGATGTCCCCCGGGTCCGCGACGTTCGTCCACCGCGCCACCCCGCCGGGCCACGCCCCGCGCCCCTCCACCGGCAGCGGGCTCAGCCGCCGGTGGATCACCGGCAGGCCCAGTGGGGAGCCCACCGTCACGAGATCCGTCACCGGCCAGTCGGGTTTCTCGCACAGCGCCTCGTACGCGACGACCGAACCCAGCGAATGCGCCACCACGACCCGGGTGTCCGGACCGATCTCCGCCGTGACCGCCGCGCGGGCGGCCTGCCACACCGGCGGTTCGTCCAGGTAGCGGCGCACCTGCTTCAGCTCGCCGATCAGCATCCGCTCCGACGCCGGCTGGAAGAACCGGGCCTGCGTCAGACCGTTCAGCCGTTCGCGCACCCACCGGGAGAGCAGCATCCGGGAGGCGGCGTAGGCGGCCGGGCCCCGCGACCCCTCCTCCTCAGGCGGCTCCACTCCGTCGTCGATCTCGGCGGCCTGCCGCCACCACGCGTCGAGGAGTTCGGCCTCCAGGCCGTCCTCCACATCGTGCTCGTTCCAGGCGGGGAGACCGTTGGACCGGGTCCCGGGCTCGATGAAGCAGTGCCCGTAGAACGCGCATGTCACGTCCTCCGGCCGGAGCGCCGTCCCGGTGGCCAGCTTCACCCCGTCACGGAGCGCGGCACCGAGCCGCAACGACAGCAACTCCGGTCCTTCGAACTGCTGAGCCACCCCGTGCACCAGCACCACCTGAGCCACAACAATCCTCCCCGAGCACCTGCCCAACTACTTGCTCAGACTAAGGGTTGTCCTACCTTCCAATTGGGATGCGCGACTTGATCGCTGCTGTAGGACAACGCCGGCGCGGTCGTCTGCGGGTGCCATGTGCGACGAACGGGCGGAGGGGAACGTGTGCCCGACATCTGGGCCGGTGTGGACATCGGCAAGACACATCACCACGCCGTGGCGATCATCGCGGAGGGCAAGCGTCTGCTGTCCCGCCGGATCCGCAATGACGAGACCGAACTGCTGACACCGCTCGGCGACGTGTTGGCGATATCCGATCTGGCTGCACTCCGGTGTGGACCCGGCCGAATGTGCCCGCCGCGCCGGCCAGAGCATTGAGGCGTTCTGGCGCCTCTACACCAAGTTCCTGGACGGCGCGCGGGAGCAGGCCAACCGCCTCATCGAGCAGTTGATGGAGGAGTGGGACCGCGTCGGGCTCGGGTATGAGTGGGTCGGACGGAAGGCGCCTGACGGGTGAAAGCCCAGGTCAGGCGCCTTCTGTCTGGTCCTAGAAGAACCCGAGCTTCTGCGCCGAGTAGGACACCAGAAGGTTCTTCGTCTGCTGGTAGTGCTCCAGCATCATCTTGTGGTTCTCGCGGCCGATGCCCGACTGCTTGTAGCCGCCGAAGGCGGCGTGGGCCGGGTACGCGTGGTAGCAGTTCGTCCAGACCCGGCCCGCCTGGATCGAACGGCCCGCGCGGTACGCCGTGTTGATGTCGCGGGTCCACACGCCCGCGCCGAGGCCGTACAGCGTGTCGTTGGCGATTTTGATCGCGTCGTCGTAGTCGGCGAACGAGGCGACGGAGACGACCGGGCCGAAGATCTCCTCCTGGAAGATCCGCATGCGGTTGTTGCCCTCGAAGATGGTGGGCTGGACGTAGTAGCCGCCCGCCAACTCGCCGTCGTATTCGATGCGCTGACCGCCCGTCAGGACCTTCGCGCCCTCCTGCTGGCCGATGTCCAGGTAGGAGAGGATCTTCTGGAGCTGGTCGTTGGACGCCTGGGCGCCGATCATAGTGTCGGTGTCGAGCGGGTTGCCCGGCCTGATGGCCTCCGTGCGGGCGATCGCCGCGTCGAGGAACTCGCTGTAGTGGCCCTGCTGGATCAGCGCGCGCGAGGGACACGTGCAGACCTCGCCCTGGTTGAGGGCGAACATCGTGAAGCCCTCGAGGGCCTTGTCGCGGAAGTCGTCGTCCTTCGCCCACACGTCGTCGAAGAAGATGTTCGGCGACTTGCCGCCGAGTTCGAGGGTGACCGGCTTGATGTTCTCGGACGCGTACTGCATGATCAGCCGGCCCGTCGTGGTCTCGCCGGTGAACGCGACCTTGGCCACGCGCGCGCTGGACGCGAGCGGCTTGCCCGCCTCCACGCCGAAGCCGTTGACGACGTTCACGACGCCCGGCGGCAGCAGGTCGGCGACCAGGCTCAGCCAGAAGTGGATGGACGCCGGGGTCTGCTCCGCGGGCTTGAGGACCACCGCGTTGCCCGCCGCGAGGGCCGGGGCGAGCTTCCAAGTGGCCATCAGGATCGGGAAGTTCCACGGAATGATCTGCGCCACGACGCCGAGCGGCTCGTGGAAGTGGTACGCGATCGTGTCGTCGTCGATCTCGCTGAGCGAGCCCTCCTGGGCGCGCAGGGCGCCGGCGAAGTAGCGGAAGTGGTCGATGGCGAGCGGGATGTCGGCGGCGAGCGTCTCGCGGACCGGCTTGCCGTTCTCCCAGCTCTCGGCGACCGCCAGCTTCTCGAGGTTCGCCTCCATCCGGTCGGCGATCTTGAGGAGGATGTCGGCGCGCGCGGTGGGCGACGTACGGCCCCAGGCGGGCGCGGCGGCGTGCGCCGCGTCGAGGGCGCGCTCGACGTCCGCCTCGGTGCCCCTGGCGATCTCCGTGAACGGCTTCCCGTTGACCGGACTCGGGTTCTCGAAGTACTGGCCGAGGGCCGGCGGCACGTACTCGCCGCCGATGAAGTGGTCGTAGCGGGCCTGGTAGGAGACGACTGAGCCGTTGGTACCGGGCGCTGCGTAAAGGGTCATCTTGGCTGGCCTCCCGTGCGAGCCGCCCGCCGTTGGGCAGCTTTCGCACGGAGGCTAGGCGCGCGGACGTTGCAGATACGTTGCGTACGACGCCGGAGGGCCGGGCGAGGCCTGCTCCGCGTCGAGTTCCCTGAGGCGGGCAAGGACGGGCGGCGCGGGGCGCACCGTGGCCAGCGCCCGCCACACGTCGAGGTCCTCCTCGCCCCACGGCGCGTGCGCCCAGTCCGCCAGCAGGTCGGGGTCGCCCCGCGCGATGAGCGCGGCACGCATCTCGTCGGTGAGCCTACGCCGTATACGAACGACGGCAGGGGCCTGCGAGCCGGGCAGCAGCGGTCCGCCGAACGCGGCGGCGGCCGCCGTCACCGCGCCCGTCCCCAGGCGCCGCTCGACCGTCCCGAAGTCGGATTCGACGGGCGCCGCCAGGCGGTAGGGGCGCGAGCCGAGGATGTCGGGGCCGAGTACGCGGCGCAGGCGCGCCAGTTCGGCCCGCAGCGTCACTGGCGTGACCGACTCGTCCTCGTACAGGGCGCACAGCAGCTCGTCGCCGGTCAGGCCCTCCGGGTGGCGGGCCAGCAGGACGAGGATCTCGCTGTGCCGGCGGCTGAGGCGGATCTTGCGTCCGCCGCTCGTGATGAGGAGCGCCTCGTCCCGGCCCAGCGCGGTGAGTCGGAGGCTGTCCGCGTCCGAAGGCGGCGGCGCGAGCAGCGCCAGCTGGGACTCCGCCGCACGGGCCACCGCCTGCACGAACGCCAGGCTGTGCGGATGGGCAAGCCCGTCCCCGCCGGTGATGTCGACGGCACCGAGCAGCCGTCCCGAACGCGGATCGTGCACGGGGGCCGCCGCACAGGTCCACGGCTGGACGCGCCGGATGAAGTGCTCGGCTGCGAACACCTGGACGGGCCGGTCGACCGCCACGGCCGTCCCCGGCGCGTTCGTCCCCATCGCCGTCTCCGACCAGCGCGCGCCTGGCACGAAGTTCATCTTCCCCGCCCGCTGCCGCGTCGTCCGGTCGCCCTCGACCCACAGGAGCCGGCCGTGCGCGTCGCACACGGCGAGCAGATGCTCACCGTCCTGGGCGAACGTGCCCATGAGTTCACGGAACAGCGGCATGACCCGGGCCAGCGGATGCTCGGCGCGGTACGTCCCGAGGTCGCCGTCGCTCAGCTCCACCGACGCCGAGGCGTCCGGGCTGACGTGCGCTGTGGCGGAGCGCCGCCAGGAATCGGCCACCACGGAGCGCACCGGGCGGGACACGGTCCCCGCGGCGGTGAACGTCTCGTGCGCGCGGCGCAGGACCCGTACCCGCTCGGACGGATCGGTGCCCGGCTCCAGCGCCACCCATGGATCGGTCAAGTCGGCCTCCCCGGCGGGCGATGCGGCGGTGCATCGCTGTGGGGACATCGTCGCGCCGGGGACGCATACGGACAAGCGTCCCGACACTGATCCGCACGGATGCGTCACAGTGCGTGCGCGTCGGGCAGGCCGACCCCCCTGCGCTCCTGGCCACCGCTCAGGCGAAGTTGACCATCCTGATGTAGCGGGTCCAGTCCCAGTACGGGCCCGGGTCGGTGTGGTCCGTGCCGGGGACCTCGTAGTGCCCGAGGATGTGCGCGCGGTCCATCGGAATGCCGTACTTGGCGCAGATCGCGGCCGTCAGGTTGGCGGACGACTGGTAGAGCGCGTCGGTGAAATACTGCGGCTGGTCGACCCAGCCCTCGTGCTCGATGCCGATGCTTCGGGTGTTGTAGTCCCAATTCCCCGCGTGCCAAGCGATGTTGCGTTCGCGGACGCACTGGGCGATGTGGCCGTCGGACGAGCGGACCACGTAGTGCGCGGAGACCTGCTTGGCCGGGTTCTGGAAGATGGCCAGGGCGTCGGCGTACGTCTCCTGGGTTACGTGGATGATCACGTAGTTCAGGGGATAGCTGGTGGGGCGGCTGGACGCCGTGTAGTTGGAGGTGCTGGCAGGAACGGACTCGGCGCCCGGATAGTCGACGGCCTGCGCCCCGGCGGAGGCGCGGGCGGCGGGGAGCAGTGCTGCGGGCACGGCGGCGAGCGCGCCGGCCTGGAGTAACCGGCGCCGGCTCGGAAGTGGCCTTCGGTCCATGACTGGTCTGCCTCTCTGGTGGGGACGGTGGGGCAGGGCTCTGTCTGCGAACAGCGAACGAACAGCGAACAGCGAACAGCGAACAGCGAACGGTGGGTCGTCAGAAGGTGCGGTGGTCCGGGCGGGGGAGCGTCGCGGCGACGTCCCTCAAGTGCGCGTGCAGCCCGCGATGCGTCTCCCGCGCCGGCAGCCACTCCTTACGGAGCTTCGCCACGCACGTGTAGTTCGTATCGCAGACGTTGGCGAGCGGCGACTCGACGGTCTGCGAGGCGAACTGGTAGGCGTCCAGCTCACTGAAGCCGTAGTCGCGCTCCAGCCAGCGCACCAGGTCGAGTTGGGATATCCGGAACGCGTCCTCGAGGGGCCGCGCCGACCCGGTCGAGATGATGTGCGTGTCCGACTCGATGCGCGGCCACGGCGTGGCGACGCCCTTGAGGAGCTCGACGATCACGACGGTCCGCATGGCGCACTCGACGGCGACGCCGCACGTCTCGCCCTCGCCCTGCCGCGCGTGCCCGTCGCCGAGGCTGAGCAGCGCGCCCTCGACGTTCACCCCGAGGTAGCAGGTGACGCCCGCCCGCATTTCCGGCGAGTCCATGTTGCCGCCGTGCGCGTCCGGGACGAGGGCCGAGCGGACCTCGAGGTTCGCCGGTGCCACGCCGACCGTTCCGTGCATCGGGTCCATCGGCAGCTCGACCTGGAGGTCGCTGTCGTGCGCGGTGAACCGGGCGGTGCGTCGTTCCCGGTCGAGGTGCCACATCCATACGACCTCGGGCAGCGGGGGCTGGAGCGTGGCGGTGGTGTGGGTGGACGTGAGTGCGCCGAAGAGCGGGACGGTCGTGGACGCCGCCCAGTCGCGGGCCGGCTCGACCGAGACGAAGTGCACCGCGACCGTGTCGCCGGGTTCGGCGCCCTCGATGTGGAAGGGCCCGGTCTGCGGATTGAGGAACGGGAACTCGCACACCTGCGACACCAGGTCCTTCTCGGACCGCACCCGCCCGTCGAAACAGTCCTCCGTGTACAGGTCCAGGACCGTGCCCGGCGCGATCCGGGCTACGGGCGGCGCGCCGCCGAACGTGTAGGCGTACTCGCCCGGTTCGGGCCGCACGGTCAGGATCCTGGCGTCGTTCATCGCTGTGCTGCTCCGCTCTGTGAGGTGGGTGCGTCAGGGTCCGGGCCCGGGTCCGGTTCTCCGTCCGGTGCGTCGTCGTCGAGATGGACACGTCCGGTCTGCGCTATGCGTTCTGGATGGCGCCGCAGGAGCACGGCGAGCACCACGACCCCCGCGAGCATCCACACGGCGACGACCGGGCCCGCGTAGGAAACCGGCGCCGTCAGCTCCGACACGAAGTCGAAGACCGGCAGGCCCGCGGCCGTCAGCAGCGCGGGCACGAAGGCGACGATGCCGAGGAGCGGGAGGACGAGATGGCGCACCGGACGCAGCGCGGAGCGGCCGCGGCGCAGGAAGTACCCGGCACAGGCGAGGTTGGCCACGATGTACACACCGATGATGACCGTGACGATCACCGTCGCCAGGAGCAGGAACGCCGTCACCGGGTCGTAGGCGAAACCGAGCCCGAGCATCGCCGCGACCGCGACGGCGAACTGGACGGCGACGCCGGTGACGGGGGAGCGGCGCACCGGGTGCAGGCGCGCGAAGCCGCTCGGGAAGACGCCGATCCGTCCGAGGGCGAAGGCCGTGCGGGTCGAGACGTTGGCGCACGCGTTGGCGTTCGCGATCGTCGAGTTCACCACCGCCAGGAACACCAGGACCCAGAAGAGGCCGAACGAGGCGCGGGCCACGCCCTCCCACGACGCGGCGCCCTCCGCTCCGAACGTCGCGAACCTGTCGGGCCCGAAGTACACCGACATCGCGTACGTCGTCAGTACGTAGAAGAGCCCGATCGCCAGGGCCGCCCCGAGGACCGCCCGGTGCATGGTGCGTCGCGGGTCGCGGGTCTCCTCGGCGAGGGGCGCCGCCGCCTCGAACCCGGCGAACGCCAGCACCGTGTACACCGAACCGGCGAAGACGCCGCTCCAGCCCTCGTACCCCTGTGCCGAGTGCGAAGTGCCGAACACCGAAAGGGTGTTGTCGCTGCCCGCCTTCGAGATCAGCAGGATCGCGAAGGCCAGGAAGACGACGACTTCGAAGGCACCGAGCACCGTCCCGAAGCGGGCCGACGCGCGCACTCCGAAATAGCCTGCCACGGCGATGATCATGGCTCCGGCTAGGGACCACGGCCACCACAGGTCCGCCGGGTACGACGACCACTCGTTGTGCAGCGTCCCGGCCGTGGTGAAGCCCAGTTGCAGCAGAAGCAGAGGCGGCACAAGGGCCTCGACGAACACATAGCCCCAGCCGACGAGGAACCCCACGCTCGGATGGAGGCCGCGCGCGGCATACGTCGATACGGAGCCGGCCGCGGGCAGTTCGCGTGCCAGCTCCGCCACGCACGACGCGGTGAACAGGCAGGCCACCAGCGCGATCAGCACGGACAGCGGCAGACTGCCGCCCGCGAACGCCGTACCCGCCGGGATCGACGCGGCGACCGCGGCCGCCGGCGCCATCGCCGTGATGCTCTGGAACAGGACCTCACGCAGCCCGATCGCCCCGCGTCGTAGTCCCGTTCCGTTCTGAACGTCCACCCCCGACACCTGAATCCCCCGATCCACGTGACCGCGCCACCGCGCCGAGGCGGTGGCGTCCCGCGTGAATTACGTTAAGCGCCTTGGCGGTTGGGGCGGAAGAGGGCGCGGCGCACCTGTGGATAACTCGCCGTTTGTGAACAACCGCACGTCAGAGGTCCGAACCTCTGGCACTTCGCGCGCCACGGCGCAGAGGTCCACGCGACCCGCGCGCCATGGTCCAAGGGTCCGGACAGCCACGTCCAAGGGTCCGGACGGCCACCCGCGTGCTACACGCTCGCCGCCACCGGATCGTCGAGCACCGCCCGCACCACCGAGTGCGCCGCACCCAGCAGAGGGCCGTCGGACCCCAGGCGCGACACCGTCACCCCGTCGGCCGGCGTCGCCGTCCGGCGCGTCAACTCCCGTTCCAGCGCGGGCAGTAGCCACGGCGCGAGCCGCGACAGCGCCCCGCCCAGCACGACCGCCCGAGGGTCGAGGAGGTTCACCGCCCCGGTCAGCGCGATGCCCAGGGCGGCCCCGGCGCCGCGCAGCGCCCGCCGCGCATCCGTGTCCCCTGCCGCGGCGCGCTCGGCGAGCAGGCCCACCCGGTCCTCGCCGGGACCGAGACCCGCCGCGCGCAGCACGGCCTCCTCGCCCGCGTACTGCTCCAGGCAGCCGCGCCCTCCGCACGG
This sequence comes from Streptomyces sp. NPDC055400, assembly GCF_053644375.1. Lineage (NCBI taxonomy): Bacteria > Bacillati > Actinomycetota > Actinomycetes > Kitasatosporales > Streptomycetaceae > Streptomyces > Streptomyces sp. NPDC055400. The sequence continues at coordinate 418,401 of NZ_JBSHLM010000005.1, read as the reverse complement.
GCACGCAGGTCCCTCCGGGCGGACCGGAACGTGCCCCAACTCGCCCGCGAATCCACGGGTTCCGCGCAGCAGCTTGCCGTCGACGACGAGCGCCGCGCCGATGCCGATCTCGGCCGAGACGTGCAGGAAGTCGGCCGGGGTGTCCTCGCCGAGCCAGAGCTCGGCGAGGGCCCCGAAGTTCGCCTCGTTGCCGACGCTCAGCGGCAGGACGGACCGTGGCTCGGTCAGTGTCGGGAGCAGCGCGGAGACGTCCGTGTCGTGCCAGTCCAGGTTGGGCGCCCGGACCACCGTGTGCGTGCCGCGCGCGACCAGGCCCGGCACCGCGACCGCGAGGCCCGCCGGGCGCAGCCCCTCTCGTTCGGCACGGGCCGTCACCTCCCGGACCAGCACGGACAGTTCCTTGAGGACGGGCCCGGGCGCGCGCCCGCGGTTGGCGACGCGGCGCACGGCACGCGCGCGTACCTCGCCGCTCAGATCGACCGCGCACACCGCGAGATGATCGACGCCGACCTCGGCCCCGATCCCGGCGGGACCGCTGCGGCTGACGACGAGCGCCGAGCCGGGACGCCCGACCCTGCCGGGCCGCTGTGGGCCGAGCTCCTCGATCAGACCCGACCGGATCAGTTCGTCGACGAGCGTCGACACCGCGGCCCTGGTCAGCCCGATGTGCTGGGCGACCGTGGCCCGCGACAGCGGTCCGTCCGTGGCGACGGCGTGCATGACCCGCGAGAGGTTGCGCCGGCGCATGGCCTGCTGGGTGTCGGGCGTGCCGGGCCGGGGCTCGTGCAGTGGTGCGGTCATGCCTCCGGACGCTCCCATGGGGTCGGGCCGGCGCACGCGGCCGTCGGCCTTCCTGGATCCTCGGTCGGCGGGGTGGTCAGCGCGGACCCCTGTCCAGGAGCGGGGCCGCGTCGGAGAGTACCCCGGAGATCCGCGCCAGCGCCGCCTCGTCCTGCTCCACAGGATCCAGAACAGGCCCCTGCGCCGTTCCCCAGCGCCGTGCCACCGCCGCCGGATCCTCCCCGGTCAACAGCCCGGCGGCCTGTGCCGCGGCGCCGAGCGCGACCAGCTCGCGGGCCTCGGGCACCTGCACGGCACGGCCCGAGAGTCGTCGTACGGTCTGCTGCCAGGCCGTTCCCCGGGCGCCGCCCCCGATGAGCAGCAGCGGCACCGACAGGTCGGCGTCCGCGTCGAGGACGAGGTCGAGCGCGCCCAGGAGGGCGTGGACGGCACCGTCGTAGGCGGCCTGCAGGAGCTGGCCTCCCGTGGTGTCGTGCCGCAGTCCGTGCAAGAGCCCTGAGGCGTTCGGCAGGTCGGGGGTGCGCTCGCCGTCCAGGTAGGGCAGCAGCGTGATGTCGCCGCCGGGTTCGACGGCCTCGCGGTCCCGGCCGAGCAGCGCGGCGATCCGGTCGACGGCCAGCGTGCAGTTCAGGGTGCACGCGAGCGGCAGCCAGTCGCCGCGCGCGTCGGCGAAGCCGGCGACGGTGCCGGTCGGGTCCGCGGGACGGTGCCGCGACACCGCGTACACCGTGCCGGACGTGCCGAGGCTGAGGACCGGGGTGCCGGGCCGGAGTCCGAGGCCGAGGGCGGCCGCCGCGTTGTCGCCCGTGCCCGCGGCCACCAGCGTCCCCTTGGAGAAGGGAAGTTCACCCGAGCCGTGGACCGTACCGGCCACCTCTCCGGGGCGCACGACCCGGGGGAGCAGCGCCGGATCGAGCCCCACGCGCGCGAGGATGTCGTCGTCGTACGACTCCGTGGCCGAGGCCCACCAGCCCGTGCCCGAGGCGTCGCCCCGGTCCGTCGTGCCGTCGCCGGTCAGCCGCTGTGTGAGGTAGTCGTGCGGCAGCCGCACCGCGGCCGTGGCGCGTACGGCGTCCGGTTCGTGCTCGGCCAGCCATGCCCACTTGGTGACGGTGAACGAGGCCCCGGGCACACTGCCCACCCGCTCGGCCCACGCCTTGGGGCCGCCCACCTCGTCGATGAGGCGGCGGGCCTGGGGCGCCGAGCGCACATCGTTCCAGAGCAGCGCGGGACGTACCGGCCGGCCGGCGGCGTCGAGCGTGACGAGGCCGTGCTGCTGACCGCCGACCGACACCGCCGAGGCCCGGTGCGCCGCCTCACCGCACTGGCGCAGCGCCTCGCACAGGGCGGTCCACCACTGCTCGGGGTCGCTCTCGCGGCCCTGCCCCGCGCTCACCGTGTGCGGTGCCTGGCCGCTCGCCACGACCGCGCCCGTGGCGGCGTCGACGACCAGGGCCTTCGTGGACTGCGTGGAGCTGTCCACCCCGACGACGAGTGGTCCATCGGCTGATGACATGCGGCTCTCCCGTTCCCGACAAGACGATTCCGTGGCAGTCCGAAGTGCATGTGCGACAGAGCGTTCACCTAATGCTCCCCCCAGATGCCTCTTCCCAGCGACGTGTCTGCATACTAATTTGTAAAGTGCCATGACGAAATAGGCATGACTGACGAGGAGCCGCGACATGACGTACCGACCCACCCCCGACGACAAGTTCAGCTTCGGCCTGTGGACGGTCGGCTGGCAGGGACGCGACCCGTTCGGCGACGCCACCCGCGCCGCCATCGACCCGGCCGAGTCCGTGCGGCGCCTGGCCGACCTCGGCGCCTACGGGGTGACGTTCCACGACGACGACCTGATCCCCTTCGGGGCCTCGGACACCGAGCGCGAGTCCCACGTCAAGCGCTTCCGCCAGGCCCTCGACGCCACCGGCCTGATCGTCCCGATGGCCACCACGAACCTCTTCACGCACCCCGTCTTCAAGGACGGGGCGTTCACCGCGAACGACCGGGACGTACGCCGGTACGCCCTGCGCAAGACCATCCGCAACATCGATCTCGCCGTCGAACTCGGCGCGAAGACGTACGTCGCCTGGGGCGGACGCGAGGGCGCCGAGTCCGGCGCGGCCAAGGACGTACGGGCCGCGCTCGACCGGATGAAGGAGGCGTTCGACCTGCTCGGCGAGTACGTCGTCCAGCAGGGCTACGACCTGAAGTTCGCGATCGAGCCGAAGCCGAACGAGCCGCGCGGCGACATCCTCCTGCCCACGGTCGGCCACGCCCTCGCCTTCATCGAGCGCCTGGAGCGGCCCGAGATGTACGGCGTGAACCCGGAAGTGGGCCACGAGCAGATGGCGGGGCTCAACTTCTCGCACGGCATCGCCCAGGCGCTGTGGGCGGGCAAGCTCTTCCACATCGACCTCAACGGCCAGACGGGCATCAAGTACGACCAGGACCTCCGCTTCGGCGCGGGCGACCTGCGCTCGGCGTTCTGGCTGGTCGACCTGCTGGAGACCGCCGGGTACGAGGGGCCGCGGCACTTCGACTTCAAGCCGCCGCGCACCGAGGACTACGACGGCGTGTGGGCGTCGGCCGAGGGCTGCATGCGCAACTACCTGATCCTGCGTGAGCGTGCGGCCGCGTTCCGGGCCGACCCGGAGGTTCAGGAGGCGCTGCGCGCCTCGCGGCTCGACGAGCTGATGCAGCCCACCGCTGCCGACGGTCTGTCGGGGCTGCTCGCCGACGCGAGCGCCTTCGAGGGCTTCGACGTGGAGGCGGCCGCCGCCCGCGGCATGGCCTTCGAGCGCCTCGACCAGCTGGCGATGGACCACCTGCTGGCGGCCCGCGGCTGACCGTCACGCGCGCGTAGTGCGCGGTTCGGCCCCCGCCAACTCACGTGCGGGGGCCGAACCTCAGCCGTTGCCCCCGGGCGGCGCACCGGGACGTACGTGGCCTCTGTGATACTTCGGCGATGGACATACGCACGACGGAGTACGCGGAACCGCCTGGTCAGGAGGCTTCTGAGGCATGCCGGCCGCCCGGCGTCCGGTGGGAGCTGAGGGCTGCCCGGCCTGCCGACGTGGAGCCGATCGCCGAGCTGCGCGCCGTCGTCATGCGACCGGACCTGGTGCGCCTCGGCCGCTACGACGAGCACCGAGTGCGGCAGCGGCTGCGCGACACCTTCTCCGAGCGGTACACCTCCGTCGTCCTGGCCGACGGCGCGTTCGCGGGCAGCGTCACGATGCGCCCCGCACAGTCCGGGGGCCAGTGGATCGAGCACTTCTACCTCGCCCCGGAACAGCAGGGCAGGGGTCTCGGCACGGCCGTCCTGCGCGCACTGCTCGACCGGGCCGACGCGGCGGGCGAAACCGTACGCCTGGACGTCATCCAGGGCAGCGCGGCCCGCCGCCTCTACGAGCGCCACGGCTTCACCCTCGAATCGGAGGACCCGGTCGACGTGTTCATGGTGCGTGCCCCACGGGTCATGCCGCAGGCCCGCCCCTGATCCCTGACCTCAAGGGCCGGCGCGGACGGTTCAGGCCCCGACCCATACCGTAGTGATGTTGCAGAACTCGCGGATCCCGTGGGCCGAGAGCTCTCTGCCGTAGCCGGAGCGCTTGACGCCGCCGAACGGGAAGGCCGGGTGCGAGGCGGTCATTCCGTTGACGTAGACGCCGCCTGCCTCGATGTCGCGGGCGAAGCGGTCGATCTCCGCCGCGTCATGGGTCCACACGTTGGAACTCAGCCCGAACGGTGTGTCGTTGGCCAGGGCGACGGCCTCGTCCAGGTCGCCGATGCGGTACAGCGTGGCGACCGGGCCGAAGGTCTCCTCGCGGTGGATGCGCATGTCTTCCGTGATGTCGGTGATGACCGTCGGCTCGTAGTACCAGCCGCTCTTGGCGTACGCCTCGGGCCGTCGGCCGCCGCACAGCACCGTCGCGCCGCTCTCCACGGCGTCGTCCACGAGTTCTTCCAGGTCGGAGCGGCCCTGCTCGCTGGCGAGCGGCCCGACGTCGGTGTTCTCGTCCATCGGGTCGCCCACCCGCAGGGCCCGCATCCCGGAGACGAACAGCTCGGCGAACTCGTCGTACACGTCCGTGTGCACGATGAACCGCTTCGCCGCGATGCACGACTGCCCGTTGTTCTGCGCCCGCGCCGTCACAGCGACCTTCGCCGCCTTCGCCACGTCGGCCGACGGCAGCACGACGAACGGGTCGCTGCCGCCCAGCTCCAGGACTGTCTTCTTGACCTCGTCGCCCGCGATCGAGGCGACGGAACGCCCCGCCGGCTCGCTTCCGGTCAGCGTCGCCGCCACGACCCGCTCATCGCGCAGTACGCCCTCGACCGCGCGCGAGCCGATGAGCAGCGTCTGGAAACACCCGTCGGGGAACCCGGCCCTGCGGAACAGATCCTGGAGGTAGAGCGCGGTCTGCGGCACGTTCGACGCGTGCTTGAGCAGTCCCACGTTTCCTGCCATCAGGGCGGGCGCGGCGAACCGTACGACCTGCCACAGCGGGAAGTTCCACGGCATCACGGCGAGGACGATGCCCAGCGGCCGGTAGCGGACATGGGCGCTGACCGCGCCGGAGTCCTCCACGTCCTTGGCCGAGGGGTGCTCGTCGGCAAGAAGCTCCTGCGCGTGCTCCGCGTACCAGCGCATCGCCTTCGCGCACTTCGCGGCCTCCGCGCGGGCCGCCACGACGGGCTTGCCCATCTCGGTGGTCATGACGCGCGCGATGTCGTCACGGTCCGCGTCGAGCAGGTCCGCGGCGGCCTGGAGCAGCCGGGCCCGCTCGAAGAACGTGGTGGTGCGGTACGTGCGGAACGTGCCGGCGGCGAGAAGGAGCCGGTGCTCGATCTCCTCGTCGGTCAGGGCGTCGTACGTCTTGAGCGTCTCGCCGTTCGCGGGGTTGACCGTCGCGATGGGCATGGGGGTGACCTCCTCTGCGCGGTGCTTCGACCTTGCCGCGCCACGTCGCGCCGCGCAACGCGGACGGACCGGGTACCCGGTGGCGCGGCCGTCAGACGTGCTCGGCGAGCCGGTCGAGGAAGACGGTCTGCGCCCGCACCACAAGGGGACGCGCCGCGTCGAGCCCGAGCCAGGCCGCGCGGTCCAGCTCGGGGAACTCGGCCCTGCGCCCCGAGCCCTTCGGCCACTCCATCGTGAACGTGCCGGGCACGAATCCGTCCAGGTCGAGGTCACCTTCCACGGCCCACACGGTGACGTGCTTGCCGCCGGACTGCACGATGTCGCCGAGCGGCATGGGCGTGCCGTCGGGCGGCGCAAGTCCCAGTTCCTCCTGGAACTCCCTGCGCGCCGCCGCCCACGGCTCCTCGTCGTCCTCGTACTCGCCCTTCGGCACCGTCCACGCCCCGGCCTTGCGCCGCTCCCAGAACGGGCCGCCCATGTGTCCGAGCAGCACCTCCGTACCGGCGGCCGAGCGCCGGAACAGGAGCAGGCCCGCGCTCTGCTTCTTGTACGCCATGGGACCAGTGTCGGCGGGCTACAGGTGAACGGCGCTCTCCGTGCGGCCCTCCGAGTACGGCGACTCTGACGCCCCCGCCCCCCGCCGAAGGCCCCCGCTCCGGGCGGCGACCTGGACGGCCGACGACCGGGCGGGTGACCGGATCAGGACGAGGAGTTCGATGCCCGCCCGGACTGGGCCTCGGCCTCGGGGCCGAGCGGCTCCTGCGCGTCCCGCGGCGCGGGCACGATCCCCGCGCCCGCGGTGACCGCCGGGGCCGGTGCGTCGCCGCGCTGCCGCCACCGCGAGACGCGCATCGCGACGGGCTCGGTGAAGCGTGCCGTCAGCGGTCCGACGATGACGAGGATCAGGACGTACGCGGTCGCCAGCGGACCGAGCCTGGGCTCGATCCCGGCCGTGACCGCAAGGCCCGCGATGACGATGGAGAACTCGCCGCGCGCCACGAGAGCGCCGCCGGCACGCCAGCGGCCCTTGACGGAGATCTTCGCCCGCCGCGCCGCCCAGTAGCCGGTTGCGATCTTCGTGCAGGCCGTGACGACCGCGAGAGCGAGCGCCGGAAGCAGGACCGGCGGAATGCTCGCGGGATCGGTGTGCAGGCCGAAGAAGACGAAGAACACGGCGGCGAACAGGTCGCGCAGCGGCAGCAGCAGCGAGTGGGCGCCCTCGGCGACCTCACCGGACAGGGCGATGCCGACGAGGAACGCGCCGACCGCCGCCGACACCTGGAGCTGCTGCGCGATCCCCGCGACCAGGATCGTCAGGCCGAGCACCACCAGGAGCAGCTTCTCCGGGTCGTCGCTGGAGACGAACCGGGAGATGTGACGGCCGTACCGAACGGCGAGGAACAGGACGAGGCCCGCCGCTCCGAGGGCGATGGCCAGCGTGACACCGCCCGCCGCCCAGCCGACCCCTGCCAGCAGCGCCGTGATGATCGGCAGATAGACCGCCATCGCCAGGTCCTCGAGGACCAGGATGCTGAGGATCACCGGGGTCTCCCGGTTGCCGACCCGGCCGAGGTCGCCGAGCACCTTGGCGATCACACCCGACGACGAGATCCACGTGACACCGGCGAGGACGACGGCCGCCACCGGGCCCCAGCCCATCAGCAGCGCCGCCGCGGCGCCCGGCAGTGCGTTGAACGCGCAGTCGACGAGGCCCGCCGGGTACTGCGTCTTGAGGTTGCTGACGAGATCGCTGGCCGTGTACTCCAGGCCCAGCATCAGCAGCAGCAGGATGACGCCGATCTCGGCGCCGATCGCCACGAACTCCTCGCTCGCGCCGAGCGGGAGCAGCCCGCCCTCGCCGAACGCGAGGCCCGCGAGGAGGTAGAGGGGGATGGGTGAGAACCGGAACCGCCCGGCGAATCTGCCCAGGAGGCCGAGCGCGAGGATGATCGCCCCGAATTCGATGAGGAACACCGCGGAGTGCATCCGATCACTCCCTTCCGAGTATCGTCGCCGCCGCTTCCACGCCCTCGCGGGTGCCGATGACGATCACGGTGTCCCCGCCGGCGAGCCGGAAGTCGGGGGTGGGCGACGGGATCGCCTCGGCGCGCCGCAGCACGGCCACGATCGAGGCGCCGGTCTCGGTGCGCAGCTGCGTCTCGCCGAGCAGGCGCCCGTTCCAGTGCGAGGTCGCGCCGATCTCGACGCGCTCGGCGACGAGGCCCAGATCGGTGGTGTGCAGCAGGTTGGGGCTGTGGTGGGACGGCATCAGCGCGTCGATCAGCGCGGCCGCCTCACCGGACGTCAGCTTCAGCGACAGGTCGCAGGCGTCCGGGTCGTCGGTCCGGTAGGCGCTCAGGGTGCGCCCGCCGTCCCGGTGCGCGACCACCGACACCTGGCGTCGGTCGCGGGTGGTCAGGTCGTACCGGAAGCCGATCCCCGGCAGTGGCGTGCGGCTCAGACGTGAAGCGGGCACAGCTCTCCCCTTGTCCGTGCTTGTCCTGGGTGATGCATGGCGCCTGCACTTACCGGGCGCCAGGTGTCACCCTATCGGCCCCAATATTTGGCAAAGGAACGGTCTTGTTACGGGGCCGGGTGCGCGGCGAGCACCGTCTCGACCGTGTCCGCGTCCTCGGCCCTCTTGTCCTCGCGGTACCGCACCACGCGCGCGAAGCGCAGCGTGACGCCGGCCGGGTAGCGGGTGGACCTCTGCAGACCGTCGTAGGCGATCTCCACGACCAGCTCGGGCCGCACCGTGACGACATGTCCGTCGTCGCTCGTGGCCAGCTCCCGCAGCCGTTCCGTCTGCCAGGCGAGCAGCGCGTCCGTGAGCCCCTTGAACGTCTTGCCCAGCATCGCGAAAGAGCCGTCCGGCCTGCGCGCACCGAGGTGCAGATTCGACAGCTTGCCCGTGCGCCGGCCGTGCCCCCACTCCGCCGCGAGCACCACCAGGTCCAGCGTGTGTACGGGCTTCACCTTCAGCCAGGACGCGCCGCGCCGCCCCGCGCTGTACGGGGCGTCGAGCGCCTTCACGACGACGCCCTCATGACCGCGGCGCAGGGCGTCGGCGAAGAACGCGTCGGCCGCCCCACGGGCCGCCGCGTCCTCTCCGTCCGGAACGACGACGTGCCGCACCCGCATCACCTGCGGCACCAGCCGCGCCAGGCACGCGTGGCGCTCGGCGAACGGCAGATCGAGCAGCTCGTCCCCGCCCGCGTACAAGACGTCGAAGAACACCGGCACCACGGGGACGGACCCGGCGGCCGTCACCACGTCCACCCGCGAACCCACACGGCTCGCGATCTCCTGGAACGGGCGCGGCCGGCCGTCCCCGTCGAGCGCGATGACCTCCCCGTCGAGGATGAAGCGGTCCCCGTCGATCCCGGCGGCCACGGCCGTGACCTCGGGCAGCCGGTCGGTGATGTCGTCGAGCGTGCGCGTGTAGACGCCTACGACGTCGCCGTCGCGGTGGACCTGTACGCGGATGCCGTCCAGCTTCTCCTCCACCGCGCACGCCCCGAGCTTGTCCACGGCCTCCCCGACCGAGGACGCGCTGTGCGCCAGCATCGGGAACACCGGGCGCCCGACGGTCAGTCGGAACTCGCCCAGCGCGTCCGGGCCCTCGGTCAGCAGGGCCTGTGCCACGACCTGGAGCGACCCGGTCAGCATCACCGCGCGCCGGACCTCCTCCGGCGACGCGCCGGTCGCCCGCGCCAGCCCCTCCAGAGCCACCGCGTCGAGCGCCCCCTGCCGCACCTCGCCGGTGAGCAGACCGAACAGGAACCGCTGCTCGTCCTCGGTCGCGGCGCCCATCAACTCCCCGACGAGACGGGTCCGTTCGGCCTGCGACCCGGCGCCTGCCACATTGCCGAGGGCGGTCAGCGCGGCGTCGACGTCCTGGACCGTCAGCCGGGGCTGCGCGGCCGGCGCCACCGGGTCGCGCAGCACCCGCCATCCGATGCCGAGACGCCCCTGCGGGAGGCGTCCCGCCAGGTAAGGGATCACGATCGCTACGTCGTCCGGCTCCGCCGCCCGGAAGAGCTCGGCGAGCAGCGCGATCTTCCGCGACCGCGCCCTGGTGGCCGCGACCTCCTGGGACACCTGTGCGAGCCGGGAGAACAGCATGCAGCCATCGTGCACCGGGTCGCGGTGCGGCGCACGAGGGTACGGGCTCGCGCCGAATAAACCGCACTCGCCAAAGGATTCCCGAAAGGGACTCGCCCTTCGTGTCTATTCTCCCGTCATCAAAAGGCCGTTCCGCGATGCGAGACCGGCACGGAGGTTTCTTGACTGGCGCGACGCGCCCCTGGTTGGATCGGTGGCATGAACACGAGACTGGACCTCACGCGGCGACGCCATGTCGACCTCGCGCGCGTCTCCAGCTCCTTCTGTTGCCGCGCCCTCTGACGAGCCACACGCGCCCCGGCGACCAGGCCGCCTCCGCGGCGACCGCCGTCGTCGAACCTCCACCGTGCCGATCGGTTTCCGCACGGCTTCCCACCACACCGCACTGAACCGCACCGTGTATTCGGCACGCGTGAATTCCTGAATTCCGGCACTCCCGAGTTTCCCGCGTTCGGTCCTTTCGCAGTGCCCGTGTTCCACGTGCCGAATTCCAGTCCGAAGGGTCCCGTCATGGCCACCGTCCTCTCCATTTCCGGAAGTCCGTCCGCCACCTCCCGCACGGCGCGACTCCTGCGTCACCTCGACGCGCGGCTCGAAGCGCAGGGCCACGACGTCCATGCGCTCGACGTCCGCGCCCTGCCCGCCGAGGCGCTCCTCGGCGCGGACTTCGCCCACCCGGCCATCGTCGAGGCGACCGAGCTCCTCGCCCGCGCCGACGGGGTCGTCGTCGCGACGCCCGTCTACAAGGCCGCGTACTCCGGGCTCCTCAAGGCGCTCCTCGACCTGCTGCCGCAGTACGGACTCGACGGCAAGACCGTGCTGCCGCTCGCCACCGGCGGCACCACCGCCCATGTCCTCGCCCTCGACTACGCGCTGCGGCCCGTCCTCAACTCCATGGGCGCCGACCACATCGTCCAGGGGTGGTTCACCCTCGACAAGGACATCACCGTAGCCCCGGACGGCACGGTCGGTGTCGCGCCGGGGTCGGCCGAGGCGCTCGGCCGCGTCGTCGACCAGTTCTCCGGCGCGCTCACACGCACCGCGAGGCCCCTGCTCGCCGCGGCGAGCTGACGCGTCAACTCCGGTCCAGTCGGGGCCTGTTGACAGCCTGTTGTAGTCCCTTGCGATCGGAGTCCGCCCGTGTCCCTCACCTTCCACTGGTTCCTGCCGACCAACGGCGACAGCCGCCACGTCGTCGGCGGTGGTCACGGCACACCCGTGACCGCGGCGGGCGGTGACCGGCCCCCGTCCATCGGCTACCTCACGCAGATCGCCCGCGCCGCCGAGGACCTCGGCTTCGTCGGCGCGCTGACCCCCACCGGCGCCTGGTGCGAGGACGCGTGGCTGACCACCGCGATGCTCAGCCAGCAGACCGAGCGCCTGAAGTTCCTCGTCGCGTTCCGGCCCGGCTTCGTCTCGCCCACGCTCGCCGCGCAGATGGCGTCCACGTACCAGCGTCAGACCGGCGGCAGGCTTCTGCTGAACGTCGTGACGGGCGGCGAGAGCCGCGAGCAGCGCGCCTACGGCGACTTCCTCGACAAGGAATCCCGGTACGCGCGCACCGGTGAATTCCTGGAGATCGTCCGGAGGCTGTGGGCCGGCGACACCGTCGACCTGGCGGGCGAACACCTCCAGGTGCAGGACGCCCGGCTCGCCCGGCTGCCCGACCCCGTTCCCGAGGTGTACTTCGGTGGCTCCTCGCCCGTCGCGGGGGAGATCGCGGCGCGGCACAGCGACGTCTACCTCACCTGGGGCGAGCCGCCCGCCCAGGTCGCCGAGAAGATCGCCTGGATCCGCGGCCTCGCCGAGAAGGAGGGCCGCACCGTCCGCTTCGGGATCCGGCTGCACGTCATCACGCGCGACACCGCCGAGCAGGCCTGGGCGGAGGCCGACCGGCTCCTCCAGGGCTTCGACCCGGCCACCGTCAGGTCCGTCCAGGAGGGGCTGGCGCGCAGCGAGTCCGAGGGCCAGCAGCGCATGCTCGCCCTGCACGGCGGAAGCTCCGGCAGCCTGGAGATCCACCCGAACCTGTGGGCCGGCATCGGACTCGTGCGCGGCGGCGCCGGTACCGCGCTGGTGGGCAGCCATGACGAGGTCGCCGACCGCGTCGAGGAGTACCACCGCCTCGGCATCGACGAGTTCGTGCTCTCCGGATACCCGCACCTGGAGGAGGCGTACTGGTTCGGTGAGGGCGTCCTGCCGCGGCTGCAAGCGCGCGGGCTCTGGGCACACCCGCACAAGGAAGCGGCAGCACTGACAGCACCCCAGGTCCCGTTCGGGAGCTGAGCCGGTCCGCAGGCCCGCCGCTACGGAACCTTCCCCTGGTCCCGCTTGTGCGGCCCGGGCTCCAACGCCGGCGCCGCCACACCCAGATGCGAGCGGCACTGCGGCTTCGGAGCCTCCTCCAGCCGCGGCCGGACCGCCGCCGGACGGATGAACACGACGGCCGTCGCCGACCCCAGCGCGAACAGCAGGGCGCACCCCATGGCCGCCCGGTGGAACGACGTGTTGACGGAGTCCGGCTGCGTGTACGCGTCCCCGGACAGGCCCACCGCAAGCGGCAGCGCCGCCACCACGAGGAGCTGCGCGATCCGGGCCGCCGTGTTGTTGACGCCGCTGGCGAGCCCGGCGCGGCCCGGCTCCACCGACGCCAGGACGGTGGCAGTCAGAGGCGCGACGAACACGCTCATGCCCAGACCGAGCACCGCCACCGCGGGCAGCACATCGGCCACGTACGACGCACCGGGCCCGATCCGCAGCATCAGGAGCAGGCCCACTGCCGCGATCAGCGGCCCGGCGACCAGGGGCGGCGTCGGCCCGACACGGCGCGCGAGATCGCCCGCACGGGGGGAGAGCAGCAGCATCAGGACGGTGATCGGCAGCGTCGCCGTACCCGCCTCCAGCGCGCTGTAGCCGAGCGCGATCTGGAGCTGTACGGGCATGAGGAAGAGGATGCCGCCGATCCCCGCGTACAGGCACAGCGTCATCGCGTTGGCCGCGCTGAACAGCCGGGAGCGGAACAGCGAGGGCGGCAGCATCGGCTCGGCGCGCCGGTGCTCCACGAAGACGAAGACGATGCCGGCCGCGACACCGAGTACGGCGGGCAGCGCCGTCGACACGAGGGACGCGCCGCCGGACGACCCGATCAGCGCGTAACTGACGCCCACCAGACACAGGGCGGCGAGGGATGCGCCCGCCATGTCGAAGCGGGTCCCGGCGACCCCGGCCTCACGGCTCTCCGGCACGTGCCGCACCGCGATCAGCAGCACGATCACGGCCAGCGGCACATTGATCAGGAAGATCCACCGCCACCCGGGTCCGTCGATCAGATACCCGCCGAGGAACGGCCCGAGCGCCCCCGCCACACCCGTGAGCCCCGACCAGGCGCCCACGGCCCGCGACTGGTCCTCGGGGCAGAACGAGGACCGTACGAGGGCCAGCGACCCGGGGGTGAGGAGCGCACCGCCCACTCCTTGCAACGCGCGGGCCGCGATGAGTACACCCTGGTCGGGGGCGAGCCCGCACAGCGCCGACGCGACCGCGAACCAGGCCACGCCGAGCACGAGAGTGCGCCGCCGCCCGATCCGGTCACCGAGCGCTCCGCCCCACAGGAGCAGGGCGGACAGGGTCAGCATGTAGGCGTTCACGACCCACTGGAGGCTCGACAGGGACGCGTCGAGATCGCGGCCGATGGTCGGCAGGGCGACATTCACCACCGTGCCGTCGAGCATCGCCATCCCGGAGGCCAGGACGACACAGGCGAGGATCCAGCGACCCCTGGCGGAGGAGAGCCGGATTCCGGGGGCGGACTCGACGGGTTCGGGTGCCATCGCAGCCATTGTCGTGGACGCGGGGGAGCGGCGCGAGGCCGCGCCGCGGGCGAGCCGTTCCGCCGCGCCGTCATCGCGCCCGGCCCGGTCGGCCACGGAGCCTTCGACACACCCCGCGCCGACTGTTCGGAGCGGGGTATGACGGAGGCCGGCGAGCGGAGTACCCGCGTAACCGCTACTTGGGAAGGTTGGCCTCGATCGCGGCGAGGACCTCGGGGGCGTCCGGCACGACCTGCGGCGAGAAGCGGGCGACGACCTCGCCCTTGGGGGAGAGCACGAACTTCTCGAAGTTCCAGCGGATGTCCCCGTCGTGGCCCTCCGCGTCCGCCGTGGTGACCAGACGCTCGTACAGCGGGTGGCGCCCCTCGCCGTTCACCTCGACCTTCTCGGTCATCGGGAACGTCACGCCGTACGTCGCCGAGCAGAACTCGGCGATCTCCTCGGCGCTGCCGGGCTCCTGGCCCATGAACTGGTTGCAGGGGACCCCGAGCACGCTGAAGCCGCGGCCCGCGTACTCGGCGTGGAGCTGCTCCAGGGCCGCGTACTGCGGGGTGAGGCCGCACTTCGAGGCCACATTGACGATGAGGACGGCCTTGCCCTCGTACTGGGGGAGGTCGGCGGGGCCGCCCTGGAGGGCGGCGATCTCGACATTCTCGTAGACAGACATGCTTCGGATGCTAGCGACCCGTGCGGTCGCGCTCCTCGTCACCCCGCCCCGGATCGGGGGCCCGTCTGTGAAGATGGCGAAGAACGATGCGACGAGCGAGTGGAGGGCTGATCGTCATGGCGCAGCAGGTGCGAGGCGTGATCGCGCGGGCCAAGGGAGAGCCGGTGCGGATCGAGACGATCGTCGTGCCGGATCCCGGGCCCGGGGAGGCCGTGGTCGAGATCCAGGCGTGCGGGGTCTGTCATACCGACCTGCACTACCGGGAGGGCGGCATCAACGACGAGTTCCCGTTCCTGCTCGGTCATGAGGCGGCCGGCGTCGTGGAGTCCGTGGGCGAGGGCGTCACGGAGGTAGCGCCGGGCGACTTCGTGATCCTCAACTGGCGTGCCGTGTGCGGGCAGTGCCGTGCCTGCCTGCGCGGGCGTCCCCAGTACTGCTTCGACACGCACAACGCGAAGCAGAAGATGACGCTCCTCGACGGCACGGAGCTGTCGCCCGCGCTCGGCATCGGCGCGTTCGCCGAGAAGACGCTCGTCGCCGCCGGGCAGTGCACCAAGGTCGACCCGGAGGCGTCGCCCGCCGCAGCGGGTCTGCTCGGCTGCGGCGTCATGGCCGGTCTCGGAGCCGCCATCAACACCGGCAACGTGGGCCGCGGCGACTCGGTCGCCGTCATCGGCTGCGGAGGGGTCGGCGCGGCGGCCGTGACCGGCGCCCACCTCGCCGGTGCCGGGAAGATCATCGCCATCGACCTCGACGACAAGAAGCTGGCGACGGCGAAGAAGCTCGGCGCCACGCACACCGTCAACTCCCGCTCCTCCGATCCGGTCGAGGCCGTACGCGAGCTGACCGGAGGGTTCGGCGCCGACGTCGTCATCGAGGCGGTCGGCCGCCCGGAGACCTACAAGCAGGCCTTCTACGCCCGCGACCTCGCCGGAACCGTCGTCCTCGTCGGCGTCCCCACGCCCGAGATGCGGCTCGAACTGCCCCTGCTCGACGTGTTCGGGCGCGGCGGCGCGCTCAAGTCGTCCTGGTACGGCGACTGTCTGCCCTCGCGCGACTTCCCGATGCTGATCGACCTCTACCGGCAGGGCCGGCTCGACCTCGACACTTTCGTGACCGAGACGATCGCCCTGGAGGACGTGGAGAAGGCGTTCGAGCGAATGCACCACGGCGACGTGCTGCGCTCGGTGGTGGTCTTCTGATGGCGGGCGCGCGCATCGAACACCTCGTCACGTCCGCCACGTTCTCCCTCGACGGGGGCACCTGGGACGTCGACAACAACGTATGGCTCGTCGGGGACGACAGCGAGGTCGTCGTGATCGACGCGGCGCACGACGCCGACGCGATCGCCGAGGCCGTGGGTGACCGGCGGCTCGTCGCCATCGTGTGCACCCACGCGCACGACGACCACATCGACGCGGCGCCCGCGCTCGCCGAGCGCACCGGGGCGCCCATCCTCCTGCACCCCGCGGACACGGAGCTGTGGAAGCAGAAGCACCCCGACCGCACGCCTGACGGAGAACTCGCCGATGGTCAGCAACTGGCGGTGGCGGGCGTGGAGTTGACCGTGCTGCACACGCCGGGGCACTGCCACGGCGCGGTCAGCCTGTACGCGCCGGACCTCGGTGCCGTCTTCACCGGCGACACGCTGTTCGCGGGCGGCCCCGGGGCGACGGGCCGGTCGTTCAGCGACTTCCCGACCATCGTAGAGTCGATCAGGGAGCGGCTCCTCACGCTGCCGCCGGAGACCGTCGTGCGGACCGGGCACGGCGACAGCACGACCATCGGGGCCGAGGCGCCTCACCTGGAGGAGTGGATCGCCAGGGGGCACTGAGCCGGGCGATCAGGCCGGGCGGCGGACGGAGTGCTGCCGCCCGGGTGCTCGCCGGCCGTCAGGGGTGGGCGAGTACCGCGCGTACCGTCTTGCCGCCGTACGGGTCCGGGACCACGCACAGACGGCGTGACAGCGCGTCGACGAGCGGGATGCCGCGGCCCGACTCCGCGGACACGGAAGCCGGCTTGAGGCGCGGGTGGTGGGGGCTGTCGTCATGGACCGAGACGGTCAGCTCGTCCGCGTCCAGGCACAGACTCATACGGCAGTGACTGCCCTTGATCCGGGCCGCGTTGGCGACCAGCTCCGAGACGACGAGTACCGCGTCGTGCGTGCCGCCGGCGCTCCGTCCCGCGAGAAATTCCTGGGTGAGGCGCCGGGCCCAGCGGGCCGAGCCCGAGCCCTGCGGCAAGAGGTACTCCACGCGTGCGGGCCGCCGTACGGCGCGCTTGGGCGCACGCATGACGATCACTTCCTTCCGTCGCCTGTGGCGCCGGGTGTTCCCCGGTAACGAGCCCCATTCCCCGGGATTCTGATCGCCAAGCGGTTACGGCCCGACGGCCGCGCGAGGGCGTGGTAGCTGTGCCCGATGCGACGCCCGAGCAGGAAGTAGGCGATCAGGGCGCCCGTCGTATTCAGGATCACGTCGTCCACATCGAAGGCGCGTCCCTCGACGATCGCGCCCTGCGCCAGCTCCACGAGCGCCATCACGAGCACCGTCACCGCGAGCACCCGCAGCATGCGGCCCTTGCGCGGCACGAGCACCGGAAGCAGCAGCCCGAAGGGCGCACCGAGCAGCAGATTCCCGCCGATCTGCTTGCACGCGCCGAGGAACGTGTACGACTCGGCGTACTGGCGCAGGGAGTGTCCCGGCCGCATGTTGGACCCCGCGACGTCCGCCGACGCCGGGGACGGCGTCAGGGTCAGCCGGGCGAGGACCGCGGAGAACGCCACGAGAGCCGAGAACGCGAAGCCGGCGATGAGCGCCCGGGCGACGATCCGCCCCCACGGCACCGGCTTCCGTGTCGCCGGCTTGCGCGCCACAGGTTTCCGCGCCGCCGGTTTCCGTGGCGCCCGCTTCCGTGCCTCGCCCTTGCGATCCCGGCCCTTGCGATCCTGGCCCTTTCTCCGACGTGCCGCAGTCTCTGGGGTCATGGAGGCCGGTTGCCCCGGCGCGCCCCGGCCAATCCGGCTCGGGACCGTTCGCGTCAGCTCTTCGCCTCCGGAGGATGCGTCAGGGAGTCCAGGAACCGCTGCAGCGCGGGGGATCCTTCGCCGCAGCGGCCGCGCTCGACGTGCGGTATCGACAGCTTCCCCAGGCGCAGGTCCTGCGCCTCCATGGCCTGCGCCAAGTGCAGTCGTTCCAGGGCACGTTCGGCGGCTGTCTGACGTACGTACTCGACCACCGTCACGCCCAGGTGGTCCGCGTGCGAGCGGACCGCGTCGTACTCGTCCGGCGTGAAGAGGTCCCGCAGAAGGGCAGTACCGTCCATGGCGGCATGATGCCGCTCCCGGCCGACACGCGTGGGCGTATGGCATATTCACCGCCCGATCGCGTGGCGTTCGCCGCCCTCACGCGTACTGGCCCCCTCCGCGAATCTCCGATAAGTTAGGCAAGGCTTACCTAAGGAGGTTCGGATGGGTGTCCGACAGATCAGTGCCGCCGCTCCCACCGCGGCGGCACGCGCGCGATCAATTCTGGCCACCGCCTGGTCGTGCGAAGTGACGACGGACATCGGGCGGGAGGACCTCGTCGGATCCCATCGCGTCACCGATGAGGGCGAGGTACGGATCCAGCCGCCGGCCGACAGCCTCCTGTCCGCCGCCGTGGTCTGCGCGCCCCGGGGTGAGCCGACCGCGCTCATCGAGTTCGCGGACGCCGCGCCGGTACCCGTCAGGGACCGGATCCGCGCGCGTCTGTTGCTGTCCGGGGCGCTCGAGCCCGACGGCGAGCAGTTCGTGCTCAGGCCCGTCCGCGCCGTACTCCAGACGCGTACCGGTCGCACGGGCATCGGTCTCGACGAACTCGCCGAGACCGTGCCCGACCCCCTCACCGCGGCAGAACCCCGCCTGCTCACCCATCTTGCCGACTGCCACCCCGAAGCCGTCGAGCAGCTCACCCGGCTCGTCGACGTGGACAGCCTGCACGGCGTCGTCCGGGTCCAGCCCCTGGCCGTCGACCGGCACGGGATCACCCTCCGGCTCGAACGCATCCGCGGCCAGGCCGACGTGCGCCTCCCGTTCCACGCGCCCGCCGACGACCTGGGGCAGCTCAACGAGCGCATGCACGCCCTGCTTTCCTCGGCGCAGGCGATCAGCCGCCGTCGCAGGTGAGGTCGGCGGCGCGCATGAATCCGAGGGGCGCGCCGTTGTCCGTACGCGAGACCCGCCACAACTCGTCCGCGCCCTGCCGTGTGCCGTTGACCGGGATGCCCGGGTCCAGATGGCCGACGATGTCCGTCCACGGATTGTTGCCCGCGTAGATCGGGGCGTCCTCGTGCGTGGCGAAACACGTGCCGCCCGCGTGCGCCGTGCCGCCGAGCAGGGGCAGGGAGGCGAGGAGCAGGGCCGCGGGGAGCAGCAGCCGGAAGCGGCGGAAGCGGGTGCGGTTCACGAGGGTGCCTCTCTGGGGGCCGGCTGAATGTCCGGCTGAAGGTTCGGCGACTCGGCACAGGCTAGGGGCGCAGGACCCGCTCGCCGGGGACGCCGGTCACCGGCGGTTCGGCCTCCCGCACCGGTTCCGTACGCCGAAACGCCCACGGCACGCGCGGCTCCACGGCGAACCGGAAGGCCCACCGCACGGGAGACGTACACAGAAGGGTGATGACGGCGACCGCCGTGGCGGTCACCGCCAGTTCGCCCGCCGGAGTGTGCAGCCACGGGTGGTCGTACCAGCCCCAGAAGCGGGACGACTTGATGAGGAAGCCGTGCAGCAGGTACGCGTACAGCGTCCCGGTGCCCAGTGTCGTGAACAGTGTCCTGCGTCCCGGCACCCACGCCAGGAAGCAGGCGCTGAGGACGACGGCGAGGGCGAACAGGGCCGGGGTCGTGACCAGTCCCGCCCAGGCGGGGGCGCCGAGGCCGGTGACGCTGCCCCGGTGGTAGAACCAGCCCGCGTCGAACCAGGGCGCCACCACGTATGCGGCGATCAGCGCCGCGGCCGCCACGGGCAGCGCCCACAGCCGGGCCCGCCGTGTGCGCAGCCGCTCGAAGTGCTCGGGCCGCAGCGTCAGCCCGAGGACGAAGAACGGCAGGAAGCCCATCACCCGTTGGAGCGCCAGGTCACCGCCCGCGTCGGGCGTCATCGACACGAACACGGCCAGCGCCAGAGCGACGGGCACCGGGTGACGCAGTTGCAGCCAAAGGGGCGTGGTGAGCCGCCAGATGAACAGCGCGACCAGGAACCACATCAGATACCAGGGGTCGAGCAGGCTGATCGGATACTCCGGATCGTCCTGTGCCCACCGGTAGAACAGTGTGTACGCGACCTCGAACAGCACGTACGGCACCACGACCCCGCCGACGAGGCGGCGCAGCCGGCCGGGCGCCATGTCAAAACTTCGGGAGAAATAGCCGGAGATGAGAGCGAACGCCGGCATGTGGAAGGCGTACACGCCCAGATACACCGCCGTCACGGTGCGGCTCCCGTACGTCAGTGGTTCCCACGCGTGCCCGCATGCCACGAGCACGATCGTCAGGTATTTCGCGTTGTCGAAGTACGGGTCCCGTGCTCCCAGGGTGCCCGGTCCGTGCCGCCTGTCCATTGTTCCCCTTGAGCCCCTCGCGGTGCATGACCCTTGGTGCCCTGCCCGATAGGGCCCGTTTCATGACACACTCCCGGGTGCCCTTTTTCCGACCGTTCGGAAGGTCAGGATGAGCAGCAGGAAGTTGATCACGGCGGCGCGTGTGGTGACCGGTCCCGGCGGCCGCTGTGTCGAGGACGGTGCCGTTCTCACGGACGGGGACACCGTGGTCGCGGCGGGGAGACGCTCCGACGTCGAGGCCCTGGCGGACGAGCGGCACGAGCGCATCACGCTGCCGGGCACCACCGTGCTGCCGGGACTCGTCGACGCGCACGTCCACCTCGTCTTCGACGCGGGTACGGACCCGGTCGGGACGCTCGAAGGGCAGGACGACGAGGCGCTGCTCGCCGTCATGAGGGAGCGTGCGGCGCGGCTCGTGGCGAGCGGCGTCACCACGGTGCGGGACCTGGGGGACCGGGGGCGGCTCACGCTGCGGCTGCGCCAGGAGATCGAGTCCGGCGCGGTACCGGGACCCCGGATCGTCGCCGCGACGACGCCTGTCACCCCTAAGGGCGGTCACTGCTGGTTCCTTGGCGGAGAGGTCACCGGCGAGGGCGAACTGCGCGACCTGGTACGGCGGAACGCCGAGCTGGGCGCTGACGTGATCAAGGTCATGGCGACCGGCGGCGCCCTGACGCGAGGCGGACCGGCCACGTGGCAGGCCCAGTTCGGCGCGAGGGAGCTGGCCGTCGTCGTCGAGGAGGCGCGCGATGCCGGGCTGCCGGTCGCCGCTCATGCGCACGGCACCGCGGGGATCGAGGCCGCGGTGACCGCGGGCGTCGACACACTCGAACACTGCACCTGGATGACCGAGGACGGCAACGATCTGCGCGACGACGTGCTCGACGCCATCGTGGAGCGCGGGATCCGCGTCTGCCCGACCGTCAGTCCGCACTGGCGGAAGCTGCCGGCCGTGTTCGGGGCCGAGCGCGCCGAGAGGCTGTTCGGCCAGGTGCGGACCATGGCGGAGCGCGGGGTTCGGTTCATCGCCGGTACCGACGCCGGGGTGCAGCGCGCCGGGTTCGACGGCCTGCGCCAGAGCCTGACGTTCTTCGAGCACATCGGGATGCCGGCGCCGCGCGTCGTCGACATGGCCACCACGGAGGCCGCCGACGCGCTCGGCGCCGGCGGCCGTGCGGGACTGCTCGCCCCGGGGCGCCCGGCCGACCTGATCGCCGTTTCCGGCGACCCCCGCGCCGGCCTCGAGGCGCTCGCGGACCTGCGGTTCGTCATGAGCCGGGGAGAGCCGATCCCGCCTGAGGGCATGGGATGAGGGGCTGGGTGCCGTTTCAGGCGTGCCAGTGGCCGTGGAGGGCGGCGGTGAAGAAGCCGGGGCCGTAGGCGACGGCGAGGCCCTGGGATCCTGCGGCGGGCGGGTCGCTGTGGGTGCGTTCGAGCACGCGCAGAACGCTGGCCCCGCCGAGGTTTCCCTCGTTGACCAGCGACTCCGTCGAGTGCCTGGTGCCGTGTTCGCCGAGGCCGAAGGTGTCGCCCGTGGTGGAGATGATGCTGTGGCTCCCGGGGTGGATCACCGCGAAGTCGACAGGACGTGCGCCGACCCAGTCCGCGACCACGGACAGGGTCTCGGCCGCGGTCGTGGGTGCCTGCTTGGTGGACTCGAAGTGCATTCCCATGGCGTCGAGCCGCCCGCGATACCGCTCCTGACTCGCGGGGAGCGTGTACTCGAAGGTGTCCTCAATGGCGAATCCGGGGGAGAGCGGGCTGCTGGTGACGACGGTCGCCGCGGCGGAGTCGGCGAACAGCGCCTTGTAGATCATCGACTCGATCGTCGCGTTGCTGTGGTTGTAGGAGGTGGAGAGGACCTCCGACGCCACGACCAGGACCTTGCTGCCGGGGCGGACGGCGACCAGGTCAGCAGCGCGGATGAGAGCCTGGGCGCCCCCGCCGCAGGCTGCGGTGGTCATCGCGATACGGCGCGTCGTGGGGCGCAGGCCCAGCCGGTTGACGAGATGGATGTCCAGGTTGGGTACGGCCCACCCCGTTGCGTGCGTCGTGACGATCGCGTCGATGTCGTTCGTGTGCAGGTTTGCCGCCTCGAGGGCGAGGATCGCGGCGTTCTCCGACAGTTCGAGTGCGTCGTCGAACGCGGCCTGGGTGCGCTCGTGGACGTCTGCCGCCCCTGAGATCGTGGGGGAGTCCAGGGGGCGCGTGAAGTAGCGGGTCCGTACACCGCAGTTGTCCACTACACGCAGGAGCGTGGCAAGCCGGGGGTGATCCGGATGGTGGGTGCGGATGTCGTCGGATATCTCCTCGGTGGTGACCTTGTGGGCACCGAGAACTGTCCGGGGTGGTGAGACGTAGGCGGTCATCGAGCGGCTCCCACAGGGAAGGGTTGGGCGTGGGGGGTGCTGCTCAAATTACTTCAACGCGCTCGAAGTATCGGTGGCCGAGGGTGATTCAGCACCTGACCCGGACGGAAGATGAGGATGAACAGGCGCGAACCCGGCGCGGTCATGGGCTGTGCGGCGCAGATCGACACCCAGCCAGGGCCCTTCTCCGTGTGACACAGAGGGCGTTCGTGTCCGTCGGGGTGGAACAGTGCGCCGCCCGCCTCGTAGACGCCGGCCAGCTGGGGATCGGCGAGGACCTCCTTCTCGATCTGCGCCAGGATCTCGTCATGCGGCCGCGTGGCGATGGCCGCCTGCAGCTGCGGCAGGATCCAGGGCACCCAGGCGGTGTCCCAGTCGGTCAGCTGCTTGCGTCCCTCCGGGTCGAGCAGCATCCACCGCATGGTGTTCGCCGGAGCGTGGCCGCCGGGGAACAGCGCCGCGAACGCGCTGTTGTAGGTGAGCATGTCCCAGGAGGCGTCCGTGATGTACGCCATGTGCTCGATGCCGTCGACAGCCTCCTGCCAGATGCCTGGGATCTCCTTGCCGGACGACGGGCGCAGCGGGCCCGGGGGATCCTGAAGCAGGGCGTACCGGCAGAGAGAGACCCATTCCTGCTCGTTGAGATCGAAGAGGTGAGCCACTTCGCGCAGCAGATCGGTCGGCGGGTTCGGGTAACTGCCCGATTCCAGCCGGTGGTACGTCCCCAGGGTGCGGTGGAGCAGTTGGTCCACCTGGTGCTGGGAGAGGCCAGGGGCGCGCCGGCCCTGGCCCGTGGGGCGGGTGAAGCCGTGGGATTCGGGGGCTATCAGGGCGCGCCGTTCACGGAGCAGGGCGCGGAGCGCCGTCTTGTTCATGGTGGGTAATCCCTTGAGGTCCACGCCGAGTTGAGCGAGTCCAGTCTAATTACTCCCATCGCCTTTGGTAATAAACATTGCCCGAAGAAAACGATCAGCCAGTGCGTCATGATGGAGCCCGTGGGGTCGGCGACCTGCTGGTTTGAACGCCAGGGGCTGCACGGCCACGCCGATGGGACACCTGGACCGGGACGCTCGAAAATGGCTGAATTTCCCGGTGTTGGGTATCCGTCGAACCCTCGGATCCGTTTCGGGAACAGTGCAAGGCCAGTTGTCATATTCCGATCCATGTGACCGGAAAGTGCATCGCTTGGCCCAGTTCGGGCACTTCTCCCGGGCAGATCAAGGGCTCACTGGCTGCGGCCGGTGCCGTCACTCGCCATTACGTAGCGGCCACGGTACCGGCCGCCCGCGCATGCCCAGCCGCGCGACGGCTGCCGCGCACGCGGGCCGGCCGCAGGGCGGGGCCGGCGGATGACCGACCCCGCCGCACAGCGCACTCACCAGTCGCCGTCCTCCACCGGCTTGCCCGCGTCCCCCAGGGGCTTGACCTGGTGCGCGCCCGGCGCCTGCCACGGCTCGTGGTCGTCGCCGAGCCACTCACCCGCGGGCTTCACCGCCCCCAGCGTGTCCGACGGCGCGAGATCCTCCGCGCTCTCGTCGTAGTAGTTGAACCAGGGCAGCCCCGCCCTCGTGTACGCGGCCCGGTCCACCGGCGACGGCGGCGGCTCCTCGCCCGTGATGCGGCGCCAGTCCGGCGGCGTCACCAGGTGCACAAATACGCGGCCCGCGGCCGTTTCGGCCCAGTCGGACGCGGGCCGGTCGTCCCGGAACACCTGCTGGCGCATCGTGCCGCCCGCGCCGAGACCCATCGAACGCGCCGCCTGAGCCTGCGGCGCCCCACCCGGCGCGGCCGGCATCGGCGCCGCACCTGGCGCGGCCGGCATGGGCGCGGCCCCGTAACCGCCGGAGGAGCCCCCCATCCACTGCATGCCGCCGGGAGCAGGCGGCACCGCCCGCGCGGCGGCCTCCCGCTTGCGGGCCTCCTCCGCGCGCCAGGCCCCCAGCGCCGGCTCGCTCAGGGTGAAGGCCTGGAGCTGGATCCCGCCCCAGGTCTCCTCGCCCGTGACCTGGCCCTCGACCGTGGCGCCGAGCCCCAGGGGCAGCGCCACGAACTGCCGTACCGTGCCCTTACCGGACTTGATGCCGTCGAGCCACGGCTGGCGAGGCAGCACGACGTAGTTCTGCGGATCCCGGGACAGCCGGCTGCTCCACGGCAGCCCCGAGATGGCGCACACCTTGCCCACGCCCACCTGGAGCGCGGCCGGTTCGACCGTTCCCGCGAAGCTCAGCCACATCGCCTCGCGCAGATACATCGGCAGCATCACGCCGCCGCGCGCCCGCCACTGAGGCGGCACCGAGTCCGCGTAGTCCTCGACCCGCCGCACCGGGAACTCGCCGAGCCCCGGAGGCAGCGGATGCGTTCCGGTCTCCGGCAGGCGCAGCGTGCGCACGAACCGCACCCGCGCACCGCCCGGCAGCACCAGACTGTTCCCGTCGACCCGCACACTCCCGGACATGTCCGTCTCCCCTCGTCGTGCGTCTTCCTCGGTGGTACCACGACCGGGCCGCGTCACCGGTTCCGTCCCCGACGATCTTCGTAGCGGCAGAGTTCCGGTCAGGCGGGAGGCTGCGGTCCGTTCGCGGAGGGGGAGTTGAAGGGGCGCGAGCGGCCGGCGATGTTCTTGACGTAGTCCGCGACCGCCGCGTCGAGACCGATGTCGTGCTGCGCCCGCTCGGACAGGTACCAGCGGTGTTCGAGGAGCTCGTGGTAGAGCTCGGCCGCGTCCGTCCGGTCCGGCACGTGGTCGCGCACCGCGCGTACCGTCGGGCGGAAGACGTCGCGCACCCATCGGTGCGCGAGGACCTCGGCGCGCGCCCCATGGGGGTCCCCCCTGTTCGAGCGCAGCCGAGAACTTGCGGGAGGATCGTCCGGCGCGTAGTCGTCCTGCGTGGCCATCCAGCTCTCCAGGTCGTTCAGGAGACGACGGGCCTGGTTCTCCTCGGCGTCCATGCCGGTGAGGCGCAGGAGCTGACGCTGGTGGTGGCCCGCGTCCACGACCTTCGGCACGAACGTGACGGTGTCCCCTTGGTCCGCGTGCGAGATCTGCATCTCCGCGACGTCGAAGCCGAGGTCGTTGAGACGGCGGATGCGGCGCTCCATGTAGTGGTGCTTGCCGGCCGGGTAGACGGAGGTGCGCGTCAGCTCCGTCCAGAGCGCGTCGTACCGCTCCCCGATCTCCGTGCCGAACGCGATCGGGTCGATGGAGGGATGCAGGGCGCCGGACGCCTCCAGGTCGAGCATCTCGCCGCTGATGTTGACCCGGGCGAGCTCGATGTCGTACGCCCGCTGCCCGTCGCTGAGCCGGGGGTGCAGCTCCCCGGTCTCGGCGTCCACGAGGTAGGCGGCGTACGCGCCCGCGTCCCTGCGGAACAGGGTGTTGGACAGCGAGCAGTCCCCCCAGGCGAACCCCGCCAGATGCAGCCGTACGAGGAGGACGGCGAGGGCGTCCATGAGGCGGTGCACGGTGCCGGGGCGCATCGTCGTCTCGAACATGGAGCGGTAGGGGAGCGAGCCGCCCAAGTGGCGGGTGATGAGGACGGGTTCGAGGGGCGCGCCTTCGGTATCGGTGCGGCCGGTGACCACGGCGAGGGGGTCGACCGCGGGGATCGCGAGTCGGTCGAGGGTGCGCAGGAGCTCGTACTCGCGCAGCGCCGGCCGTTCGGCGAGCTCCTTCACGGCGACGACCTCGCTGCCCGCGCGGGCGTAGCGCACGACGTGCCGCGAGATGCCACGGGGGAGCGGCACCAGATACTCGTCCGGCCACTGCTCCAGGGGGACGTGCCAGGGGAGTTCGAGGAGGAGGGCCGGGTGTTCGGGGTTGGTGGCGCTGATCTGCAATGTCATGCGGTCACAGTCCCTGGGTCGCGCGGCGGGGCCATGGGTGATCGGACCCCGAAGGGGCCGCGCGGGTCAAGTCCCGGGCGGGACCCGCTTTCGGCAGGCAACGGCACCGGATTCCCGATTGAGGCCCTCCGGCCCGCGCCCTAAGGTGCGAGCCATGCTGCCCCTGGTGGAAACCGACGAACAATGGGACGCCGTGGTCCCCGACGAAGCGGTCATGCGGCGGGGAGCGGACCACCTCTGCGCCCGGCTCGGCCTCACCGGCATCCCGCTCACGCGCTTCGAAGCGGGCACTCAGCCCGTCTACGCCGTCGGTGACGAGCACGTCCTGAAGCTGTTTCCGGCCGCCTCCGCCAAGGACGGCGTCACCGAGGCCCGGGTCCTCGCCCACCTCGAAGGCCGGCTCCCCGTCCCCACCCCCGAGGTCCGCTCGGCGGGCGCGTACGAGAACGGGTGGCACTACGTCCTGATGTCCCGGCTGCACGGCGCGGACCTGGCCGTGGCCTGGCCCGGCATCCCGCGCGCCGACCAGGACCGCATCGTCGGCGAGGCCGGAGCATGCCTCGCCGCACTGCATGCCCTCGACCCCACGCCCCTCGCAGGCGGGGTGGGCCCGGAGGACTGGGACACATTCATGCGCAGGCAGCGCGCGGGCGCCGTACAGCAGCAGCGCGAACGCGGCCTCGCGGAGGGCTGGTTGGAGCAGATCCCCGCCTTCCTCGACTCCGTCACGCTGCCGCGCGGGCCCGAACGCGTCCTGCTGCACACGGAGTTCATGCGCCAGCACCTCGTCGTCGGCCCCCGGAACCGCAAGCTGACCGGACTCCTCGACTTCGAGCCCGCCATGATCGGCGACCCGGCGTACGACTTCGTGGCCGTCGGCCTGTTCGTCACCGGGGGCGACCCGCGCCTGATGAGCCGCTTCACCGAGGCCTACGGCCGCGCGTTCGCGCCCCGCACTGTGATGGCGTACACCCTCCTGCACGTGTACAGCGATCTGCCCTGGTACCTGCGGGAACTGCCCGCGCCGCCGGAGGCGACGCTCGACTCACTCGCCGGGGCCTGGTTCGCCGCCGGGTGACGCGAGGCGGGCCTCGGCCGTCGCGAGGATCTCCGTGACACGCAGCGCGAACGCGGCGTCGCAGGCGTGCGGCCGTCCCGTGCGCACCGACTCCAGGAGCGCGTCGACGGCCGCCCCGAACGCGTCGACCGACTCACCGCCCGTCGGCATCGACGCGATGCCGGACTCCCCGCGCAGTTCCACGGCGACGTCCGCCGCCTTCGCCGGAGTGGTCAGACTCAGCGCCGCTGTGGCGGACGCGCCCGAGGCGTGCGCGAGGACCAGATGCACGGTGTCCGCCGGGCCCCGCGCGGCCGTCACGGACGTGACGTCGCCGAGCACCGGAAGCAGTACGGACAGGGCGTGCGGGCCGACGTCCCACAGAGCGCCGCGCCCGACCCGCCACGGCGACGTGGTCAGCTCCGAGGTGTCGCCGGGGGTGTACAGGGCCCCGTACCAGTCGGCCCGGCCCGTGAACCAGCCGCCCTCGGCGGCCTGTCGGGCCAGCCAGCCGGAGGTGACGCTCGCGAAGCGCATCGTGAAGAATACGACGGACGCCACCCCGGCGGCCCGTGCGGCGTCCACGACCTCCCTGGCCGCGGGCACCGACGTGGCCAGTGGCTTGTCGAGGAGAAGGTGACAGCCCGCGGCGGCGGCCCGCGCGGCGAGCGGGGCCTGTACGTCCGGCGGCACCGCGAACGCCACCGCGTCGCACGCCGCGAACAGCTCGTCGACGTCCTCGAAGACCTGCGTCCCATGGGCGGCGGCGACCGCGGCCGAGGCCTCGGGCCTGCGCCCCCAGACACCCACGAGATCCGTCCCGGGATGGGCCCGCAGTGCGGCGGCGTGCGTCTTCGAGGCCCAGGCGCCGGTGCCGACGAGCCCGACGCGAAGGATGGTGGCAGCAGAAGTCATGGTCGGCAGTATGGCTGGCGGTCCGCGGCCGGAACAGGAACGGCCGGCGCCGCGGCCCCGCCGTGCGTCACCGCGCGGGCGGAGGCCCTTCGCGACGCCTGCGCCGCCGCCGGATTCAGCCCCGACTTCTCCGTCGCGAGCCAGGATCACGCGACCGCCCAGGGCTTCGTCGGCGACGGAATGGGAATCGGCCTGATGCCTCTGATGGGCCTGAGGAACCGGCACCCCGACGTCGTCCTGCGCAAGCTCCGAAAACCGGAGCCGATCCGGGTGATCCGCGCGGCCATCCGCGACACGGCCCCCTCGCGGCCGGCCCTCCAGGGGTTCGTCGATGCGGTGCGCGAGGCGGCGACGGGCCGACTGTTCAGGCCGGTATGCAGGGGTATGCGGGGGCTTCGTTCGGGCGCTCTGGCCATATGCGAGCGCTCTGGTGAATACTGATTCACCACGTAGGTGAATGGAAATTCACCACACCTCCCGCCCCCGACCTGGAGGCGTCCACCGGAGCGCCCATGGAGCCCGCGATAAACCCCGACATAAAAAGCGACATACGCCCCGAAATGGCTCCTCTGTCCGGCCTGCGTGGCCGGCTGACGATCCCGGTCCTCGCCTTCGGCGGCATCCTCATGGCCGTCATGCAGACCGTCGTGGTCCCGCTGCTGCCCGACCTGCCCCGGCTGACCGGAGCCTCGCCCGGCGCGGTCTCCTGGACGGTCACCGCGACCCTCCTCGCCGGCGCCGTCCTCACCCCCGTGCTCGGCAGGGCGGGCGACATGTACGGCAAGCGGCGCGTGCTGCTGCTCGCGCTGGGGCTGATGACCGGCGGGTCGGTGCTGTGCGCGCTCACCTCCGACATCCGCGTCCTGATCGCGGCACGCGCGCTCCAGGGCGCGGCCGCCGCGGTCGTTCCGCTCTCCATCAGCATCCTGCGCGACGAACTCCCGCCCCACCGCACGGGATCCGCGGTCGCCCTCATGAGCTCGACCGTCGGGATCGGCGCCGCGCTCGGCCTGCCGCTCGCCGCCCTGATCGTCCAGTACGCGAACTGGCACGTCATGTTCTGGGCGACCAGCGCCCTCGGCGCGCTCGGATTCGCGCTCGCCTGCTGGGCCGTGCGCGAGTCACCCGTACGCGAACCGGGCCGGTTCGACACGCTCGGCGCGGCCGGGCTCGCCGGCGGCCTCGTCTGCCTGCTGCTCGCCGTGTCGCAGGGCGGCCAGTGGGGCTGGGACAGCGCCCGCGTGGTCGGCCTGTTCGCCGGTGCCGTCGTGATCCTCGCGCTGTGGTCGTGGCAGCAGCTGCGGGCCGACCGACCGCTGGTGGACCTCCGGCTCGCCGTGGGCCGCCGCGTCGGCCTGCCGCACCTCGCCGCCCTGCTCGCCGGATTCGCCTTCTACGCCAATTCGCTCGTCACGGCGCAACTGGTCCAGGCGCCCAGGTCCAGCGGTTACGGGCTCGGCCTCTCCATCGTGCAGACCGGCCTGTGCCTGCTGCCCAACGGCGTGATCATGCTGCTCCTGTCACCGGTGTCGGCCCGCGTCTCCGCCGCGCGCGGCCCCCGCGTGAGCCTCGCCATCGGCGGCGCCGCGATGGCGCTCGGCTATGTCGTCCGCATCGCGGACAGCCGCGACCTGTGGGTGATCGTCCTGGGCGCCGCGATCGTGTCGACCGGCACCACGTTCGCGTACTCGGCGCTGCCGACCCTCATCCTGCGGGCCGTGCCCGTGGGCCAGACCGCGTCCGCGAACGGCGTGAACGTCCTGATGCGGACCATCGGCCAGGCCGTCTCCAGCGCCGCCGTCGCAGCGATCCTCGTCCACCACGCCACCGGCGCCGGCTTCCCCGCGCTGCGCGGCTACCAGATGGCCTTCGTCATGGCCGGTGCGGTCGCCCTCGTGGTGACAGCGGCGGCGTTCACCGTCCCGGCCGACGCGGCGGACAATGGAAGGCGCACGTCCGCCGGCGGCACGACCGGGCGGACGGACAAGGCCCTCGAAGGAGCGTGACCCCGTGACGAGCCCGGCCCCGACGGCATCCGCCGCGTCGGAATCCACCTCCGGTGTGAGAGATGACCACCGGTCGGGGCCGGCGCGCCGCGACGCGGAGGCGACCAAGACCGCGATCATCCGCGCCTGCCGCCACCTCCTCGCCCGGCACGCGCACACCGACATCACCCTCAAGGCCGTCGCCGAGCGCGCGGGGGTCAGCGCCCCGCTGATCCTGAAGTACTTCGGCAACAAGGACGCCCTGTTCTCCCAGGTCATGAACTTCGAGGCGGACGTGGAGACCTTCCTCGACGCGCCCCTCGAGGACCTCGGCCGGCACATGGTGCGCCACATCCTCACCGGCCAGTCCGAGCACGGCGCCGACCCCATCCTGCGCATCGTGTTCGCCCCGCTCCACGGCGAACAGGGCGACATCCTGCGCGCCAACTTCCGTGCGCAGGTCAGCGACCGCCTCGCCGAGCGCCTGCACGGACCGGATGCGGGCCTGCGCGCCGAGCTTGCCGTCTCCCTGCTCCTCGGTCTCGGCGTCATGTACGGAATCGCACGTGGCGCCCATGTGCGCTCCGCCCCGGTTGAGGAGATCACCGAACGCTACGGACCAGCCGTACAAGCCCAGTTGACTCCTGGCAGACTGACCGGATGACTACAGCGGAGGCACATCCGGCGGCCACGACCGACCTGCTCGACCGCTTTCTGGCCGGGCTGCGCGAGACATCGCCTGCCCCGTTCTCGCTGTGGGCGCACGGGTCGCTCGCCGGTGGGGACTATCAGGAAGGGCGCAGCGACCTCGACCTGATCGTCGTCGTCCCGCACCCGCTCGAGCCGGACGAGGAGACGCGGCTCGCCACGCTGCACGAGGGAATCGACGCGGAACTGCCCCTCGCGGCCCACCTCCACTGCTCCTACATGCCGCACGGGGACCTCGACGACCCTGACCGCACGCACTTCACCTGGGCCCACCGGGAGGCCTACACCCGCACCGTCACGCCCATCACTCGGCGCGAACTCCACACCTACGGCCTGGTGCTCCATGGAGATCCCATCGCGGGCACCCTGCCGCCGGTGGACGACCGCACGCTCAGGGAGTACATCCTCACCGACCTGGCCGGGTACTGGCGGCCCAGGACCGGGCGCCCCGAGTTGTGGCTGGAGAACGTCTGGGTCGACCTGGGACTGATGGTCCTGGCCCGGGCCACGGTCACCCTGCGCGAGGGAACCCTGATCAGCAAGGCCGAGGCACTCGCCGTCCTCACCGAACTGGGCGCGCCCGCCGAGGTCGTGGCGGACATCGAACGCCGACGGTACGAGGGAGGCCAAGCCGACACCGCCCCCGGCCCCGGGTGGCTCGCGCGCCGCGCCGAGTTGACCCTCGACTGGCTCGCCCCCGCCCTCGACCGCACCGTCGCCGAGCACACCGCCGGCAGCTGAGAACCGGGCAGTCGCAGAGACCGGAGAGCCGCAGAGGGGTGCGCAGCCGGAGGGCCGCAGGGCCGGATCAGGCGGCCGGTTCCGGCGGCACCCGGTCGAGCTCGATGCCGAACGAGTCACGGTATGTGTCCAGCACCTCCCGGTCGGACGCGAGCTCCGTACTGCGGCGCTCGCCGCCGGCCGTCGTCTTCAGCGTGCGTCCGCTCAGGGTCAGCCGGCCCTCGTCCGTGACCAGCGAGCAGACCAGCGACCGCGTGAACGTCCGCTGGTGTGCGAGGTGCAGGGTGCGTAGCGCCTGCGCGGTCGGCGCCGCGGGGCGCGGCGTCGCGATGCGGCGGAGGTAGGCGTCGGTGTGTGAGGCGTCCATAGGGTCAGTCTGGGGGGCCGGGCGGACCTGGGCACAGGGGCGGAGGGACCGTATCGGCGCAGGTCGCGCGGCGTAGGACCAGGTATCCCGGGTGCCGTTCCTCAGGCCGCCCCGGCCACCGGCCGCAGGCGCACCGGGAGTTGGTCGACGCTGTTGCCCACGAAGCCCGCCTTCCGCGCCGGCTCCGCGTCGGGCGCGGCGAGATCGAGACCGGGAAAACGGGTGAACAGGCGCTCCAGGGCGACGGTGGCCTCCATACGGGCGAGCGGCGCCCCCAGGCAGTAGTGCGGGCCGTGGCCGAGCGAGAGATGGCGGGCGGCCGAGGCTCGGGTGACGTCGAACCGGTCGGCGTCCGGGCCGTGCGCGCTCCGGTCACGCCCCGCCGCCGAGTAGCCCGCGAGCACCGGAGTGCCCCGGGGGATCACCGTGCCGCCCACCGTCAGATCACACTTCGGGTAGCGGAACGGGAAGTAGCTGACGGGGCTGTCCCAGCGCAGGGTTTCCTCGACCACGTCGGACCAGGACGCCCCGCCCGACAGGACGAGGTCGAGCTGGTCGGGGTGGGCGCACAGGGCGCGCACGGCGTTCGTGATCAGGTTCAGCGTCGTCTCGTGCCCGGCGACGATCATCAGGAGCAGGGTGCCGATCAGCTCCTGCTCGCTCAGCCGGTCGCCGTCCTCCTCGCGCGCCGCGATCAGCGCGCTCGTCAGGTTGTCGCCCGGCCGGCTCGCCCGGGACGCGGCGACCGCCGCGAGGACGGACACCAGCTCACGGTTGGCGGCCACTGCCTCGCGTGGGCCGATGTCGGTGGCCACGACCTGGCCCGACAGATGGTGCAGCCGTCCCCTGAACTCCTCGTCCACACCGAGCAGTTCACAGATCACGCTCATCGGGAGCGGCAGCGCGAACTGCCGCCGCAGCTCCACGACGTCCTCGCCCTCGGCCACGGCTGCCTCCAGCCCGTCGAGCAGCTCGCCGGTCAGCTCCTCGACGCGCGGCCGCAGAGCCTCGACGCGCCGCGCCGTGAACGCCCGGCTCACCAGCGACCGCAGCCGCCGGTGGTCCTCGTCGTCCGCGGTCGTCATGCCCTGCACGGTCGCGAAGGTCATGAGCGGCCAGCCGTCGGGTATGCGGCCCTCGATCAGGGCGGTGAAGTGCCGGGCGCTCTTGGCGACATCGGGGTGCGCGAGGAAGTCCTTGAGGGCGTCGTGGCCGAGGACCACCATGCCTTCGACGTCACCGGGCAGCACGACCGGGGCGACGACCCCCTGGTCGAGCAGCCGCGCGTTCGCCGCGTGCGGGCAGCCACCGGCCGGGTCGATGCGGTGCGGGACCACGGGTGGGATCGTCAACGAGCTCTCCTGACCGGTCGAGGGAATGCGCGGGAACGCGGGAAGCGGACGTACACAGGTCACCTACGGACGCACACACGCCTCACCTGGGGACGAGTACGCGACGAGTACACCTGCCTCACGTATGAACGCGCTTCTCCGTTCCCAAGTCGTAGAGCTTCTCCAGCAGCCACGCCTCGTTCCCCGCGAGTCCCGCCCTGTCCAGAGCCGCGTCGGCTTCCGCGATCGGCAGGGCGAGCAGTGAGGCGGCGGTGGCCGGCTCGCATCCGGTCAGTGCGGCGCGCGCGGTGTGCAGCAGGCGCAGGCAGGCCTGGGCCGCGGCGAGTTCGGCACTCCTGGTCGCGTTCATATCGATGGGCCCCTCAGCTCGGCGAAGACGTGGATGTACAGACATGTGCCTCCACTCTTGCGCACGGGTCTGACAATTCGCCTTCGACGCGAGAGCCGAGGGGGACTCGGTCGTCGAACTCGGGCGTCGGACTCAGTCCGCTGTACGGACCTTCGCCCGGCGTCCCAGGTTGAGCCGCAGGCCCTCCGGCATCAGCGTCAGGCGTTCCGCCACACGCAGTCGGTAGCCCGGTTCGGCGTGCAGGTCGTAACGCCGCAGCAGCAGGCCGAGTACCAACGTCGCCTCGTGCAGGGCGAATTGGCGGCCGATGCACGCACGTGCACCTGTGCCGAACGGTTTGAAGACATGCGGGGCGCGCGCACGCACGGCCGCGGGAGCGAAGCGGTCCGGGTCGAAGGCCTCCGGGTCGTCACCCCACGCCTCCGGGTCGCGGTGCAGGAGCGCGGTCAGGACCAGCGCCCAAGCACCCCTGCGCATCGGGTGGATCCCGCCGAGCGTCGTGTCGACGGTGGCCTCGCGGGCGAACGCCGGAGCCGTCGGCCACAGCCGCAGGGACTCGTCGAGAACCCGGCGCAGATAGCGCAGCTTGGCCACCTGCTCGTACGCGGGCTCGTCCGCGTCGCCCCACACCCGCTCCACCTCTTCGCGCGCCTTCGCGAGGACGTCGGGATGGTGCGCCAGATAGTGCAGCGCGAACGACAGCGCCCCCGACGTCGTCTCGTGTCCGGCGACGAGGAAGGTGATGACCTGGCGTCGTGTGTTCTCGGGGGAGAGCTGTTCCCCGGTGTCGGGGTGGGCGACCTCCAGCATGCGGTCGAGCAGGTCGCCCTGCCCGCCGGTGCGTGATCCGGACGCGGCCCGCCGCGCGGCGACGACGTCGTCCACGGTCCGGTTGAGGTACGCCATGTCCGCGGCGTTGCGCCGCTCCGCGCTCCGCAGGAGCAGGGGAGCGAGCGCCGGTGGCACCACGTTGCGGCGCTGCGCGAACGACAGCGTGCCGACCATGGCCGTCACGAACGGGTGGGGCCGCTCCCGCTCGAACGATCCGAAGTCATGGCCGAAACCGGTCCGCGCGATCGTCTCCAGGGTCAGCTTCGTCATGTCGCCGGGCACGTCCACGGCCTCGCCCGCCGCCTCCCGGGCGTCCCAGGCCGCCATCAGGCGCCCCGCGACGTCCAGCATCAGCGGGTGGTAGCCCTCCATCGCGTCACGGCCGAAACCGGGAGCGAGCACGTCGTGCGCCAGCTGCCAGTTGGGCTCGTGGTTGTACGCGGTGAACAGGCCGTCACCGGCCACCGGCCGCAGATTGGCCACGCCCAGGCCGACATGCTTGGCGAAGCGCGACTCGTCGGCCATGTCGGCGGCGAACCGCGTGCCCCAGACGAACACGATCTCGTTGCCGAAGGCCTTGCGGCGGAAGACGGGCCCGAGCTCCTTGCCGATCCGCATGGAGTCCTGCACCGGCGTGCGCACGTTCGCGCCGAGGATGTCGCCGACGAAAGGCACACGTCGCGGCGGGTGCGGAATCCGGTCGAGTCCGGGCCAGCCGAGCTCGGCGCTGCGAAAGCCCTTCGGCGGTGCCGAATCCGTTGCCGGCTGCGTCAACTGAGCCATGATCCCCACCTGCTGGACGTAGAGAGTGCGTGTACCCGAGCCGCTGTTATACGTGGGTTCAATACGCCTCCCAGTGTGGTCCCGCTATTGAATTCACGTCAAGTAATGCGGGTAAAGTGCTGGCATGGCCGCCAGGGAGCAGGAGCGCACGCGCCGTCGGCTGAGCACGCAGGAGCGCCGGGAACAGCTGCTCAGCGTGGGTGCGCGGCTCTTCGCGCAGAGCACGTACGACGACGTCTGGATCGAGCAGGTCGCCGAGATCGCCGGCGTCTCGCGCGGGCTGCTCTACCACTACTTCCCGACGAAACGGGACTTCTTCGCCGCCGTCGTCCAGCGCGAGAGCGAGCGGATGCTGCGCCTGACCGCGGCCGTTCCCGGGATCCCCGTGCGCGAGCAGATCGCCGTGGGCCTGGACACGTTCCTCGGTTATGTGGAGGCCCACGGCGAGGGCTTCCGCGCCTTTCACCGCGCCGAGGCCGCGGGCGACCCGGCCGTGCGCGAGGTGTACCGGCAGGGCCTGGCCGCGCAGGAGCGCCAGATCGTCGAGGCGCTCGCCGCCGACCCCGACAGCTCCCACATCGACGGCGAATCCCCTGTGCTCCGGCTCGCCGTCCGCGGCTGGCTGGCCTTCATGGTGGCCGTGTGCCTGGAGTGGCTCGACGAGCCGGAGCTGTCACGGGATCAGGTGCGCGACCTGTGCGCGCGGGCCCTGCTCGGCGCGATCACGGCGTAGCGCGCCGCACGGGCCGGTCTCAGCCCCCCGGAGTCGCCTGGCCCGGAGTGACCTTGACGGGCTCCGTGTCGGCGCCGCTGTGCCGGTCCACCCAGTTCCGCAGCGCCGTCCCGAAGGCGTGGTCGAGGTGGTGAAGACCGGACAGGTCGAGCACGACGGGCCGGTCCTGCGGCAGCGCCTCCAGGCTGTCGAGGATCTTCGGCAGCCGCAGGAAGGTCGCGTTGCCCGTCAGATACACCTGGATCGGTCCCGCGCCCTTGTCTATGACGTCGAGCCGTACGTGCGAGGCCTCCCACGCCGTCTTCGCCACCGCGAGCGCCAGGCCGATGAGCACGCCCTCGAACATGCTGACCGCCACGATCGACACCGCCGTGACGAGCAGCACCAGCGCCTCGCCCCGGTGTTCACGCCACAGCCCCACGATCTGCCGTACGGGGACGAGCTTGCAGCCCGCGTGGACCAGGACGGCAGCGAGCGCCGCGACCGGGATGACGCCGAGCGCGGCGGGCAGCAGCGCCGCGAACAGCAGGAGCCACACCCCGTGCAGGATCCGGGACGCCTTGGTGCGGGCCCCCGCCTGGACGTTGGCGGAGCTGCGTACGATCACCGCCGTCATCGGCAGTGCGCCGAGCAGCCCGCACACGGTGTTGCCCGCGCCCTGCGCGATGAGTTCCTTGTCGTACGACGTGCGCGCCCCGTCGTGCATCCGGTCGACGGCGGCCGCGCTGAACAGGCTCTCGGCGGAGGCGATGAGGGTGAACGCGAGGACGGTGCCGATCACCCCGACGCTCGCGAGCTGCCCGAACGCGTCGGCGCCGGGCGGTTGCACGGCCTCGATCAGACCCTGCACCTCGACCCGCGCGACCGGCAGCCCGAACCCGGCGGCCGCGAGCGTCGCGAGCCCCGCCGCGGCGAGCGGCGCGGGCACTACCTGGGCCGCGTTGGGCAGCCGCTTCCAGCCGAGCAGCACGACGATCGTGCCCACGCCGAGGGCGAGCGCGGCGAGCGCCTTCGGCGAGGAGGCCGAGTCGATCAACAGACTGGGCAGCCCGGCGAGTTTGTCCGGCCCCGAGGAGGGCGCCGGTGTGTCGGCCATCGCGTAGAGCTGCCCGGCGATCAGTACGAGACCGATCCCGGCAAGCATGCCCTCGACGACCGCCACGGAGATCGCCCGGAACCAGCGGCCCAGGCGCAGGCTGCCCATGAGGAGCTGGAGCAGCCCTGCCCCGAGCACGATGACGCCGAGCACCGGCAGGCCGTACGCCTGCACGGCCTCGTACACGAGCACGGTGAGCCCGGCCGCGGGCCCGCTCACCTGAAGACTGCTGCCGGGCATGGACCCGGCAACCAGACCGCCCACGATGCCGGTGACGAGGCCGAGTTCGGCCGGGACGCCGGACGCCACGGCCACGCCCACGCACAGCGGCAGGGCGACCAGGAACACGACGAGAGACGCGGCGAAGTCCTGCCGCGGTACCAAACGCTTCACGAGCGCATACCTCCAGCGCGCCCCGTGCGGGGCGCGTAGTCCTACACGTGCTGAGTGTCACGGGAGGCGGGCAGGAGGGTGCGCCGAAGACCCGCGGGAACTGCTCCTGCCCAGGGCGCTCTCAGCAGCGGAAGACCTGGAGTATGACGGGGAGGGAGTCGGCCGCCCGTCTCGGCTGGCGGTGCGGGGACCTCTCGCCGGCGCCTGCCGTCGGCGCGACGCCGGGCTCCCCGGCCTGGACCTGCCACGGGCACGCGGCCCCGCGCACGGGGCCGTCGGGCACGTACTCCTCGGCGCGGTGCCGGTCGCGGGGCAGGTAGTGGTGGGACGAACTCCGGGGCAGGTCGGTGTCGTCGCAGGTGGCGACCGGGCCGCCGGTGTGTGACACCGACTCGTGGGCGGACGCGGAGGGGGCGCTCCTGACCAGGAGTTGGAGGACGAGCATGCCGACGGTGAGGGCCATCAGGCAGGCCCTCGCTGTCGTCGTGCCGCGTGCCATCCGGTCGGCTCCCTGGTCGCGTCGCCTCGTAATCCTCTTGGGCAGTTAGCAGATTAGCCTGGCGAACTGCCCATGTGGTTACCGTAAGGTTGCGCGGCGGTAAGGGCGCGCGGGAGGGGCGCGTGGTGGCCGGTTTCCGGCGGTCGGATGTCAGCCGAGAGCGTCGTACACGGCGCTGATCAGGGCCATCTTCCGCGGGTCGTCGGCGATGTGAGGGCCCATCCGGTTCATCACATAGCCCATCGCGACACCCGACTCGGGGTCGGCCGAGCCGAAGGAGCCGCCGAAGCCGTCGTGTCCGACCGCGCGCGGGTTCGGCCCGTACGAGCCGTTCGGCCCGCTCAGCCAGAGGCCGAGGCCCAGCTCCGTCTCGTGCGTGAACCCGGCGCCCAGGACCAGGTCGCGACAGCTGCCCTGACCCTCGCGGATCCGCTCGGCGGCCTCCGGGGACAGGATCTGATGGTCGCCGGACCGGCCCTTGCCCGCGACGATCGCGTACAGCGCGGCGACGGCGCGCGCCGTGCCGTGACCGTTGGCGGCCGGGATCTCGGCGGCCCGCCATGCCGCGGTGTTGGCCTCGGACGCGCCCGCGATCGGATTGGTCAGCGCGGCGAGGGCGGCCGGCGCCAACTGGGCGAAGATCGCGGCCTGTTCGCTGTCGGCCTGCGCGCGCGGGTGCACCATCTCCGCCGCGCGGCCCGCCTCCTTGTCCGGCAGCCCGATCGTGAAGTCGATGCCGAGCGGGCCCGTCACCTCGCGCTCCAGGAACGCGCCCGGCAGCAGCCCGCTGACGCGCCGGACCACCTCGCCGACCAGGAACCCGTACGTCAGCGCGTGGTAGCCGGAGACCGTGCCGGGCTCCCACCAGGGCTCCTGCGCCGCAAGCCGGGACGTGGTGAGCTCCCAGTCGAAGAGCTGCTCCAGGGAGTGCGGCTCGCGCAGCCCGGCCAGCCCGGCACGGTGCGACAGCAGATGCCGTACGAGTACGCCGCCCTTGCCGGCCGCGGCGAACTCCGGCCAGTACGTGGCGACCGGCGCGTCCGGGTCGAGCAGGCCGCGGTCGATGAGGATGTGGGCACACAGGGCGGTCGGCCCCTTGGTCGTCGACCACACATTGACGACCGTGTCGCGCTCCCACGCGCGCGTGCGGGCCGCGTCGGCCCAGCCGCCCCACAGGTCGACGACGGGCGCGCCGTCGACCAGGACGGTGACGGCCGCGCCCAGTTCGCCGCGCTCGTCGAAGTTCTCCTCGAAGGCGGCTCGGACGGCGTCGAAGCGCGCGTCGCAGTGTCCTTGGATGCCGGGCGCGTGCAGGGTCATGGCGTCTCCGTGGGCTGAAGCGGTGAGTCAGGGCAAGTCGGGATGGGTCCGCAGGAGGTGAACATACCGACTGGTCGGACCAGCAGGAAGAGGGGTGACGGCGCATGGTTTCCCCATGCCGACCCGTCAGGCGAAATAGGGTGAAATTGCAAGGCTGCCTGTCGACCTTCTACGGTGAGGCCATGCAGCGAGAAACCGCGGACGATCCGCTCGCAGAACAGGTGGCCGCCGATCTGTCGGCCGTCGTCGGACGGCTGCTCAGGCGACTGCGCACCGCGTCGCCCGACAGCCTCCTCACCCCGACGCAGCGGACCGTACTGGCGCGCCTCGACGGCGAAGGTCCCGCCACCACGGCCGCGCTCGCGCGCGCCGAGTACGTGCGGCCCCAGTCGATGCGGCTCACCCTGGCCGCCCTGGAGGAACAGGACTTCGTGGCGCGCACGCCCGACCCGGACGACCGCCGTCAGTCCGTCGTCGCCATCACGGAGAGCGGCCGGCGCACCCTGGCCTCGGTCCGCGCCGCCAAGCACAGTTGGCTCGTCCAGGCCCTGGCCGGCGAGCTCGACGAGGCCGAACTGCGCACGCTCGCCGCCGCCACCGCCCTCATGGAGCGGCTGGTGGAGAAGTGAGCGGTGCGGAGAGCGGGCGTCCCGTCTCCCGAAGTTGATCTACGTATGGCATTCTCCTCCCGAGCGTCGGCGGGCACCGGTCCGCCGGCAAGGGGAGGGGACACCATGAAGACCCGAAGCACCGTGATCAGAGCGCTCGCCACCGGCGCCTGCGCGATCGGTCTGGTCGTCGGCCTGCAAGGCCAGGCCTGGGCCGGAACGGTCACCATCTACGCGCCCAGCGGCGCCGGCAGCGCCACGTGGAACGCCGACCCGGACGGCTCGATCCCCGGCGACGCGATCCGCGCCTGCGACACCAAGTCGGACGGCTGGGGCATCGAGACCGCGCTCGACTACGACTACGACGGCATCATGGACCGGCGCGTCGACACCCGCGGCCACACCGCCGGTTACTGCAGCCCGTGGAAGGGCGGAGACCTCAAGGAGGGCAGGACCGTCCGCATGTACGTCACCCCGGTCAGCGGATCCAGCTACGGCCCCTCGACGTACATCGACGTCGTGGCCTGACACCCACACGCGCCGTGAGCCTCCCCCGGCGTCAGCTGGGGGAGGCCACGTCCGGCGTCCCGTTCAGAACCCGATCGCCTCGCGGAGCAGCAGGACGATTCCCTGGCCGGTGAGGGGTTGCGCGTTGAGGACCAGGAGTTGGTTGACGGCGCTGGGCTGTCCGTACACCTCCAGGGCGCGGGCGGTTTCGAGCGGGAGGGCGTGTTCCTCGAGGCGGCGCAGTGCGGTGTCCAGATCGGGCACCACCTTCTGCGCCCCGACGATCCAGATGGCGCGCCCGGCGCCACCGGCGTACGCGGGCAACTGACTTCCGGAGGCCGAGGCGACCACGAGGGATCCGGTCTCGGTGAGCGCGGCGACGCTGCCCACGACGACGTCGGGGACGGCGATCAGGCGCCGGATGTCGTCCGCCTCGGCGACCCGGTCCATGGTCACCGCGCGGGGTTTGACGGCTGCCCGGTACCGCCCGCTGGTGTTGATGTCCTCGTCGACGCCGGACAGCCGCAGCGTCTCGCTGGCCGCGGTGAACACACTGGCGTTCTCCGGGATCAACTCCTGCACCCGGTTCCGCGCGCCCGTGGCGTCATCGAGGATCTCGACGGTGAAGCCGTGCCCCGCCAGTGCGCCGGCCGCCCGCTCCAAGCGGTCGGCGGGCGCCGGGTCGGTGAACTGTGTGGCGGGAGTCGAGACGGTCATCGTGCCTCCTCGGTCGTG
Organism: Streptomyces sp. NPDC055400; assembly: GCF_053644375.1. Classification (NCBI taxonomy): domain Bacteria; kingdom Bacillati; phylum Actinomycetota; class Actinomycetes; order Kitasatosporales; family Streptomycetaceae; genus Streptomyces; species Streptomyces sp. NPDC055400. The sequence continues at coordinate 377,265 of NZ_JBSHLM010000005.1, read as the reverse complement.
TGGGGGTCCCAGGCCGGCGCCGAGCCCGTGAGCGGGGTGGTGTCGAAGTACCGGATCTCGTAGACCCGCTCGGAGAACTTCCAGCCTTCGTCGGTGCGGCGGTAACGATCGTGGTAGATCGCGTAGTTGAGGCCCTGGAAACCGCTCTTCACGCGCGCGATCTCCTGCATGTAGGCGCGGCCGGTCGCGGTGTCGCCGTCGATCCGGATCACGCCCGGATGCGTGTTCTGCACGAAGAAGTCCCACTGGGCCTGGAGCCGCTCGCCCCCGGTGCGGATCTCCTCCCGGCCGGTCATCTCGATGGGGACGTCGGGCATCCGCAGCACGCCGTCCTGTGTGAACAGGGACGCGAGGCGGGCGCGGTCGCGCATCATCGCCGCGTCGGTGAACTCGCCGCGCAGCGCCTCGATCTCCACGCGGTCGGCAATCGCCTGAAAGTCGGTCATCGGCTTCCTCCGTTCCGTATGCCTGTTACGACCACGCAGCCCTCCGGAATGTGAGGCGACGGGAACGACGTCACATTCCGGAGGGCTGTCCCGTCAAAGAGACGGAGGGCATGTACGAGGCCGAGGCAAGGGAGTGCGCGACACCATGGCCGACCGATCCGAGACGGCACACGGTCACCGGCCCGATCCGGGCCTGGACGCGATCACGAGCGAGCGGCGCCGGCTGATCGATCTGGCGTACCGGCTCCTCGGCTCGCCGGCCGACGCCGAGGACGTCGCGCAGGAGACGTTCGTCCGCTGGTATGCCATGGACCGGCCGCAACGCGACGCCATCGAAGCCCCCGGCGCCTGGCTGACCACGGTCGCCGGCCGCATCTGCCTCAATCTGCTCGGTTCCGCCCGTGCGCGCAGGGAGCGCTGCGTGGGCGAGTGGATCCCGGAGCCGCTGCCCGAACGCCGGGAGTGGACCGACGGCGTCGCGGCGGACCCGGCGGACCGGATCACCCTCGACGAGTCGGTCGACATGGCCTTCCTCGTCGTACTGGAATCCATGACGCCGGCCGAACGCGTCGCCTTCATCCTTCACGACGTCTTCCGCTACGCGTTCGCCGAGGTGGCCGAGATCGTCGGCCGCACACCGGCGGCCTGCCGCCAGCTGGCCTCCTCGGCCCGCCGCCGCATCCGCGCTTCCCGGGCTCCGGCCGGGCCGACGACCGCGCAGGCCGGCATCGTCCGGGAGTTCAAGCGGGCCTGGGCGGCGAAGGACGTGAGCGCCCTCGTGGGCCTGCTCGACCCGACGCCACCGTGATCGCCGCCGGCGGAGGCCTGGTCGGGGCCCTGCGGCGGCCGGTCACGGGTCGCGAACGGGTCGCCCACGCCTGTCTCAACGTCGCCCGCCTCACCACCGACCAGACACTGCTGGTGCGTACGGTCAACGGCCGGCCCGGCCTGGTCGCCCAGCAGGACGGCGTCACGGTCACCGTGTTCGCGTCCCGCGTCGCCGGTGACCGGATCACTCACATCTGGGCGGTACGCAATCCGGAGAAGCTCAGCCCCTGGACAGACGGTGACCGTGGCGGGGCCGGTGTGTCAGCGGGACACCGCGGGGACCTGCCCGTCGGACGGTGACAACGCGGTTTCCGGCACCGCTTCGGCGAGGTGGTCGACGGTGCCGTCCGGGCCGGTGAGGGCACTCCGCCGCCGACGACGACCCGGTCCGGCCCGAGCGCGTTCGCGAGACCGCCCAGGACCCGGCCCGCGGCGGCCGCGCCCGTCACGATGGCGCGCACGGCAGGCTCCTCGCGTCGAGCACGGCGTCGGGTCCGTCGGCGGCGGGCGTGGGCCGGGTGTGCCGGGCCAGGACCGTGCCGTCCAGGGCCACGAGCGCGGCGGCGATCTTCGCGCCGCCGACGTCGAGGCCGGTCGCGGGACCCGTGACCGTCATCGGACCGGCGCGAGCCCGGCAGCACGCAGGTGCCGTGCGACCTCGGCGACGGACTCCTCGCCGAGCTGGATCTGCGGGAACGCCGTGTTGCCGCACTCGATGACCCCGAGCAGCCGCAGCGCCGCCTTGAACGAGCCGAGCGCGGACGAGCTGCGCCCCATGTCGGCCTCGGGGCCGACGTCGACCATGCCGAACAGCGCGACGAGACGCTCCTGTTCCTTGGCGGCGAGCGCCCAGTCACCGGCCAGCGCGGCGTCGTAGAGGCGCACGTATCCGGCGGGATCGACGTTGCCGATGCCGGGCACGACGCCGTCCACGCCCGCCAACAGGGCGGCGTCCACGGTGAGTTCGGATCCGGTGAGTACGGCGAAGTGCGAGGCGGGACCGTCCGCGCGGCCCTCGCGCCCGCCGAGCTCGACCAGCAGCCGGCGCATCCCGCCCTCGTCGCCGCTGCTGTCCTTCAGGCCGGCGAGCGTGCCGTCCTCGGCGAGCTCCCGCACCAGTGACGCGGAGAGCTTGCTGTGGACGGCGACCGGGATGTCGTACGCGAACAGCGGCAGGTCCACGCTCGCGCGCAGGGTGCGGAAGTGGCCCGCGATCTCCTTGGGGTGGGTGCGCGTGTAGAAGGGCGCGGTGGCCACCAGGGCGTCGGCGCCGAGCGCGGCGGCCACGCGCGCGTGGGCGATGACACGCGCGGTCGTCGTGTCGATGACACCGGCGAGCACGGGGACCCGGCCCGCCGCCGCCTCCACGACGGTCCGCAGGGTGACGGCACGCTGCTCGTCGGTCAGATAGGCGACCTCGCTGGTCGAGCCGAGGGCGAACAGTCCGTGCACGCCGCCCGCGACGAGGTGCTCGACGAGACGGGCGAGGGAGGCGGTGTCCACCTGGCCCGCCTCGTCGAGGGGGGTGCAGACGGGCGGGACGACTCCGCGCAGGGGTGCGGTCAGGGGCATGGCGGTGCTCCGGGTTCTCTTCGGTTCAGAGGGGATAGGGCGTCAGACATAAGACGTCCTACGTCCTGTGCCACCTTAAGTCGCACCCGGCGGGGGTGGTCAAGGGGTAGAGGCCACATTCCCGCGACGGTCACCCGGTCGCCGCAAGGGAGGGTGTGGTCACGCAAGCGTCACCCCTGCGGAGGTTCTGCGAGCGCATCCGATGTCAGATGTCCGGACAGAAAGGAGGGCAGCGGACGTCAGGTGTCCTGTTTCGTCGCGGGACCCAAGAGGCGCCGCAGAGGGCTGTCAGGAGCGCGTGCGGGCCTCGGAGATGCGCCGACGGACCGGCGCGTAGTGCTCACCGATGGCCTGGACGAACGCCACCGGGTCGCCCGCGCGGGCCGCCGTCACGATGCTGTGGTGCGCGGCGACGGTCTCCGCCTGCTCGGTGTGCGTGAAGCCGTCGATCTGCGGGGCCACAATGGCGTACACATCCCAGAAGGCCATCGACAGCTGGCCCATCAGGTCATTGCCGAGCGGCGCGACGAGCAGGGCGTGGAACGCGCGGTCGGCCTCGATGAGGCTCCGGCCGTCGCCACCGACGCCGGCGTCGCTCATCCGGGTCACCAGGCGTTCCAGCGCGTCGAGTTGCTCGCCGCTGAGCGACGCGACGATCCGCTCGGCCATGCCGCGCTCGAACAGCTCACGCACGTCGACGAGGTCGGCGAGCACCTGCATGTCGTCGTCGGGGCTCAGCAGCCCGCGGAACGTCAGGCTCTCGACCAGGGCGGACAGACTCAGGTGTCCCACGTACGTGCCGTGGCCGTGCCTGACCTCGACGATGTCGAGCGCGTGCAGGATCTTGACCGCCTCGCGGACGCTGGACCGGCTCGCGCCGAGCGCCTCGCACAGCTCCGTCTCCGTGGGCAGCGGATCGCCGGGGTGCAGCCTGTTCTCGAGGATGTACCGCTTGATGCCGTCGGCGACTTCCTGCCGGAGCAGCGGCCGGACCGGCCTGGTACCGGGCATGAGCGGTCTCCCCACCTCTGGATGAACCGGGACCCGCCGCCCGGGCCGTTTCTACGCTACCAAGGCATCGGACATCAGATGTCCCGGGTTGGATGGGCCGGCACCCCACCCCTCAGAGCGTTCTGTGGCGCTCGGCTCCGAGGAACAAGGCGGCCCCCTCGGATTCCTGCCGACCACTGGTCTGGTGCCAGTAGTCCCGTGTCTCAACTGCGAGCCCGTCACCGCGAAACCGTACGAACACGCAGCCCGCCAGCGTCGAGACCTCGCCGCCCTCCTCGGCCACCACCCGGAACTCGGCCACGGCCAGTCCGCCGGGCCCGACCACCGGAGGCCCGAACCGCACGTCGAGCGGGCGCTCACCCTCGAACGACCAGCGCAGATAGCCGGCGAGCGCCGCCCGGCCCCGGTGCGGCGCCCTGAACGGCATCGAACGGTGCACGCAGTCCTCCGTGTAGAGCGCGAGGAGCGCCGGGACGTCGTGCCGCGCCCATCCCCGCTCCCAGGTCTCGACGAACCGCCGTGCCGCGTCAGCTGTGTCCATGCCGGTACGAACGCGCCACCTTGGAGCCGTCATTCCTCGGCGCTCGCCGGCTTCTCGTGGTCGCCCTGCTCCACGGCGGGCGGTGCGGGAGCGTTCTGGGCCCGTTCCAGGAAGCGCAGCAGCTCCACCGGGAAGGGCAGTACGAGGGTCGAGTTCTTCTCGGCGGCGACGGCCACCACGGTCTGCAGGAGCCGGAGTTGGAGCGCCGCGGGCTGTTCGGACATCTGCGCGGCGGCCTCGGCGAGCTTCTTGGAGGCCTGGAGTTCGGCGTCCGCGTTGATGACGCGGGCGCGCCGCTCACGGTCGGCCTCGGCCTGCCGCGCCATGGACCGTTTCATGGTCTCGGGCAGCGATACGTCCTTGATCTCGACGCGGTCGATCTGTACACCCCAGCCGATGGCCGGGCTGTCGATCATCAGCTCAAGGCCCTGGTTGAGCTTTTCGCGGTTGGAGAGCAGGTCGTCCAGGTCGCTCTTGCCGATGATCGAGCGCAGCGAGGTCTGGGCCATCTGGGAGACGGCGAACCGGTAGTCCTCGACCTGCACGATCGCGCTGGCGGCGTCGACGACCTTGAAGTAGATGACGGCGTCGACCCGGACGGTGACGTTGTCGCGGGTGATGCCGTCCTGGGCGGGCACCGGCATGGTCACTATCTGCATGTTGACCTTGTGCAGGCGGTCGATACCGGGGACGACGGTGGTGAACCCCGGCCCACGCACCGCGCCGTGCAGCCGGCCCAGGCGGAAGACCACGCCTCGCTCGTACTGCTTGACCACACGCGCCGCCGCGGCGGCGTAGACAGCGCCGAACGAGGCGGCCGCGGCGACGGCCGTGAGCAGTTCCGCCAGCATGGCGACCCCCTGTCTTCCGAGTCGTCCAGTTCGATGTGCGGAGGCCGGCTCGGGATACGGAAGCCGGCGACGGTGTGCGTGAGCACGTTGGTGCGCCTAATCCACGATATGCCCGAAATGTTCAAATGGGTGAAGGGTAGTGACCGGTCACAGGGTGTGACCATGTCCGGCCCCGCGATGCGCGGCGAACGGGCCCGTCCGGCGGCCCGCGAGCCACTCGCCCCGGCCCCAACTCCCGGCCGGGCCAGGGCGACGGCTGCGGTAGTGTTACCGCTCCCAGCAGCGCTTCGGCCGAGGAGGTGAGCCCCATTACCGCTGTGTCAGGTCGGGTGCTCCCTTCGCAGACCCCCGCGGTCCGCCGGACGTAGGTGGCCGCAGGTCATCGGGAGCCCCATCGGCATCCCGAAAGGTCACGCTTCATACATGTCGGTTCACCCGTCACCCCCGTCACACCACGACCACCCCGCCGCCGTCGCCAGGCTGCGCGCAGCGGGCTGTGTCTTCGCCGAGGAAGAGGCGGACATCCTTCTCCTGACGGCTCGTACGCCGGAGGAACTCGCCGCGATGGTCGAGCGCCGCGTGGAGGGCCTGCCCCTCGAACACGTCGTCGGCTGGGCCGAGTTCTGCGGTCTGCGCATCACGCTCGAACCCGGTGTCTTCGTCCCGCGGCGCCGCACCGAGTTCCTCGCCCGCCAGGCGGCCGCCCTCGCGCCCGCCGGGGCCGTCGTCCTCGATCTGTGCTGCGGAAGCGGGGCGGTGGCCGCGGCACTCGCCACCCACGCCGACCCCGCCGAACTCCACGCCGCCGATCTGGACCCGGCGGCCGTGCGCTGCGCCCACCGGAACGTGTCGCCGTTCGGCGGCGAGGTCCACGAGGGCGACCTGTACGCGCCCCTGCCCCCAGGGCTCAGGGGCCGCGTCGACATCCTGGCCGCCAACGGCCCGTACGTTCCCACCGGCGACGTCGCCCTGCTCCCGCCCGAGGCCCGCGACCACGAGCGGCGCATGGCGCTCGACGGAGGCGCCGACGGGCTCGACATCATGCGCCGCGTCGCGGCCGGGGCGCCTCAGTGGCTCGCCCCGGGCGGGCACCTCTTCGTGGAGACCAGCGAACAGCAGGCCGCCGAGGCCGTCGCGGCGGTCATCCGCAGCGGTCTGTCGGCCCGGGTCGTGACGGACGACGACCTGTACGCCACCGTGGTCATCGGCTCGAAGCTGGGCGCGGCGGGGGAGGCGTAGCAAGCGTGCGCGGCACTCCGCGTCCCGTACCTACCCCGCCCGGCTCGGAACCCGGCGCGTGCGTGTCCACTCGAGGAGTTCGTCGGCCGGCCAGGTGTTCACCACGCGGTCGGCCGGTACCTCGCACTCCTCGGCGCGGGCGCAGCCGAGGTGCTGCCAGTCGAGCTGGCCCGGTGCGTGCGCGTCCGTGTCGACGGAGAACAGCGTGCCCGCCGCCACAGCCTCGCGCAGGAGCCGGCGCGGTGGGTCGAGGCGTTCGGGACGGCTGTTGATCTCGACCGCGGTGCCGGACTCCGCGCACGCCGCGAACACGGCCTCCGCGTCGAACTGCGACTCGGGGCGGCCCCGTCCGGCCTTGTTCCGCCCCGTCACGAGCCGTCCCGTGCAGTGTCCGAGCACATCGGCGAGCGGGTTCGTCACGGCGGCCACCATCCGGCGCGTCATCGCGGGCGCGTCCATGCGCAGCTTGGAGTGGACCGACACGACGACCAGGTCGAGCCGGTCGAGGAGTTCGGGTTCCTGGTCGAGGGTCCCGTCGGCGAGGATGTCGCACTCGATGCCGGTGAGCAGCCGGAAGGGCGCCCAGCGCTCGTTCAACTCCGCCACTGCGTCAAGCTGTTCACGTAACCGCTCCGGCGACAGGCCGCGTGCCACCGTCAGGCGCGGAGAGTGGTCGGTCAGCACCGCCCACTCGTGGCCGAGGGCGATCGCCGCTCGGCCCATCTCCTCGATGGGGCTGCCGCCGTCAGACCAGTCGGAGTGCAGATGGCAGTCGCCGCGCAGCAGGGCGCGCAGCCGCTCACCGCCCTCGGCGAGCGGCGCCGCCGCGCCCTCGCTCTCCAGCCGCTCCAGATAAGCCGGCACCTCGCCTGCCAGAGCCTCCCGCACCACCTGCGCCGTCTTGGGCCCGACCCCCTTCAGCGATTCGAGCGTCCCGGCCGCGGCGCGCTCGGCCACTTCCCCCTCGGGCAGCGCGCCGAGTACCTGGGCGGCGGTACGGAAGGCTCCGGCGCGATACGGGGGCGCCAGCGTGCGCTCCAGGAGAAAGGCGACCCGTTCCAGCGCCTCGACGGGTTCCATGGCCATGCCCTTCGCCACCTCCGGCTCCCGCGTCGCGTACCGCTTCCCTCCAGCGTGGCTCAGCCCCGCGTGCGCCGCGACACGCGAGCCCGGGGAGGCGGAGCCACGCAGGGGAGTGTCTGTTGCCTACGCCGCATGCTCCGGCGTACGGACGAGCCGGTCGCCGGACACCCGGGACCACCACACGCCCTCCCCGCGCGTCAGACCCGGCAGAGCGAGCTCGGCCTCCCGCACCTTGCGGGCCGGGAGCGTGCCCGTGACCACCCACGACGTGGTGCCGCCCGTCGTGCTGCCGAACTCGGCCTCCGCTGCGGAGAGCCGGGCCGTCACGGCGGCGAGCGCTTCCAGCGGGATCTCCGCCTCGAACGCGTGCACAGGCTCGTGCACCGTCGTCCCTGCCCGGTCCAGCGCGCGCCGCAGTACGAGCCGGGTCAGCCCCCGGAAGTCCCCGGCGACAGTGACCGGTGACGAGAACCCGGAGCGGACGAGCGTGACCCGGCAGTCCGTCACGGGCCAACCGCGCGGCCCCTCGCCGAGCGTCGCGTGGACCGTGTCCTCGATGGCCTGGTGGAAGGCGCGGGGCAGCGCGCCCAGCTCCGTCTCGTACGCGAAGACCCGCCCGGAGCCCCGGGGTCCCGGCTCCACGCGCAGCCCGACGGTCGCGCAGAATCCCGTCTCGCGGTTGTTCGTGATGTCCTCGTACACCTCGGCGGTGCCTGCGGGGCGCTCGACGCAGCGGATGCGGCTCGGCTCGAAGACGGCCTCGATGCCGTAGTCCTGGACGAGGGTCGCGGCCAGGACCTCCTTCTGCACCTCGCCGTAGAGCAGCACGGCCGTGCTCCCGTCGGGCGCGGCCTGCGCGACGATGAGCGGGTCCTGCCCCGCGATGTCGAGGAGCGCGGTCCGAAGCGCCGCCGAGCGGCCGGGCCGCACGGCGTGTACGAGGGTCTCCAGCGTGGGCGGCGCGAAGCCCGGCGCCCGGTCGAGGCCGTCGCGCGGGCCGAGCCGGTCGCCGACCTGGACGTCCGGCACGCCCCGCAGCTCACCGATGTTCCCGGCCGTGAGCGTGTGGCTTGGTCGCCCGGCCACGTCGAGGCCGGTGGCGCGTCCGGGGATCTCGGTGACAGAGCCGTCGGACGCATCCCGGAGGAACGTCACACGCTGACGCTCTGTCACTTCTCCCTCGTACAGGCGGAGATAGGCCAAACGTTCGCCGGCCGGGCCGCGTCGGACGGCGAAGACGGTGCCACGCGGTGCGGCCCCGGGGGTCCGTGCGGCGGGACGGGGAGGAATCAACCGGGGGATCTCCTCGATGAGTTGGGCGACGCCCTGGCCGCCGAGGGCCGAGCCGAACAGGACGGGGTGCACGGAGCCGTCCGCGGTGCGTGCCGCGAGGACCCGGCGCAGTTCGGCGGCGGTCGGTTCGGGGCCGTCGACCAGACCTGCGAGCACCGAGTCGTCGACCTCGGCGAGCGCTTCCGCCACAGGGGCCCGTACAGCCGGGTCGTCGAGGCTTCGCGGGACAGTCCGGGCCTGCGGGCCGCCCGCGTCGTGGACCTTCGCGAGCGGGACGACGTGCGGGGTCAGACGGCGGCGGACCTCGTCGAGCAGCGCCTCGTCCCGCGCGCCCGCCCGGTCGATCTTGTTGACGAAGACGAGGGTGGGCAGCCGCAGTCGGCGCAGGGTCTTGAGGAGGACCCGCGTCTGGGCCTGGACGCCCTCCACGGCGGACAGCAGGAGCACGGCGCCGTCGAGGACTTCGAGGGCGCGCTCGACCTCGGCGATGAAGTCGGAGTGCCCAGGGGTGTCGATCAGGTTGATCTGGACGTCGCCGACGGTGAACGCGGCGACGGCCGAGCGGATCGTGATGCCGCGCTGCCGCTCGATCTCGCCGGTGTCGGTGCGGGTGTCGCCCGCGTCGACGCTGCCGAGGCGGGCGATCGCGCCGGTGTCGAAGAGGAGGCGCTCGGTGAGGCTGGTCTTACCGGCGTCGACGTGGGCGAGAATGCCGATGTTCAGGGTGTGCCGCGTGGGCTGGGAAGGCATGGAAGGTCGAGTCCTCGAAAGAGTTCGTCCGGTCAGGGCGCTGAACTGCTTCGAAGGAATGACGCATTCCGTGCTCCAGGGCTGTCGGGGGCGTGGCCCGACCATGATGCGGGGCTACCGGCAGGCCCGCGCAACTCATTTTCCGCGGCCCGGCGCTCGCGGTGCCCCGCCGTCTCTCGCGGGCGGGGTCAGCCGGCGAAGTGCCGCACGTACCGCTTCTGCCAGGGCGTCTCCACCGCGTGCGCGTCGTAGTTCCGGCGCACGAACTCCACTGCGCGGTCGGCCGGTACGCCGTCCAGGACGGCCAGGCAGGCCAGTGCCGTCCCGGTCCGGCCGCGGCCACCGCCGCACGCGAACTCGACCCGCTCCCCGGCGGCCCGCTCCCACGCGTCCGCGAACACCTCCCATGCCTCGTCGCGGCTGCTCGGCAGCCAGAAGTCGGGCCACCGCAGCCAGCGCGACTCCCACGGGACGCCGGGCGGCCGACGGCCGAGGAGATGCACCGCGTAAGAGGGCGAGGGGCCGGGCGGGAGCGGGCGGCGCAGACCGCGCCCGCGAATCGTCCGTCCGGACGGCAGGAGCAGAACGCCGGGGGCGCCTGCTTCCCAGGGGACCCCGGCGCCCGACTCGGACGGGGGCCCGGAATCGGATTCGGTCATCAGCGGTCCCTTCCCTATGTGAATCCCTATGCGCATCCCTATACGAACAGCCCGTTCGACGGACCGGTGACGACGACTCAGGGGAAGCGAGAGTATCCACGAGAAACCCTGGATCCCGAACCACGGAGACGGTACGCGGAGTTGACGCGCACGGGACGTCGCGCAACTGGATCCTCGGCACGGCGTCCGCTCCGGGAGCCACCGGGGCGGCGCTGCTCGCCGCTGTCTGCGCGGGCATCGCCTTCGTCACCCTGGCGCGGCGACGGCCCGGGAGCGGTGTGAGCGCTCCCGGGCCGTCACTGACTCCCTATTCCGTTGGATCTGCCGACTCTTGTGGGGCGGCGTTGCCTGCTACGTCGCCCGGCTGCTCTTCATCGACAGGCCCGCGCACAGGAGCCCGAGCAGGACGATGAGACCACCGATGATCACGTTGTTGAGGATGACTCCCACGTCGGGGCTGGAGCCCACGATCCATGGCGCGATGATCATCCAGGCGCCCATGGCGCACATGGCCCAGCTGAGGCCGTACATACGGGTCGGGGTGACGGCGAACCCGACGGCCAGGACTCCGATCGCGATGCCCATGATCAGGTTATGGGTCGCGAGCTGGGGCTGGTTGGCGCTGTAGTGGACCACCCAGGGAGAGATGGCGCAGTAGAGACCGATCAGGAAGACCGGTGCGTCCATGAGCGCGACATCGCGGCCACCGAGTACGCGTGCGTACCGGTCCCGCATTTCCGAGACATCAGGGTGACTGGCGAGGTCAGGCCTGTGGTGAACGTCGGCCATGAGAATCGACTCCTTAGGTTTGCGAAGTCTGACCGCGTAGCGCGGCGGACTGCCACGCACTCCTCATTCTGCGCTTATTCATTCCTTATGTGTACTCGGGGCGTGAATGAGGTGCCTATTGGGACGAATCGCCGCCTCAGCGAGGTCCTGGATCTCCGCCACGGTCACGCCCGCGCCCTCCAGGATCCCGATGCCGTCGGCGCGCACCACGAAGGTGTCGGGCTCGCGCCAGGCCGTCACCACGCGCCGCGCGCCCGCGTCGAGGATGAGCCGGGCGCAGGGCTTGGGCCGTGACGCGCGCCGGGCGCACGGTTCGAGGCTGCTGTAGACGGTGGCGCTCCCCAGCCGGGGGTCCGCCGGGTCGATCTTGGCGAGCGCCGCCTCCTCGGCGTGCACGACCGGGTCGCCGCCCTCGCGTGAGTGCCCGCGCGCCAGCTCCGTGCCGTCACCCGCGACGATCACCGCGCCGACGCTGAACGCCGTTTCCGAGGGCGGGCAGTCGGCGGCGAGGGCACAGGCGAGGGCGAGCCAGTGCCGGTCGGCCGCGGTGGGGGAGTCGTCGGTGCCGGGCGCGCAGGGCGCGTACCGCATCAGGACCACGTCGCCGACCGGGCGGGTCTCCAGGAGCCGCATCCGGTGCCGGCTGCCGCCCGGGTACGCGCCGGGGCCGAAGAGCCGGGGGGCGTCCGGTTCGCCCACGACGAGCGGCGCCACCGCCAGCTGCACCTCGTCGGCCAGACCGCTCTGGAGCAGCTGGGTGTGGACCCGGGCGCCCCCCTCCACCATCAGGCGCCGCACACCGTGCGCCGAGGCCAGGTCGTCGAGCAGCCTCGCCCAGTCGACGGTGGCCCCGAGGGCGATCACCTCGGCGAGCGCGCCGAGCCGCTCCCGTGCCAGGAGCGCCCCGGCGTCGGTGGTGTACACGACCTTGTCGCCGCCCGTCGTCCAGAACGGGTCTGCCGCGTCCAGTTCGCCCGACGCGGTCACCGCCACCTTCAGCGGATACGCGGGCATCCCGCCGGCCACCCGGTCGGCGCGCCGCTGCGCCGACCTGACCAGGAGCCGCGGCCGGTCGGCCCGCAGCGTGCCCGCCCCCACGAGGATCGCGTCGCACGACGCGCGCACCGCGTCGACCCGGTCGAAGTCCTCGGCGTTGGACAGGAGCAGGCGCTCGGTCCCCGCGTCGTCCAGGCAGCCGTCGAGCGAGACGGCGGCGGACAGCAGGACGTACGGACGGGACGGGCGGGACGACAGTGACGGCTGGGACATGGCGGCTCCGGGTCCGGGTGGCGCGAGCTGTGCTGCTTCAACCTTCGAACACTATCCGGGACCCGCCGCGGCCGAGGCGGCCGTCGGGCGCAGCCGTATGACCGCGGCAGCGTCTTACATTCCTTGACCGGCATATAACCGATAGGGCATATTGGAGTCATGCCCGCACCCGCCGTCTGGACCGCGCTCGCCGACCCGCACCGCCGCGCCATCGTCGCGCTGCTGCTCGAGCGTCCGCGGCCCGTCGGTGAGATCGTCGAGGCGTGCGGCCTGAGCCAGCCCAGCACCTCGAAGCACCTGCGGGTACTGCGCGAGGCGGGCATGGTCGACGTCGAGCAGGAAGCCCAGCGACGCGTCTACCGGCTCCAGCCAGGACCGGTCGCCGAGCTCGACGCCTGGCTCGCGCCATACCGGCGCCTGTGGAACGACCGCCTCGACGCACTCGGGCGCCGCCTCGACGCCCACGCCCCCGAGGACGACGAACCAGCGAAGGACTGAAGGCCATGACCACCCCGCACCCCGGACCGACCGGCAGCTACGCCCCGCTCGACGACGGCCGCCCCGCCGTCCGCTTCACCCGCACGTACGACCACGCGATCGAGCGGGTCTGGCGATACGTCACCGATCCCGCCGAGCTCGCACATTGGTTCCCCTCCCAGGTCGAGATCGAGCTGCGCGCGGGCGGCGTGATCCGTTTCCACGGTGATCCGAACATGCCGGAGTCGACCGGCCGCGTCCTCGCCGTGGACGCCCCGCGCCACCTCTCCTTCAGCTGGGGCGGCGACGAACTCCGCTTCGACCTGGAGGCGCTCGACGCCGGCCGCACCCGCTTCACCCTGACCAATGTCCTGGAGGCCGCCGACACCGCGGCCCGCAACGCCGCGGGCTGGGAGGTCTGCCTCACCGCCCTGGACGCGGCCGACCGCGGCGAGAGCTTCGACGGCCCGCACGCGGGGACGCTCGCCCCGTGGAAGACCCACTACGACGCCTACGTCGAGGCCGGACTGCCTTCGGGGGCGCCGGTCCCGGGCATGGACGAGGCATAGCCCCGTCCTCAACGGAAAGCCGCCAGCCGTCAGCCGACCCCGGTCAGCCGTCCGGTGCCGCGGCCCGCGGCGGCCACACCCCTGGCATCAGCACGCCCGACGCGTAGGCGCGCGCGACCAGTTCCGTACGGTTCGTCGCGCCCCACCGGCGGGTCAGGCGCCGCAGGTGGTAGTTGACGCCGTCCGTGGTCAGGCCCGTTTCGCGGGCCGCCTGTGCCGTGGTCGCGCCGGCCGCGAGCAGCTCCAGGACACGTGACTCGGCCGCGCCCGCCGTCGCCCGCGGCCGGTCCGGCAGCGCGGCCGGGCGTTCGCCGACGACCCGCAGCATGACGAGCAGATCCGGCGTCCGCTCGGCGGTGTCGCTGACCGGATCCACCGTCAGCTCGCCCTCCCGCAGCGCCCCGTCCGGCGTCTCCCAGGTGACCGAGACCTGGTAGCGGGAGCGCCGCCGCAGCCGGAGCGCCTCGGCGATCCGGTGGAGCTGCGACTCGTCCCGCGGGCGGAACAGGTGCAGGATGTCCCGGCCCTTCAGGCGGCCGGGAGTGGTGTCGCACTCCGCGGCCATCGCCGCGTTCGCCAGCATGATCGACCCGCGCGGTCCGCACACCGCGACGGGCATCGGGATCCGGTCGAAGAGCAGCATCGCGCGATTGCGCCACAGCACGCCGTCCATCGCGCACCCCTTTCCCGTCACGTCCGGTGCCCCGACCGTCACGTCCGGACCCGTGTCTGGTCCGGCGCCCTGTCGCGTCCGGACCCATGGCACGTCCGCCCCGCGGGCGCAAGCACGGATCGCCGCAGGTCACTACACAATCATGTAGTGCGCAGGCCCGGCCCGGCGGGGCCGCGGGACCAAGCTGGACAGGCACCGAACTCCGTACCGCGAAAGGCAGTTGCCGCCCCCATGCCCGACTCCGCGCTGCTCCCGCCGGCCCCCACCGACGGCCTTCCGCTCATCGACATCTCCGCCACGGGTCCGGGACCCGCGCCGCTCCAGCAGGCCATGGAGCTGACGCGCCGCCACGGCCCCGCACTCGTGCGCAGGCTGCACGGCCGCGACGCCCTCTTTGTCAGCGACCTCGACCTCGTCACCGAACTCGCCGACGAGACCCGCTTCGCCAAGCACGTCGGCCCTGCCCTGGAGAACGTCCGCAACTTCACGGCCGACGGCCTCTTCACCGCGTACAACGACGAACCGAACTGGGCCCGCGCCCACGACATCCTCATGCCCGCGTTCGCCCTGGGCTCCATGCGGACCTACCACCCCGTGATGTACCAGGTGTCCCGCCGCCTCATCGAGTCCTGGGACCGCGCCGCGCGCTCGGGCAGCCCCGTGGACGTGCCGGGCGACATGACGCGGATGACCCTCGACACCATCGGACTCGCGGGCTTCGGCTACGACTTCGGGTCCTTCGAGGGCTCCGAGCCGCACCCCTTCGTGGAGGCCATGGTCCGCTGCCTCGAATGGTCGATGAAGCGGCTCGCCCGCACGCCCGGAGCCGACCACTCGGCCGCCGACGCCGCGTTCAAGGCCGACGCGGACTATCTGGCGCAGGTGGTCGACGACGTCATCGCGGCGCGCACCGACGCGCCCGAAGGCGACGACCTGCTCGGCCTGATGCTCACCGCCCGCCACCCCGACGGCAGCGCGCTCGACACGGCGAACATCCGCAACCAGGTCATCACCTTCCTCATCGCGGGCCACGAGACCACCTCCGGCGCGATGTCGTTCGCCTTGTACTACCTCGCCAAGCACCCCGCCGTGCTCGACCTCGTACGCCGTGAGGCCGACGCCCTGTTCGGGGACGCGGCCGACCCCGAGCCCGCCTTCGACGAGGTCGGCCGGCTCACGTACACGCGGCAGGTACTGAACGAGGCGCTGCGGCTGTGGCCGACCGCGGCCGCGTTCAGCCGCCACGCGCGCGAGGACACGCTCCTCGGCGGACGCATCCCGCTGCGCGCCGGGCAGGCGGTCACCGTCCTCGCGCCGATGCTGCACCGGCAGCCCGTGTGGGGCGACAACCCCGAGCTGTTCGACCCCTCCCGGTTCACGCCCGAGGCGGAGGCCGCGCGCTCGCCGCACGCCTTCAAGCCGTTCGGAACCGGTGAACGCGCTTGCATCGGGCGGCAGTTCGCGCTCCACGAGGCGACGATGCTGCTCGCTCTCCTGGTGCACCGCTACCGGCTCGTCGACCACGCCGACTACGAGCTCACGGTCAAGGAGACGCTGACGCTCAAGCCCGAGGGCTTCACCCTCACGCTCGTCCCGCGCACGTCCGCCGACCGGAACCACCCGGCCCTGCCCGGCCACGCGCCCGTCGAGGAGCGGACGCCAGCGCCGGACACGCTGCCCGCACGGGTGCGGCCCGGCACCGGGGTCCTGTTCCTGCACGGCAGCAATTACGGGACCTGCCGCGGCCTCGCCGAGCAGCTCGCCGACGACGTCGCCGCGCTGGGCTGCGACACGGCCGTCGCACCGCTCGACACCCACGCGGGAGCGCTGCCCACCGACCGCCCCGTCGTCGTGGTCGCGGCCTCCTACAACGGCCGGCCCACCGATGACGCGGCCGAGTTCGCCGCCTGGCTCGACGGTGCGCAAGGCGGCGCCGCGGACGACGTCACCTACGCGGTCCTCGGCGTGGGCGACCGTAACTGGGCCGCCACCTACCAGCACGTACCGACCCGCATCGACGAACGGCTCGACGCGCTCGGCGGCACCCGCCTGTGCGAGCGCGCCGCGGCCGACGCCTCCGGCGACCTCAATGCCACCGTCCGCACGTTCACGACCGGGCTGCGCGCCGCGCTCCTCACGCAGTACGGGGACCCCGACGCGGCTCCGGCCGATGCCGCGGAGCCCGAGGGCGCGTACGAGATCCGGGAGATCGGCGGCGGGCCGCTCGACGCCGCGGCCGCCCGGCACGGGCTCGTCCCGTTCACCGTCACCGAGGCAAGCTCCCTCACCGCGCCCGACCATCCGCGCACCAAGCGCTTCGTGCGCCTCGCGCTGCCCGACGGCGTCACGTACCGCACGGGGGACCATCTCGCGGTGCTGCCCGCCCAGGATCCCGCGCTCGTCGAGCGGACGGCCGCCGCCTTCGGTGTCGGCCTGGACACGGTCCTCGACATCAGGACCCGCCGCCCGCGCCGCGACGGGCTCGCGCTCGACCGCCCGCTGACCGTCCGTGAACTCCTCACATTCCACGTCGAGTTGGGGCAGGTACCCACCCCGGCCCAGGTGGCGCTGCTCGCCGAGGCGAACCCCTGCCCTCCCGAGAAGGCGGCCCTCGCGGCCCTCGCCGACGACCCGTGCACGCTCGTCGAACTCGTGGAGGACCACTCCGCCCTGCGCGGCGCGCTGACCTGGCCCCAATTCCTCGACCTGCTCCCGCCGCTGAAGCCCCGGCACTACTCGATCTCGTCGAGCGCCGAGCAGAGCCCCACGCACGCCGACCTCATGGTGTCCGTCCTCGACGTCCCGGCCCGCTCGGGGCGCGGCCGGTTCCGCGGCACCGGATCGGCGTACCTGGCCGGGCTGCGGCCCGGTGACACGGTGCTCGCGCGCGTCCAGCCGTGCCGCGAGGTCTTCCGCGTCCCGAACGACGCGCAGTCCCCGGTCGTCATGATCGCCGCGGGGACGGGCCTCGCCCCGTTCCGCGGCGCCATCGCCGACCGCGGCGCGCTGCTGGCCGCCGGCACCCCGCTCGCGCCCGCCCTGTGCTACTTCGGCTGCGACCACCCCCGAGGTGACTTCCTGCACGCCGACGAACTGCGCGCCGCCGAGGCCGCGGGCGCCGTCTCCCTGCGCCCCGTCTTCAGCGAGGCGCCCGAGGCGGGCCACGCCTTCGTCCAGCACCGGGTGGCCGCCGAGGCAGACGAACTGTGGGCGCTGCTCGGGGCCGGGGCGCGCGTCTACGTCTGCGGCGACGGGGCCCGGATGGCGCCCGGTGTGCGCGACGCGTTCCGCGCCCTTTTCCGGGACCGCACACCGGGAGCCGACGACGACGCGGCCGAGCGCTGGCTCGCCGGTCTGGTCGCGGACGGACGCTACGTGGAGGACGTCTACGCGGGCTGAGGACTCCGCGGAGACGGATCCGCACCCGGCGGCAGCGTCCGGCCGACGCCGCACGCTGCCGCCGGGGCGGGACCGGGCTCAGGAAAGAACCAGTTCAGGGCTGTACATGTCGAGCCAGAGCGCGAGGTCCAGCGTGCGTTCGAGCCCGCGCCGCGACGCCTGCTCGGTCTGCGGTGCGTCACGGTGCGCGGCCCGCGCCACCCGCTCCCGGTCGACCAGGTCGAACACCCGGTGCGAGGGCCGGGCGAGCAGATCCTTCGCCTGGTTCTGGAGTGCCACGGCGTACTTCGGGTCCTGCGTCGACGGATACGGGCTCTTCACCCGGTCGTACACCGACTTCGGCAGCACGTCCGCGGTCGCCTCGCGCAGCAGGCTCTTCTCCCGGCCGTCGAACGACTTCAGCGACCAGGGCGTGTTGTACACGTACTCGACGAGCCGGTGGTCGCAGAACGGGACGCGCACTTCCAGGCCGACGGCCATGCTCGCGCGGTCCTTGCGGTCGAGCAGGACCCGCACAAAACGGGTCAGGTGCAGATACGACATCCGGCGCATCCGGTACTCGAAGTCGCTCTCGCCGTCCAGGCGTCGGATGCCGCGCACGGCGCCCGTGTAGCTGTTGCGGACGTATCCGTCCAGGTCGAGGGCGGCGGCCAGGTCGGCGCGCAGTACGTCGGAGTCGTCGCCGAAGTGCTGGGACATGCGCACCAGCCAGGGGAACGTGTCGGCAGTGCGCGCCTCCTCGTCGAAGAACTGGAGGTAGCCGCCGAACACCTCGTCGGCGGACTCGCCCGACAGGGCGACCGTCGAGTGCTCCCTGATCGCCCGGAACAGCAGATAGAGCGACGCGTCCATGTCCCCGAAGCCAGCGGGGATGTCACGGGCCCGGATCACCCGGGCGCGCACCTCGGGGTCGGCCAGCTCGTTCGAGTCGAGGACGATGTCGCGGTGGTCGGTGCCGGAGGCCTTCGCCACATCGTGCACGTACGGAGTGTCGGGTGTGCCGCGCATCTCGTCGGCGACGAAGTTCTCCGTCTGGCCCACGAAGTCCACGGCGAAGCTGCGTACGGTCTCGCCGTGTTCACCGAGCTGCCGCGCCGCGATCGCCGTCATGGCGGACGAGTCGAGGCCGCCGGACAGCAGCGTGCAGCGCGGCACGTCGGAGACGAGCTGGCGGCGCACGATGTCGTCGAGGAGCGAGCGCACGGTCGCGATCGTCGTCTCGCGGTCGTCGGTGTGCGGGCGGGTCTCCAGCCTCCAGTACGCCCGCTGCCGCAGTCCGCTCCGGTCGACGGTCGCGACGGTGCCCGGTTCCACCTCGTGCATCCCGTCCCAGACCGCGTGGCCCGGCGTCTTCACGAAGGTGAACAGCTCCCGCAGGCCGTCCAAGGTCACGCGCGGCTTCGCGAGCGGATTGGCGAGGATCGCCTTGGGCTCGGACCCGAACAGGACGCCGTCCGGAGTCTCGTAGAAATAAAGCGGCTTGATGCCCATGCGGTCCCTGATCATCACGAGCTTGTTCTCGCGGCCGTCCCACACGGCGAACGCGTACATGCCGTTGAGGCGCTCGGCCAGCGCCTCGCCCCACTCCAGGTAGCCGCGCAGCACGACCTCGGTGTCGGAGTCGGTGGTGAACCTGTGGCCCTGTCCGGTCAGTTCGCGGCGGAGTTCCGTGTAGTTGTACGTCTCGCCGGAGTACACGAGTGCGACGGTGCCGCCCGGCGTCTCGGCGGTCATCGGCTGACGCCCGCCCGGCAGGTCGATGATCGCGAGCCTGCGGTGGCCGAGCGCCGCGGGCCCCTCGGCCCACGTGCCGCGGTCGTCCGGGCCGCGGCACTCCATCGTCTGCGTCATCGCATCCAATGTGTCGGCCGAAGCGCGCAGGTCGCGATCGAAGGAGACCCAGCCGGTGATGCCACACATACGTTCCTCCTGCATGCCGTTCTGGCGCCGAACCAGTTGTATCCAGCACCTATATGTCGAGCGTGTGACATGGCGCTGCGTACGGTCAACGCGCCGGTAACGCGGTGGAGGCCGGTGACCCGACGGTTTCGGCCGCTCTTTGCTTGACAGGGTGGAACGGTCCCCATCGCAAATCGCGGCGGCGCGCCGGTCATGGCCGGAATGCGGGCGGGCCGGGCGGGCGGGATCCGGCCAAGGGCAAAGTCTTGATCAACCCCGGGCCGGACCCCGCGGTCCTCAGGCCGTCACGGCCGTCCGGTTCCAGTGCGGCAGCATGACCGCTCCCGCGAGCGCCGCCGCGGCCGCGAAGCCGTAGAAGAGCACGGTGGTCGGGAGGAACCCCGGGAGCAGGCCGCCGAGGATCGCGCCGACGGAGCCGCAGCCGTTGACGAAACCGGTCGCGGTGCCCGCCCCGGCCAGGCCTCCCGAGTCGACGGCCGCGACGCCCGCGATCAGGGCGTCCGCGGCGTAGAGACCGAAGCCGATCACGGCCAGGACGGCGACCATCGTCCAGGTGCTGCCGGTCGCGGTGAGCGGCACGAACGCCGCGAGCATCACCGTCAGCAGACCGAGCGAGAGGACGCACGGCGGGACGCGCCGGGACGAGAACAGGCGGTCGGAGATCCAGCCGACCGTCATCGGCGCCAGCACGCCGGCCACACCGAACGCCACCGGGATCAGCGTGGCCTCCAGCTTGCCCACCTCGGGCAGCCGTTCACTGACGATCACCGGGCCCCACAGCAGGAGCGCGTACCGGGCGGGCTTGAGCAGGAAGTACGCGGCGCTGAGCGTCAGCACCATGCGGTTGCGCAGGATCTCGCGGTAGATCTCGCGCGAGGCGGGCGGCGCCTCGGCCGGCTCGGGCGCGGCGGCCGCCTCGGCCGTCGTCTCCGGGGCGTCGGGCCGGGGGAGACCCACGTCGGCGGGCTCGTTGCGCTGGAAGACGACGAACAGCACCAGGACGACGGCCAGTGTCGCGGACCCCGCCAGGAACGCAGCGTGCCAGCTGTCGAAGACCGAGTACGCCCACCAGCCGAGGAACGGCGGCGCCGCGAGGCCGCCGAACGCGTAGTTCGTGCACCACAGGCCGAGGATCCGGCCCCGCTCCTTCACCGGCACGAAACTGGTCACGTTCTTGCACAGCGGGGCCCAGCCCGTCGACTGCGCGAGCCCCTGCACGGCCATCGCGACGCCGAACACCACGAGCGAGCTGCTCAGGCCGATGACCGCCGAGGCGACCACCGCGCCCGCCATCCCGCCGATCAGGACGACCCGCGGCCCGAACCGGTCCGCCCACGAGCCCCATGCGAACTGCCCCACCGCGTACGCCGCGAGATACACGGCGTCGATCACACCGAGCGTGTGGGACGTGAGCGTGTGGTTGACCGCGGGGTCGTCCAGAATGCCGAGCTTGGCGACCGAGAACGCCTGCCGGACGAAGTAGAAGCCCGCGTACGCGATCCAGGTGACGGTGAAGATCTGCCACCGCCAGCGCCGCGACCGCCGGACGGATCCGGGGTCGGCGGCGGGGGACCGGAGCGGGTCGGGCGCGAGCCCTGGCCGGGTGCCGTCGGGCATGGTGGTCTCCTCTTCCTCGGTGCCTGGTGAGCGATGAGTGCGGGGGGTGACGTGCCGCAGTGCTGCGTGGTGCCGGGCCCCGCGCCGCGAGACGTGCTCGCGGCGCGGGCCGCCCTCTGTGCCGGGTGGTCGGTCAGGCCGTCGCGGCCAGGGACTCGTCGAACGTGGCTGCGGCGAGGCCGAAGGAGAGCGTCATGCCGATGCCCGAGGTGACCGAGATGGCCCGTACGCCGGGTGCCATGTCGCGGACCAGGAGGGGGCCGCTGCCGCTGCTCGCGTAGACGCCCTGCCAGCGCTCCCTCACCTGGAGACCGCCCGTGCCGAGGACCTTGGCCGCCGAGTCGAGCAGCAGCTGTGCCGTCGGCTCGTCCTCGAAGGGGATCGCGGTCCGCCCGTAGGCGTGGGAGTCACCGACCAGGACGGTGCCGTCGGGCAGCCGGGTGAACATGACGTTCGCGACGACGTCGAGCAGCTCCGGGCTGTGGCCGATGACCTCCTCACGCAGCCTCGGCCCCGACGGCATGGCCGTGAAGGCGTCGTAGCGCAGCATGGACGTGGCGGTCAGGATCGCCGCGTCCGTGCGGAAGGCGTCGGGCGCCGCGACGCGCGCCATGGTGAGGCGGCAGCGCTCGATGCCGTGCTCCTCCGCCGCCGTGGGGTACAGGCGGTCCAGGTCGTGCCCCACGCAGACGAGGATCCGGTCGCCGTGGACCGGGCCGCGGCCGGTGTGGACGGTGCCCTCCTCGACGCCGTTCACGTTCGTGCCCCACACCACGGTGACGTTGGGCTGTATGGACAGCCATGCCGCCAGGTCCGGTGCGGCCTCGCGGGGGTTGACGCGCAGGTCGTCGGGGAGGAAGGCGCCGCCCACGATGTCGCCGGCGTCGGCGCCCCGGCCGAGTTCGCCCGAGACCTCCTGGCGGGTCCGCAGCCGGACGGTGTCCGCTCCGCGCTCCTCGCGCAGCTCCTCCAGGACCGCCAGTTCCGCCTGCGACCTCGCCACCACGAGCGCGCCGGCCTCCTTGGCCCACAGGCCCGAGCTCTTCGCGGCCTCCAGCCATCCGGCCCGCGAGCGGTAGGCGAGTTCCAGCAGGTCGCCGCGCTGTGCCGTGATGCAGCAGTGCCCGAAGTTGCGTACCGAAGCCCCTACGGGCTGCCAGTCCCGCTCGATGACCGTGACGGTCAGCCCGCGCCGGACGGCTTCGAAGGCGTGGGCGAGGCCGACGACCCCGGCGCCGACGATGACCAGGTCGCTGCGGCCGCTGGGCAGCTCGGCGGCGGGCGAAGGGGTGGAGGGGGACGCTGTCGTGATGCTCATGGATTGCAGCGTGCGAGGCCTCGGGCGGATGGGGCAAGACTTGTGTGTACAAGTTTTCCGTCTGTTTACCTTCCGTGCCCCGGGGCGGGGGCGAACGGCCCTGAAGCGTCACTCGAAGGCCCCGCACTGGCCACGTGCGGGCCTTGAGGGGAGGCAGGTCGAGCTGTCATAGTCATCTTGTGAAGACAAGTAAGGGTGTGCCGCTCCACGAGAAGCTCGGCGCCGAGTTCCTGCGGCGTATCGAGTCCGGTGAGTGGCCGGAGGGCGAGCCGGTACCGAGCGAATCCCAGCTCTGCGAAGAGTTCGGGACGTCCCGCGGGCCGGTCAGGCAGGCCTTGTCGATACTGCGGTCCGACGGGCATCTCGTCGGCGGCCGGGGCAAGCCGCCCGTCGCCCGCAGAGCAGCTCCGTCGCAGCCTTTCGCGTCGCTCATGTCGTTCACGCAGTGGGCCAGATCCATCGGCCGCGAACCGGGACAGCTGACCGTCGAGGTCGCCCGCCGCCGGGCCTCCCCGGAGGCCGCCGCACGGCTCGGCCTCGACGAGGGCGAACCCGTGGTCGACCTGGTCCGGCTGCGTCACCTGGACGGGGTGCCGGTCATGGTCGAGCGCTCCACGTTCGTCCTCCACGTCGGCCGGCACCTGTTCGACATGGACCCCGACGCGGGCTCGATCTACGAGGCGCTGTGCGCGCGCGATGTCGACCTGCACCACGCCCGCCACACGATCGACGCCATCGCCGCCGACACGCAGGACGCGTCGCTCCTCGGCATCGAGCCGCGCGAACCGCTGCTGCGCGTAAGGCGGCTGGCGTTCTCGCGGGACGGCGTACCCCTGGAGGACGCCGACGACCGCTATCTGCCCGCACTCGCCAACTTCACCATCGAGAACACCGCCGAGGGACGCACCGTCGTCGGCCGGTACCGCACTGACGAGGAGAACCCCAGTGATTGAACTCGCCGTCTTCGACATGGCAGGCACCACGATCGAGGAACACGGCGCGGTGTACGAGGCGCTGCGCCACGCCGTCGAAGCGACCGGCGTGAGCGTCGACGCGCAGGACCTCCAGACCTGGATGGGCACCGACAAGCGCGAGGCCATCGACGCCCTGGTCCGCCTCGGCGGCGGCACCCCCGACGCGGAGCTCGTCGAGCGGCAGTACGCGGTCTTCCGCCTGTTCCTGAAGCAGCGCTACGCGGAGGTCCCGCCGCAGCCCATAGCCCAGGCCGACAAGGCCCTCGCAGAACTGCGCGCCCGGGGTATCAAGGTCGCCCTGACCACCGGATTCAGCGACGACGTCGCCCTGCCGCTGCTCGCGTCGCTCGGCTGGTCCACGGGCGAGGGCGGCAACCTCGACGCGGTCGTCACCGCCGACGAGGTCGTCCGCGGCCGCCCCGCCCCGTACATGATCCACCGGGCGATGGAGAAGACCGGCGTCGTGGACGTCCGCAAGGTGCTCGTCGCGGGTGACACCGCGGTCGACCTGCAGGCGGGGCACCACGCGGGCGCGGGCGTCGTCGTCGGCGTCCTCACCGGCCGGCTCCCGCGCACGGAGCTCGAACTGCACCCG
Organism: Streptomyces sp. NPDC055400; assembly: GCF_053644375.1. Taxonomy (NCBI): domain Bacteria; kingdom Bacillati; phylum Actinomycetota; class Actinomycetes; order Kitasatosporales; family Streptomycetaceae; genus Streptomyces; species Streptomyces sp. NPDC055400. The sequence goes on along the minus strand of NZ_JBSHLM010000005.1, from coordinate 353,392 downwards.
CACACCTACGTGCTGGACAGCGTCGCCGAGGTGCCGGGCCTGGCGGAGGCGACGGCCGCGGAGTAGTCGTACACCGGATGACGTGGGCAGCAGTGCTCGGGCAGAAGCACCGCGCACTGCCGCCCACGTTCCGTCAGTCCTCCGCGAGCGCCGCGTCCACGATCGACTGCGCCTCCGTCTGCACCTGGGCCAGGTGGTCGGGGCCGCGGAAGGATTCGGCGTAGATCTTGTACACGTCCTCCGTGCCGCTCGGCCGTGCGGCGAACCAGGCGTTCTCCGTGGTGACCTTCACGCCGCCGATCGCGGCGCCGTTGCCCGGCGCGTGGCTGAGCCTCCCGGTGATGGGCTCGCCCGCGAGGGTGTCCGCGGTGATCGCGTCGCCGCTGAGCTCGGCGAGACGTACCTTCTGCCGCTTGGTCGCCTTCGCGTCCACGCGCGCGTACGAGGACGACCCGTGCTCCGCGGCGAGTCCGGCGTAGTACTGCGACGGGGTCTTGCCGGTCACCGCGGTGATCTCGGCCGCGAGCAGCGCGAGAAGAATGCCGTCCTTGTCGGTCGTCCAGACGCCGCCGTCCTTGCGCACGAAGCTCGCGCCCGCGCTCTCCTCGCCGCCGAAGGCGACCGACCCGTCGACGAGCCCCGGCACGAACCACTTGAACCCGACCGGGACTTCGAGCAGCTCGCGACCGAGCGACGCGACGATCCGGTCGATGACGGCGCTCGACACCAGCGTCTTGCCGATCGCGGCATCGGACCGCCAGCCGGTGCGGTGCGTGGCCAAGTAGTGGATCGCGACGGCGAGATAGTGGTTCGGGTTCATGAGACCGGCGTCGGGCGTGACGATGCCGTGCCGGTCGGCGTCCGCGTCGTTCCCCGTCAGCAGGTCGTAGTCGTGCCGCTTCGCGAGGACGGACGCCATCGCGGGGGCCGACGAGGGATCCATCCGGATCTTGCCGTCCCAGTCGAGCGTCATGAACCGCCAGGCCGGATCCACCTCGGGATTGACCACCGTCAGGTCGAGCCCGTACACCTCGGCGATCCGCGCCCAGTAGTGCACACTCGCCCCGCCCAGCGGGTCCGCGCCGATGCGCAGCCCCGACGCCCGGATGGCGTCGGTGTCGATGACGGTGCTCAGCTCCTCGACGTACCGCTCACGGAAGTCGTACGTCTCCGGAGCCACGTCCTTCGTGGTGCGCACGCCACGATTGCCGTCGGCGAGCAGCTCGTTGGCGCGGCGCGCGATCCAGGACGTCGCCGTGGAGTCTGCGGGGCCGCCGTGCGGCGGGTTGTACTTGAAGCCGCCGTCGCGCGGCGGGTTGTGGCTCGGCGTGATGACGATGCCGTCCGCCTGCCCGAGCTCGTCGGTCGTGGTGCTGTTCCAGCGCAGAATGGCGTGGCTGAGCGCCGGGGTCGGCACATAGCTGTCGTGGACGTCGGCGAAGACACGTACGCCGTTCGCCGCGAGGACGCCGAGGGCCGTGTCCAGCGCCGGGCGCGAGAGGGCGTGGGTGTCGGGCCCGATGAACAGCGGGCCCGTGATGCCTTCGGCCGTGCGGTACTCGACGATGGCCTGCGTGATCGCCGCGATGTGCCGTTCGTTGAACGCGCCGTCCAGGCTGGAGCCCCGGTGCCCGCTCGTGCCGAAGACGACGCGCTGCTCGGGGCGGTCCATATCGGGGACCTTGGTGAAGTACGCGTCGACGAGTTCGCCGACGTCGACGAGATCCTCCGGCCTGGCCTGGGTTCCTGCGCGCTCAGTCATGGGGGCAGTCTCCCATCCGGGCCCCGGGCGACGCATGACCGCACGGGTGTCCCGGAGCGCCACATACGCTCCGGGACACCGGGCGGTCGACGGGCCGTCAGGACTCCCCCTTCGACCTCTCCTTGACGATCGCGGCCAGCGTCCTTGCGATGTGGGCCTCGGAGGCGGCCTTGTCGATACCGGACTCGGCGAGGGTGCCCGTGCCGTTCTCCTGCTCCAGGAGGGCCAGCAGGATGTGCTCCGTACCGATGTAGTTGTGGCCCAGGCGCAGCGCCTCGCGGAAGGTCAGTTCCAGGGCTTTCTTCGCGTTCGCGTCGAACTTGACGAGGCCGGGCACGTCGGAGACGGCCGGCGGCAGCGTGGCCGTCGCGTTCTGCCGCACGGTGTCCAGGAGCACGCCCTGGGCCCGGATGGCCTGCGCGGCGAGACCCTCGGGCTCCGTGAGCAGGCCGAGCACGAGGTGTTCGGGCCGGATCTCGTCGTTGCCGGCGGCCTGGGCCTCGTTCTGCGCGGACATCACGACATTGCGCGCCCGCGGGGTGTAGCGGCCGAAACCCGCGCTGGGATCGAGTTCGCCCGCCTCGCTCGAGGCCTTCGGCACGAACCGCTTCTGGGCGGCCTGTCGCGTGACGCCCATGCTCCTGCCGATGTCGGTCCAGGACGCCCCGGAGCGGCGCGCCTGGTCCACGAAGTGGCCGATCAGATGGTCCGCGACGTCGCCGAGATGATCCGCGGCGATCACGGCGTCGGAGAGCTGGTCGAGTGCGTCGGTGTGGACCTTCTTGATGGCGTCGATCAGGTCGTCGAGGCGAACGGGTGTGGTCATGCCTACTGGCTCCGCAGATTCCGTCATGTGACAACCGTAGGTTGACAGCGTGAGAGTGTCAACCGGTAGTTGACAGTTGCTGAAGGTGCCCCCGGGCACGCCGTAGGCTGCGGAGTGCACGACGTATCCACCGCTGAATGAGGAGAGCCATGCCGTCGGCCCGAGTGCTGCTTGCGGACGTGCTGCGTACGGCGGACGCGTCACGGGCGGGCGCCCTCTGGAAGCTCGACGGCGCGGCGCGGCAGCTCGACGCGAACCTCGTCCGGCTGCGGCCCGGCACCGTCGTGGCCGAGCACGTCGAGCCGGACCTCGACGTCCTGCTCGTCGTCCTCGAAGGTGACGGATCGCTCCGGTACGCCGACCAGGAGGAGCAACTCGCGCCAGGCGCCCTCGTGTTCATAGCGCGCGGCGAACGGCGCTCCGTGACGGCCGGCCCCGACGGTCTCGCGTACCTCACCGCCCACCGCAGACGCCCCGGCCTGACCATCGCGCGGACCCCGGCCCGCGAGGTCGGCGAACCGGCCTGCCTGCTCAGTCGGATCTGCCCCGCCTGCGACCGGGTCTCCGACGATGCGACGGCGGCCTACTGCGCACGGTGCGGCGGACGCCTCCCCACTGCCTGACGCGACCGAGCGGGCGTTCGTGCCCGCCCGACGGTCCGGCCTGCGCCGCCCCGCGCCCCCTCGCCCGTACGGTGCCGGGGAGGAGCAGGACCGGGCGACCGCAGCGAGGGAGAACCACCCGACATGGCCGACTACCGCATCGAGACCGTCCGCAACGGCTTCCGCGACTGGACCGCACGCAACGACCGCGGCGCCGAGGTCCGCATCGGAGCCGCCGAAGACCCCGACGTGCAGCCGTCGTTCACCCCGGTCGAGCTGCTCCTCGCCGCACTCGGCGGCTGCGGCGGCCTCGTCACCGACCGCACGGCCCGCACCGTCGAACACGACGGACTGCGCATCGTCGTGGAGTCCGTGTCGCGGCCCGAGGACGACGGCCGCGTCGGAGCGGTGCGCGTCAGCTACGAAGTGGAGCTGCCCGAGGGCGACGAGCGTGCCGCCGACGCGTTCGCACGCGGCGTGCGCCTGACCCACGAGAAGTACTGCACCGTCAGCCGGACCGTGGAACACGGCGCCCGGATCGAGGCCCGGCTCCCGGACGGCACGCTCGTCTTCATGGCGGGCTGACGCGTCTTCGTGGCAGGCCGGCTCGTCTTCGAAGGGGGGTGAACGGCGCGGTGGCCGGATGTCGCCGCCGCAGCCGAAGATCGCCGTAGTCTCCCTGAGTGTCCGCATGATCACTGTGCGCATGCGTACCTGACGATCCGTCGAAGCATCGAGGAGACGACCGCGTGAAGTCCCTACGTCTGGTCCTGGCCGCCCTGGGAGCGGTGGTGGCGCTCACCGCGCCGCCGTCCGCAGCGGCAGCGGAGCCCGTGGCCGCCGCGCACGAGCCCTGCACGGGCGAGTTCCAGGGTGACGCCCGGCTCGGCCCGAAGTACCTGCCCACGACGCGGCAGGCCCCGGTCGGCCCGCTCCTGAAGGCCTACCACCGCACGGGCTCCCTGAGCCCGAAGGCGTTCCTGAAGAAGTACTGGGAGGGGCCGGCGGACTCCGGGAGCTGGAAGTACCCGCCGAACGACGGATTCACCGAGACCAACGGCCAGGTCGACCGCCGCCCCACCGAGCTGCGGCCCGGGCAGACCCTCGACCGCTTCGGGTCGGAGTACGGCTCCTATCTGGCCCCCGCCGGGGACGCCTACGAGAAGCGCGCGCTGCCCCCGCAGAACCTCAACACCCGTGAGCCCGCCTACGCGTGCGACTATCACGTCTACGAGGTCGCCAAGCCGTTCTTCGTGTGGCAGGGCCCGATCGCTCCCTGGTTCGAGCAGCCCGGCGGCGGCCGGCAGATCAAACTCGACCAGGTGTTCCTCAACCCCGGTGAGGGCCGGCGCCTCGACGTGAAGTGGCTCCTGGAACACGACTACCTCGAGCCCGCGTAGGCGCGATCGAGACAGGAGGACGGCTCGTGGACCGGCACGCGCTGGAGCGCGCCCTGCGGCAGGCAGCCGTGCCCCCGACCCACTACTGGATCGAGGGCGTCCACGAACCGTCCCCCACCCCCACCGACTTCCTCTATCTGCGCGAGGACCCCGGCGGGGGCTGGGAGACCGGGGCGTACGAGCGCGGCACCCACGAGGTGATCGCGCGGCATCCCACGGAGGACGCCGCCTGCGCCCATCTGTGGCAGCTGCTGAACTGAGTGCCGCCGTAAGCGCCGCAGGGTCTTACGGGAGTGAATGCACCTTGGGGCCGACGGAGTTCGACCAGGCGTTGCCCGCCGTCGCGTCCCAGTTCGTGGACCAGGTCATCGCGCCCCGCAGGCCCGGATACGTCCTCGCGGGCTTGAAGGAGCCGCAGCCGGTGCCGCGCGTCAGGCAGTCGAGCGCGTTGTTGACGACCGACGGGTCCACGTAGCCACTGCCTGCTCCACGCGTCGACGCGGGAACGCCGAGGCCGACCTGGGACGGGTCGAGGCCGCCCTCCAGCTGGATGCAGGCGAGCGCGGTCAGGAAGTCGACCGAGCCCTGGCTGTAGACCTTGCCGTCGCAGCCGAGCATCGAACCGCTGTTGTAGTACTGCATGTTGACGACGGTGAGGATGTCCTTCACGTTCAGCGCCGTCTTGAAGTACTCACCTGAGGTGGACTGCATGTCGATGGTCTGCGGCGCCATCGTGAGGACCAGCTTCGCGCCGGCCTTCGCGGAGAGCTGGTGCAGGGCCTTCGACATATAGGTGGAGTTGAGGCCGTTCTCGAGGTCGATGTCGACGCCGTCGAATCCGTACTGCTGCATCAGGGAGTAGGCGCTGTCGGCGAACGCGGTGGCCGACGCGTCGCTGTTCACGGACACGCTGCCCTTCTCGCCGCCGACCGAGAGGATCACGGACTTGCCCGCGGCCTGCTTCGCGGCGATGTCGGCCTTGAAGTCGGCGGCTGACGTGTATCCGACGGCCGGGTCGAGGGTGAACGAGATCTGCCCGGGCGTGCTGGTCGCGTCGGCGAAGGACACCGCGATGATGTCGTACTGCGAGGGAACGTCACGCAGCTTCTGCACGGTGGCGCCGTTGTCGAAGTTCTGCCAGTAGCCGGTCACCGCGTGCTTGGGCACGGTGCCGCCGCCACCGCCGCCGGAGGTCGCGGTCCTGGCGGTGACGGCCGTCGACTTCGCGGACTCACCGGCCGAGTTGGTCGCGCTGACCTGGAAGCTGTACGAGGTGTCGGCGGCGAGCCCGGTGGCGGTGGCGGACGCGCCGCTGACGGAGGCGATCTTGGAGCCGTCGCGGTACACGTTGTAGCCGGTGGCGCCGGAGACCGGGTTCCAGGAGAGGTCGACCGAGGAGGAGGTCGCGGTGCCGGCCGCGAGTCCGGCGGGGACTGCCGGAATGACGACGGGATCGCCACCGCCACCCCCGCCATCGGGACCGAGCACGCTCACATCGTCGGCGTAGTACGCGCTCTGCGCGTACCAGCCGTGCGTGTAGACCGTCACGGACGTCGTGTTCGCGCCGGTCGTGAAGGTGGTACTCAGCTGCTGCCAGCCGGAGGACCCCGGTGTCCACGTCGACACATCGGTGGTGCCCGTGCCGCTCGCGCCCAGGTACACGTAACTGCCCTGGACCCAGGAGCTCAGCGTGTACGTCGAGTTGGGCTTGACCGCGACGGCCTGGGAACACTGGGCGGTGTCCTGTGCGGTCGGTGTGCCTTTGAGCGCCTTGGCGCCGCCGTGCACGGGGGCGCCGACCACGGAACCGGTGCCGGCGGAGCACGTCCAGTTGCTCAGATCCGATTCGAACCCGGCGTTCTTGGCGACGTTGATGTCGGCGGCCTGCGCCGTGGTCGCCAGAGCGGTGACGCCGAGCGCCGCGGCCGCGGTGACGGCCAGGGCACCCTTGATCGATCTGCGTGCACGGTCCACTTACTGCCTCCGGTGGGGAGTGAAGGGGGCGGGAGTGAACGGTGGCCACCGCTGTAGGGCCCAAAGCTGGTCCAGACCAATCGAGTTGTCAAGACCTCAACCGTTGCCGGGGTGTGCGCCGGTCGACGGACGCCCGTTGGAGGAGGCGGGGGAGCGCGTCACGATCCGGATCGAGGAGCGACTGGAGAGCTGACTCCGGGGAGCGCAGATACGGGGCCGCCGGCCTGGGCGTGGGTAGGGAGTGGCCGGCGGCCCCTCCGCGCAGGAGCCGTCAATCCTGTGCGGGTTCCTCTCGTAGTGGACTGCGTCGTTCCGATGGCTGGAAGCGTGCGAACACAGGGACTGGGTGTGCCCGATTCACACGGGGTGCGCACCGGGTTTCAGAGGCGTTCGAGAATCCCGCGCACATAGGCGGCCTGCCCGGCGTGCTGGAGATCGTCCGAGATGACGCTCACCAGGCGCACGCCGAGCGTGACCGGCGGCGACCAGGTGTCGTCGATCACCTGGTCCAGATCCGCGTCGCTCAGTTCTGCCACGTGGGCGAGGGTGCGCTCGTGCACCGCGTCGAAGTAGCCGAGCAGCAGGTCGGCCGACGGGACGTGCACTTTGGCGACCTGTTTGTCGCTGTGGCCGTACCCCGTGTCGGAGGGTGGCAGGGCGAGATCGAGGCGGTCGACCCAGCCGTCGGCGAGCCAGACCTGATCGGTCTGGAAGGCGTCGGAAATGTGATCGTCCTGCACGCGTGACAGGTGCCAGATCAGCCACGCGATCGAGTTCGAGTCGTCATTGAGCCGGGTGTTGAGTTCCTCGGCGGAAAGATCTTCCACCGCCGAGTGAACCGTTTCGTGGATCCGTCCGAACGCGTCGGTGAGAACGTCCTTGGAGTGCATGACGTGCTGCTTCCTCGATGGCGGCGATTTCACACCCGCGCACCCGTTCCATTCCGGCCATTCGGGGCCCGGAATATGCCAGGAGACTGGCCAGAAAGGCGTGGTGACAGCGCGTCGGAAGTGTCGATACTCGTCTTCTGAGGAAGTTGAATGGTGCCCGGCCAATAGATCATTTCGCCGGTCCCGAACCGGCGCACCCGCACGGACCACGCACATCGCACGGAATGAAAGTGAGGCCCGCAGGGCGGCGAACGAGCGACGGGGGAGAGCGTGCACGAGGAATTCCTGTGCCATGTCACCGCGTACGGAATCTGCGGCGGTCAGCGCGTCGGCGTACCGCTCGGCACGTATCGCGCGCCCACTCTGCCGCTCGCGATGTGGTGGCTGCGCGACCGTGCCTCCTGGATTGCCGAACGACTCGATCCGCGCCCCGGCAATCCGCATTTCCCCGAACGCGCCATTGCCCCGGTCGCCGACACCGTCCCCGATGTCCCCGGAGCGCTGCGCGACTGGTGCGGTGATATCGAGCGGCAGGAACAAGTGGCCGAGGAACTCGCCGGCGGAAAACTCGTCCGGCTGATCACTCGCGACGACACCACGGAATACGAGTTCCTCGCCGAGTCGATCGATGCCCTGCGGATGCAGCGCACGCGCGCGTCCAGGGCCGCGCTCGTGCCGCACGCATGATCGGCGCGGCGCCGATATGACTAGTAGCCGGTACGGGTGGCGCCGCGCTTACCTGCGTAAATGCCGGGGGACTGTGGTCATGCACAGCGTCGTCACCACACTTTCGGAGTCGCTCGAATGCGCCGCAGCACCACCTTGCTCACCACCGCTCTCACCGGCGTCGCCGCCGCGCTGACCCTCGCCGCACCGACCGCCGTCGCGACCGCGCCGACCGGTTCCGTACGCGCCGCAGGCCCCGGACAGGTCTGCTTCTGGACCGAGGCGGGCCAGCACGGCCAGGCCTGGTGCTACGCGCCACCCGGCTATGCCGAGGCGGAGAACGGCACCCAGCGCCACGCCTACTCCTTCGACTCCCGCGTCGACGGCACGGTCTACGCGATCAGCTACGGACCGGGGAACAGCTGCCTCTACCGCGAGATCCGCAAGGACGACTACGACGAGAACTGGGAGGCGTGGGCCACCAAGTTCGACGGCGTCAGCGACAACAAGATGGGATGCGAAGCGGGCTGATCCGCCGATGACCCACCGACCGCGCCCCTGGGTACGGCCGCTCCTGGCGCTCACCGCGCTCGGCCCACTGTCCCTGGCCGGACTGCTCGTCACCGGCTGTGCGGCCAAGGATCCCGGGCCCGCGCTCTCCCCGGACGACACCGTCAAGGCCGCCACCCAGCTCCTGACCGACCGCTGCCTCACCGCGCGGGGACTCACCCCGCCGCGCCCCGGCAGACGGCCCGGCACGAAGGCCCAGGAGGAACACCTGGCCGACGCCCTCTTCGGCGCCGGACACACGGAACTCTCCCTGAGACTGCCGACCGGATACTCCGTGCGCGCCCACACCGACGGCTGCCTGGCCTCGGCGCAGCGCGCCCTCTACGGCGACCAGCGCCGCTGGTTCCAGGTCTCGACCGTCGTCAACAACCTCAAGCCCGAAGCGGCGTACCGCAAGACCAGCCTCGCCTCGGTCCGGGCCCGACACCGCACCGAAGTCGCCGACTGGCAGCGCCTGCGGGCGCACGCCCTGACCCGCGCGACCCACCTCCTCACCGAGCGGCCACGGACCCCGTAGCAACAGAAGCGGCCACGGACCTCGTAGCAACAGAAAGAGACACAGTGATCATCAAGAACTCCGCCGCGCTCCTCGCGGCCGCGGCCCTCGCCCTCGGCGGCACCGTCGCCACCTCGTCCGCCGCCTTCGGCGCCTCGTGCCCCAGCGGCCAGTTCTGCGCCTGGACGGACGCGGACTTCGGCGGTCAGCGCACCAACTGGTCGGGCGACGACCACGACTGGGAGGACCCCATCCAGGACCAGGACTCCTCCTGGGCGAACCATGGCATTTCGGGCCCCGGCATCAAGGACCACGTACAGGTCTACGAGAACCCGGGCCTCGTCGGTCTCGGTACCGTCTGCCTCGGCCCGGGCCAGGAGATCGCCTCCAACAGCTGGGGCAATGACAGCGGCGACTCCCACACGTGGAAAATGAGCTGCTGACCTCGCGCACCGCGGGACCGGAACGGACGGCGTGCCGAGCCGCCCGTTCCGGCCGGTTATGACTGCCGCACGCGCCACTGGGTATCAGGAGGTCTGCAGGGGAGTTACTGTGCCGACCGATCCCATTGAGAGAACCGCATGACCGAGTACCTGGACGGAGCCTTGATGCCGACCGGTGCTGCCGACCCCGTCGAGCCGCTGCGCCGGGCGACGCAGTACACCGGAGAGCCGGGCTGCATCGCCGACGCGCGCGCCTTCGCCGAGGTGTTCCTCGAGCAGCTGCGGTCGGAGTGGTGCGCCCTGATCGACGCCAGGTCCCGCGGCGATCTGCTGCTCCTGGTCAGCGAGCTCGTCACCAACGCCGACCGCCACAGCCACGGACCGTACGTTCTCGATCTCGAGGGATCGAAGGACGAGGTGGCCGTCACCGTCTACGACAGCAGCGTCGCCGTGCCCCGTCTCTTCGTCACGGACCCCGGGCGCATCGGCGGGCACGGTCTCGAGATCGTCCACGCGCTCGCCGCCGAGGTCATCGTGGAGCGGGTACCGGTCGGGAAGTGGATCAAGGCCGTCTTTAGACTGCGACCGTAATCGAACGGTTCTCGCGCGAGGAGACGGCGACATCGATACGGCACCCGGCCGCGAGCTCCTGAACGACCTGGCCAAGGCGCTGCCCGGCCTCACGCTGATCGAGGACGGCGACGTACTGTCCGGGCTCAGTCACGACGACGCGGAATGGGCGCCGGTGGGCCGAGCGCTCGCGGCGGTCCGGGTGACGGACGCCGGCGAAGTACAGCAGGTGGTGCGCGCCTGCGCCGCGCTGTCCGTACCCGTCGTGACCCGCGGCGCCGGCACCGGGCTCTCGGGCGGCGCCAACGCCACCGACGGCTGCCTGGTCCTCGACCTCTCGCGGATGAACCGCATCCTGGAGATCGACACCGAGAACCTGCTCGCCGTCGTACAGCCAGGCGTCGTCAACAACGACCTCAAGGCGGCCGTCGCCGAGCACGGCCTCTGGTACCCGCCGGACCCCGCCAGCGCACCCTGGTCGACCATCGGCGGCAATGTCTCCACCAACGCCGGCGGCCTGTGCTGCCTCAAGTACGGCGTCACCCGTGACTACGTCCTCGGCCTCGAAGCCGTGATGGGCGGGCCCGCGGGCGAGTACGGCACTCGCGTCCGGTTCGGCCGGCGCACCACGAAGGGTGTCAGCGGCTACGACCTGACCGGCCTGTTCGTCGGCTCGGAGGGCACCTTCGGAGTGATCACCGAGATCACGCTGCGCCTTCGTCCCGCGCCCACCGCTGAACCCCGCACCGTCGTCGGCGCCTTCGACAGCCTGGTCGCGGCGGGCGCCGCCGTCGCGCTCACCACCCGGCGCGGCCTGCAGCCCGCCGCCCTGGAACTCCTCGACCGGCACTGCATGCAGGCCGTCGAGGACTGGAAGCACCTCGGGATCGAACCCGGCGCCGCCGCCCTGCTCCTCGCGCGGATCGACGCGCCGGGCGACGCGGGGGCGGCCGAGGCGGCCGCAGTCGCCGAGGCGTTCGCGGACGCCGGAGCACTCTGGGCCGAACAGTCCACCGACGCCGTCGAGGCCGAAGCCCTGTTCGACGTCCGCAGGCTCGCCTACCCGGCCCTCGAACGCCTCGGACCCGTGCTCACCGAGGACATCTGCGTACCGCGCTCGGCCGTGCCCGCCATGCTCGCCACCGTCGAGGAGATCGGGCAGCGGCACGGGGTGCGGATCGCGACCATCGCGCACGCCGGGGACGGCAACCTCCACCCGCTCCTGATCACCCCGCCCGGGGACGCCGAGGCGCGCCGCGCGGCGCAGGCCGCGTTCGAGGAACTGCTCGGTGCCGCGGTCGCCGCGGGCGGCACCGTCACCGGTGAGCACGGCGTCGGCCTGCTCAAGCGGGGCGGCATGCGGCGGGAACTCGGTCCCGAGGTCTGCGCGGTGCAGCGCGCGGTGAAGAACACCCTTGACCCGCTGGACCTGTTCAACCCGGGGAAGATCGTCGGCGACCCCGGCCAGAGCTGACCCTTTGGACGGCGCTTTGCCCGCCGCGCCGACCTAAATGAACTAATTGTGTGCTTATCCGACTTACGGTGCGTGTGTAGTCAGGGGGCTGCGCAACGTGTCCCTCGCGGACGCGGGTTGGGATGCCGATGAGTGAGATCAGCCGCAGAGGAGCCGTGGGTCTGGGACTCGGGATCGGCCTGGGCGCCGCTGCCGCGGGCCTCGCCGGATGCGGGATGGGCAACGACACGGCTCGCCCGCCCGCGGGCCCCGGCCGCCGTCCCGACCGGGCCCCCCACTCAGGCAGGAAGGCCGCTCCACGGCTGATCGGTGACGGCTCGACGGCGTACACCGGCGAGCAGCCGAACCAGCCCGAGTCGCCCGTCCCCCTCGAACCCGGCCAGACGCCACCGCAGTTCGTGATCTTTTCCTGGGACGGTGCGGGCGAGGTCGGCAAGGGCCTCTTCCCGCGCTTTCTCGAACTGGCCGAGACCCACGGCGCGCACATGACGTTCTTCCTGTCGGGCTTGTACCTCCTGCCCGAGTCGAAGAAGCGGCTCTACGACCCGCCCAACAACCCCGTGGGCGCCTCCGACGTCGGGTACCTCACCGACGCGCACCTCAAGGAGACGCTCAAGTACACCCGGCAGGCGTGGCTCGACGGCCACGAGATCGGCACGCACTTCAACGGCCACTTCTGCGCCGGCTCCGGTTCCGTGGCCAACTGGACGCCCGCCCAGTGGTACAGCGAGATCGAGCAGGCCGGCTCGTTCGTCAAGACCTGGCGTACGAACACGGGTTGGCACGACCACGACCCCCTGCCGTTCGACTACGACAAGGAACTCATCGGCGGCCGCACGCCCTGCCTGCTCGGCCGGGACAACCTGCTGCCCATCGCTCGCGAGCTCGGCTGGCGCTACGACGCCTCGTCCCCCGGCGGCGTCCAGCGCTGGCCCGAGAAGCGGCAGGGCCTGTGGGACCTGCCGCTCCAGGCCATCCCGTTCCCCGGCCACACCTTCGAGGTGCTCTCGATGGACTACAACATCCTGGCCAACCAGTCGAAGAACTCCACGCGAGCACCGTCCTACAACTACGCGGCCTGGCGCCAGCAGGCCACCGAGTCGTACCTCGTGGGCTTCAAGAGGGCGTACGAGACGAACCGGGCACCCTTCTTCGTCGGCAACCACTTCGAGGACTGGAACGGCGGGATCTACATGGACGCCGTCGAGGCCGCGCTCAAGGAGATCGCCGGAAAGAAGGACGTACGCCTCGTCTCCTTCCGGCAGCTCGTCGACTGGCTGGACGCCCAGGACCCGAACGTGCTCGACCGGCTCCGCTCACTGGAGGTCGGAGAGGCGCCCGCGGGTGGCTGGTCGCGGTACCTCGGCGACGCCGTCACGGCACCCACCGGCGCCGCACGCAGCGGCACCTAGACGGTTCTGACGTGTTGTCCGCCTCGCTGACGCACACTGGGCGGGACCTGATCAGCGACGGAGAGGCAGGAGCATGGACCGCTGGATCGCCGCGGGAGTGGACGGATCGCCGGAGAGCTCGGCCGCGGCTGCGTGGGCCGCGCGCGAAGCGGTGCGCCGTGGATACGGGCTGCGCCTGCTGCACGCCTGGTCCCCGCTGCCGGACGTGGCGGCGTCCGCGCCCGATCTCGAGGCGCAGGCCGAGTGGGCCAGAAGCGTGGCCGACGAGGCCGGGCGCGCCGTGGCCGGCCGCCACCCCCAGCTGGCGCTGTCGGTCGAGTCACCGTCCGATGAAGCCGTTCCCGCGCTCCTCGGCGCCGCGGCCGACGCCGAGTTCCTCGTCCTCGGCTCCCGCGGACACGGCGCGCTCGTCGGCTTCCTGGTCGGGTCGGTCGGGCAGCGGGTCATCGCCGAGGCGGCGCGGCCCGTCGTCCTGGTCAGGGCCGACGACCGCGCCGAACCGGAGGCGGCGGGACGCGAGATCGTCGTCGGCCAGGAGGGCGCGCCCGAGGACAGCCGCGCGGTCCTCGACTTCGCCTTCGCCACCGCCTCCGCCCGCGGCGCGACGCTGAGGGTCGTCCGTGCGTGGACACTGCCACCCCTGTACGCGTACAGCCCCGCCTCGCTGAAGCTGCTCGACGAGGCCGGCGGCATGGAGCCGTACGAGAAGAAGGCGCTCGGCGAGGCGCTCGAATCGCTGCGCACGCGGTATCCCGACGTGCCGGTGGTGGAGCACGTCGAGATCGGCAGCGCCGGCCAGGTCCTTCTCGCGTCGGCCGCGGGGGCCCAGCTGGTGGTCGTGGGCCGCCGCGCCCGACGCTCGGCCGTCGGATCCCGGATCGGGTCCGTCGCGCATGCCGTGATGCACCACGCGCCCTGCCCGGTGGCCGTCGTACCGCCCGCCTAGGGCCCGTCCTCAGTCGTCGGCGACGGTGATGGCCCGCACCGGACAGGCGCGGGCCGCCTCCCGTACCAGCGGGTCACCGGCGCCGTCTTCGCGGCCCTCCAGCACCTCGCTGAAACCGTCGTCGTCCTGCGTGAACACGTTCGGCGCCGTCAGCGCGCACATACCCGCGCCCACACAGCTGTCCTTGTCGATCCGGATCCGCACGGTCTGCGCCTTTCTTGCGGCTCGGGCGGTCACCACGTGACCGGGAGTTCGAGCATGCCCTGGATCGTGTCTCCCGGCTTGAACGGGATCTCCTCGGCGGGCGCCGCGAGGCGCAGTCCGGGCAGCCTCGAGAACAGCGACCCCAGCGCGATCTCCATCTCGGCCCTGGCCAGGTTCTGCCCCAGGCACTGGTGGACTCCGTAGCCGAACGCGAGGTGGTGGCGCGTGGGGCGGTGCCAGTCGAGGGAGTCGGGGGCCGTGAAGCTGTCGTCGTCGCGGTTGATGAGCGACGTGGAGAAGATGACTCCGTCGTCCGCCCGGATGGTCTCACCGGCGACCTCGATGTCCTCAGTGGCGACGCGCAGGATGCCGTCGGCGATGGACAGGAAGCGCAGCAGTTCCTCGACCGCGGCCGGCAGCAGTGAGTCGGCGGAGCGCAGCTCCTCCAGGAGTTCCGGATGCCGGAGCAGGGTGAACGTGCCGAGCGAGATCATGTTCGCCGTCGTCTCGTGCCCCGCGATCAGCAGGATCGTGGCGAGGCTGATCAGCTCCTCGCGGTCGATCTCCTTCTCGTCCGGCCCGCGGTGGATGAGCTCGTCGAGCAGTCCTTCGCCCGGCTCGCGCCTCTTGCGGTCGATCAACGAGCCCAAGTATGTGTCGAGTTGCTCGCGCGCGGCCTCTATGTCCGACACGTTCGGCCCGCGCAGCAGCCGCCGTGACTGCTCCTCGAAGAAGTCGTGATCGGCGTAGGGCACGCCGAGCAGCGAGCAGATCACCATGGACGGCACGGGCAGCGCGAACGCGCTCACCAGGTCGGCCGTCGGGCCCTGCTCGACCATCGCGTCGAGGAGCCGGTCGACCGTCTCCTGGATGCGGGGCCGCAGCGCCGTGATCCGCTTGAGGGTGAAGCTCGGGATCAGCAGGCGGCGCTGGGTGTTGTGTTCGGGGTCGTCGACTCCGAGGAGGGCGACCCGGCGTTTGCCGGACAGGGCGAGCCGCTCCGTGGGCATCGGGAAGGCGCGGTTCTCCCGGTCGGTGGACAGGCGCGGGTCGACGAGCAGGTCGCGCGCGGTCGACTGGCCGGTGACCACCCACACGGTCCGCCCGTCGAAGAGCGAGACACGGGAGAGGGGCCGCGCCGAGCGCAGCGGATCGTAGGAGGCCGGCGGGTGGTAGGGACACGTGCGGTCCTGGGGGAAGGCGACGGTGTCCGGCGTGGGGGGTGTCACGGTCATGGTGACCTCGCAGGCGGTGAGTCTTCCTCGGTGATCTTTATTAGATGCCTTGGGCATCCAGTCGGCCACTCGAAGATCGGCCAGTCCGCCCGGCAGGGACATCTGGCCGAACCCTGTTGTTCCGATTCTGCCAGGGGTGTGTTCTGTCTGGTCGGGGCGTGCCGCCGGGCCGGCGGGGCAGACGGGGCATGTGCCGCACGGCCGGAGCCGATGGGGTGTCCTCGGGTGCGGCGCGGCTTGTTCGCGCCCCGTCGACCGAACCCGTGCCGGCCGCGCCCGCGGGAAAATGCGGATGCTTGTGCGCGCGGCGGTGGGTATCGTCGCCGCACGTGGAACCACTGAACGAGAAACAGATCCGGGCGTCCTTCGTGAACTGCACGAAGGGTGAGGCCGCCCGGATGAAGCTCCCCCTCGACTTCGCCGAGCTCCCCTGGGAGGACCTCGACTTCCTCGGCTGGGTCGACCCGGGAGCTCCCCTGCTGGCCCACCTGGTGCGACCCGGCCCCGACGGGCCCCTCGGCATCACCCTGCGGGTTCCCTCGGTGGGCCGGACCAGCGCCGTGAAGTCCAGCATGTGCCAGGTGTGCCTGACCGGACACGCCTCCTCCGGCGTCGCCCTCCTCGCGGCGCCCCTGGCCGGGGCGCGCGGGCGGGAGGGCAACACCGTCGGCATCTATCTCTGCGCGGACCTCGCCTGCTCGCTCTATCTGCGCGGCAAGCGGCAGCCCAAGCTGCGGGCCGGGCGCTACGAGGAGTCGCTCTCGCTCGATGAGCGGATCACCCGCGCCATGGGCAACCTGGACGCCTTCGCGGCCAAGGTCACCGAGGCTGCGTGACCGGTGTGTGAGCGGTGCGTGACCGGTGTGGGGCGCGGCCGGGACTGGTTTCCGCGAGGCGGCCTTACGTCGCCGCGTCCAGCAGCGGGATGAGTTCTTCCTCCTCGTGCAGCAGGTGCCTCTCCAGTTCGTCCGTGAGCCGTTCCACCTCGGGGAGCACCAGGCCGGGGTCGGCGGCGTCGCTGGAGACCGTCTCCTGCAGACGGGCGAGGAGCGCGGCGATCCGCTCGTGCTCCTCGCGCATCAGCTCCAGGGCCGCGCCGAGCTCGGGGTGGCGCGAGCCGATGAACGGGAACAGGGCGGCGTCCTCTCCGGCGTGATGATTGTGCAGTCCCTTGCAGAGGGTGAGGCAGTTGACCCGGAGCTGGGCTCCCAGACCGATTCCCGGGCCCGACTCGGCCATCTCCTTGCGGATCAGGCCCAGTTCACGCCGGATCCCGTCGTGGACGGCCTTGAGGCCGTCGCCCCATGACGTCGCGCCCGTCACCTTCGGCGGGCCGCTCCCGACGGCCCGCAGGGCGACCACGGGGATCACGCGGGAGGTCTTCGCCTGGTACTCCGCCCAGCCGGCATCGCGCTCGACCGCCCGGGCGAACGCGGCGTCGCGCTCGGCTCCCGTCAGGACCTCGGCCTCCGCCTCGTAGGTGAACACGCCGTCCTCGACCGAGACGCGCGGGGTGGCCAGCAGATTGTGGAACCAGTCCGGGTTGCCGGGCGCGCCGCCCGCCGAGGCGATCACGAGGACGCGCTCGCCGCCGTCGGGGAGGTAGCCGACCGGCGTGGTGTGTGCGGCGCCCGAACGGGCTCCCGTGGTGGTGAGGAGGAGGATCCGGCCACCTTCGAAGGGGCCTGAGAGCCGGCCGCGATGAGCTCGGAACTCTTCGATGACGTGCTGATTGAAATCGTTGGGCATTCTCTTCTTTCGTCTCCGGGACTTACGAAATCTGGATCGCGGAAGCAAAAGAAGACGGCGGGCCTCGCGCCCGCCCCGGCCTCACTCGGAGGCCGGGTGCCCTACTCGTTGATGGCCCAAGGCCGACCCGGCAGTCACGGGGCGAGACCCTAGTTCATGCGGGCGCGCGGCGGCAATGCGTTTCTTTCCGGTGCGGGCTCGGGGTGGTCGTTCTGCTGAGGTGTGCTCCCCGGCGCGGGCTCGGGGTGCTCGTTCTGCTGATGCGCGCTCCCTGGCGCGGGCTCGGTGCGGGATCGGCAGGTGCGTTTTCGGGTGCGGGGCCGCGGTGGCATGTACGTGCTCACTGTTCTACGGGTGCATGTCGGCGAGCTGATTGCCTGTACGTGGTGCTGGTGGCTGCGCGCGCACATGCCCCCGCGTCCCCTCCCGTCTCGTACGCGGCTGACCCCTGGTGGGACTTCGCTGTCCTTGGCCATGTCTCGTACGCTGCCGATCGCCTGTGGGGCTCCGGTCGGGCTGTTTTCTACTGGACCTTTGCCTGGATTGCCGAGATGCACGAGGCGATGGCCTGCTGGAGGTCCTCCAGGCGCTTGAGCATGTCGTCCTCGTAGACGTCGTCCTCGGCGTCGTCGAGGGTGAGCTCCTCGAATACCTTCGTCGCCTTCTGCAGGCTGTTGTAGAACTTCGCCCTGCGCTCCTTCACCCGGAGGTCGGGGTCGCTCTCGACGGTCTTGGTGACGAGCTCGCGGACGCTGTCGTACGCCTCACGCGCCCACTCGCCGGCCTCTTCGTCGTCGTCCAGCTCGTCGATCAGGGAGAGGTGGCGCTCGGCCTCCTCGCGCAGCTCGCGCGGTGCCTCGATCTTCTGTCCCGCCGCTGTCTTGACCTGGCCGTTCTCCGCGATCTGACGCACGTACTCGACCCGGTCGCCGGCCTTCGCCTCGGCGGCCACGGCCTTCTTCAGGTCGTCGGTGCGCACGATGTCCCTGACCAGCTCCGTGCGCAGGGCGGGGTCCTCTTCCAGACGGTCCATGAGGGCCTTCCTGGCCGCCTCGGCGGTGCCGGGGTCGGCGAGGATCGCGGCGCGCAGCGCGGTCGGGTTCTCGGCGACCTCCAAGGCCTTGGTCGGGCGGATGCCCTCGGCCTCGGCGGCCGCCGAGATCGCGTGGCCGCGCGGGGACACGGCGATGGAGCGCGACGCGTAGTACGTCAACCAGGCGTCGGAGTCCGGGAGTTCGATGTCCTGGCCCGGGGCGAGCGCCTCGAAGTGCGGCACGAGACCGTCGTCGGCCGCCTTGTCCCAGGCCTTGTAGTAGCGCATGACACGCTCCGCCGAGCAGCCCGCCAGCTCGCTGAACCGGCGGGCCGAGATCTTGGGCGTCTCGCCCGCGGCCTGCCCGCCGGGTCGCACGCTGCGCGCCACCATGAGGGCGAACGCCCAGCCGCCGGTCCGGGCGTAGACGCCGAAGGCCCGCGCGTCCTCGGCGACCAGGTCCGAGACCGGCGCGGCGTCGTCCGGCGTCTCCTCGTCCGGCGCGCTCTCACCGCCCGGCACGCTCTCCCCGCCCGGCACCCAGATGTTCGCCTCGGCCTCGGCGGGCCCGGCCTGCGCCGGGACGGACCCTTCGGGCGCGACGTCTGCTGCGGTGGATTCTGTCGGGGCGGTCGCTGAGGTCACGCGGTTCTCCTGAGGCGGCTCGGGCGGACGAAGGCTGACGCGCTACTTTATCGCTCCCAATTGACCGTTTTGTTCGCGGGTTCTCAGGCGCTGTGCTCGATCCTGCCGCCCACGACGACCGTTTCGGCCACGGTGCCGGGGATGTCCTCGGGTGCGGCGCTCAGGATGTCGCGGGACAGGACCACGAAGTCCGCTGCCTTGCCCACGCTCAGCGAACCCCGTTCGTTCTCAAGGAAGTTGGCGTGCGCGGAACCCATCGTGTACCCGTACACCGCGGTCTCCACGTCCACCGTCTCGCCCGGCATCCAGGGCTCGCCGCCGTCCAGCGGGCGTCGCGTGACAGCGGTGTAGATGCCGACCATGGGGTCCATCTCGGCCACGTTCCAGTCGCTGGAGAAGGCAAGGACCGCGCCCGACTCGTGGAGGCTGCGCATCGGCCAGGCCTTGTGCCAGCGGTCCGTGCCGACGTTCTCCGCCCAGTCCTTGCCCGGCCCGGCGACCTCGGGGGCGCAGTGCCTGGGCTGCATGCAGGCGACCACGCCCAGCGCCGCGAAGCGCGCGGTGTCGGCCGGGTCGAGGCACTCGACGTGCACGACCTGATGGCGGGCGTCCCGCTCACCGTTGACCGTACGGGCGTGCTCGACGGAGTCGAGGACCGTGCGGATGCCGCGGTCACCGGTCGCGTGGACGAAGCACTGGAAGCCGCGCGCGTCGAGCTTGGCGAGGAGGTCCGCGAACTCCTCCGGCGGGTAGAAGGTCTCGCCGCGGTGGTGGCCGCACCCCGTGTACGGCTCCAGGAGCGCGGCGGTGCGCGGCTCGACGACGTCGTCGATGTAGAGCTTCAACGGTCCGACGCGCAGCCGGTCGTCCGCGTGGCGGGCCGCGGCGGCGGCGAAGTCGTCGAGGTCGGCGTCGGTGGTGCCGCGCGGGTGGAAGAGCGCGGCCACGATCCGCGAGCGGAGCCGGCCTTCGGAGCGGGCGCGCTCGAACAGGGCGAGGTCGTCGATGGAGTTCTGCGGTTCGATGACGGTCGTGATGCCGAAGCGGATCGCGTCGTCGAGGGACTTGGCGAGGCGCCCGTACTGGCGGTCGGCCGAGGCCCACGGCACGCCGAGCTCCTTGAGCGCGCGGTGCCCCTCGCGGGACAGGCCCTTCACCGCGAAGTCCTTGACGAATCCGGTGGGTTCACCGGTCTCGGGGTCGGTCGCGGCCTCGCCGAACGGCAGGCTCGTACGGTTCTTGTCGATGCCGAGGCGGCGCAGCGCGGCCGTGTTCAGCCAGGCGGTGTGCACGTCGTAGCTGAGGACGAACGCGGGGGTGTCGCCGGTCACCGGGTCGAGGTCGGCGGCGGTGGGCATCCGGCCGCCGGGTATCGCGGAGTAGTCGAACGCCTCCGCCTCGATCCAGGCGGCGCCGGGGTGCGCCGCCCGCCACGTGCGGATCCGGTCGTGGATCTCGTCGAGCGTGTCCGCGCCGGCCAGCTGGACGCAGGCGTCGTCGGAGCCGAGCCGTACGTGGTTGTGCGCGTCGATGAAGCCGGGCAGGACCAGTTTCCCGCCGGCGTCGATGACCTCGGTGCCGGGCCCCGTCCAGGCCTCGGCGTCCGCGTCGGCCCCGAGCCAGACGATCTTTCCGTCGCGCACGGCGAGCGCCTGCGCCTCGGGCAGCGCGGGGTCGACGGTGTGGACGCGTGCGTCGCGCAGGACGAGGTCGGCGGGGGCGGGGGAGTGGGACATGAGGGGCAACTCCTGTGGTGGTACCGGTGGTTCGGGAGAAGGTCTACGCGGCGGGGGCGACGGACCGCCGGGCGAGCGCCCAGTACACGAGGGCGGAGACGACCGAGCCGAGCAGCGTCAGGTCGGCGCCGCCGAGCGGGGCGACCAGCGGGCCGGTCCAGAGCTCGGATTCGCAGGTCAGCGAGGCGAAGACGATGCCGGCGAGCAGCGCGGCGACCCCGGCCGGGTGGTAGCCGCCCCGGTACCAGTAGGCGCCGTCGCGGCCGGCGTGCAGGGCCGGGGCGTCGTACCGGCAGCGGCGCATCACCATGTCGGCGAGGAACACGCCGCCCCACGGCGCGAACACGATGATCAGCAGGGACAGGAACGACAGCAGCGAGTCGGTGAAGTCCGTGAGGAACAGGGCGTAGAGCGAGCCGACCACGGTGACGCCCGCACTGATGAGGATCGCCTTGGACCGGCTCCACGGGATGCCGAGGACCTGGAGGTTCAGGCTCGACGAGTACAGCGTGATGATCGAGTTGGTGACCGACCCGCCGAGCACCAGGGCCAGGAAGAGCGGCTGGAACCAGCCCGGCAGCAGCCCCTCGGTACCGGCCACCGCGTCCGACATGTCGGCCTGCGTGGCGGCGGCGACGCCCGCGACACCGAGAGCCACCGAGGAGATGAGTCCGCCGAGCGCGCCGCTCCAGGTGATCGACCGCAGCGAGGTGGTGCGCGGCAGGTAGCGGGTGTAGTCGGCGGGCATCGGGACGTACGAGAACGGTCCCGCCAGCATCACGACGAACGCGAGGCTCCAGCCCGAGGCGCCGGGGACGCCGCCGGTCGACGCGCCGGTGTCGGCGCCGGGGATCAGGAAGACGAGGAGTGCGGCGAAGCCCACGGCGAGGATGTACGCCATCCAGCGCTCGGCGAACTGCACGGTGGCGTGGCCCCACAGGGCGACGGCGAAGGTGAGCACCATCGTGACGGCCAGCGCGAAGGCGCGGGCGGTAGAGCCGTGCCAGCCGAGGTCCGCGCAGAACGCTTCGAGGGCGAGCACGCCGACCACGGTGTTCACGATCGTGTAGCCGATCGAGACGATCCAGTTGAGCAGGCCGGCGGGCCAGTTCCCGCGGACGCCGAAGGGCGCGCGGGAGATCACCAGGGTCGCGGTGCCGGTGCGGATCCCGCTCAGTCCGGCGGCGCTGATCGCGAAGAACGCCAGGCCTCCGATGACGACGGCCGCGGTCGCCTGCCAGAACGAGAGCCCGAAGGACGCGGCGAGCGCGCCGTTGATGACGTACGTGAAGGTGAGGTTCGAGCCGAACCAGAGCCAGAAGACGTCCTTCGCGCCGCCGTGCCGCTCCTCGTCGGGGATGGGGTCGATCCCGTGGGTCTCGACCTGGAAGACCTCGTCACCGGTGAAGGCGACCGCGGGTCCGGCCTGCGCGGGTCCGGCATCCGCGGGACCCGCCTCCTCGGTGTGCTGCTGTGTCATCCCGCCGCCCTTGAACGTTGTTCTTGAATATCATTCAAACTACTTGAACGGCATTCAAGATGCGCCTCGTCGTCCCGTACGTCAAGACCCCTCGCGAAATCGCCGGATAGGGTCATGGGTGTCGGGACCACGGAGAGGGAGGCGCGGCGGTGGCGGCTACTGCGCGACGGCGCGACGGGCAGGTCGCCCAGGAACGCATGCTCGAGGAGGCGATGACGGCCATCGCCGAGGACGGCCTGGCCTCGCTCACGATGTCGGCGCTCGGCAAGCGCCTCGGCACCAGCGGCGGCCACATCCTGTACTACTTCGGCAGCAAGGACCGTCTCCTCCTCGAAGCCCTGCGCTGGAGCGAGAGCGGCCTCGCCGACGAACGCAGGGCGCTGCTGTCCCGGCGCGTCACCGCCGAGCGCAAGCTCGACCAGTTCGTCGAGCTGTACCTGCCGCGCGGCCCGCGCGACCCGCGCTGGACGCTGTGGATCGAGCTCTGGGCCCGCACCTCCACCGACGAGGCCCTGCGCCAGGCCCAGGACGAGCTGGACCGGGGCTGGCAGGAGGACCTCGAGACCCTTCTGGACCGGGGGGTCAAGCAGGGGCGGTTCGCCCCCCTCGACACCGCCGAGCGCGCCTCCCAACTCCTCGCCCTGCTCGACGGGTTGAGCACGCGCATCGTGACCGGCCAGCGGGGTGCGGAGCGGTCCGCGGTGCTCGCCTCCGCGCGCTCGGCTGCCGAGCGGCTGGTGGCGCCGGCCTGACCGCCGGTGCGGGCGCGGCCTTGTGCGTGCCGGGGCCGGGCGACGGGGTGCGGCGTCCGCCGCTCGCCGGCACTGGCATGATCGGTGTCATGGCAGATCGCGTAATCGCCGCGTGTGACGGGGCGTCGAAAGGAAATCCAGGGCCCGCCGGCTGGGCCTGGGTCATCGCCGACGGCGGGGAGACCCCGGTTCGCTGGGAGGCGGGCGCGCTGGGCACGGCGACGAACAACGTCGCGGAGCTCACCGCGCTGGAGCGCCTCCTCGCCGCCACGGACCCGGGCGAGCGGCTCGAGGTCCGGATGGACTCCCAGTACGCGATGAAGGCGGTGACGACGTGGCTGCCCGGCTGGAAGCGCAACGGCTGGAAGACCTCGGCGGGCAAGCCGGTCGCCAACCAGGAGCTCGTCGCCCGTATCGACGCGCTGCTCGAAGGGCGCGCCGTCGAGTTCCGGTACGTTCCCGCGCACCAGGTGGACGGCGACCGGCTGAACGACTTCGCCGACCGGGCCGCGAGCCAGGCCGCCGTCGTCCAGGAACCTGCGGGCACCGACTACGGGTCCCCGGAGCCCCCGCCGTCACCCGACACGGTCCCCGGCCCCTCGAAGAGGAAGCCCAAGGCGGGCACGGCCCGCTCGAAGACGGCCTCGTCGCGCACGCTCAACGCCAAGTTCCCGGGCCGCTGCGTCTGCGGCCGGTCCTACGCGGCCGGTGAGCCCATCGCCAAGAACCCGAAGGGCTGGGGCCACCCGGAATGCCGTACGGGCGCGGGTGCCGCGGAGTGAGCCGGGCGGGCTGCCGGGGCCGGCGGGCGGCGTGATGAGGGCGGTCTCCGCGTGACCCCGGAACCGGACGTCGCGCGTGAGCCGGACCTTGTCTCCGAGCCGGACCTCGCCCCCGACCCCGCCGTCCCGGTGACTCCGGGTCCCTGGGACGGTCGCCCGTCCCTGTGGCTGCTCAGGACCCCGGACCGTGGAGAGCCGTACCCCCTGCTGGACGACTCCGCTCTCGACGCCGACGAGCGCGCCCGGGCTGCCGCCTTCGTACGGAGCTCGGACCGCGACCTGTACCTGGCCGCACACATCTCCCTGCGTCGGCTCCTCGGTGCGTGTCTGGGGACCTCGCCGGGGAGTGTCCGGTTCACCCGCGAGCCGTGTCCGCAGTGCGGCGGCCCGCACGGGCGCCCGGTGCTGCCCGGCCCCCGCCCCCCGCTGCACTTCTCCCTCTCGCACTGCGAGGGGCTCGTCCTGATGTGCGTGGCGGGAAGCCCGGTCGGCGTGGATGCCGAGCGGGTGCCGGGCCCCGGGGCCGTGGACGACCTGCTGAAGGAGCTGCACCCGGCGGAACGCGCCGATCTCGCCTCGCTCCCTGCCGGGTCGCGCGCCGCGGCCTTCTGCCGGGTGTGGACCCGCAAGGAGGCGTACCTCAAGGGTGTCGGCGTCGGCCTGGGGCGTGCACTGGACGCGGACTACGTGGGTGACCGTCCACGCCACGGAGCCGTCCACCCTTCCGGCTGGTCCCTGCGCTCACTCGACCTCGGGCCGCAGCGCGGCACGCACGCCGCGGCGGTGGCCCTGCGTGACACCGTGCTCCCCGTCATGCGGGTCCTGCCCGACGCGTACCCGCACACCCCTCAACAGGTGTGCCGCACATAGCCGTTGCTGCCGGGAATCGTCACGTCGTGGTCCCTGCGCACGATGTCCAACCGCTGTCCGAATGCGCTACAGGCCTTGCGCAGGCCGGTGTCGGTGTACTCGATCACCACGACCCGGTCGTCGAAGGCCTTGGCGTACACACCGCATTCGTCGTAGGCGCCGCATTCCTCGGCGACGGCGAAATCGACTCCCACCTGGTGGCCATCCGGGGCCAGTTCGGCCGTGTTCTTCTGGCCTACGGCGAGCCCGGCCCGGTGTGCGCGCCTCACCAGCAACGACAGGAACGCCTTTGCGTCGCGGGCGCTCAGCAGACCCTCCGAGCGCGTGTAGCTGTCGTAGTTGTCCGGCTCGACCGCGTCGAAGCCGTGGTCGGCGCACCCTTCGATCCACGGGCCGACGCGGGCGGCCACCCGCTCACGCTTGTTCGGCGTGCCGATGTCCAGCAGCGGCTCGTCCCAGTCCTGGTCGATCACGACCCGTCCGTTCCGGTCGCGCAGCAGCAAGTCGGCGGGCCATTCGTCCCGTTCGCCGGGCTGGGCCTGGAAGGCGTTGACGTAGCAGATGTTGTACAGGCCGGGGGCGGGCCGAGCCGCCCGGTCGCGGCTCACGACACCGTCGCCCTTCGCGGGTGGATAGGCACCACCGATCTGGTAGTCGAAACCCGCGTGCCGGGGCGGCGGGCTCCAGTCCGGGCCTTCGCTCTTCACGCCGCCGGACGAGCACCCCACGGCGAGCGGGAACAGCAGGGTGGCGACCAGGACATGGATGAGTACGTTCGTGCGTGACGCCATGCGGTATTCCATCATCAGGTTCAGGGATTGCCCTCAGAGGTGAGCCGGGGGTGGTCCAGCACTGAGTCCACACTCGCATGGTCCGTGCGTCGACTCGGCAGGTGTACGGGTGCGCTGAGCCCGTGGTCGTCGCACGGCCACCGCGAGGAGCCATTAGTGTTTCCGGTACCGGATCTTTCAGGGGAGTTGCGTTGACCAGACTGCGCTGCGCCGTGCTCGACGACTACCAAGGCGTGGCCTTGTCCATGGCGGACTGGACCAGAGTCGGGACGGACGTCGAAGTCCGCTCCCTGCAACGCCACCTGCCGACCGAGGACGCCGTCGTCGCGGCGGTCGGCGACTGCGAGATCGTGGTCGCGATGAGGGAGCGCACACCCTTCACGGACCCCCTCTTCGCCCGCCTCCCGCAGCTGCGTCTCCTGATCACCTCGGGGATGCGCAACGCGTCCATCGACCTGGCCGCAGCCGCTCGGCACGGCGTCACGGTGTGCGGCACCGCCAGCAACTCCGAGCCGCCCGTCGAACTGACGTGGGCGATCATCCTCGGCCTCGCCCGGAGCGTGGTGCGCGAGAGCACCGCCCTGCGTGACATGGGCCCCTGGCAGAGCACACTCGGCGCCGACCTGTACGGACGCCGTCTCGGCCTCCTGGGGCTCGGGAAGATCGGGACCAAGGTCGCCCGCGTCGGCCAGGCCTTCGGCATGGAGGTGGCCGCGTGGAGCGAGAACCTCACCGAAGAGCGCGCCGCGGCGGCCGGTGTCAGCCTCGCGCCCTCCAAGGAGGAGCTCCTGGAGAGCAGCGACTTCGTCTCCGTCCACCTCGTGCTCAGTGACCGCACACGCGGCCTGATCGGCGCGGACGAACTCAAGCGCATGCGCCCCACGGCCTACCTGGTCAACACCTCGCGCGCCGCGATCGTCGACCAGGAGGCGATGGTGCGCGCCCTGCAAGACGGCCGGATCGCGGGCGCGGGCGCCGACGTCTTCGAGACGGAACCGCTTCCGCCCGACCACCCCTTGCGCACCGCCCCGAACTTCCTCGGCCTGCCGCACCTCGGCTATGTCACCCGCCGCAACTACGAGGGTTACTTCGAAGGCGCGGTCGAGGACATCGAGGCGTTCCGGGCGGGGAGCCCGGTCCGCACGATTACGGCCTGACCGGGAGAGGGGCGGCTCGGCCCGGTCGCGGGGCGAACAGGCGGGCCGGGCAGGGGCCGACGGGACGTGTGAGGCCACGGGGCCGCACGGTTTCGGCGGTGACGGGGACAGGAGCGACGCGGCGCTGGATCAAGGTGGCGGTGGTTCCAGCGGCCGTCGTCGGCCTGGGCGGCTGGATGGGCGAAGGGCGCGCCCGGGACGGGGCGTTCAGCCCCGATGAGGTCGCGGCTGGAACGAGCCGCCGTACATCGGCAGTTGCACGCGGGAGCCGTACCGCTCCAGCTGGGCCCAGGGCCGGTTGAGGCCCGAGGAGCCGAACTCGCGGACCCGGGTGACGGCGTCCAGGTCGAGGACGTCCGCGAGGAGTTCCTGGCCGGGGCCCGCCTGCTGGCGGACGGTGCCCTCGGGATCGACGATGACGCTGCTGCCCACGGCGGCGGGGTCCGCGGCGTTGACGTTCACCACGTACACCTGGTTCGTCCAGGCGTTGGCGCGGGCGCAGACGATCTCCATGTCGCGGTCCCTCGTGGTGGTGAGAGTGGGCTGGACGATCACTTCGGCGCCCAGCCAGGCGAGCTGGCGCGCGGTCTCCGGGAACGAGCCGTCGTAACAGATCGCGAGGCCGATCCTGCCGATGTCCGGGATGTCGAAGACGACGAACTCGCTGCCGGGCGCCGTCGTTTCGTAGGGCTGCCAGGGGAAGACCTTGCGGTAGCGGGCGGCGATCTCGCCCTGCGGGGAGACCGCGAGGGCGGTGTTGTAGACGGTGCCGTCGGCGACCCGCTCGTAGACGCTTCCGGGTATCAGCCACAGGCCCGTCTCGCGGGCGAGGTCGCAGATCCGGTCGGTGAGCGGTCCTGGGACGGTGACGGCGGCCTTACCCATCCAGTCCTCGCGGGCGTCGAAGAGCGGCGCCTCCGCGGACAGCATCAGCTCGGGAACCACGACGAGCTGGACGTGCGGAAGCATGGCGCGGGTCGCGCGGACCCGGTCGGCGTACAGCGCCCACGTGGCCTCGGGATCGAAGGGAACGGGAGCGGTCTGTACGGCGGCGATGCTGAGCGTGCGCATGGATCAGTCCTCGGTGACAGTCAGTCGGGTGACGGCGGTGCGGCCGTCGCGGAAGAAGGGGCGGAAGCGGTGGCGCAGCGCCAGCATCACGACCAGGCCGAGCAGGACGGAGCCGAGGCCCAGCAGGAGTACGCCGCCGACGCCGAACAGTGAGGTGGAGCCGTACGAGGGGTCGGTCATGTCGACCGCACTGCGGACGAACGCGGCGAGCATCATCAGCCCGCCCGCGAGCGGCAGCACCCCCTTGAGGAGCGCGTCCCGCCAGGAGCGGCGCAGCCGGCCACGGAACAGCCAGGCGCAGGCAAGGCCCGTCACGCCGTAATAGAGCGCAATGAGCAGGCCGATGGAGAGGATCGCGTCGCCTAGGAAGGCGGGCGAGAGCCAGGTCAGGGCCGCGAGGAGAACCGCGGCAGCCGTGCCCATGAAGACGGTGCCGAAGGACGGCGTGCGGTGGCGCGGGTGGATGCGGGCGAACGCCCGGGGCAGCGCGCCGTGGACGCTCATCGAGAGCGTGGCCCGCGAGCTGCCGACGACGCAGGTGAGCAGCGCGGCGATCGCGGAGACACAGACGGCGAGCTGGACGCCCTTCGCGAGCGCTGTGCCGAGGACGGGCGGTCCGAGGGCGGACAGGACGTCGGCCGCGTTGCCGGCGTTGCCGAGCCCCAGGCCCGAAGTGCCCGTCCCGGCGAAGCTGATCGCGGCGACCGCCGTGAACAGGTACGTGACCAGGAGGATGAGCGTCGAGATGAGTGCGGCCTTGCCGGGGGTGCGCTCGCTGTCGCGGGTCTCCTCGTTGACGGTGAGCAGCGCGTCCCAGCCCCAGTAGATGTAGAGGCAGAGCAGGACCGCCTTGGCGAACGCGCCGAAGCTGTCGAAGCCGAACGGGTCGAACCAGCCGAGCGACGGCGTGAGCGCGCCGTGCCGGGCGAGAGCGGCGGCGCCGAAGGCGAAGAGGGCGACGAGCTGAAGCCCGAGCAGGACGTACTGGACGACCGCGGCGAGCTGGAGGCCGCGGTACGCGATGACGGTGATGGCCCCGATCAACAGCGCCGCGGTGACGGCGACCGCGGTCTCGTCGGAGGCCAGTGAGTCGAGGCCGAGGAGCCCGAGGAGGTAGCCGGCGCCCACCTGGGAGAGCGCTGCCATGGCCGTGACCGTGGCGAACTGGGTGACCCAGCCGCCCAGGAGCCAGCCGGACGACGGGCCGAAGGCGCGCGTCGTCCACACGAAGGTGGTCCCGCAGTCCGGCATCTCCTTGTTGAGCTCGCGGAAGGCGAACGCCGTCAGCAGGATCGGCACGAATCCGAGGAGCAGCGCGGCGGGCGCGAGGTGGCCGACGGCCACCGTCACGAAGCCGAGGGTCACGGCGATGCTGTAGGCGGGGGCGACCGAGGAGAGGCCGAGCGCCACGGAGGCGAGCAGCCCGACGGATCCGCTCCGCAGGCCTTTGGAGGGCGGTGGGGATGTGGTGGTGGGGGCGAGTGTCTGAGCGGGATCAGGGTTCACGGCGGCCTTCTGGTCGGCGGCGACGTTTGCTAAACGGAGATTTAACGAACGGGCCATGAGGCCTGTCAAGGGCGGGTTCGGTATCTTTACCCCGGCATCAGTGAATCGGGTTGGACCCTGTTCGGACGGAGGCGGTCGTGGGACGGCGCAAGGACCAGGAGGCGCGGCGGGCGCAATTGCACCAGGCCACGCTGCGCGCACTGCACAGCCGGGGTCTCGAAGGTCTGCGGCTGCGCGATGTCGCCGAGGAGGCGGGGGTCACGTCGGCCGCGGTGCTCTACTACTACGACGATCTCGACGAGCTGATGTACGAGACGTTCCAGCGGGCGATCGAGCGCTTCAGCCGTGAGCGCGAGGAGAGCGCCGAGAAGTTCCCGGACGCCCGGGACCGGCTGCGGGCCTGCGTCGAGCACGGCGTCGCCGACGGGCCCGACGACCTGCTGCCCCGGCTGCTCTTCGAGTACTGGCCGCGCAGCCTGCGTGACCCCCGCGCGGCCGCTCTCGACGCCACGCTGACCGAGCGTCAAATTGCCGTGTACTACGCCACGTTGGTGCTCGGCGAGGCGCAGGGGCACTTCACGCTCGCCGAGCCCGCGGGTCAGCTGGCCGCCGGATTCGTCGCGATGGAGGACGGCTTCCAGATGGAGGTGCTCGCGGGGCGCCGCACACGTACCGAGGTGATCGCCATGCTGCACGCGTACGCCCGGATGGCTACGGGGTTCGACCCGTCGGCGTGAGGCGGCGCGTGCACGTGCGCGGGGTCACACTCGTCGTGGCCCCGCAGTCCGCGTAACCGTCACAGCCCGAACCGGCGCGCCGACTGCTCCTCCTGGGCCAGCCTGCGCAGCGTGAGCAGGACCGGCTCGTACAGAATCGCCGCCGCGACCGCGATCTCGACCTTCTCCACCTCCTCGGAGAAGGTGTCGAGCCGGTCGATGTCGTGCTCGGCGACGCGCTCCATGTGCCGTGCGTACGGGGCGAGTTCGGGCGTGCCGCAGGTGTAGCCGAGACGGTTGAGCGTGGCGACCGTCGTGATGAGGGTGCGGTACGAGGGGGAGAGGCTGCCGATCTCGCGCGCGGTGTCCCAGCCGAGTTCCTCGAGGAGCCGGTCGACGGCCGAGGTCGCCTCGACCGTCGCCGGGTCGTCCTCGGGCGCCTCCGGCGGCTGCGGCAGTGCCCACAGGGCCGCGCCCAGGCGGATCGTGCGGCCCAGCGAGTCGTCGTCCACCGCCGCGAGCACCTCGCGAGCGGTCGCCACCGGCACCCGGCCGACCTGGATCAGCGCCCGTACGAGACGCAGCCGGCGCAGATGGGAGGCGTCGTACTCGGCCTGTGTGGCCGTGATGCGCCGCCCAGGGGGCAGGAGTTGCTCCCGCAGGTAGTACTTGATGGTGGGGATGGAGACCCCGCTCAGCTCGCTGAGTTTTGCGAGTCGCATCTCTTGCACCCTCCCTTGGGCAGTGCCACTATCCAAGCATGGGTGTCTGGGTAGTGGCACTCTCCAAAACCCAGAACTCTCCAACACAGCCGAATCGGGGGCGACATGGGCACGAAGACGCATGCCGGACGGATGACAGCGGGCGCCCAGGGGGAGGTGGTGGTCTTCCTCATCGGCATGCGCGTCAACCACTTCTGGGCGGTCCACCGGTGGCTGCCGGTGTTCATCGCGATGCCCATGATGATCAAGGAGCTGAATCGCGACCGCTCTCTCGGCCTCCTGCACCACATCCTCCTCACGGGTTCGCCGCGCACCTACGTGGTCGTCCAGTACTGGGAGTCGAAGGAGAAGCTGCTCGCCTACGCCGCGGCCCCGGACAAGCGCCATCGCCCGTGGTGGGCGCGGATCAACCGGTACGCCCGCAAGGGCGCGACGCACGTGGGGATCTGGCACGAGACGTACGTCGTACCCGAGGGCTCCTACGAGACGATCTACGGAGACATGCCGGCCCAGGGCCTCGCCAAGGCGTTCGGCGTCGCGAGCCTCGCAGACGGGGTGCAGGCGCAGGACCGGTTGAGGGTGTGAAGCGGAGCGCTTGAGTCCGGGCGTCGCCGTCGCCGCCGGTCGATTGTCAGTGCCACCAGGCACGATGGCAGCATGACAACGACTTCTGGTGAGTTCGCTCTGGCCGATGCCGCTGCCTATGCCCAGGCCGTCACGGACGCGTCCCTGGCGGCGGGCGCCTACTACACGGGCGGTACGTCCGCCCTCGACGACGACGCGTACGACCGGCTCGTCCGGGCCGTCGCCGCGTACGAGGCGGACCACCCCGACGAGGTGCTGCCGCAGTCGCCGACGGGGAAGGTCGCCGGCGGCGCCGTCGAGGGGGACGTGGCGCACACGGTCCCGATGCTGAGCCTGGACAACGTCTTCGACGGTGAGCAGTTCAGCACCTGGACCGCGTCGGTGGCCCGCAGGATCGGCCACGACGTGACCCGGTGGAACGTCCAGCCCAAGCTGGACGGCCTGGCCATCGCAGCTCGTTACCACGAGGGCCGCCTCACGCGGCTGATCACCCGGGGCGACGGGACGGCCGGGGAGGACGTCTCGCACGCGATCGGCACCATCGAGGGCCTGCCCGACCGCCTCACCGAGCCGCACACGGTCGAGGTGCGGGGCGAAGTCCTCATGACCCTCGACCAGTTCGAGCACGCGAACGAGGTGCGTACGGAGCACGGCGGCGCCCCCTTCGCCAACCCGAGGAACGCCGCGGCGGGCACGCTCAGGGCCAAGGAGCGCGCCTACACGGTGCCGATGACGTTCTTCGCGTACGGCCTGCTGCCCCTGCCGGACACGTCGGCCGAGCACACGGACGCGCTGCGCTCCCTGGCCCACGGCGAACTGATGGACCGCACGGCCGCGCTCGGCGTCAACACACCGGCCACGACTGCTGTTTCGGGACTCACCGTCGACACCGTCGAGGAGGTGCTCGCGCGGGTCGAGCACATCGCGGGACTGCGCGCCGAGCTGCCGTTCGGGATCGACGGGATCGTCGTCAAGGCGGACCTCGCCGCCGACCAAGAGGCCGTCGGAACGGGCACGCGCGCCCCGCGCTGGGCCATCGCCTTCAAGCTGCCGGCGGTCGAGAAGATCACCCGGCTCCTCGACGTCGAGTGGAACGTCGGCCGTACGGGCATCATCGCGCCGCGCGCAGTCCTCGAACCCGTCGACATCGACGGCAGCACGGTCACGTACGCCACGCTGCACAATCCGGCCGACATCACCCGCCGCGACCTGCGGCTCGGCGACCACGTGATGGTCTACAAGGCGGGTGACATCATCCCCCGCATCGAAGCGCCCGTCGCCCATCTGCGCACCGGCGACGAACGGCCGATCGCCTTCCCCGACGTATGCCCGCAGTGCGGCTCCGGCATCGACACGGGCGAGCAGCGCTGGCGCTGCGAGCGGGGGCGGAACTGTCACCTGGTGGCATCGCTCTCCTACGCGGCGGGCCGCGACCAGCTCGACATCGAGGGCCTCGGCGCCACCCGCGTCGTCCAGCTCGTCGACGCGGGCCTGGTCGCCGATCTCGCCGATCTGTTCGCGCTGACCCGTGACGGGCTCCTGGCGCTCGACCGGATGGGGGAGACCAGTACGGACAACCTCCTCGCCGCGATCGAGGCCGCCAAGGCCCAGCCGCTGTCCCGGGTGCTGTGCGCCCTCGGGGTGCGGGGCACCGGACGGTCCATGTCCCGCCGAATCGCCCGGTACTTCGCCACGATGGACCACATCCGCGTCGCGGACGCCGAGGCGATGCAGCGGGTCGAGGGCATCGGCGCCGAGAAGGCCCCGGTGATCGTCTCCGAGCTGGCCGAACTCGCCTCGCTCATCGACCGGTTGGCCGCGGCGGGGGTGAACATGACCGAACCCGGCGCCACCCCGCCTCCCCCCGAGGACGAGGCCGGGACGGACGCAGCGGGCGAGCCGGCGGCGGCCTCGGGACCGCTGGACGGCATGACCGTCGTCGTCACGGGGGCCATGACCGGCCCTCTCGAGAAGCTCAGCCGCAACCAGATGAACGAACTCATCGAGCGGGCCGGCGGCAAGTCCTCCTCCAGCGTCTCCAAGCGCACCTCGCTCGTGGTCGCCGGTGAGGGCGCGGGTTCCAAGCGGGCCAAGGCCGAGGACCTGGGCATCCGCCTCGCCACGCCGGACGAGTTCGCCGGACTCGTCGCGGACCTCCTGGAGTGAGGTGACGCCGACGAAGCCATGCCGGACGGCCCGACGGCGGCGCAGCTCTGCGCCCTGTCCGGCGGCCCGCTGTCGGTCACGGCCGTCTCGCTGTGGGAGCTGCGGAGGACGCGAACCCGCCACGGAGTCGTCCTGCGTGGCTGATCTCGGCCGCATCGCCCTGGTCCGGCGGGGAGTTGATGCCATGTGACCCCGTCGTACAGACAGCAGAGCCCTGCCGATTCCGCCAGTTTGCGCCCCGGTGAGTATCGGCCGGAGGTGGAGCGCAGACCCCGGGCCTGGCGTGAGTACGGGACGCTGCTGATGGCGCTGGTGGGGCTCACCCTGTCGCTCAGCACCTTCTTGGCGACGGCGCTTCGCTGACTCCCGCTCCGGCCCCGCGCCGGTGCGGCCCGCGCGACTCCAGAAGCGCCGAAGGCGTCGGCGCTTCTGGAGTCTCCTGGCCCTGCGCACCCCGATCTGGATGCCATGAGGAGGCGCGCGGCGTGATCATCGTCGCGGGCCGGGCCGGGCTCGCACGCGCGGATCACCGGC
This sequence comes from Streptomyces sp. NPDC055400, assembly GCF_053644375.1. Classification (NCBI taxonomy): domain Bacteria; kingdom Bacillati; phylum Actinomycetota; class Actinomycetes; order Kitasatosporales; family Streptomycetaceae; genus Streptomyces; species Streptomyces sp. NPDC055400. The sequence continues at coordinate 319,627 of NZ_JBSHLM010000005.1, read as the reverse complement.
ATGCAGAGAAAGCTTTCACCTTCTTCACAATGTGTTGCAACGTCTACACCCGGAGTGGCGGACATGACAGGGTCCCGACAGCCGCCCGCCGGGGAGCCGTAGACTCGAGACATGGACACCACGCGACTTGCGCGGCTCGGCGCCGGGAAGTACTTGCTGGTCACCAGCTTCCGGAAGAACGGGAGTCCGGTGGCCACCCCCGTCTGGGTGGTCAGGGACGGGTCCGCGCTGGGCGCCTGGACCCCCGCCGACTCGTGGAAGGTCAAGCGGATCCGTAATCGCGCGGACGTCCTGGTGGGGCCGTGCGACGCGCGCGGCAACCCGACCGGCGATCAGTCGCCCGCCACGGCGGAGATCTGCTCCCCCGAGGTGACGGCCCGCTATCGCAAGCTGATCGGGAGCAAGTACGGCCTGCTCGGCAAGGTGACGCTGTTCGGCAGCCGCCTGCGCCGCGGCCTCGACGGCACCGTGGGCATCCGCATCACGCTCGACGAGTGACCGAGGCGGTCAGGCCGCTTCACGGTGCCCGGGCCGAAGGGCACCTGGAGCCGTCTCCGCGCGGAACGCGACCACCGCCTCCCGCGCGTGCCGGAGCCCGATCCGCGTGAAGTCGGCCTCGAGAACATCGAGTTCGGCGAGCGTGTCACGCCGGTCGCGGCCCAGCCGGGAGCGCGACTTGACCAGCCCCAGCCGGCACAGCGCGACACCGCGCGGCTCGTGCAGACGGCGGAACTCGGCGAGCGTCGATGCGTAGGCGTCCCGGGCTGCCTCATAACGCCCGTCCCGGTAAAGGACGTTGGCGCGCATCTTGTGGTTGTACGCGAGCGCGCTCGCCAGATCCATCGAGCGGCAGATGCTCTCGGCCTCCGAGAGCAGGGACAACGCCCGGTCGGCTTCGCCCCGGAAGGACAGCACATCGGCCACGCCGCGCAGCGACCACGCGCGGCCCCGCGCGTCGTCCGCCTCGGTGGCCACCCGGACCGACTCCTCGAAGAGCTCCAGGGCCTTGGCGTGGTCGCCGGTGTTGCGGTGCATCTGCGCGATGCCGGACATCGCCCAGACCATGTGCCGCGGTTCGCCGTGGGCGCGGCCCTGTTCGAGCAGCTCCTCGTGGAGGGCGGCGACCGCCGCGTAGTCGCCCTGGATGCGTCCCGTCTCGGCCAGGCCCGCCAGCGCGTAACCGTGGGCGAGCCGGTCGTCGCCGTGGGCGGCCAGGGTGACGGCGTGTCCGAGCAGACGCCGGGCCAGGCGCAAGGAGCCGCACTGGCGGGCGAGTGTGCCGCCGCTCCACAGCGCCCAGGCCATCGCCCCCGTGTGCCCGGCGGTCCGCGCACTGCGATAGCTGCCGCGCCACGCGTCGCCCGCCTCGCGGACGCGGCCGAGCCGCCGGTTCGCCTCGGCGAGCGCCAGTGCGGCGCGTGCCCGTTCCAGGGGGCCGGCCGCCGTGTCGAGGGACCGGCCCGCCGCCGCGCGCACATCCTCGTAGGAGGTGTTCACCCCGAGGGCCGTGCGCAACTCGCCCTGATACTCAGGGGCGAATGCCTTGCCGTACATGTAGCCGTGTCCCTTCGCCGGTCCCGTCGTGCCGCTGCGTTCTGATCAAGAACGTACGAGCGGCGAGGGTCCCGGCGGATCCGTCCACGTATGTGTTGTGCCGTACGACTTGAGTGCTAGCCGGCGTCGGCCAGTCATCACATGGACGTACGGGAAGTACGGAAGGCCGCCCGTCTCCGAAGGGGTGGGGAGGCGGGCGGCCTGGCCTGGACCTTCCTTGCTGGTCCTACGCGTTGACCGCCTTACTCGTCGATCGCCGCGCCGAACATGGCGTCCGCGGACGGCGCTCCGAGGGAGCCCGCACCGTAGGTCCATGAGCCGGAGGCCGTGATGCCGCCGGAGCCCGCCGAGAACACCCAGACGACACCGTCGTTCGTGTTCTCGCCCGGCGCCGCGGTGAGCAGGCCGAAGCGGCCGTCGCCGTTCGGGTCGGTGAGGCGGACCTGGCCGCCCCACTTGTCGCCCTTCTCGGGCGCGCCCGGCACGTTCGCCGAGTTCTGGTCCCAGGACTGCGCTCCGGTCGCGGTCAGGCCCGTCGACGTCCCGCGCAGCACCCACACGGCGCCCGCGTCGGCGACCGTGCCGATGTCCTCGCCGGCCGCGCCGATCGCCACGTCGGCGTACCCGTCCCCGTTCGTGTCCGCGACGGACAGGTCCGTGCCCCAGCCGTCGCCGCGCTCGGCGGTGCCGGGCACGCCCGCGGAGTCCTGCGTCCACCACTGCGCGTCGGACGACGGCCCGTCGGGCCCGCCGAGGCGCACGCCCACCGTGCCGCCGGTCATCGAAGCGCCGCCGTCGTCGGGGGAGTTGGGCTCGCCGGTCACGAGGTCGTCGTATCCGTCGCGGTTGATGTCGCCCGAGGCCGCCACGGGTCCGCCGCGCAGATCGCGCTCGTAGGTGAGGCCGTCGGCGTGCCCGGACAGGTACGACGACCAGCCGTGTCCCGGCTCGGAGCCCGCCGTCACGCCCGAGACGACGAGGTCCGCGAAGCCGTTGTTGTCGTAGTCGCCTGTGGTCAGCGACATGGGCACGATGTCGCGCTCGTCGGCGAGTTTGGACAGGCGGCTCGTGGAGCGGCGCTCCAGCGGCGCCTTCGACGCGGGCTGGGGCGCGGAGTCGTAGGCGAAGAGCTCCAGGTCGTCGCGGTCGAGTACGGCGAGGACGTCGCCCGGCGTGTCGTTCGTGAAGTGCGCCGCCGTGACGCCCGTGCCGAACTTCTCGCCGGCGGTGGGTTCCTGGGTCTCCAGCCAGTCGCTTGCGGCGCCGGTGAGGCCGGCCTTGGAGCCCCACAGGACGGCCACTCCGCCCGCGTCCGCGGTCGTGCCGATGTCCTCGCCGGGGATGCCGACGACCGCGTCGTCGTAGCCGTCCCCGTCCAGGTCGCCCGTGGCCACGGCCTTCCCGAACGCGTCACCGGTCTCGGCGGCGCCGGCCACACCGGAGGTGGACTGGCTGAAGCGGGCGACGTTGGTGGTCCCGATGCCTCTCGACGACCCGTACTGCACGGTGACGAGGCCGGCGCCCTTCTTCCCGCTGACGGTCGCGCCGGGCGCGCCGACGAGGACGTCCTCGTAACCGTCGCCGTTGAAATCGCTGTTGCGGTCGTTGGCGTGCGTGCCTCCGGGAGTGCCGGCGTAGGCGGAGGGGGCGGTCGCGATGGCCGCACCGGACAGAAGGAGGAATGACGCCGCGGCCAGGGCGGCGGAACGGTTCTTGCGCACGAGCGGCTCCTGATGAGAAGGACGGCCGGGCAGCGCGGGGGGTGTCCGGAAAGGGCCCGTTCCTTGTCCGGCGCCCTGTTTGACAGTGCATGAGGAGGAAGGGTTGTACGGGAATTTGCCTGCGGTTCACCGACGTTCCGGGGGATCAACTGGCAAGCGGCGGGGGTGAATTGGTACAGACGGCACCGAACCGCCCCATCAGTTGATTGTTTGTGCAAGAAATCTCCGTACATCTTGCAGGAACGAGCTTCCCTCGGCACGGTGTCCCCGTCGCGTCATCCCCGGCGCGCTCGTAGACGCTCGTAGACGGGAGATCCCTTGTCCGGGAGAGCTCACAGAGAGCACAGATCCGCACGGCGCCGCACCTCCCCGCACCCCTCGCCCCGCGGCCGGGTCCGCACCCTTCGCGCCCTGTCCGTGGCCGCCACCGCCACGGCACTCGCGCTCGGCGGCCTCGCGGGACCGTCCGCCGCACCGGCCGCCGCGGCCACCACCCCGTACCCCAACCTCGCCCCGACCCCGCCCATGGGCTGGAACAACTGGTCCTACTACGGCTGCGACATCAGCGAGGAAACCGTCCTCGCCAACGCCCGCGCACTCGTCTCCTCCGGCCTGGCCGCCAAGGGCTACGACACCGTCACCACCGACGACTGCTGGATGACGCACACCCGCGCCGCCGACGGAAACCTCGTCCCGGACCCCACGCGCTTCCCGCACGGCATGGCCTACGTCGGCGAGCAACTGCATGCGATGGGACTGAAGTTCGGCATCTACGAAGACGCCGGCACGGCCACCTGCGGCGGCTACCCCGGCTCGTACGGGCACATGAAGCAGGACGCCGACCTCTTCGCCCAGTGGAAGGTCGACTACCTGAAGCTGGACGGCTGCAATGTGCCCGTTCCCACGGGCCAGAGTGCGGACGACGTCTACCACAAGCTCTACGCCGACATGAGCCAGGCGCTCCTCGACACCGGCCGGCCCATCGTCTACTCCGTCTCCGCGCCCGCCTACTTCGAGGGCGAGAAGGACTGGCACCACGTCATCTCCTGGTCCGCCGAGGTCGGCAACCTGTGGCGGGAGGGCGCCGACGTCGCCATGGAGTCGTCGTCCGCGCGCGGCAAGTGGGCCTCCATCAAGTACAACTACGCCTACAACGTGCCGCTGGCCGACCTGCAGAGCCCGGGCCGGTGGAACGACCCGGACTTCCTGCTCGCCGGGCAGTCCCGGCTCACCGGCGACGAGATCCGCAGCCAGATGTCGCTGTGGTCCGTGATGGCCGCCCCGCTCATCTCCAGTACCGACCTGACGACGGCCTCGCCCGAGGCACTCGCCGTGCTCGGCAACAAGGACGTCATCGCCGTCGACCAGGACGCCAAGGGCCTCCAGGGCCGCATCGTCCAGCAGGGCGACGGTTACGACGTCCTGTCCAAGCCGCTCGCGAACGGCGACCGGGCCGTGGCCCTGTTCAACTCGTCCGACGAGGCGCGGACCATCACGACGACGGCCACCGAGGCCGGGCTGCCCGCCGGATCCTCGTACCTTCTCAAGGACCTCTGGTCGAAGCGGACCACCCAGACCACGGGGACGATTGCCGCGAACGTGCCCGCCCACGCGACCGTGCTCTACCGCGTCCACGCCGGCACCGCCCACCGCGCGCAGCCCGCGACCGCGATCACCTGGACGCGGACCGGCGGCGAAGGCGCCACCTCCACCTGGAAGGTCGCGCTCGCGGACCACGGCCCGACCGGACTCACCGACGCGCAACTGCGTATCAGCGCCCCGGAAGGCTGGCGCCTCAGCACGTCCAAGGTGTCGCTGGGCACGGTCAGGCCCGGCGGCTCGGCCACCGCGACCGTCACAGCGAAGGGCCCCGACGCCGAGCCCGGCACCACCGTCACGACCCTGACCTCGACGGCCCGCTATCGAGCGGGTGGCGCCGGCGAGGGCTCCGTGACCGGACGCGCCTCGATCGTCACCGAAGTGCCGTACCCGAGCCTGGACGCCGCCTTCAACAACGTCGGCGTGACCAACGAAGGGGCGCCGCCCGCCGAGGGCAACTACACGACCGGCAACTTCGACGGCGGCGGCGACAGCTACTCCGCGCAGGCCCTCGCCGCCGCCGGGGTCACCCCCGGCGCCAAAGTCAGCAAGGACGGCGTGACCTGGACGTTCCCGGCTGCCGAGCCGGGCACCCCGAACAACGTCGAACTCGCCGGCCAGTCGATCACCCTCGCCGGCAGCGGCTCCAAGCTCTGGTTCCTCGGCGCGGAGGCCGGCTTCACCTCGGGCCAGGTCAAGGTCACCTACACCGACGGCACCACGAGCACGGGCAGCCTCGGCTTCCCCAACTGGTGCTGCACGGCGGGCACGGAGTACGGCGCGACGACGGTCGCCACGTCCGACCACCGCAACACCCCGACGGGTCCCGCCAACTTCGGCACCGGCTACAAGCTGTTCGGCAACTCGGTCCCGCTCACCGCGGGCAAGACGATCCGCACGGTCACCCTGCCCGACGCGGACGCGATCCACGTGTTCGCGATCACGGTTCAGTAGAGCCCGGGTGGGCCGGTGCGCCGGATGCCGTGGTCGCGGTGTCCGGCGCACCGGCGGGGACGTACGGTGACGCGATGGACAGACTCCGCGTATCCGTGACGGCGACGGTCATCGCGACCGGAAGGCTCGAACTTCTGCCGCTCCAGGCAGAGTTCGCCGACGAGATGGCCGCGGTGCTCGGCGACCCAGCTCTGCATACGTTCATCGGCGGCGCACCGCTGACACCGCCGGAGCTGCGTGAACGCTACGGGCGCCTCATCGCGGGCTCCCCGGATCCGGCCGACTCGTGGTGCAACTGGGTGCTCCGGGTCAGGGAGGAAGGGCGTCTGGCCGGGACGGTCCAGGCCACGGTCGGCCCCGGCGAGGACGGGCCCGAAGCCGAGATCGCCTGGGTCGTCGGCGTGCCGTGGCAGGGCCGGGGCCTCGCCACGGAGGCGGCGCGCGGACTGGTCGGCTGGCTCGGGCAGCGGCCCGTACACGCCGTCGTCGCGCACATCCGCCCGGACCACGCCGCGTCGGCAGCCGTCGCCAAGGCCTGCGGACTGGCGCCCACGGACCGGATGCACGACGGCGAGATCCGGTGGCAGCGCACCCTGGGGTGACGGCTCACCGGATCTCGGGGCCGCCACCTCGGAGTGCGCGGGGACCGTGCGGCGTCAGTGCTGCTGGGCCTTCTGCGGAGTCGCCTCGCTGGGACGCACGATGACGTACCCCTCACCCTCCAGCTTCAGCTGGACGGCCTCGCCCGAACCGCCGCGGATCATCGACCCGATGGACTGCGACCGGTGCAGCGAGGTGTGCAGATGGGCGGTCCAGCCCACGACCGCGTCCGTGTCGACGAACACCGGCTGTTGCGACGAGACCGGGATGACCAGCGGGTTGCCCTCGCAGACGAGCCCCAGCCGGCCCTGCCCGGTGAAGACGCTGTTGAACAGCCCTCCGCCGGATATGCCCGCGCCCTTCACGGTCTTGATCTCGTACGACAGCGTGGAGTCGAAGCACAGGACGTTGCGCCCGTTGACCGTCAGGGCCTCGCCCGCTTCGACGTCGACGATGAAACAGTTCTGCGCCTCGTGCGCGAACCAGGCCTCGCCCTGTCCGCGCACCGTCATCAGGGGCAGGCCCTCGCCCGTGACCGCGCGCTTGAGCATGCCGCCCATGCCCTGGCCCTTGCGCTCGAACTGCAGGTTCCCGCGGTAGGCGATCATCGCGCCCTGGCGGGCCATCATGTCGCCGTCGACGGCATAGCGGATCGACTTGGCGTTCTGTGCGGTCATTCCCGGTGCGGAGGCGGGCTGTACGACGTGCTCGCTGGAAAAGAGATCACCCTTCATGCGGGCATCCTGTCGCGGACGGACCGGTTCCGCCAAGGTCGGGCGGCGCAACGGCCGGAACCCGACCAGCGCGGGGCGGCCGCCGGCTCAACTCGCTTGTCAGGCACGGGTCTTTGCCAGGAGTTCGGCGATCTCCTCGGTCGTGCCGGTCTCGCCGAGACGCGGGAAGATCCGCTCGATGCTGTTGTGGTGCGCCTCGACGTCCAGGTCCGTCATCGCGTCGGTGGCCAGGGTGACGTGGTAGCCGTGTTCGTGGGCGGCGCGGGCCGTGGACTCGACGCCGATGCTGGTGGCGACGCCGGTCAGCACGACCTGCGTGATGCCGCGGCGGCGCAGCTGGAGGTCCAGGTCCGTGCCGTAGAAGGCGCCCCAGTTGCGCTTGGTGACCGTGATGTCCTCGGGGTGGCCGGACAGTTCGTCGACGATGAGGTCCCAGCCCTCGGGCCGGGCGCCGGTGCGGCCCTGAGTCTCGTTGCGCCCCGGCACGGCGTCCGCACCGTCGGGGGAGGCGCTGACGCGCACGAGGACGACCGGCAGGCCGTGCGCGCGGAAGGTATCGGCCAACTCGACCGAGCGGGCCACGACTTCAGGGCCGCTGTACGGAGTCGTGGGTGCGCCGACAATGCCGTTCTGAAGGTCGACGACAACGAGAGCGGTGCGCTCGTCGAGGGTGGTGAGAGCCATGGGGGGCCTTTCGGGGTGGATCGATTGCTTTTTTGTGGGGAGAGTGCTCCGGTCAGGCTTCTGTGAGCCGTTCCAGGAGGGTCAGAGCGGTGACGATGGTCCGGCGCTCCTCTTCCGAGTAGCTGTCCTGGAAGGTGCGGGCCAGCCATTCCCCGCGGGCCTGCCGGGTGCCCTCCGCGCTCTCGCGGCCGGCGTCGGTGAGGGTGACCAGCTGGCGGCGGCCGTCCTCGGGGTCGGGCCGGCGCTCGATCAGCCCGCGCTGGTCGAGCGCGGCGAGCGTGGCGGCCATCGACTGCGGCCGGACGCCCTCGGAGGCGGCGAGGCCGCTGGCCGTGGCGGCCTCCGCCTTGCTGAGCCGGTTGAGCGCGGAGACCTGGGACGGGGTGAGGTCCTGGCTGTCGGACACCTCGCGGAGGCGGCGCCGAAGGCGGCTGAACATCACGCGCAGTTCCCGTGCGGCACGGTCCGCGGATTCTGAGATGCCCTCGGCGTGGTCGATGCCCTCGGCGTTGTTCATGCGTCCACGCTAGAACCTTCAGCCCAGGCTGTCCAGTCTGGGCTGAAGACCTGGCGTGTGGGGGTCCGCGGTACGGCTCCTGCGCTCTGGAGGAAGATGACGACCGAATCGCCGAATCACCTAAGACCAGGCCCCGCGCCCCCGCCGTGACAGACGTGACGCACGCATGGAGCGCGCCGCCACCAGGGCGATCAGGCTTCCGCCGACGACCAGCAGGCCCGGGCCGACACTGCGGGTGTTCACGACCCTGGAGATCGCGGCGACCGGGCCGGTGTCCGTGCTGGTTCCCGTGCCGGAGGCGGTGCCGTCCCCGGTCGCGGCGGCCCCGCCGATGTGCGTACCAGGACCCGTACCCGTGCCCACTCCCGTGCCCGTCCCGCGCCCGCCCGGAGCGCCCGCCTCGGAGCCTGCGGGAGGCGCGGACGGTGCTGAGCCGTCGCCGCCGGACCGCGCCTGCCCGGAACCGGCCCCCGCCTGCGGCCCGTCGTCCCCGGACGCGCCGGCCAGGCGTACGTCGAGGGCCGTCATCGCCGCGCCGACGGGCTGGAAGAACGTCGTGCCCCCGGCATCGCAGTCCCCGTTGCCGCCCGACGTCAGGCCCAGGGCGAGCCCGTCGGCGAACAGGGGGCCGCCGCTGTCGCCGGGTTCGGCGCACACCGTGGTCTGGATGAGTCCTGTGACCGTGCCCTCCGGGTAGTTCACCGTCGCGTTCAACGCGGTGACCCGGCCGGAGTGCAACCCCGTGGTGCTGCCGCTGCGGAAGACTCGCTGGCCCACCACGGGATCGGCCGCCCCGGTGATGCGGACGCCACGGCCTCCGCCGATGGCGACGACGTCACTTTCCGCGCGAGGCACCCCCTCGTCGTACCGCACGAGGGAGAAGTCGTTCCCGGGGAACGTGCCGCTCACGGTGGTGCCCAGTGCCGTGGCGTCGCCGGGTCGTGCGAACCATGTCGTGCCGACCGGGCCGCAGTGCCCCGCGGTGAGCAGGAACGCGTCGCTGCCGTCGGTCACGTCGAAGCCCGCCGAGCAGCGCCCGCCGCTCGCGAAGACCGGCGAGGCGCCGTCGACGCGGGTGGTGAACGTGCCGCGGGTCCGCTCCATGCGGACGGACGCGCCGATGGACCTGGCGACGTCGGCCAGCCGCGACCAGTCGGCGGCGGAGACGGTCGAATCGGCCCGCACCACGACCTCGTTCGAGCCGTAGTCCATCGCCCACGCCGTACCGGCCACGCGGGGCGCCGCCCGCAGTGTCGCGGCGGCCGAGCGCAGGTCGCGCATGCTGTGGCGCACGACCTCGGCCCGCGCCCCGGCCCGCCGCACGTCCGCCGCGGCGCCCGCGTCGGTCACCGCGACCACCGTCCGCCCGTCCGCGCCGAGCCAGCTGCCCGCCGTACGGGCGGTGCCGAGCTGCGCCACCAGCCGTTCGCCCACCGGGACGGGCGGAGCGGAGGTGCCGGGTTCGCTCGCTATCGCGTGCGTCACCAGCAGGCTGCCGCAGAGCAGGCCGCCCACGGCAGCAAGGCGTGTGATCCGCCGGGCGGTGCGTCGCGCATGCCTCATCCAGACTCCCCAACGTGCGAAACGGCGTACGGGCAACAGGTCAACGACCTTGAGGGGAACGGGCGTTGGGCGGGCCGACCGGCCCCGTCCCCTCGCTTCACGTACGTACGGGCGGGGCGCCTCGTTCAGCGGGGAGCTGCCCGGTCGCCGGGCCGTCGCCGATGCGGGAGCGGGCCGAACGAGTGGACGCGCGGCACGAGCGACCTGCGAAAGCCCGGCCCGAGGAGCGCACGGGCCATGGGGAGTGCAAGGATGTCGCCATGGCAATCAAGGCATATTTCGACATCACCATCGACGACAAGCCCGCCGGGCGCATCAGCTTCAACCTCTTCGACGACGTCGTCCCGAAGACGGTGGAGAACTTCCGCGCCCTGGCCACGGGCGAGAAGGGCTACGGCTACGCGGGGTCGTCGTTCCACCGCATCATCCCGCAGTTCATGCTCCAGGGCGGCGACTTCACCGCCGGTAACGGCACGGGCGGCAAGAGCATCTACGGCGAGAAGTTCGCCGACGAGAACTTCCAGCTCAAGCACACCAAGCCGGGCCTGCTCTCCATGGCCAACGCGGGCCCGAACACGAACGGCTCGCAGTTCTTCATCACCACGATCGTGACCGACTGGCTCGACGGCAAGCACGTCGTGTTCGGTGAGGTCGCCGACGAGTCCAGCATGGAGCTCGTCAAGAAGATCGAGGCCCTCGGCTCCCGCAGCGGCGCGCCCTCGGCGAAGGTCACCATCTCCGAGTCCGGCGTCCTCTAGCCTCCGGAACGACGCCTGACCGCCGGCCACTCGACGGCCGGCGGACGGGACGGGCACAGTCGACGGGCCGGGGCAGCCGATCAGGCCGCCCCGGCCCGCTCCGTGCCCGACTTCTCACCACGCCACAGCGCTCAGCGCCGGCGCCCCGCGACCGGCACATCGAGCGGCCGGGCGAGACCCACGACCCCCTCGTCGAGACGCTGGAGATGCCGCAGCACGCGGAAGGTGACCGTGCCCGAGCGCAGCGCCCCCGTGCCGTCCGCCTCCAGCATCGAGGCGATGCTCGCGCCCGCCTCGACCTCCCCGCCGGTCTCCTCGTCCCGCACATGCGCGTCGATCACGTCGATGTTGTGCGCGATACGCACCCCGGCCCGCTCGAGCCGCGGATCCGCCGCGACGGTCTTGCTGTACGGCACGAGCTCGGCCGTCGCCGCCAGAGAACGCGCGTGATAGGCGCAGGTCTCCAGGAGTGCCACCAGATAGCGGGCTGTCTGCCTCCGCACCCGTAGCGGCGTGATCGGGTGCGTCAGCGGCTTCGTGGAGGCGCGCAGATCGTCGAGGGCCGTGTCCAGGTCCCGCGCCTTGTCGAGGAGATCGACCGCCGGCCCGCCGCTGAGCTGCTCCACCGCGGCCGACACGACGTCACCGAGCCTGACCAGGACCGTACTGAGGAGTTCGTCGGTACGACGGTCCGTGTGCACCGGCAGCACGAGCACCGCGGCGATGATGCCGCACGCGGCGCCGAGCGCCGTCTCCTCGATCCGCAGGACGAGCACGTCCAGGCTGTACGTGTTGAGGAGTGTGTAGAGCAGGCCCAGCATCGCGGTGACGAAGAACGACATCAGGGCGTACGACAGCGGCGCCGTGAAGAACATCGCGAAGATGAAGACCAGGACGAGGGCGAACGCCGTCCAGGTGTGGTTGCCGACCACGCCCGCGAGCGCGACACCGGCGACCACGCCGAACACCGTGCCGAGGAGCCGGCGGTAGCCCTTGACCAGGATCTCGCCCGTGGACGCGGTGTTGAGGAAGACCACCCAGCACGTCAGGACCGCCCAGTACCAGCGCTGACTGGAGAGGAACTCGCCGCCGACGATGGCCAGGGACGAGCCCACCGCGACCTGGAACGCGGCCCGCGTGGTGGGCCGCTGGAGCCCGGTGCGGTCGTCCTTGTCGTCCTCGTCCTGCTCGGAGCTGGTGATCGCGAGGTCCTCGGCGTCGAGTTCCTCGCGGGAGCGCGTCGTCGCCGGGGAGTCGTCGGACTCGTCCTGCGGCCCGTCGAGGGCGACCCGCAGGCCCATGACGGCGCGCGCCGCCTCACCGATCCCGCGGAAGACGTCCTGCACGGCGGCGGAGCCGCGCGGCAGATTGTCCTCGTCCCGGTAGGCGAGCAGCCGGTTGCGTACGTGCGCGAGCGCCGTCCCGCGGTTGCCCGTCACCGGGCGGGCGACGAGCAGGTGCAGAGCGCCCAGGTCGCGGCGCAGGGTCGCGGTCGCGTCGTCGTCGGCGTACAGGCGCTTCGACGGCTCCGGCACGGGCGCGTGCGGCAGATGCAGGGTGAGGGTGTCGGCACGCTCGGCGCTGCGGGCGTTGAGCAGCAGGACGCCGAGCCGTTCGGCCGCGATCTCGGCGTCGGCGACCCTGCGTTGTACGAGGGCGGCCGTGGCCGAGTCCCGGGTGCCCTCCTCCAGGCGGCCCTGGATCATCAGCGCCGTCTCGTGCAGCCGTGCGGTGCCCCGCCGCAGGTCGTCGAGGACCTTCTCCAGCTGGTCCGGTTCGGCGTCGAGCAGTTCCGCCTGCGTGTCCACCAGTTGCGCGAGCCGCGCCCTGAACGCGTCACGCAGCCGGCCGAGCACGCGCTCCGGTGTCTCCGGTACGACGGCGAAGCGCACGACCGCGCTGCACGCGAAGGCGACGGCGAGCGTCGCGTACAGGTGTGGCAGCGACGACACCGTCGCGCTCACGAACAGGGAGACGAAGTAGATCTGAAAGCCGATCAGGCCCAGCGCGGTGCCGCGGTCCCCGAAGCGGCGGCTGTAGACGGCGCCGAAGATCAGGGCGATGAAGAAGAGGTCACCGGCGACGACCTGGTTGTGCAACAGCGCGGCCAGCGACACCGCCGCAAGCGCCACGGGCAGGCCGAGGGCGAGGGTGACGGCCTGGCCGCGTACGTCCTTCTCCCTGATCGCGAACGTGGCCACCATCGCGGCCATGGCGCCGGCGACCATGTGCGTCACATCGGTGTGGAACGCCGCGAGAACGGCCAGGGTGAGCGCGATCGCGCCGACCGTCCGCAGTCCCGCCATCAGCCGCAGCAGCCCCGGATCGGACGCCACGAACCGGTCCCACGTGCCCCCGATCCCCGTCACGCGTGTCACTGCCCTCACTCTGCCGCACCCTCCTGATCCAGCCATGATCCGCGGACGCCTCAGCATCCCATGCGCGTCAACAGCGCTCCGAGGCCGGTCGCAGGAGGTGGGAGGCGGTACGGGACCTCGGCGGCAGCGGTCTTCAGCGGTCCTGCGATGTCCGCAGGCTGTCATCATGGGGAGAGGCTAGGGACCGCGCGTGGGGGAGGGGCGGGCGCTTACCTCAGGGGCCTGCGCACCCACAGCTGCTTGTCGTGCGCTCCGGGTGCGTCGGCGGGGTCCGATGTGCCGAGATTCAGCCAGCCCCAGGAGCGCAGCAGCGTGGAGCCCGGCGCCTCGGGGCCTGCGGGGTCCGGCAGGTCCACCGCGGCGACGATCAGATCGGTGTCGTGGCGCGTGAGGAGCCGTACCTGCAGGTCCGTCGCGACGCCGTGGCGCCGATGGGCGGGCAGCACCATCAGTTCGGCGAGGACGAAGGCCCGGCCGGACGCGGTGAGTTCCTCGAACTCGGTCGGCAGGTCACCCCGGAAGCCCGCCCACCAGTCACCGGTGCGGTCGGCCCGGAACCCGTACACGCAGCCGACGAGGCCGCCCGAGTCGGCCACCACCATGTCGAAGTCGGGACGCCGGCCGTGATTCTCGAAACGGGTCAGGAACCCCTGCCGGTCGCGGTACTCGGCCCCCGCGGCCCCGTGGTACGCCGAGACGTACACGTCAGCGACGGCGTCCCGCTGCTGCTCCGCCTGCCACCGAGACAGCCGCCGCAAGTACACCTGAGCCATACGAGCCTCCCGTCGGGCCGCGGGACATGCCCGGGCTCAGCATGGTGACACTCACGGGCGGCGAGGGGAACGGGGCGTCACGCACTGCCGCGTGAACTCCCGGAGACCTCAGGGTACTTGGGGCCGAGTGCGCTTGGACGGCGCGGTCCTGCGGCCGTCAGGACAGGGACTGCACCGTCTCCCGCACCTGCGTCGCGACCGTGTCCGGAAGCGGCGCGTAGTGGATCCGGGTCAGCGCCTGCTGGCCCTCGTCGCTCGCGGTGTAGGTCAGGAAGGACTTGAGCGCGGGGAGCGTGGCGGCCCGGTTGCCCTTGTCGCACACGATCTCGTACGTGACCAGGACGATCGGGTACGCCCCCGCGGCCGAGTGACCGTAGCGGAACTTCAGCGACATGTCCTTGCCCTCGCCGGCGACACGGGCCGCGGCGATTCCTGCGGACGCGGACTCCGGCGACGGGGCGACGGGCTCCGACGTGCCCGTGTCGATGCTGACGGTCGGTACCTGGCTGCTCGCCGCGAAGGACAGCTCGAAGTAGCCGATCGACCCGTACGAGGAGTTGACCTGCGAGACGACACCGCTGGAGCCGTTCGCCGAGCCGCCGCCCTTGCCCTGCCACGACTTCTCCGCCGAGTAGGGCCAGGCGGCCGGGGCGGCTCCCGCGAGGTAGGCCTGCAGGTTCTGCGTCGTGCCCGAGTCGTCCGAGCGGTGCACCGGGCGGATGCGGGTCGAGGGCAGTTCCGCGCCGGGGTTCAGCGCGCGGATCTCCGGGGCGTCCCAGGTGGTGATCCGGGTGTCGAAGATCTTGGCGAGGGTCGCGGCGTCGAGGACCAGGTTGTCGACGCCGGGCAGGTTGTAGCCGACCGCGATGGGGCCGCCCGCCATGGGCAGGTTGATGGCCCGGCCCCCGGTGCACGTCTGCTTCGACAGCTCGACCTCCTCGGGCTTCAGCGCGCTGTCCGAGCCGCCGAACGCGGTCGCCCCGCGCAGGAACTGGGCGGCACCGGCGCCCGAACCGAGCGGGTTGTACGCGATCTGAACGCCGGGGCAGGCGCGCTGGTACTGGTCGATCCAGTACTTCATCACGTTCTGCTGGGCGGTCGAACCCGAGCCGGGAACCTGGCTCTTGCCCGCGCAGTCGATGTCGGCCACGGGGGAGGCGCCGGCCGAGGACGCCTGGCCGTCGGAGTCACCCGGGCCGCCCGCGCCGCACCCCGCGAGCAGGAGCACGGCCGCGAGGGAAGCCACGCCGGCCGGAGCGCTCCGCTTGATCACACGTCTGGCACGGGCGCTCTGCACTGTCGTTCCCCCTGGTGAAACCGCGATCGGAAGGACAAATGCTTACCGATCATGGCGGTCGTGGGGTGACGTGAGGGTGAACTCCAGGCGAAGCACCACCGTACGAAGGGCGAGCGGGGCCCGACGGGGGCCCGCTCGCCCACCTTGCACTTACGCAGCCGCTCGGTTCAGCGCCCGGTTCCTGCTCAGTCCTTGTAGTCGGGCGCGATCCGGTCGAGCAGGCGCAGCATCGCCGCCCACGCCAGCTCGTACGCGTCCTCGTCCTGGAAGTCCGAGTCGGCCTCCGCCTCGCCCGCGAGCTGCCGGGCGGTGTACTCGCACACCTCCGGCGACGGCACGGTCAGCGGGACGCCGCCGGCCTGTGCGGTGACCTGTATCTCGCAGGCCTTCTCCAGGTAGTACATGCGCAGGAACGCCTGGGCCGCGCTCCCGCCGACGGTGAGCAGGCCGTGGTTGCGCAGGATCAGCGCGGGGTGGCCGCCGATGTCGTCGACGAGGCGCTTCTGCTCGTCCAGGTTGAGGGCCACGCCCTCGTAGTCGTGGTAACCGACCCGGTTGTGGAACTCCATCGACATCTGGTTCAGCGGCAGCAGCCCGCCCTGCTGCGCGGCGACGGCGCAGCCCGCCTTGGTGTGCGTGTGCAGGACGCAGTGGGCGTCCTCGCGGGCGGCGTGGATGGCGCTGTGGATGACGAACCCGGCCGGGTTGACCGGATAGGGGGTCGGCTCGACCGGATTCCCGGACAGGTCGATCTTGACCAGGTTGGAGGCGGTGATCTCCTCGAAGAGCAGCCCGTACGGGTTGATCAGGAAGTGGTGGTCCGGGCCCGGCAGGCGCAGCGAGATGTGCGTGAAGATCAGGTCGGTCATGCGGAAGTGGGCCACGAGCCGGTAGACGGCGGCGAGTTCGCGGCGCAGCCGCAGCTCCGTCTGCGCGGCGTCCTGGTCGGCGGCGGGGGTCAGCAGGTCGGTCACGAGACGGCTCCTTCGAGAGTCGGGTCGACCACGGGGGTGAGCGGGCGGCCGGTGCGGTGCCAGGCGATGACGTTCTCGGCGGGCGCGCACACGTACGCGCGCTGCGAGGCGTCGGACAGGAACGCGCTGTGCGGGGAGAGCTGGATGCGCGGGTGGGTGCGCAACGGGTCGTCGGCGGGCGGGGGTTCGACCGGGAACACGTCGAGCGCGGCCCCGGCGAGGTGCCCGCTGTCCAGCGCGCGCAGGAGCGCGTCGGGGTCGACGAGTTCACCGCGTGAGACGTTCACGAGGAACGAGCCCGGCCGCATCCGGGCGAGCAGGGCCTCGTCCGCGAGACCGTGGGTCTGCGGGGTGAGGGGGGTGTGCAGGGACAGCACGTCGGCGCGGCTCACCAGCTCGTCGAGGCCGAGTCGTTCGACCTCGGGCGGCCAGCCGGCCGGGTCGGCGTGCGGGTCGAAGGCGGCCACGCGGCCGAAGACGGGCGCCGCCATCCGCGCCACAGCGCGCGCGATACGGCCGAACCCGACGAGGCCCAGCGTCAACTCGCTGGCCCGGCGCGGCAGTTCACCGAACTCCGTGTTCCAGCCGCCGCTGCGCACCGTGGCGTCGGCGTGCGGCAGGTGGCGTACGAGGGAGAGGGTGGCGGCGAGTGCGTGCACGGCGACGTCCTCGGTGGCCGCGTGCGGCAGGTTGCTCACCCACAGGCCGCGACGGCGGGCCTCGGCGGTGTCCACCATGTCGTAGCCGGCGGACATCGTGGCCAGCATGCGCACCGTCGGCAGCCGGTCCAGGAGGGTCGCGTCCACGGGGGCGTAGCCGACGATCAGTGCCTCGGCGTCGTGCGCGGCAGCCGCGATCCTGGCGGGGTCGCGGCTCCCGACCACGCGGACCTCGAAGCCCGCGTCGCGCAGCAGGCGCGCGCCCGGCTCGACATCCAGCTCCTCGGGGTCGGTGAAGACCACCACCGGCTGACCCATCACATTCTCCCCACGCTTGGAGCGACGAACTCTGAGCGACGAATGATTCGTCGGTCGCTTCGGTGTTGAAGTTACGTTTCGTCTTCCATAATTGTCCAGTCCGCATGAGACGGGCGTCTGTGAGGGGCGTCACGGGTGTCCGGCGCCCGTGCCCCCGTGGTCGACAATGGGCGCCGACCCCGGGTGCGGCCGTACCCGGGCAGCCGAGCTGAGGGGAAGCCCCGGTGGACCTGGACCACATCGACCTCGCCGTCGTCCGCGAGCTGCAGGCGGACGGCCGTCTGACGTACGAGACGCTGGCGCAGCGGGTCGGCCTCTCCCGGCCCGCCACCCGGGCCCGCGTCCAGCGGCTGCTCGAGGGCGGCGGTGTGCGTGTGGTGGCCGTCGTGCACCCCGCCGTCCGGGGTCTGACCGCGTCGGCGCATCTGTCGATCGGCGTCCGCGGACCGGCCGGGCCGGTGGCGCGCGCCATCGCCGCCATGCCCGAGGCGCCGTTCGTCACTCTGACCGCCGGGGGCTACGCGGTCATGGCCGAGCTGCGCACGAAGGGGATCGCCGATCTGGACCGGGCGGTCGAACGCGTCCGCTGCCTGCCCGGCGTCGACGTCGTGGACCCGCTCATCTCCACCCGCCACCTCAAGGACCCGTATCTGCTCGCGGGGGAGCCGGCCGTCACGGAACTCGACGAGACCGACCAGCTCGTCCTGCGCGAGCTGGAGGCCGACGGCCGCCTCCCGTTCGCCGAGCTCGCCGAGCGGGTCGGCCTCTCGGCCGGGGCGGCCCGCGCGCGCACGCTCCGGCTCCTCGACGGCGGCGTCGCGAAGGTCCTCGCGCTGGTGCGCCCGGAACTCCTCGGCCTCGGTCTCCTCTGCGGCTTCGCCGTGCGCGTCGAGGCGGAGCGGGACGAGGTCGCGGCCCGCCTCGCCGACCGCGACCAGGTCTCCTTCCTGTCCTCCTGTATGGGCCGTGCGGACCTGGTCGGCACGATCACGGTGGAATCCCTCGCGGCGATCCGGACGGCCATCGAGGACATGCGGGCCGTGAAGGGCGTGCGCACGGTGGAGAGCTGGGTGCATCTGGAACTCATCAAGGAGCGCTACGAGGATCCGGCCGCCGGTGAGGGGCAGGCAGGATGATACGTAGGTGATTGCTCGCTTGAACTTCCGAAAAATTTCTCAGCAGTACATCTAGTCAAGTCAACGTCGGCTGCTTATCGTCCATGCGAACGAATCATTCGCCGCGCCGGTCTGTGCGCGGCCTCCCTCATGGTCGTCCCACGGTCGAAAGCAGGCCCCTTCATGCACCACCCCCTCGATGACGCCGACCGCACGCTCCTGGTGACCGGCGCGGCGGTCGCCGCCGCCGGAAGCCCCGTACGCGCCGAGGCGCTCGCCGTACGCGGCGGCCGCGTCGTCCACGTCGGCACCGCCGACGAGGCACGC
Organism: Streptomyces sp. NPDC055400; assembly: GCF_053644375.1. Taxonomy (NCBI): domain Bacteria; kingdom Bacillati; phylum Actinomycetota; class Actinomycetes; order Kitasatosporales; family Streptomycetaceae; genus Streptomyces; species Streptomyces sp. NPDC055400. The sequence continues at coordinate 301,102 of NZ_JBSHLM010000005.1, read as the reverse complement.
GCCGCGCTCGGCGGCCGCATCGACGAGCACCTCGAACTCGACGGCGGCCTCGTCCACCCCGGCTTCGTCGACGCCCACTGCCACCCCGTGATGTACGGACAGGCCCTGGCCTGGGTCGACTGCCGGCCCGAACGCGTCCCCGACATCGAGACCCTCGTCGCCGTCCTCACCGACGCCGCCCGCGAACTCCCCGCCGGAGTCCCGGTGCGCGGCTTCGGGTACGAGCACCGCAGGCTCGCCGAACGCCGCCACCCCACCTGCCACGACCTCGACCGCGTCGCCACCGACCGCGAGGTGTACGTCATGAACGCCTCCGGCCACGGCGGCGTCGTCAACTCCCGCACCCTGCGGACCTGCGGCGTCACCGCGGGCACCCCCGACCCTGAGGGCGGCAGCATCGGCCGTCTGTCCTCCGGTGAACCCGACGGACAGCTGTGGGACGCGGCCTGCGACCTGCTCACCGGACCCGGAGGCGTGAAGATCGGCAACCACGGACCGAACTTCCACCTCTCCGAACCCGACGCGATCATGGCCGACCACCTCCTGCGCGCCCAGGAGGTCTTCCTCGCCGCCGGCGTCACCACTGTCGGCGATGCCCAGGCCTCACGTCGCGAGACGGAGACCTATCTGAGGGCCCGTCAGGACGGCTCACTGCGGCTGCGCGTCTCCGCCTACCTCACGTCCGCGCTCCTCGACACCGCGCTCGACCTGGGCGTCGTGAACGGCTTCGGCGACGACCACTTCCGCGTCCAGGGCGTGAAGTTCTACGCCGACGGCACACTCGGCGGCTGGACCGCGTACTTCCCCGACGGATACGCGGCGGACTGCTGCCACCACGGGCAGCTGTACCACTCGGCCGAGGAGTACGCCGGGCTTCTCGGCCGCGCCCACCGCGCGGGCCTGCAGACCGCCACCCACGCCCAGTCCCCGTTCGCCATCGGCATGGTGCTCGACGCCGTCGAGAAGGCGCAGGCCGACCGCGAGCGGCCCGGCATCCGTCACCGCATCGAGCACTCCGGTCTGCCTACCGACGAACAGATCGTCCGCATGGGCGAGTTGGGCGTCGTACCCGTCATGCAGCCCCAGCACCACCTTCGCACCGGCGACGGCACGCTCACTGCCGTCGGCGACCTCGGCCACCGCTACAACCCGGCGGGCACCTGCCTCGCCGCGGGCGTGCCCGTCGTCTTCAGCTCCGACGCGCCCGTCGCACCGCCCGCCCCCCTCGAGGCGATCTCCGCGGCGGCCACCCGGCGCACCGTACTCGGCACCGTCCTCGGCGACGCCGCGCTGCGCATGCCCGTCGCGGACGGCCTGCACGCGCACACCGCGGCGGCGGCCAGTGCCCTGCACCGCGAACACGCGGTCGGCGCCCTGGCCCCCGGCATGCTCGCCGACTTCGTGGTCCTCGACAGCGACCCGCTCACCGCGGACCCGGCCGAACTGGCCTCCATCGGCGTGCGCGAGACCTGGATCGGCGGCGCCCGCGCCTGGGCCGCCCCCGGCCGCTGACCCTCCGCCCCTCCCCTTCCCCGCCTCTCCTGTCCCCGGAGGCTTCATGCCGACACAGCCCGCCGCCACCCGACAGAGCCCGTACAGAGCCGCCTTCGCGGCCCTCGCCGGCACCTCCATCGAGTGGTACGACTTCTATGCCTTCGCCACCGCTGCGGCGATCGTCTTCGACGACGTGTTCTTCCCGCCGGACATGTCGCCCTACCTCAAGACCCTCTCGGCGTTCGCGACCTTCGCCGTCGGCTTCCTGCTGCGCCCGCTCGGCGGCATCGTCTTCGGCCACATAGGCGACCGCGTCGGCCGGAAGAAGACCCTCGTCATCACGCTCATGATGATGGGCGTCGCGTCGTTCGCGATCGGCCTGCTCCCCACCTACTCCCAGGTCGGCGCGCTGGCCCCGGTCCTGCTCATCACGCTGCGACTCATCCAGGGCATCGCGATCGGCGGAGAGTGGGGAGGCGCCGTACTGATCGCGGTGGAGAACGCCCCGCCCGGCAAGGCCGCGTTCTTCGGCTCCTTCGCCCAACTCGGCTCGTCCGTCGGCGCGTTGCTGTCGACCGGCGCCTTCAGTCTCATGAACCTCTTCGGCAATGACGCGTTCATGAGCTGGGGCTGGCGCGTGCCGTTCCTGGCGTCCGCGGTCCTGGTGATCGTCGGCCTCGTCGTACGGGTGAAGCTCGAGGAGTCGCCCGTCATGTCCGAGGTGCACGACGAGCACGCCGCCGCCGAACAGAAGCTGCCCGTCGTGGAGGTCTTCCAGAAGGCGTGGCGCACGGTCCTCATCGGCGTCTTCGCCCTGGCCACCGCGACCGGCGGCTACTACGTCGTGACCAGCTTCCTGCTCTCGTACGGCACAGGTGACCTCCACCTTTCCGAGTCCATGCTCCTCAACGGCCTCACCCTGGCAGCCTTCCTGGAACTCCTGGTCACGCCGTGGCTGTCCTGGCTGGCGGACCGGATCGGCCCGCACAAGGTCGTCATCGCGGGCCTGGCCGGCGTGATCGTCCTGTCGATCCCGCAGTTCATGGCCCTCGGCACCGGCAGCGTCGCCCTGATCTGGCTGATGATGCTGGCGATGCGCCTGGTGATGTCCGCGCTGTACGGGCCCATCGCCTCGATCCTCGCGGAGGGCTTCGCCCCGCACGTCCGTTACACCGGCATCTCGCTGTCCTACCAGATCTGCAACATGGTCTTCGGCGGCCTCGCGCCGCTCGCGGCGGTCTCCCTCGCCGCGGCCGCGGGCGGCCACTACTGGCCGACGGCGCTCATGCTCATGGCCATCTCGGCCGTCGGCATCTGGTGCACGGCCCGGCTCCGGCGCCTGCGGGTGCCGCAGCCGGGAGAGGGTCTGTCCGCGGTGACGGAACCGGAGGTGGCGAGCGGGGTCTGAGCATCGCCAGCCGCTCACCGCGGCCGGGCAGGACCCGTGCACGCCGCGGCGCACCGCGCGCCGGGCGGCACGGATCCGGCCCGGCCGCGGTGCTGTCGCCACACGGACGTCACCCCGTGCCCAGAGCCTGGCTCCTGCGCCGGTCGAGTTCCCTCTGCACCCGTGCCACGTCCTGCGCGTAGGGGCGGTAGAGCAGGGTGAGGACCGCGCCGTTGACGAGCATCAGGACGACGAGGACCCACAGGAACACCGGCCGGAGTCCGACCACGTCGCCCAGGAATCCCGCGCCGAGGCTGAACGCCGCCCAGGCGACCGCCTCGAAGACGGACACGTAGATCGCGAAGGCGGCGGCACGCTGCTCGGGTGGGGTGACCGCCATGACCATGGGCCGGTTGACCGGCGGGTTGATCCCCTGGGCCACGCCCATGAGGCCGAAGAAGACGGCGAACAGGGCGATGCCGTCGTACTCGATCTGCGTGCCGAAGAACGCCGCCACGGCGAACGCGAACTGCGCGCCCTGCAACACCGCGACCAGCCCGTAGCGGGGACTGCGGCGCGCGGCCCAGTCGGCCGCGAAGCCGCCGAGGACGGTGCCCAGGAAGTAGCCGATGCCCATGGGGAGGAGCACCACCGAGGCGACCTGGGTGCTGAAGCCGAACACGTCCACCAGATAGACCACACCGAAGGTGGAGATCAGGAGGTGGCCGGACAACAGCCGCGACACCAGCAGGATGAACAGGCTGCGGACTCTGAACAGCGCCATCGCCTGCGACCAGGTGACCTTGGTGGCGTGGGCCGCGCGGGCCTCCTGGCCCAGGTCGGCGAGCTGCCGCTCCGCGGCGCCCCGGCCGGGGTCGCGGAACCACAGCCAGATCCCGCAGCCGAGCGCGATGTTGAACGCGCCGATGCCCCACAGACCCCAGCGCCAGCCGTCGTCGACGCCGGCCAACTGGCCTTTGAGCGGCCCGATCACCGAACTGACCAGTGCCACGGCGCCGTACACGAGTCCGACGGCGCGGCCTCGTGACGAGCTGTCGAAGAGGTCGCCGACGATCTCGGTGATGACGGGGTGGGCGGCCGCGTAGCCCGCCGCGAGGATCGTGTAGAGCACGAGGAGCTGGGCGAAGTTCTGGGAGAAGCCCGCGGCCACACCCCAGACACCCCACAGGCCCGTCGCGAGGACGAGGACGCCCTTGCGGGACCAGCGCTGTGCGGCCCACACCCAGAACGGGCCAGTGAACACCCCCACGATCTTGCTCGCGGCGGTGAGGACGCCGAGGGCCCCGAGCGAGATGCCGAGCGACTGCCGGATCAGGGGGAAGAGTCCGCTGACGAGGCTCGCCTCGGTGCTGTCGACCAGCAGCGCGCCGCCGAGCAGCGACAACTGCCGTCGGCGCCCGGGCACTGAGGGAGGTCCGATGTCCTTGGTCGTTCTCGCTGGGCCATCGATAAGCTCGGGCATGGCGCCACCCTTTCTTGGCATGGTTCTTCGCTGGAGCGGTGCGGGAGGGAGAGGTGCCTGCCGGTGACGGGGTGGCCGCCCCGTCACCGGCGTACTTTCGGTGGTGCGGCGGCACGGACCTTCGGGCCCGGGCCGCGGTTCGGTCAGAGCGCGGCGAGTTCCTCGGCGACCGTTCGCAGCCGCGGCGCCGGGAAGAGCCCGCCCGCCATGGCGGCGACGTCGATCAGGGGCGTCGGCCCCAGGATCTGCAGGAGTTCCGAGTCGACCACGCCTGGCAGGTGGCGGCGCAGGACCTCCATGGCCACAGGGTCGGAGATCAGAGCCCGGATCGGTGTGCGCAGCGAGAAGCGGCCCTCCGGGTAGTCCTCGGCGCGCGGCAGGGGCTGCGTGGCGACCTCGGCCTGTTCGCGCTGGGCGCGCACCAGCAGGTGTTTCTCGTCGACGGGCCCCACCGCGGGGAGGCCGAGCCGCTCGTACTGGCCGGGCGGTGCCTCGTTCGCCCGCATGAGGTCCACCATCAGACGCGCCATGCGCAGCTCCACCGCGTCGTCGGCGAGCGGGGTGCACTGCTCGGGGTCGGACTCCAGGTCGTAGAGCAGCGTGCCGTGCTGATACGGGTTGAAGAGCGTGCGCCCGGACACGCGCAGCGTGCGGACGCCCTTGGTGAAGCCGAAGGGTTCTGCGAGCTCAAGGTCCGCGAGCTCCTGCGGCGTGAAGCGGCCCCGCATGTGCGTCGGCATCAACGTGTGCTCGTGCAGCGGAGCGTTGTCGGGGGAGACGGGCGCCCTCATGTAGACGTAGCGGCCGTCGGTGACGTTGACGTGCCCGCCGTGCATGCCGAACAGGCCCGCCTCGCGTACGGACGTGTCCGAGAGCGGCGCGCCCTGCATGTCGCCGGGCCGCGGGACGCCGAAGAACTCCAGGAGGGTGGGCGCCAGGTCGATGGTCTGCACGAGGTCCCGGCGCCGCTCGCCCGCCGCGCCGGTCCGGGGATCCCAGGCGAACAGGGGCAGATGGACGAGTTCGTTGTACCAGGGCTGCACGCTCTTGCCCCACCACCCCTTCTCGCCGAGCAGCAGACCGTGGTCCGTGCAGACGACGAGCAACGTGTCGTCCCACAGGGCGAGTTCGTCCATCGTGTCGAGGACCCGCCCGAGGGAGTGGTCGCACATGGACAGCAGCGCCGCGTACTCGTACCGTGCGTGTCCGACCTGGTCGTCCGTCTCCACCACGCGCTTGTAGTCGGGCCAGTCGAAGTGCGGGCCGTCGTAGTCGTGCGGATAGAAGTCCTTGAAGCGCTGGTGGCTGAAGAACGGCTCGTGCGGGTCGAAGGTCTCTATCTGTACGAACCAGTTGTCCGCGTCGTGATTGGTGCGGACGAACTCCAGGCCGGCGTCGAACGTCAGCGTCTGCGGATGACGGTCCTCGGTCGCCATGTGCGGCCGGTTCACCCAGTCCTGCCGGTAGATGCCCCCGAACCGGACCTTCTTGAGGTCCTCGGGCATCTCGGGATCCGCGACCTGCCCCTTCCACGGGTCGCCCTCCTGCCCGCGGAAGAACTCCCAGGTGTTGTACCGGCCGTGATACGTCGCGCCGCCGTCCTCCCAGTAATGGGGGTGGTCGCTGACGAGGTGGGTGTAGACGCCGCTCTGCTTGAGCAGTTCGGGCATGGAATCGTCGAACGGCTCCAGCGGACCCCAGCTGCGGTGCAGGAAGTTGTGCCGCCCCGTGTGGATCTCACGGCGGGCCGGCATGCAGGGCATCGAGCCCGCGTAGCAGTTGTCGTACGTGACGGACCGCTCGGCGAGCCGGGCGAAGTTCGGAGCGTGCGTCCAGTCACCTCCGTACGGCGGCAGCATGCGCCGGTTGAGGCTGTCGTACATCACCATGATCGCCTTCACGCGGCGTCCCCTGTCTGCGTGGGTGTACGGCCTTCGGACCCCGGCCGTCCGGTCTCCAGGCGCCGCAGCATCCCTTCGAGCCAGGCCACCCAGCGGTCGACGGACGCGGCGCCGTAGGCGTGCAGCTCGTCGCTGATCTCGCGCGCCAGGTCCTGGTCCAGCTCGGGCAGCGGGTTCTCGAATCCGATGCGCCGGTCGCGGTCGCGGCTGGCGGCGATCTGGGCGCGCCGATAGGTGAGTTCGGTTCTGATCAGTCTGATCGCCGCGTCCTTGTCGAGCGGGGCGGCGAAGCTGAACCTGGCCAGGAAGTCGGCGTCCTGGAAGCGGCTGGGCGGGTCGTACGGGGAGCGCACCCACTCCATCAGGACATCGCGTCCCCGCGGCGTCAGCCGGTACACCTTCGCGTCCGGCCGGCCCTCGCGCGGATCGACCTCGTACGCCACCCAGCCGTCGTCGACCATACGCCCGAGCAGCCGGTAGATCTGGCTGTGATGGGCGCGCGAACGGAGGAACTGCCCTTCTGTCTCCAGCCACTTGCGCAGGTCGTACCCGCTGAACGGGCGGTACGACAGCAGCGCGAGCAGGACGTACTCGAACTTCACGGCCCTCACCCCTATGTGCACAATCACCTATGTGCAGAGATTCATACCGCCGGGGGTGGGGGCAGTCAACAGATCCGACAGGCGCTTATCGAGGCGTTCACAGTCGGCCTGAGGTACTCAAGGGCGCGGGGCCGCCGTCAGATCGGCTGCGTCCGGTGGATGGAGTACTGCTCCATGAGCTTGGCGCGGGTCGCCCCGAGCCGGTACGCCAGGATCTCGGCGACGGTACGGATCAGGGTCATGCCCAGCGCCGGATCGGTATCGCAGAGGTGGCGCACCGCCTGCGCGTCGAACTCGTAGGCGCGCACGGGGCTGAACGCCTCGGCCCCGAAGTCCCACTTGTGCGGCGGGAACAGCCATGACCAGCCGAGCAGATCACCCGCGCCCAGCGAGGCGACAGTCACCTTCCTGTGCTCGGTGACCTGCTGGTCCAGAGAGACCGCGCCCGAGCGCACGACCCAGAACCGGTCGGCGATGTGGCCCTCCTCGAAGATCCGCTCGTCCTCGTCGAACGACACCTCCTTGGCGAGCGTCATCAGCCGCTCGCGGTGCTCGTGAGGAAGGGCGGTCAGCAGTCGCGTCGCGTTCGTCATGGAACAGGCCTCCTCGCCGAGGTTCCCCACCCTCCATTGGAGCCGCCACCGGCCGATTGGGCACCCCGGGAGCGGCATCGAATTGCAGGGATTACGTGGAGTCATCCAGCGGCTTCGCTGCGACAGCGGCAAGCCACTCGACGACGTTCGTGGCCTCCTGCTCGCGCCTGACGTCCAGGGGCGTCCTGTCGCCGTAGCCGACTCGGCCGGGATCCGCCCCCGTCCGTACAAGTACTGGGCGGTGGCCAGGCGGCCGCCGTGACAGGCGCACCGGAAGGCGTGGGCACCTCTTCCGGCGTCGGCGGTTCCCCGGCGGTCCGCCATGCCCTGACCCGGTCGGTCAGGCCGAGCGGCGCGGCCTCCCCGAACGTGGCGTGGCCGCCGTGCTCCACGAGCCGGAACGCGGCGCGCCACTGCCCGAAGGCGCAGGCGTCGGCGAGGGGTGTGCCGTTGCCGATCACCGCGCCGGGCGCCTCGATGTCCGCGCCGGCCGTCCCCGTCTGCGGTGCCTGTGAGTGCTCTGTCGACCAGGGGCGCAGTACGGCGGCCTTCACGCGGCGTGGTGGGCGAGTGCCGCGTGCGGGTCGGGCGCGCCGGGGGCGGGCGCCGGGTCGGCGTGCACCAGAGCGCCGGTGAGCTTGGGGACGGCGTGCAGCAGGGCGTGCTCCGCGGCGACCGCGACCTCGTGGGCGGCGCGCACGCTGAGGGCGCCGTCGACGACGATGGCCACCTCGGCGCGCAGCCGGTGCCCGATCCAGCGCATCCGCAGCTCGCTGACGGCCAGCACCCCGGGCACGTGCCCCAGGGCGTGCTCGGCGCTCTCCACGACGGCCGGGTCGACGGCGTCCATCACCCGCCGGAAGACCTCACGGCAGGCGTCGCGCAGCACGAGAAGGATGGCGGCGGTGATGGCCAGCCCCACGATGGGGTCGGCGAGCCGCCAGCCGACGGCGGCGCCGCCCGCCCCGATGAGAACGGCGAGCGAGGTGAACCCGTCCGTCCGCGCGTGCAGTCCGTCGGCGACCAGCGCCGCGGAGCCGATGTCACGGCCGACGCGGATGCGGTAGCGGGCGACCCATTCGTTGCCGAGGAACCCGATGACGGCGGCGGCGGCCACGGCCGGCAGATACGTGATGTCGCGTGGGTTGACGAGCCGGTCGACGGCCGTCCACGCGGCGAACGCTGCGGAGGCGGCGATGGTCAGGACGATGACGAGCCCGGCGATGTCCTCGGCGCGCCCGTATCCGTAGGTGAAGCGGCGGTTGGCCGCCCGCCGGCCCAGGACGAAGGCGACGCCGAGCGGCAGCGCGGTGAGGGCGTCCGCCGCGTTGTGGACCGTGTCGCCGAGCAGCGCGACCGAACCCGAGAGCACGACGACGACCGCCTGGGCCGCCGCGGTCACGCCCAGAACGGCCAGCGAGATCCACAGGGCGCGCAGGCCCCGGGCCGAGGCCTCGAGTGCCCGGTCGGTCTTGTCGGCGGTCTCGTGGGAGTGGGGGGTGAGGACGTGCGCGAGCCGGTGCCGCCACCGGGCCGCTGCTGACGCGGGGCCGTGCTCGTGGCCGTGGTGATGCGTGCCGTCGTGGGGTGCGTGTCCGTGCTGAGGGCTCAAGGGTCGGGCCTTCCTGGACCGGGGCGGAGGGCGAAGGCCGCGGGAATCGGGGCCGAGGTGGACACCGGAAGGCGTCCCGTTCCATTATGTGCGTATGAGCGCACGCATGCACCTATCACCTGCGCACGGTGCGCACCCGCAAGACCCGAGCGGCGAGCAACTGGCATACGCCGCTGATCTCCTCGGCCTCCTCGCCGACCGCACACGTCTCGTACTGCTGCACACGCTCGGCAAGGGAGAGGCGGACGTCACGACGCTCACCGAGGCGTGCGGCGCGGCCCGCCCCGCCGTCAGCCAGCACCTGGCGAAACTCCGTCTCGCGGGCCTGGTGACGGTCCGCAAGGAAGGGCGCCGCATGATCTATGCGCTGCTCGACGGGCATCTGCGACGCCTGGTGAGCGAGGCGCTGAATCTCGCGGACCATCACCTCGGCCGCCACCCCGTTCCGTAAGGGCGCGAGGGCGCGGTTCGGGCTCCTAAGGTCCTCGGCATGACGGATCGCGACGGCTTCCGGCATTCATTCGCAGTGCATCGGGCTTCAGGCCGGTGGTGAGGCGAGTCTGGTGGTTGCGGCACGGAGCGTCGCGGCGTCTTTCTGGCGGAGCCGATCCGATCGGGCGATCCGATCCGCCGTCTCCGAGGCTCCGTGGTGGTGATTGGAGGAGGCGGTGCCGGGGGCCACGTGCGTCTGGCCCGTCCAGATGCGCTCGGAGCCGACCGCGCTCCCGCTGATCGCCGCGAACCGCCGCATGCCACCGGTCTGGGCGGTGTCGCCGTCCAGTTCGCCCGCGCGGATGTGGTGGAGCCGGGCGCGCAGCGGCAGGGGCCCGTCATGGTCCGGAAGGTCGGGGTGAACGCGTCGCGCTCGGGTGAGTCGCCGGCGTGTGAAGGTGGGGCCGTGGCAGTCCTGCTCGTCGTGGGCGGGCCGTCGGCGGTGGCCCGGCGTGGGATGCGGCGGGCGCGCGCCGGTGTGGTGGGAGTCGAAGGCGACGGAGACAAGGTTGCTCGCGGCTCGCTCGATGCCGAGCCGTGAAGGCTCAAGATCCACGGCCGACCGTAGAGAGCCGGTCGAACGGATGTCAAGGTTTCTCCGTTGCCGTCGCTTCGGGTCCTGACCTCCGACGGAGTCGCGTCCGGCGGAGGCTCGGCCAGGGTGATGGGTGGATCGACCCGGAAGCTCGTGCGGCTTTCCGATGCACCGTCAGAAGCTCGCGGGATGCCGGGAGTTCATGGTGTCGAGGGAGCCAGGTATACGCGCATCCGGGCGAGCCGGCCGTCGGCGGTTGTCCAGTCGGCGGTGGCCGTGCCGACGTAGCGCCAGCCCGCGCGCTCGTAGAGCCCGATGGCGGCGCTCGCGGCCGTCTCGACCTCCAGAACCGGTGTCTGTCCGCGCGCGGCGCCGGCCTCGATCGCCCGGGCGAGCAGCAGCGCGGCCACCCCGCGCCGCCGGGCGCCGGTGCTGACGAAGAGCCGTGCCACGGCCACCAGGCGCTGCTCGGGCAGTCCCGCGGCCGAGGCCAGGTCAGGTCCCGGCGGAGTGAGGGCCATGTGCCCGACGACGTCGGCACCTGCCACGACGACCCAGGCGTCGGTCATGCCGTGCGGGGTCAGCCAGCCCGCCGGATCCGCGGGCCAGTCCACCGGATAGCGGTCGGCCGCCTGGACCCCGGAGAGCGCCGCGACGCAGTGGGGCAGGTCGGCGTCGGCGCGTGGGCGCACCGTGAGTTCGTTCGTGTCCGTCACGCCATGGATCCTGGCATCCGTGCCGCGTCGCGGGATCACTGCACCCCGTGCGGGCGGAACTGGATGCTGATCCGTCCGCCCGCGGCCCGCGTCGTCTTCGGGATGGCGTGCTCCCACGTCCGCTGGCAGGAGCCGCCCATCACGATCAGGTCGCCGTGGCCCAGCGGCCGGCGGACCACGTTGCCGCCGCCGCGGGGGCGGAGCAACAGGTCGCGCGGCGCGCCCACGGACAGGATGGCGACCATCGTGTCCTCGCGGGCGCCGCGCCCGATGCGGTCGCCGTGCCAGGCGACGCTGTCGCGCCCGTCGCGGTAGTGGCACAGCCCGGCCGTCGTGAAGGGCTCGCCGAGCTCGGCCGCGTAGTGCGCGGACAGTGTCTGCCGCGCCTCGTCGAGCACGGGGTGCGGGAGGGGCTCGCCCGCGCCGTAGAAGGCGAGCAGGCGCGGCACGTCCACGACCCGCTCGTACATCTGCCGCCGCTCGGCCTTCCACGGCACGTCATTCGCCAGCCGCTCGAACAGGGCGTCGGCGCCGCTCAGCCAGCCCGGCAGCAGGTCGATCCAGGCGCCGTCGCCGAGCACGGTCCTGCGGACCCCGTCCAGTGGCCGCAGTCGCACGTCGTCGCTCTGGTCGAACAGGGACCCCTGGAGTTGGTGCGTTGCCATGTGGACAGCGTACTCCTTGATTCGAACGTATGCGCTAATTGGCTGGACGCGGACACCCTGGGGCCTGCGAAACTGGGCGTGTGGACGAGATGAGACGGTTCCGTCGGGCGGCCGGAGCGTGGGCGGCACGCGGGGGTGACGGCGGGTCCGCCGCGGACGCGGCCCGCGACCTGGCCGTCACGGCCGGTGTGCGCAAGGTCGTCCTGGTCGAGGGGGAGAGCGACCTGGTGGCCGTCGAGGCGCTCGCCCGGCGGCGGGGACGCAGGCTCGACGAGGAGGGTGTCGCGGTGCTGCCGCTCGGCGGCGCGATGAGCATCGGCAGGTTCCTCGCCGTGTGCGGTCCGGACGGGCTCGATGTCACTGTCGCCGGGCTGTGCGACGCGGGGGAGGAGCACTACTTCCGCAGCGTTCTGGAGCGGACCGGCCCGCGCCCCCACCTCACCCACGCGGACATGGAGGAGCTCGGCTTCTACGTGTGCGTCGCGGACCTGGAGGACGAGCTGATCCGCGGCCTCGGTGCGGACACCGTGCAGCAAGTCCTGGACGTGGAGGGCGACTTGAGGTCCTTTCGGACCTTCCAGAAGCAGCCGGCGCAGCGCGACCGGGGCGTGGAGCGGCAGTTGCGCCGGTTCATGGGGACGCACAGCGGCCGCAAGGCGCAGTACGCGCGCTCACTCGTGGAGCGGCTCGACCTCGACCGGGTACCGCGCCCGCTGGACCGGCTCCTCGCGCATCTTTGACGCCGGTACGCGCGTCAGACCGTCCCGGCGCGCACAACCGACCCGTCCGACCCCGCCACCGCGAACAGCGCTCAGACCGGCAGCAGCCGCGCGATCAGCGCGCTCAGCTGCTGGGCGTTCCGGCACTCATGCATCTCGACGATCTCCGCATACGTGTCGGCCGCCGAGTCGCCGGTGTCCCACAGCGAGCGCCGTTCGGGGTTGAGCCAGTACACCTTGCGGGCGCGCGCGGCGACGTCCCGCAGCGCCCCCGTGTTGGGGTCGCTCATGTTCGTACGGGCGTCGCCCAGGACGAACACGGTGCTGCGCGGGCCGACCGCGTCCGTGTACCGCTCGGCGAACTCGCCCAGCGAGGTGCCGTAGTCACTGCTCCCGTGCCAGCCGGTCACGGCCGCCGCCGACAGGATGCGGGTACTGAGTCCCTCCGGCCCCGCCGTGTCGCGGCCGATGAGGTCGGTCACCTCGTCGACGCGGTTGACGAAGGCGAACACGCGCACTTTGCTGAACTGGTCGTGCAGCGCCTGCACCAGCAGCATGGTGAAGTTGGCGAAGCCCGCGACGGAGCCCGACACGTCACACAGCAGGACGAGTTCGGGGCGCGCGGGACGGCGGCGACGCAGCACGGGCCGCATCGGTACGCCACCCGTCGACAGAGAGCCACGGAGCGTCCGGCGCAGGTCGATCCGTCCGCGCGCGGCACGGCGTCTGCGGGCGGCGAGACGGGTGGCCAGTTTGCGGGCCAGCGGCTGAACCGCCCTGCGCAGCTCGTCGAGCTGGGCGCGGCCCGCGATGAGAAAGTCGACACGGTCGGCGGTCGGGGCGATGGCGCGGCGGGCGATCTCGTCGGTGCCCCGACGCTCGGCGACCCGGCGCCGCGCCTCCGTGCCCACGCGCCCGCGGAACGCCTGGATGCGGCGGCGGATCTCATCCGCGTGGAGCCGGTCGGTGAACTCGTCGTCGCCGGTGGCCCCGGCCCGGATCCCGGCGAGGATCCGGGCGAGCAGGGTCTCCGGGCGCAGCCGGGCGAGTGTCTGGTACGAGGACCAGCCGTCCGAACGGCCCGGCGGACCCGAGCCGGACCCGCCCGAGCCGCCCGCACCGTTCGCGATGCCGTAGCCGCCCAGGCCGTCCACCGCTTCGGCCGCCAACTGGTCAAGCATCTCCTGGTCGTTGGCGGCCAGCGCGGCGGCCAGTCGCTCGCGCAGGTCGGCCGTGTCGGACTGCTGCCACGTTTTCGAGTCGCTCGGTTCGTGCCGTGTGTCCTGCGGGGCGCCGACGCTCCGGGGAAAGTACAGATCGAAGACGGGGTCGAAGACGGCCCGCTGCCCCTCGCTGTGCAGCAGCGCCGCCGCCAGGCCCTCCCGCAGGTGCTCGCGGTCGGTCAGGCCGAGCGCCTCGATGGCGAGCCCGGCGTCCACGGTCTCGCCGGTGCCGATGCGCACCCCGTGCGAGCGCAGTGCCTGCACGAGCGCGGTGAGCCGCTCCGGGACACCGGCCGCCGTCGCGCTCACACGGCGTCCAGATCCAGCTTGGCCGCCGCCTTCAGCACGTCCTCCTGGTGCTTGAGGACGACGCCGAGCGTGTCGCGTACGACCTCCTCGTCGAGGGTTCCTGCGCCGAGGGCGAGGAGCGTGCGCGCCCAGTCGATGGTCTCCGCGACCGACGGCACCTTCCGCAGGTCCATCGCGCGCAGCGCCCCGACCACCCGCACCACGGCCTGCGCCAGCGCCTCGTCGAGCCCCGGCACCTTGAGCCGTACGATCCGCCGCTCCAACTCCTCCTCGGGAAAGCCGATATGGAGGAACAGGCAGCGGCGGCGCAGCGCCTCGGACAGCTCGCGGCTCGCATTGGAGGTGAGGACGGTGAACGGGCGGCGCGTCGCGCTGATCGTGCCCAGCTCGGGCACCGTCACCTGGAAGTCGCTGAGCACCTCCAGAAGCAGGCCCTCCACCTCGACGTCGGCCTTGTCGGTCTCGTCGATGAGCAGCACCTTCGGGTCGCTGCCGCGGATCGCCGTCAGGAGCGGGCGCGGAAGCAGGAACTCCTCGCTGAAGATGTCCGTGCGGGTCTCGTCCCAGGACTCGTCGCGGCCCGCCGTGATACGCAGGAGCTGCTTGGCGTGATTCCACTCGTACAGGGCGCGCGACTCGTCCACGCCCTCGTAGCACTGGAGCCGGACGAGGGTGGCGCCGGCGACCTCGGCGACCGCCTTGGCCAGTTCGGTCTTGCCGACGCCCGCGGGGCCCTCGACGAGAAGCGGCTTGCCGAGGCGGTCGGCGAGGAAGACGGTGGTGGCCACCGCGGGGGACGCCAGGTAGCCCGTCGCGGCGAGCCGCGCGGACACATCGTCGACGGACGTGAAGTACCCGGTCGTCATGCGTGAACCCCCTCCTCGTGCGGCGCCGCGCGCCGGCTGATCTGCGGCTACTGGATCAGTTCCGCGAGGGGCTCCACAACAGGGACGCGCTGTTTGCGTCGTAGGTCACGTGCCACAGCCGTACGGAACGCCCGAACCGGCCGGCTGCCGGCGTGTCCTCGGGGCCCGAACTGCTGGGTCTCGTTCCGAGACCCTCGTATGCTGGCGGCATGAGGCGGACCTCCTTTGCCAACTGGCCCTGCTCCATCGCGCGCACCATGGACCTGCTCGGCGACTGGTGGACGCCGCTCGTCCTGCGTGAGGCGTTCTACGGGATCAAGCGGTTCGACGTGTTCCAGGAGGAGCTCGGCATCGCGCGCAACACCCTGGCCGACCGCCTCCGGCGCCTCGTCGACGAGGGGCTCATGGAGAAGCGCGCCTATCAGCACGAGCCCGTCCGCTACGACTACGTCCTCACGGACATGGGACGCGACTTCTTCGGCGTGCTCGCCGCCATGAACAGGTGGGGCGACCGCTGGCTCGCGGAGGAGGCCGGACCGCCCGTCGTGTTCCACCACGACCGGTGCGGCCACGAAGGCCATGCCGAGGTCGTGTGCAGCGAGTGCAAGGAGCCGATGACGGCCGAGAACACGCGGCCCCGTCTCGGCCCGGGCTATCCGCCCCGGCTGGCCGAACGCCCTGACATCAAGGCGCGATTCGCCGGCTGACCTTCCGTGGCCCCGCCCCTGTCCCACCCTCTTGACGAGTGAGTCTATCTACGCAACTCTCATGGTCAGGGCCGCTCTCTAGGACCCCGCACAGTGAACTTCCCGCAGACGGAGAGGCAACCGGCAATGGAGTGGACGGGCGCGCGCTACGCCGACAAACCGACGGTCGAGGTCCGTAGAAGGGTCCTGGCGTCGCCGGAGCGGGTGTGGGAGTTCGTCTCCGACATCAACCTGATGCCCACGCTCAGCGCCGAACTCCAGTCGGTCGACTGGCTGGACGGGGCGGTGGGCCCCACGCTCGGCGCGCGGTTCGCCGGACGCAGCAAGCACGAGTCGCTGGGGGAGTGGCAGACCACCTCGTACGTCGTCCGGTGCGAGGCGCCCCGCGTGTTCGCCTGGGCAGTCGAGGACCCCGAACATCCGAGCTCCCTGTGGAAGTTCACCCTGACACCGCTCGACGGCGGCGGCACCGAGCTTGCCCAGTGGATGCAGCTGGGCCCCGGCCGCTCCGGGCTCTCGTACGCGATCGACCGGATGCCGGAGAAGGAGGAGAAGATCGTGTTCGTGCGGCTGCGGGAGTTCGAGCGGAGCATCACCGCCACGCTCGACGCGATCAAGGACCTGGCCGAGGGCGGCCCCGCTCCGGAAGGGCGGGGCGAGTGATGCGTACATCCACGACGATCGAGGCCTCGGGCGGCAGTTGGCGCGAGACGGTCGACTTCGTGACCGAGGCCGAACGGCTCGGGATGGACATCTGCTGGGTGGCCGAGGCATGGGGCTCGGAGGCGCCCTCGCCGCTCGGATATCTGGCGGCGCGCACGGAGAGGATGCTGCTCGGCTCCGGGATCATCCAGCTGGCGACCCGCACCCCGGCCGCGATCGCCCGCGCGGCGATCACCCTCTCCAACATCTCCGAAGGCCGCTTCCTGCTCGGACTCGGCCCGTCGGGACCGCAGGTGATCGAAGGGCTGCACGGGGTCCCCTTCGCGCGGCCTCTGACCCGTATGCGCGAGACCGTCGAGATCGTCCGGCAGGCGGTGGCGGGAGAGAAACTCTCCTATGAGGGGCGGGAGTTCACCCTCCCGCTGCCGGGGGGCGAGGCGAAGCCGATGCGCCTGTCGATGCGCGCCGAGCACGACCTGCCCATCTATCTGGCCACCCTCTCGCCCAAGATGCTGCGGCTCACGGGCGAGGTCGCGGACGGCTGGCTCGGCACGAGCTTCGTGCCGGAAGGCGCGCAGGAGGCCTACTTCGACCATCTGGACGCCGGGCTCGCCGCGGCCGGCCGCAAGCGGTCCGACCTGGACATCTGCCAGGGCGCCGAGGTGGCGTTCGCGGACGACGAGGACGCGCTGCGCGCGATGGTCGCGGGCCGCAAGAAGGAACTGGCCTTCAGCCTGGGCGGCATGGGATCCGCGACCACGAACTACTACAACAACGCCTACAGCAGGCAGGGCTGGGCCGACACGGCGGCCGAGGTCCGCACGCGGTGGCAGGCCGGCGACCGGGACGGCGCGGCGGAACTGATCACCGACGACATGGTCCTGGCCACCACCCTCATCGGCACCGAGCCCATGGTCCGCCAACGCCTGCGGGTCTGGAGCGCCGCGGGCGTCGACACGGTCCGCCTCTACCCGGCCGGCGACACCCTGGATGCCCGTCTGACCACCCTGGGCAGGGCGCTGGATCTCGTACGGGACGTGGGGCGCGAGGGGCGCTAGGTCCTCTCGGTCGGATCAGGCCGGGCTCGCGGGGTCTGGTGCGTGCTCCCCCGAGCAGAGCGGTCCTTCCGGCGCTGGGCCCGAGGTCACGGCCCTGGCCACCGCTGCCGGTGGCCAGGGCCGTACACCGAGCGTGCCCGACTAGCCGAGCACCCTCCCCAGCGCCGCGAGCGCCGACTCGAGTTCCTCGCGGGTGATGGTCAGGGGCGGGGCCAGGCGGATCGTCGAACCGTGGGTGTCCTTGACCAGCACGCCCTCGTCCAGGAGGAGTTCGCTGATCCGGCGGCCCGTGCCGATGGCCGGGTCGATGTCGACGCCCGCCCAGAGACCGCGGGCCCGGAAGGCCTTGACCCCCTTACCGGTCAGGGCCTCGAGCCCGGCGCGCAGCACCTCGCCCAGATCCGCCGCCCGGCGCTGGAACTCGCCGGTGGCGAGCAGGTCGACGACGGCGGAGCCGACCGCCGCGGAGAGCGGGTTCCCGCCGAACGTGGAACCGTGCTCACCCGGCCGCAGCACCCCCAGGACGTCCCGCCCCGCGACGACCGCCGACACCGGCACGATGCCGCCGCCGAGCGCCTTGCCGAGGAGCAGCATGTCGGGGCGTACGGCCTCGTGGTCGACGGCGAGCGTGCGGCCCGTGCGGCCGAGCCCCGACTGGATCTCGTCGGCGATGAACAGGCAGCCGGCCCGCCGCGTCAGATCGCGTACCCCGGTGAGATAGCCGTCGTCCGGGATGACCACCCCGGCCTCGCCCTGGATGGGTTCGAGCAGGACGGCGGCCGTCGTCTCGTCGATGGCCGCTTCGAGCGCCGCCAGGTCGTTGTACGGGACCACGCGGAAGCCCGGCGTGAACGGTCCGAACCCGGCGCGGGCCGACTCGTCCGTGGAGAAGCTGACGATCGTGGTCGTGCGGCCGTGGAAGTTGCCGTCGGCCACGACGATCGTCGCCCGGTCCGCGGGAACGCCCTTGACCTCGTACGCCCACTTGCGGGCGACCTTGACGGCGCTCTCCACGGCCTCGGCGCCCGTGTTCATCGGAAGCACCATGTCGAGCCCGGTCAGCTCCGCGAGGCCCTCGGCGAAGCCGGCCAGCCGGTCGTTGTGGAAGGCGCGCGACGTCAGCGTGAGCTGGTCGAGCTGACGGTGGGCGGCCTCGATCAGGGCGGGGTGGCGGTGGCCGAAGTTGAGGGCCGAGTAACCCGCGAGGAGGTCGAGGTAGCGGCGGCCCTCGACGTCCTCGACCCAGGTGCCCTCGGCGCGGGCGACGACGACGGGAAGGGGGTGGTAGTTGTGCGCGAGCACCGGCGTCTCGGCGCTGATGAGCTCGGCGGAGGAACGCGGGGCCTGGACGGGGGCGACGGTCATGAACGGATCTCCTGGGTGCAGCACTTGATGCCCCCGCCGGCCTTGTGGAACTCGGAGAGGTCGACGGGGACGGGGACGTATCCGCGGTGGGTGAGCTGTTCGATGAGGCCGGTGGCCCGCGGGGCGACGAAGACATGGCGGCCGTCGGAGACCGAGTTGAGGCCGAAGGCCATCGCGTCGTCGCGGGTGGCGAGCACCGCGCCTGGGAAGAGCCGCGCGAGCACCTCGCGGCTCCCGGCCGAGAACGCCTCCGGGTAGTACGCGACGGTGCCGCCGGGATCGTCGGGGTCGTCGAGGGCGAACAGCGCGGTGTCCAGGTGGTAGAAGTACGGGTCGACCAGGCGCAGGCCGATGACCGGTACGCCGAAGAACTCCTGCGCCTCGTCGTGCGCGGCACGCGTCGTACGGAATCCGCTGCCCGCGAGAAGGTAGCGGCCCGCCGGGACGAGGTCGCCCTCGCCCTCGCAGACCGACTCCGGGCGGTGGACGTCGTAGCCCGCCGCCTTGAACCACGTCTCGTACTCCGCGGACTCGGGTCGGCGTTGCTCCGCATGGAAGTGGGAGCCGAGGACGCGGCCGGCCACGACGAGCGCCGAGTTCGCGGCGAACACCATGTCGGGCAGGCCCGGGACGGGCGGCACGGTTTCCACCGTGTGTCCGTGCGCGCGGTAGGTCTCGATGAGGTTCTGCCATTGCGCGATGGCGAGCGCGGTGTCGACCCGCACGTCGTCACGCATCCACGGGTTGATGGCGTACTGAACGTCGAAATATCGAGGCTCGCACACCAGATAGCGCCTGGGCACAGACGGGTACCTCCGCTTCCGGCGAAGACAACGATCAGAGGGTGTCTCCACGGTAGGAAGCGGCAGTCGCGCTCGACAAGTGTATTTGGCTGCGTGTGCCCGCAGTAATGCTGCGCAGATGGGGAGGTCAGCGCTGGTTTGCTGCGTCGTCCGGGGCGGGCTCGCGGGCGCCGGCCTCCGCGCTGTCCGGCAGCAGATGGGAAAGGACCATGTAGCTGATCGTCTTGCGGATGAACGGCTCGGCCCTGATGCGTTCGAGCACCTCTTCGAAATGGCCGACGTCCGTGGCCCTGACGTGCAGCAACGCGTCGGCGCCGCCCGTCACGGTCATCGCGGAGGTGATCTCCGGATGGTTGCGCACGACTTCGGCGAGCCGGCGAGGCGGCGCCGCGCCGTCGCAGTACACCTCGACGAACGCCTCGGTGCTCCAGCCGAGCGCGGCCGGCCGGACCGTGGCGGTGTAGCCGGTGATGACGTCGTTCTCCCGCAGCCGGTCGGCGCGCCGCTTGACCGCGGTGGCGGACAGGCCGATGGCCGCGCCGATCTCCGCGAAACTCGTCCTGGCGTTGGCGATCAGGGCGGCGACGA
Organism: Streptomyces sp. NPDC055400; assembly: GCF_053644375.1. Classification (NCBI taxonomy): domain Bacteria; kingdom Bacillati; phylum Actinomycetota; class Actinomycetes; order Kitasatosporales; family Streptomycetaceae; genus Streptomyces; species Streptomyces sp. NPDC055400. Next base: position 281,321 of record NZ_JBSHLM010000005.1, on the reverse strand, counting down.
TCTTGCGGTCGAGGTCGTCGAACGCGACGTGCTTGCTGTTCATGGCCGGTGGTCCTTCTCGTGCTGGTCACGGGCGCGCAGGGCGAGGGCCACCAGGGCGGCGTCCTCGGGGCGCCGCACATCGCGGCCGGTCAGCCCGGCGAACCGGTTGATGCGCTGCTGGATCGTGTTGCGATGGCAGTACAGGGCGGCCGCGGTGTCCGCGACGGACCCGGTCCCGGCCAGGTGCGACCGTACGGTATCGAGCAGGCGCCTCGCCTCGACGGCGGGCACCGCTTCCGCGTGCAGCCCGCTGAGGACGTCGTCGGCGAGATCCCGCCCGAAGCCCTCGGCGCGCTGCACCAGGACATCGAGCCAGCTGTCCTCGAGCCGCCGTGGACCCGGGGCGTTCGCGGGCAGGACGCGCGCCGTGGCCGTCGCGAGGACCACCGCACGCGGCACTGAGGCAAGGCCCGCCGCCGCGGAGGCGACCCCGCACGGCGTGTCCTGAAGCAGCGCGAGTACCGACTCCGCCGTGGTGCGCCGGCCCAGTTGCACGGCGAGCACCAGATCCGACGCGACCTCCTGCAACTGGACGGGAGCCTCGGCCGTGCGCAGCGCCGCCGCGGTCCTGCGCAGCCCGGCCCCGTGCTGTGGCGGCGCCACCGCGCACAGGAACCGGTCGTCGGCCTGGAAGCCGAGGGCGAGCGCCGCGTCCCGCACCACCGTCGGGTTGCGGCCCTCGCTGTCCAGGAGCCGGGCGAACCACATGCGCCGCTCGTCCGCCGCGCGGCGCCCCATGTCCAAAATGGTGCGCTGATACGCCGTCATGATCCCGGTGACGTGCTTCTCCACGGCCTCCCACACGTGGTACGCGGACGTCACCAGCTCGGCCTTGTCCTCCTCGCCCGCCTTGTCGACCAGAGCGGCCCAGACGACGCGGAAGTCGAGGCGTGCCGCCGCGAGGAGGGAGTCCAGAGGGACACCCTGACGGGCGCGCCTCTCCCCGATCTCTTCGGAGACCGTGGCGATGTGCTCGGGCAGGGGCAGGCAGGCGACCTTGCGCAGCAGGTACTCGAACGCCTGCCAGGCCGTGGCGCGGAAGTCCTCCTCCGAGACGCGGTCCACGTAGGAGGCACGGACCGGCCGTACGCACTCCACCCACAGGCCGACGAGGCTGTCGATGTCCTCGAGGCAGCGCCGGGCCAGCTCGGTGACGCGGGGATCAGGAGGCGGGAAGAGGACGGGATCACTGTTCATGTGCACAATCCTGGCCGTTCCATCGGCGCCATATCAACGTTGGCTTCGCGCCGGACCCCGTGAATTCTTGGAGTGTCCGGCAGGCCGTGGCCGGAATTCCACTGCAGGGAGGGCCGGGTAGCTGTGCATGTGACCCCTCGAGAGCTGGAGCGGATCCAGCTGTTCACCGTGGCGGAACTGGCGCGCCGCCGCAGGGCGCGCGGGCGCCGGCTGAACGCGCCGGAGGCGATCGCCCTGATCTGCGACGAGGTTCTCGAAGCCGCCTGGGACGGCCTGAGCCTCGACGAAGTGATCGCGGCGGGCCGCAAGGTCCTCACCGAGGACGACGTCATGGACGGGGTGCCGCAGATGGTCACCACGATCCAGGTCGAGGCCCTGTTCCCGAGCGGTACGTCCTTGGTGGCGATCGACCACCCGATCCCCACCACGGGCGGGAGCGGCGAACCCGGCCCGGGAGCCGTCCGCACCGCACCCGACCCGGTCCTGATCAACACCGGCAGGCCCCGCTCGCGGCTGACCGTCCGCAACAACGGCGACCGCACCGTCTACCTGTCCTCGCACTACCCGCTCGCCGAGGCGAACGCGGCCCTGGAGCTCGACCGCGAGGCCGCCGCGGGCATGCGGCTCGACATCCCGGCGGGCACCGCTCTGTCCTTCGGACCCGGCGCCGTACGAGAAGTCGACGTGGTGACGGCACGCCATGAGGAGGCGTCATGACGCAGGTCGACCGCCGCACGTACAACGCTCTCTACGGGCCCACGACCGGCGACCGGATCCGGCTCGGCGACACCTGCTTGTGGGTCGAGGTGGAACAGGACGACGGCACACCGGGCGACGAACTGCTCGGCGGCTGCGGCAAGACGGTACGCGACGGACTGCTCGCATCTCCGCGCTCCGAGCGGGACTCCGCGCTCGACATGGTGGTCGCCGGAGTGGTCCTGATGGACCCGGTGCTGGGCGTCCGCAAGACCGACATCGGCATCAAGGACGGCCGGATCGTCGCCGTCGGCGGCGTCGGCAACCCGGATGTCATGGACGTCGACTTCGCCATCGACTCCCACACCTCGGTCATCCCGGGCGAGGGCCTGATCGCCACCCCGGGCATCGTGGACAGCCACGTCCACCTCTCCTCGCCCGAGGTGGCTCCCGCAGCGCTGTCCGCCGGAGTCACCACGCTCGTCGGCATGGGCCTCGGCGGAGTGTGGGAGATCGGCTGCAACCCGGCGCACAACCTGCACACCCTGATGGCGTCCTGGCGCGGCACCCCGCTCAACATCGGCTTCCTCGCCCGCGGTTCCTCCACCTCACGCGCCCTGCTCGACGAATCCGTACTCGCGGGCGCCGGCGGCTTCAAGATCCATGAGGACTTCGGCGCCACCCCGCGCATCATCGAGACGTGCCTGGGCGCCGCGGAACAGGCGGACCTGCCCGTCGCCATGCACACCGACTCCATGAACGAGTCCGGCTATCTGCGCGACACCATCGGCGCCACCCGCGGCCGTACCGTGCACGCCTACCACGTAGAGGGCGGCGGCGGTCACCCCGACCTCCTGGAGATCCTCTCCGAACCCAACGTGCTTCCCTCGTCGACCACCCCGACGGTTCCGTACACCGCCAACACCGTCGGCGAGCTGTTCCCGATGACGATGACGGTCCACCGGCAGAACCACCACTCGCCCAGCGACATCGAGATCTCCAAGGGCCGCATCCGAGGCCACGCCATCGCCGCCGAGAACGCCCTGCACGACCTGGGCGCGATCAGCATCGTCAACTCCGACTCCATGGGCATGGGCCGGATGGCCGAGACCGTGCGCAGGACCTGGCAGCTCGCCCATGTGCAGGCCCTCGCGAACGGCGCCGGGGGGGTAGAACACGCCGCCAACGCACGGGCGTTGCGCTATCTGGCGAAGATCACCCTGAACCCGGCGATCGCGCACGGCCTGGCCCACGAGGTCGGCTCCCTCCAGCCGGGCCGCATGGCCGACCTCGTCCTGTGGCACCCCGCGTGGTTCGGCACCAAGCCCGAACTCGTCGTCAAGGGCGGCTTCGTGGCCTGGGGCAACACCGGATCGGGCTCCGGCTCCACCCGCCTGACCCAGCCCCGCACTTACCGCCCCTACTTCGGCGCACTCGGCGACGCCCCCGCGCGCCTTTCCCGGATCTTCGTCGCGCAGGCCGCCCTGGAGGACCGGGCCGCCCGCGCCGCGCTGCCGCAAGGCCTGCAGTACGCGCCGATCGCCGGGGCACGCGGCCTGACCCGGGCCGACATGCTGCACAACACCGCCACGCCACGCGTCCACGTGCCGCGCGAGCCCGCTCCCGTCCTGGTCGACGACGTCCCCACCGGAACCGGCGCCGTCACCGAACTGCCCCTCGCCCAACTGCACCACTTCGCCTGAGGGACGGACCCACCCCATGCTTCTCGATCTGCTGGTGCGCAACGCGCGCATCCTCACCCTCGACGACGACCGGCCCACCGCCCGCACCCTGGGCGTCCTGCACGGCAGGATCGCGGGACTCGACGAGGACGTCGAAGCCCTGCCCGCGCGCCGCGTCCTCGACGCGGGCGGCGCCACCCTCGTCCCCGGCTTCAACGACGCCCACTGTCACACCGCGTGGTTCGGCCTCACCCTCGCCCAGCTCGACCTGTCCAAGGCCCGGTCGGTGGACGAGGTGTACGCCGCCGTCGCCGGCCACGCGGAAGGAACGCCGCCGGACGCGTGGGTGATCGGCGCCGGACTCGACCACCACAAACTCGGCGGCGTCCAGCCGCACCGCGACGCCCTCGACCGCGCTGCGGGCGGCCGCCCGGTGTGGCTCAAGCACACCTCCGGGCACGCCTGCATCGTCAACTCGCCTGTCCTGGGGGAGGCCGGAGCGCTCGCCGACGGGTTCGCCGACCCCACCGGCGGCGTCGTCGCCCGGGACGCGGACGGCCGGCCCAACGGACTCCTCGAAGAGACCGCGCAGCAGCTCGTGCAACGCCAGGTGCTGCCGTACCCCGTGGCCGCCCTCGCCGACGCCATCGGCGCCGCCACCCGGCACTACCTCGCCGAGGGCATCACCAGCTTCACCGAAGCGGGCATCGGCGGCGGCTGGATCGGGCACAGCCCGGTGGAGCTCGCCGCCTATCAACTCGCTTGTGACAGCGGCCAGTTGCACACCCGTGCCCAGGTGATGGCCGCCTCCGACGTGCTGCACCCGCTCACCGCTCACGCCGACGACGCCATCACCCTCGGCCTCGACCTCGGCATGCGCACCGGGTTCGGCGACGACCGGCTCTCGCTGGGACCCGTAAAGATCTTCCTCGACGGCTCGCTGCTCGGCCGCACCGCCGCCGTCACCGACCCGTTCTGCGGCTGCCCCCACGACACCTCCGCCACCGGATACTTCCAGGGCGACCCCGAGGCAATGGCCGACACCGTGGTGGCCGCGCACCGGGCCGGCTGGACCGTCGCCGCCCACGCCATCGGCGACCGGGCCGTCGACCTCGCACTCGACACCTTCGCCCGAGCCCAACGGGCTCACCCACGCCCCGAGGCGCGCCACCGGATCGAGCACGCCGGAGTCGTCCGCCCCGACCAGCTCGCCCGCTTCGCCGAGCTGCGCGCCGTCCCCGTGCCGCAGCACAACTTCCTGTACGCCTTCGGAGACGCCATGGCGGCAGCGCTCGGGCCGCGGCGCACCCCGTGGTCGTACCGGCTGCGTTCCCTGCTCGACCTGGGCATCGTCGTGCCCGGCAGCTCCGACCGGCCGGTCGCTCCCGGCGCCCCACTGCCCGCGATGCAGTCCATGGTGGAGCGCCTCACCGAGACCGGCACGCCCTATGGCGCGGACGAGAGCGTCACGGCACTCGCCGCGCTGCGTGCCTGGACCGTCGGTTCCGCGCACGCCACCGGTTACGGCGACCGCAAGGGCGTCCTCCGCCCCGGTCACCTGGCCGACTTCACCGTCCTGGACGCCGACCCCACCCGCGTCTCGCCGGACCGCATCGGCGCGATCCGGATCCTGGCCACCTCCGTCGGCGGGACCGTCGCCCACGACCCGCTCGGCATGACCGCCTCCACCTGAGGCGCCCTCCCCGCTCCACCGTCCCCCCGACCGCCCAGCGGTCACCGTCCCCCGGGAGATTCCGTGAGCTCCAACAGCACGACGCCGCCAACAGGCCGCACCGTCGCCGGCACCGCCGACATCAAGCGCCTCCTGTCCGCCGCGTTCATCGGCACCGCCCTCGAGTGGTACGACTACTTCCTCTACGGCACCGCGGCCGCGCTCGTCTTCAACAAGCTGTTCTTCCCCTCGCTCGATGCCACGACGGCGACCATCGCCTCCTTCGTGACCTTCGCCGTCGGCTTCGCGGCCCGGCCCGTCGGCGCCGCGGTCTTCGGCCACATCGGCGACCGCTACGGACGCAAGGCCGCGCTGATCATCACGGTCGTCATGATGGGCGTCGCCACCGGCTGCATCGGCCTCCTCCCGTCGTACGACACCATCGGCATCTGGGCGCCCGTGCTGCTCGCCGTACTCCGCTTCGTGCAGGGCATCTCGGTCGGCGGGGAGTGGAGCGGCGCGATGCTCCTGACCCTGGAACACACGCCGAAGGAGAAGCACGGCAGCTACTCGGCGGTTCCCCAACTCGGCTCGCCCGTCGGTACGTTGCTCTCCAGCGGCGCCTTCGCCCTGGTCGGCCTGCTGCCCGACGACGCCTTCTACGCGTGGGGCTGGCGCATCCCGTTCCTCGCCGCCTTCGGTCTGCTCGTCTTCGCCCTCTACCTGCGCCTGCGCATCGAGGAGTCCCCGGTCTTCCGCGCCATGATCGAGGACGCCGAGAAGAACGGACCCGCGCCCGCTCCCCTCATCGAGGCCTTCCGCAAGACCTGGGGCCGCATGATCATCAGCGTGCTCGCGGCCTTCCTCGGCATCGGCGGCTTCTTCCTGCTGACCACCTTCATGATCTCGTACGGCACGGAACAGCTCGGCATCGCGAAGTCCGTGATGCTGAATGCCACGCTCCTTGCCGCCGTGGCCGAGATGGTCGTGATCTACATCGGCGGCCGGATCGCGGACCGCGTCGGCCCGTGGAAGGTGTGCGCCGTCGGCGGTGTGCTGTCCGTCCTGGTCGCCTTCCCGGTCTTCTGGCTCGTCGACACGGGACAGACCGCCCTCGTCGTCCTCGGTGTGACGCTCGGCGTCGCCGTCATCTCCATCCCGTACGCCACCATCGGCGCCGTCGTCACGGGCCTGTTCCCGGAGACCTTCCGCTACAGCGCCGTCGCCATGTCGTACAACCTCTCGGGTGTCCTCGGCGGCTTCGTCCCGCTCGTCGCCGCCTGGCTGACCGGCGTCACCGACGGCGCGTCCTGGGGCGTCGCCCTCCTCCTCGTCCTCATCGCCGCCTGCACCGCGGCCGGCTCCTTCCTGGCCGGCCCGCTGCTCGGCAGCCGGTCCGCCACCACGCCCGAGAACACCTCCGCACCTCAGAAGGCCACCGCATGACCCAGCACCACCCCGCCCGTCCCGGCGGCCAGGTCCTCATCGACCAGCTGTCCGCACACGGCGTCGAGACCGTCTACGGCGTGCCCGGCGAGAGCTACCTCGCCGCGCTCGACGCCCTGCACGACGCCCCCGTCCACCTGGTCGTGTGCCGCCACGAAGGCGGCGCCGCCTACATGGCCGAGGCCCACGGCAAGCTCACCGGGCGCCCCGGAGTCTGCTTCACGACCCGGGGTCCCGGTGCCACCAACGCGCTGGTCGCCCTGCACACCGCCTACCAGGACGCCACGCCGGTGGTTCTGTTCATCGGCCTGGTGCCGCGCGGGCACACCGACCGGGCCTCCTTCCAGGAACTCGACCTGCGCGGCACGTTCGGGGCGAGCGCCAAGCTCGTCGAGACCATCGACGACGCCGCGCGCATCCCCGAGTACGTCGCCCGCGCGTTCGCCGTCGCGAGCAGCGGCCGGCCGGGACCCGTGGTCCTGGGTCTGCCGGAGGACATGCTCACGGATGTCGTACGCGTCGCCGACGCCACCCCGCTGCCCGTCCCCGGCGGCGGCGTGAGTCCGGCCGAACTCGTCTCCCTGGAACGGCTGTTGACGACCGCCGAGCGGCCCCTCCTCTTCCTCGGTGGCGGCCGCTGGACCTCGGACGCCCGCGCCGCCGTACGGCACTGGGCCGAGGCGTGGTCCCTGCCCGTGGCGGTGGACTTCCGCTGCCAGGACCTCATCGACAACGAGTCCGAGGTATACGTCGGCCCGCTCGGCTTCGGTCGCGACGACGCGCTCGCTCAGCGGGTGCGCGAGGCCGACCTGCTGCTCGCCCTCGGGACCGCACCGGGTGACGTCGCGACCGACGGGTTCACGCTGCTTCCTGCCGACGGAACCGGACCCCGGCTCGTCCAGGTGTTGCCCGAACCGCAGCCGCCGGGCGCCCTGTACCCCGCCGAACTCACCCTGCTCGCCGCCCCCGAGGCCTTCGCGGACGCGGTACGCGCCCTGCGCCCCGGCAGCCCCGTGCCGTGGGCCGTGCGGACCAAGCAGGACAGGGCCGCACACCTGGCGTTCCGCACCCCGGTCCCGGAGGACGATCCGCTCGACCTGGCCACCGTCTTCGCCACGCTCGACGACCGGCTCCCCGCGGACGCCGTCATCACGTTCGGTGCCGGCAACCACGCCATCTGGGCGCAGCGCTTCCTCACCTACCACGACGACACCCGCCAACTCGCCCCGCGCAACGGGTCCATGGGCTACGGCATACCCGCCGCGGTGGCCGCCGCGATCCACGATCCGGAGCGCCGGGTCGTGTCCGTCGCGGGCGACGGCTGCTTCCTGATGAACGGTCAGGAGCTGGCCACCGCCGTGGCCGAGGGCGCCAAGCCGCTGATCATCGTGCTGAACAACGCCAAGTACGGCACCATCCGCCAGCACCAGGAGCAGGCCTACCCGGGGCGGGTCAGCGGCACAGGGCTCGGCAACCCCGACTTCGCCGCGTACGCCCGCGCCTTCGGCGCCCACGGCGAATCCGTCACTGTCACAGGCGAGTTCGGGCCCGCGCTCCAGCGGTCCCTCGACAGCGGCAAGGCCGCCCTCATCGAGCTGAAGGTGACCGACGGGCGTCTCGCCCCGGGTGTCACCGTCGCCTCCCTGCGCACGGAGAGCTGCCATGTCTGACCTGACCCTGCACAACATCGTCGACGGCCGCAGTACCGAGGTCGCCGACCGCATGGAGCTGACCGACCCCGCAACGGGAGAGGTCTACGGCACGGCGCCCCGCTCGTCCGCCACGCACGTGGACGCGGCCGTGGCCGCCGCACGGCGCGCCCTGCCCGCCTGGCGCCGGAGCACTCCGGCCCAGCGGCAGGAGGCACTCCTGCGCCTCGCCGACCTCGTGACCGCCCACGCGGACGAGCTGGTCGACGCGGAGGTGCGCAGCACCGGCAAGCCGCGTGAGACGACCCGCACCCTCGAGGTCGGCCGCGGCGCCGACCAGTTGCGCTTCTTCGCGGGCGCCGCCCGGGTCCTGGAGGGCGTTGCCGCCGGCGAGTACGCGCAGGGCCACACCTCGTACGTCCGCCGCGAGGCCGTGGGTGTCGTCGCCCAGGTCACGCCCTGGAACTATCCGCTGATGATGGCCGTGTGGAAGCTCGGCCCCGCGCTCGCCGCGGGCAACACGGTGGTCCTCAAGCCGTCCGACACCACCCCCTGGTCGACCGTGCTGCTCGGCGAACTCGCCGCGCGCGTCTTCCCGCCGGGCGTCGTCAACATCGTGTGCGGCGACCGGGACACCGGACGCGCGCTCGTCGCCCACCCGGACGTCGACATGGTGGCCATCACCGGCAGCACCCGGGCCGGCTCCGAGGTCATGGCCGAGGCCGCCCGCGAGGTCAAGAACGTCCACCTGGAGCTGGGCGGCAAGGCACCGGCAGTCGTCTTCGCCGACGTCGACCCCGTCCGCACGGCCCGCGCCCTCGCCGACGCCGCCTTCTTCAACGGCGGCCAGGACTGCACTGCCGTGACCCGGATCCTGGTCCAACGCCCGCTCCACGAAGCCCTGTTGACGGCCCTCGTCGACGCCGCGCGCGACACCCGGACCGGCTCACCGGACGAGGACGCCTTCTACGGTCCTCTCAACAGCGCCGCCCACGCCGCCCGCGTCGAGTCCGTCATCGCGGCGCTCCCCGTGCACGCCCACGTGGAGACCGGGGGCCGGCGCGTCGACCGCCCCGGCTACTTCTTCCCGCCCACCGTCATCTCCGGCGTCCGCCAGGACGACGACGTGGTGCAGGGCGAGATCTTCGGCCCCGTCGTCACCGTCCAGCCCTTCGACACCGAGGAGGAGGCTGTCGCCCTGGCCAACGGCGTCGACTTCGGCCTGGCGTCCAGCGTATGGACCGCAAATCTGGGCCGCGCCATGCGGCTGAGCGCCGAACTCGACTTCGGCTGCGTCTGGCTCAACTGCCACCAGGTGGTCCTCGCCGAGATGCCCCACGGCGGATACAAGCAGTCGGGCATCGGCAGCGACCTGAGCCGCTACGGCTTCGACGACTACACGCGGATCAAGCACGTCATGGCCGCGCACGGCACGCCCTGACACTCCGCGAACGACGCGCGCCCGGCCCGCTATGTGATCAGCGCGTTGGCCACGACGACGATCAGGCCGAGCAGCGCGTCGCCCACGCCGAGAAGCAGCGACCGGGCCCACGACCTGCCGCTGACACGGGCCGCCCTCAGACCTCAGCCGAAGAGCAGGGCGACGTCGAAACCGAGGGCGACGTACTCGGTCCCCGCGTAGTTCCACCAGCCGAGGCCCGCCCCGAAGAGCGTCACGAGCGTCGGCAATGGCAAGGGGCGGGTGGTCGGCTGTCCGGTCACTTTCGCCGGAGGGGCCGGTGGACCGGGGCGACACGCGTGGGATGTCCGGGTTTCGCGCATGCCCTGAGGCGGTCGACCACAGGGGCAGCCATTGAAGTTGAGTCCGGGTTCAGGTACGTTGCGAATGCTTCCCGAACCTGCGACCAGGAGGCTGTCTCTTGGGTACCCGAATCAGCGCCGTCCTCTTCGACTTCGGGGGAGTGCTGACCACCAGCGTGTTCAAGGCGTTCGAGGCCTTCGGCACCAAGCTCGGGGTGGATCCGCGGCTCCCGCTCCGGCTGCTCGCGAAGGACGAGCCCTCCGGCGCCCTCCTCGTGGAGCACGAGGAAGGCCGACTCGGCCAGCGTGACTTCGAGGACGGCTTCGCCGAGCGGCTGCGCGCACACGGAGCCGATGTACAGGGCCCCGGACTCCTGTCCCTGATGCAGACCGAACTGCGCCCCGACCAGGCGATGCTCGACCTCGTCGCCGAGCTGCGGAACGCGGGACACCGCGTGGGCCTGCTCTCCAACTCCCTGGGCGACGACTGCTACGCGGGCTTCGACCTCGGGTCCATGTTCGACGCCGTGGCCATCTCCGGTGAGATCGGCGTGCGCAAACCGTCCCGGCGGGCCTACGCCATCGCGTGTGAGCGGCTCGGCACCGAGCCCGCCCAGACCGTCATGGTCGACGACCTCGAACACAACATCGTCGCGGCACGACGTGCCGGCCTCGCGGGGATCGTCCACCGCCAAGCGGCCACGACCGCCGAGGAGTTGAGGGCCTTGCTCCACCTGGACGGTGCGACAGAGACGACACAGGCAGCGGCAGCACACGAAGCACTCGAAGCACAAGCAACACGGGCAGACGCGCAGCCCGATCCCCGGTCCCGCTAGCCGGCCGCGCCGCGCTGCTGCGCCGGTCCCTGAAATTCATCCCCCGTGAGGAGAACCACGTGTTCGAGCTGACCGACAGGGCCAAGGAGTACCAGGAGAAGCTGCTCACCTTCATGGACGAGCGGATCTACCCGGCCGAGTCCGTCTACGAGGCGCAGATGGCGGAGTCCGGCGATCCGCACTTCCATCCGCCCATCCTCGAAGAGCTCAAGGCGGACGCGAAGAAGCGCGGCCTGTGGAACCTCTTCCACCCGCACCCCGAGTGGGGCCCCGGCCTCACCAACCTCGAGTACGCCCCGCTCGCCGAAATCATGGGCCGCAGCGCGCACCTGGCCCCCGAGGCCACCAACTGCAACGCACCGGACACCGGCAACATGGAGGTGCTCACCCTCTTCGGCACCGACGAGCACAAGGAGAAGTGGCTCAAGCCGCTCCTCGACGGCGAGATAGCGTCCGCCTTCGCGATGACCGAGCCCGCCGTGGCGAGCTCCGACGCCACCAACATCCAGCTCCGCATGGAGCGGGACGGCGACGACTACGTCCTCAACGGCCGTAAGTGGTGGACCTCCAACGCCCTGCACAAGAACTGCAAGGTGCTCATCGTGATGGGCAAGACGGAGCCGGAAGCCGCGACGCACCGGCAGCAGAGCATGATGGTCGTGCCGATCGACACCCCCGGCGTCACCGTTGTGCGCAATCTCCCGGTCTTCGGGTACAAGGACCGCGAGGGGCACGCCGAGGTCGTCTTCGAGAACGTCCGCGTCCCGGTCACCGCCCTGCTCGCCGGAGAGGGCGACGGCTTCATGATCAGCCAGGCCCGGCTCGGCCCCGGCCGCATCCACCACTGCATGCGTGCCGTCGGCATGGCTGAGCGCGCCCTCGACCTGATGATCGACCGGGCCCAGGCACGTACGACCTTCGGCGAGCCCGTCGCGAACCGCGCCAATGTGCAGGACTGGATCGCCGAGTCCCGCATCGAGATCGACATGGTCCGGCTGCTCACCCTCAAGGCCGCGTACCTGATGGACACCGTGGGGAACCGGCACGCGCGCACCGAGATCGCCGCGATCAAGGTGGCCGCACCCGAGGTCGCGCTGAAGGTGGTCGACCGGGCCATCCAGGTGCACGGCGGAGGCGGCGTCTCCGACGACTTCCCGCTCGCCAGCATGTACGCGCATCTGCGCACCCTGCGCCTCGCCGACGGCCCCGACGAGGTCCACAAGCGCACCATCGCGATGCGTGAACTGCGCCGCCGGGAACCGCAGTGGGGCCGCACCCGCTGACCGCACGGCACCGGCGAACGGCCCTGCCGGGCCAAGGGGGAACGGAGGCGATCGGCGCACGCGGGTGTGCGAAGATCGCCTCCGTTCCCGTACCGGCGGGCACGCACGTGAGCAGCAGAAGCCAGCACAGGAAGGCCCCACGACATGACCACCCGCGGCCACCCAGCGGACGGGGAGGACATCCCCTCGCTCGCGGACACCTCCGCCCTGCGTGAACCCCCCGCCACCGCGCGCGGCGCCCGGACCCGCGCCGCGCTCGTGGCCGCGGCCCGCGTCGTGTTCGAACGCGACGGCTATCTGGACTCGCGCCTCACCGACATCACCGCCGAGGCCGCCTGCTCGACCGGCACCTTCTACACCTACTTCGCCGGCAAGGAGGAGATCTTCCAGGCCGTGCTCGAAGCCGCGCAGGACGACATGCTGCACCCGGGCATGCCGCGCCTCGGTCCTGAGGACAGCTCGCCCGTCGGCGTGATCGAGGCCAGCAACCGGGCCTACTTCGAGGCGTACAAGCGCAACGCGAAGCTCATGCTGATCCTCGACCAGGTCGCGGCCGGCGACTCCGGGTTCCGGGAAGTGCGCCGGCGCCGGAGCCGCGCGTTCGCCGACCGCAACGCGCGCGCCATCAAGGACCTCCAGGACCGCGGGCTCGCGGACCGCGGCCTCGACCCCCTCATGGCGGCGCGGGCGCTCTCGGGCATGGTGAGTCGCATGGCCTACTACGCGTACGGGCTCGGTGAGGAACACACGCTCGACGAGCTGGTCGAGACGTCCACCGCGCTCTGGGCCAACGCCCTCAAGCTCGACAGGAACGCCAGGTAGGGAACAGAAGGCGGATCCGCCGCGGCGTTCGGCTTCCCGGTTGCTGCCCGGACATGGTGTGGCCCCTCTTCCCTCACCCGCGCCGCGACACCCGTACGCCGTGTCGAATCGCACGGCGGCCGCGTGTCCACTACCGTCTCACCGCGCTCGGGCGCTCGCCCGAGCAGCCGCCGGCCAGGTCCGCGCGGGCCATCGAGAGACGGGAATGCCGCCGATGAGCTCGGGGTTCGACGGGCAGACAACCAGCGGCGAGGAGCTGCACACACCGCTGCGCGACTTCCTGCGCACCGAGACCGGCAGCGCCTCCGTGCTGCTCGTCGCCGCGCTCGCGGCACTGGCCTGGGTGAACATCGGACCCGGCACGTACGAGGAGTTCTGGGGGACGCACTTCTCCGTCCGTATCGGGTCCGCCGGGGTATCGCTCGACCTGCGGGAGTGGGTCAACAGCGGCCTGATGGCGTTCTTCTTCTTCGTCGTCGGCCTGGAGGCGCGGCGCGAGTTCGACATGGGGGAGCTCCGCGAACGCCGGCGCGTCACGCTGCCCCTCGTCGCGGGACTCAGCGGCATGGTCGTCCCCGTCGCCGTCTACCTGGCCGTCAACGCGGGGCAGAGCACCGCCCACGGCTGGGGCGCCGCGATGTCGACCGACACGGCCTTCGCCCTCGGCATGCTGGCGCTGCTCGGCAACCGGCTGCCCGGCGGGCTGCGCATCTTCATCCTGACCGTGGCCGTCGTCGACGACTTCGTGGCGCTGATCATCATCGCCGTCGCCTACAGCGGAGACATCGCCGTTCCCGCCCTGCTGGTGGCACTCGGCCTGTTCGGCGTGATCCTGCTGGTACGGGCCACCGGGACCCGGCTCGGCTGGGTGTATGTGGTCCTGGCCGCCGCGGCCTGGGTGGCGCTGCTGGAGTCGGGGGTGGACCCCGTCGTGATCGGCCTGGCCATGGGGCTGCTGACCTTCGCGTATCCGGCGAGCCGTACCGCGCTGGAGCGGGCGAGCGGCCTGTTCCGGCTCTTCCGCGAGCAGCCGACCCCCGAACTGGAGCGGTCGGTCCGCCGGGGCCTCGCGTCGGCCCTGTCCCCCAACGAGCGGCTGCAGCGCCTCTACCACCCGTGGACCAGCTATGTGATCGTGCCGCTGTTCGCCCTCGCCAACGCCGGCATCGAGCTCAGCGGCGGCGAACTGGCCCGCGCGTTCGCCTCGCCGGTCACCCTCGGCATCCTCTTCGGCTACGTCCTGGGCAAGCCGCTCGGCATCGTCGGCGCGTCCTGGCTGACGACCCGGCTCAGCCGCGGCCGGCTGCGCCCGTCCGTCGGCTGGGGCGCCACTGCGGCCGGGGGAACCATCGCAGGCGTCGGATTCACGGTGGCCCTGCTCATCGCCACCCTCGCGTTCGACGGCGACCGGCTGGCCGAGGCGAAGATCGGCATCCTCAGCGCGGTCGTCGGCGCGTTCCTGATGACCTGGCTGGTCTCCTGGGTCATCGGACTCCTGCCCCGCCCCACCCGGATGAGGGCTCTCCTCGGCACGGCCGAAGCCATCGTCGACCTGGCTGTGCCGGTCGACCCGGAGCGCGACCACGTGCGCGGACCGCGGCACGCGCCCGTGACGGTCGTCGAGTACGGCGACTTCGAGTGCCCCTATTGCGGACAGGCCGAATCCGTCGTGCGGGAACTCCTCGCCGGCTTCGGCGACATCCGCTACGTCTGGCGCCACCTGCCCCTGAACGATGTGCACCCGCACGCCCAGCTCGCCGCGGAGGCGGCCGAAGCGGCGGGGAAGCAGGGCGCGTACTGGGAGATGCACGACCTGCTGTTCACCCACCAGGACGCCCTGCGGGCCGCCGACCTCCTGAAGTACGCGGGTGAACTCGGTCTGGACACCGACAGGTTCCACAAGGATCTGCGGGCCCACAGCGGCGGGGGACGGGTTGCGGAGGACCTCGAGTCGGCCGACCTCAGCAGCGTCTCGGGCACCCCCACGTTCTTCGTCAACGGTCGGCGCCATCATGGGGCGTACGACATCGACGGGCTGTCGGCGTCGGTGCGCGCGGCGAAGGAGCGGGCGGTGCTGGCCGGCAGGCGCGGGTCGCGGCGTCAGTAGTTCCAGGGACGCTTCTCGCCGGGCCGGATCTCGGCCGCGATGTCGTCGCCGAGCCGGGCGACGGCGGTACGTCCCTCGATCTCCGTCAGCCACGGGTGCGGGAGGTGCACGTCACCGTGAAGCGCGCCGAGGATGTTGCCGCACACGGAGCCCGTGGAGTCGCTGTCGCCCGAGTGGTTGACCGAGAGCAGGAACGCGGCCTCGATCGGGGTGCGCGGCGGCTTCGGGTTGCACACCGTGCCCTCCTTGCCGACGTGGAAGGTCTGCGGACGGGTGCGGGCCATCGCCGCGTACACCCCGATGGCGAGGGCCTCCTCCGCGACCCATCCGGCGCCGAGCGTCTCGACCCTCTCCGGGGTCGCGTCGCCCGCCTCCTCGGCGAGCGCGACGGCCCGGCCCAGCGCGGCCGTGGTCTCCTCGTGGCCCCGGTAACCGGCGAGCAGCCGCAGGGTGCGCAGCACCGCGCCCTCCAGGGACTCGCCGTCGACGAGGTGGCTGATGAGGGCGGCGAACGCACCGGAGGCGAGGTAGCCGGTGGGGTGTCCGTGCGTGATCTGGGCGCACTGGGCGGCGAGTTCGAAGGACCGGCGGGCACCCAGGTCCGTCAGGCCGAAGGGCGCGGAGCGCATGACGGCGCCGCAGCCCTTGGAGTCCGGGTTCACCGGCCCCGGCTCACCGGTGGGCTTCCCGTACGGCTCGGGGGCGAAGCCCGCCTCGATGCCGCTCAGGCAGGCGTTGCCGGGGGCGCGGCGCGCGTACAGCCAGGGCTCGTGCCGCAGCCACCCGATGCGGTGGCGCAGGTCGTCGGCGGGCGGCGGACCGGGGTGGTTCTGCGTCTCCAGCCACCGAAGATACGCGTCGCGCACGATGTGCGCCTCCGCGCCGCCGATGCCGCGGTCCCGGGTGCGGCAGTACCCCCGCAGATGCCCCTCGGCGGTGAACAGGGTCATCTGGGTGTCGTCGCTGACCCGGCCCGTCACACCGTCGGCGTCGGGCACCAGGCCGGTGACCCCGGCCGGGCCGTGTGTGGCGCGGATCGCGTCGAGGGAGAGGAACTCGACGGGGTACCCGAGCGCGTCACCGATCGCGCCGCCGAGGAGACAACCGCGTACCCGGCTGCGGTGGACTGCGAGATCGGCCCAGGATCGGGTGTGCACGGTGAACTCCATGGTGGTCGGTCAGCAGACGGCGCACCCCATCGTCGCCGCAGTGTGCTCCGCCGGAACGGGAGCCCCGTCAGTGCGCGGAGGCGGCGGGCGACGGCGCGCCCGTGGGTGTGGTCGCGGCGCTGTCGTCGGGGGCGAACCACGCCATGCCGATCAGGAGGGACGCGACGAAGAGAGCGGCGGCGGCGATGGCCCCGATGGTTCTGGGTCTGCGTCTCGCCGCCGCCATGACGCCGCCGCGCCGGACCGCCCCGCGGTGTGACGTCCGGCCGGACGACGGCAGCTGATAGGTCGTGGAGGTGGTCCGGATCTCCGGGGCGGCGTGACGGTGCGGCACGGGCGCAGGGGCGGGGGTCACCGGAACGGGCTCCGGGAGGGGTTCGGGACGGCCCTGCCAGGCATCCGTACGGAACCAGTCCGTGACCTCCTGGGCCGTCGGCCGGTCCTCCGGCTGCTTGGCCAGCAGGCCGAGCAGATAGTTCTCGAACGACGGGGGCAGCCGGACGCCGAGCCGCCCCGGGGCCACGGGCGCGGCGTCCACGTGCTGGTAGAGCAGGCCGGTTGCCGTGTCGGCGCGGAACGGCGGGTTTCCGGTGAGGAGTTGATAGAGCACGCAGCCCAGCGAGTACACGTCGGACGGCGGGCCCGCGTTCTTGCCGAGGGCGCGCTCGGGCGCCAGATACAGGCCGGTGCCCACGATCTGCCCGGTGGTGGTGAGCCCGGCGGCGGGATCGTCCAGGAAGCGGGCGATGCCGAAGTCGCCCAGCTTGACCGTGCCGTCGGGGGTGAGCAGCAGATTGCCCGGCTTGATGTCCCGGTGCACCACGCCCTGGCGGTGGGCGGCCGCGAGACCGGCGGCCGCGCCGGTCGCGATGTCGGCCACGCGCTCCGGCGTCAGCCGCGCGCCGCCCGCCGTCTCGTGGGCCAGACTGCCGCCCTCGACGAGTTCCATGACGAGGTAGAAGCGTTGCTCCCACGAGCCGAAGTCGTAGACACCCACCACGTGCGGATGGCTGAGCGACGCCGAAGTCTGCGCCTCCATGCGGAATCTGGCCGCCGCGGACGGATCCGCGTCCTGCGCGAGGAGCAGCTTCACGGCCACGGGCCGGCCGAGCATCTCGTCCGTCGCCTGCCACACCTCACCCATACCGCCGCGGCCTATCGCCTTGTGCAACCGGTACCGATCCGCCAGCAACAACCTGCGCACCACCCTTGAGAGACAGCCCCGTCAAATTGGTTGCCACGGAACGTACTTCGCCCCGCGCGAGCGCGAGGACGAGCGGGAGGGGTGTGGCGGGATCAAGGATAAGGCGCGCGGAGAGCCGGTGATCACACTTCGCCGGGTGGCTCGTACAGAAGGCGAGAGGTGGTGATCACACCGGGCACTGTGCTTCCTAGGGGGCGCCTGCACGAGTACGGGCCAGGGGGCCGTGCCGCAGGAGTTCGGCCAGGCCCTGGCGCGTCGCGGCCAGCACCACGCGGTCCTCCGGGCGCAGCAGGTAACCGGGGTGAAGGTCCCACACGAGACCGGTGGGGCGGTCGGGGTCGTCGTCGGCGGGGGACGCGGCCAGGTCGGGGCGCCGCTCGCTCGGCGCCGTCGCGTCGAGCGCGATCACCCGCCAGGCACCGGCCCGGAACGAGTCGGCGACGGTCCGGCCGTCGAGCAGCGGATGTCCCGCCACATCGAGGGCGGCGAAGAGCAGCACGCTGCGCTCGACGGGGATGGCGCCTAGGATCTGGCGGCCCATCATGGCGCCCGCGAACGCGGGTGCGGCGAGCGTGGAGACGCTCCGGCTGCGGGTCAGGGCCCGGGGATGCGCGGAGCGGAGCGTGCGGTAGACGGCGGTCGCGAAACCGTCGTCGAACAGGCGCAGCGCCACCCGCAGATCGGGCTTGACCGACCGCGCGTGCAGCGCGGCCTCGAGGTTGGTGATGTCACTGCTGGTGAGGGCGAGAAGGGCGTGGGCGCGGTGCACCTTGGCGGCCTCCAGGACTCCTTCCTGGGTGACGTCGCCGATGACGGTCGGCACGCGCAGGCGGCGGGCGAGGGCGACGCCGCGGGCCTCGGGGTCCTCCTCCACGCAGACGACGGGGATGCCGAGTTCACGCAGTCGGGCCAGCACCCGGGTGCCGATCTTGCCGAGACCGAGGAGCACGACGTGACCCGACAGGCCGCGCGGCGGGCGGCGCAGGGCCGATGCCGTACGGAAGGTGCCGAGCGCTTCCAGGACCGCCGCGAGGAGTACGGGCAGAAGGAGCAGTCCGGCGAGCCCCGTGAGGAGTTGGAGGAGCTGACGGGCGAGCGGCTCCCCGATGGCCGGGTCGTCGATGGCGAACAGGTCGAGGAGCGTGAGGTATCCGGCGTGCAGCGGGTGGCCGCCGGTGGTGGCCCAGGAGGCGACGGCCAGGCCGAGGACGCTCGTGACGAGACCGGCGAGGGACCAGCGCAGCCGGCGCGAGAACAGCGAGCCGAGGGGCATACGGCGGCTGCTCGCACGGCCGTTGGGAGTGGCGACCGTGGGGGAGACGGCCTCCAGGACCACCGTGCCACGCCCGGTCGCGGCGGCGACCGTGCGTTCGTCGGGCAGCAGCAGCGGGCCCTCGGCGCCGCCCACGTCCGAACCCTCGGCGCCCGCCGGGTCGTTGGCGGTCGCGGACAGCAGGGCGAGGGTGCACAGGCCGGGGTCGGCGACCTCGCCCCGGCCCGGCGGGGTGCGCTCCACGGCGCGCAGCAGGAGCCCGTCGGCCTGGACGACCTTGCTGGTACCGGCGACGGCGGTGGCCGCGAGCGCCGGTGCGGCGGTGTCGGCGTCGGACAGGACGGTCGTCGTGGTGTCCAGTGCCTCGGGGTCGACGCCGGGGGCGGACAGCGCGGCGGCCTGGTCGAGGAGGTGTTCCAGGTGCTGGCCGAGCTTGCGGTTGTAGAGCCGGATGACCAGGCGCAGCTGGGGGTTGAGACGGCGGGCGGCCAGGGCGGCCCGGATGTTGGTCTCGTCGTCGCCGTGTACGAGGGCCAGCGCGGCGGCGTCGGCCACACCGGCCTCGGCCAGCGCCTCCTCGTCGAGTTCCGGCGCCTCCATGACCCGCGGCGGCGGAACGCTGTCGCCGGCCACGGTGGACACGGTACGGCTCATGACCGCCTGCATCCGCGAGAGCAGGGCGGCGGCCCGCGCCCGTCCGGCCGGACCGGCGCCCTGCCTGGTGACGCGTACGGAGGGCACCACGACGGTGACCCGCTCGCCGTATACGGCGCGCAGTTCGGCGGCGAGCCGCTCGGCGAGCGCGTCACCACCGCACACGATCATGTGGCCGGTCGGCGGGGCCTGTTGAGGCTGGCGGGGCAGGGTGGTCATGGCAACAGTCAAGTGGACGGGAGGGCGGGCACGCACGTCGGGCCCTGATTGTGTGCAGGTGGGCGTGTTGAGCGCACCACGTGCCCTAGTCCCGTCCCTCTGTGGCCACGGACCGGTCGCCCGGCAGGCGCCACCCGTGGTCCACCGGCCCGATGCCCGACCCCAGTGCGAACCCGGCGGCGATCGCCCCCGTGACGTACTCCTTCGCCAGCCGGACGGACTCCGGCACGGGCAGGCCGTGGGCGAGGCCCACGGCGACGGCCGACGCCAGGGTGCAACCCGTGCCGTGCGTGTGCCGGTTGTCGTGGCGGGGAGCGCGCAGCCAGTGCTCCTCCGTGCCGTCGGTGAGCAGGTCCACAGCCGCCCCGGGCAGGTGGCCGCCCTTGACGACCACCCAGCGCGGGCCGAACGACAGGAGCCGTGCCGCGGCCCGGCGCATGCCGTCGTCGTCCGTGACGGCGAGGCCGGTCAGCTGCGCCACCTCGTCCAGATTCGGCGTGGCCACCGTCGCGACCGGCAGCAGCTTCGTGCGTACGGCGTCCAGCGCGTCCTCGGCGAGCAGTGGATCGCCGTGCTTGGAGACGCTCACCGGGTCCACGACCACGGGGGCGTCCGTGCCGGCGAGCAGTTCGGCCACCGCCTCGACGAGGACCGGTGACGAGAGCATCCCGGTCTTGACCGCCTGGACGCCGATGTCGTCCACGACGCTGCGGTACTGCGTGCGCACCGCGTCGACGGGGAGTTCCCACGCTCCCTGGACCCCCAGGGAGTTCTGCGCGGTGACGGCCGTCAGGACGCTCATGCCGTGGGCGCCGAGCGCCAGCATCGTCTTGAGGTCGGCCTGGATCCCGGCGCCACCGCCCGAGTCCGATCCGGCGACGGTCAGGACGCGGGGCGGCGCGACGCGTCCGGTGCTCGCGGGCGCGGTCATGTGCGGGCCTCCTCGTGCGGTGCAGTCTGGGCGTCAGCGGTCGGGCGGCGCAGCCTCAGGGGCGCGTACACGACGAGCGCGGCGACGAAGGCCACGTAGTACGCGAGGTCGGCGCCGTGCAGGGACTTTGCGACCGGGCCCACGTACAGGCCGCTGTCCATGAACGGGACCGCGGCGGCGAAGGCGGCGACGAAGGCGAGGAGCCCGGGCCACCAGGGCTGCGGCCGGGCGGACTCGGCGGCCAGGTCGACCGGCGCGCCGCCCCGGGCCCTGGCGCGCGCGAACCAGTCGACGGCCACGACAGCGACGAAGCCGGGGATCCAGTAGCCGACGAACAGCAGCACGTTCTGGAACCGGGCCGTGGTGTCGGCGGCGTGCATCCACAGCACCAGCGGGAAGCCGAGCACCGCGGCGAGCGCCGCCGCGAGCGGCCGCGGGATCCGGATGCCTATGGTCTGCAGGGCCAGCGACCCGCTGTAGTCGTTCATGGCGTTGCTGCACAGGGCCGCCAGCGCCACGGCGAGCAGCCCGAAGGAGCCGAGAACGCCCCCGCCGAGCAGCTCGTCGACGCCGCGTGCGGTCTGGTCGGTGAAGACGGAGGCGCCCCACAGCCCCAGCGCCTGGACAGCGACGAAGGAAACGGTGACGCCGAGGAGCGTGAACCAGAACATGCGCTGACGGGATGTGGCCGCCGGCAGGTAACGGCTGAAGTCGCTGGCGTAGGGGGCCCAGGACAGGGACAGGCTGAGCGCGATCGTGCTGGTCAGGACGAACGCGCCGGCCCGGTCGGCGCCGTGCGCGGCTCCGTGGGTGACCGGGTGGACACCGTCGAGAAGCTTGACGGCGAGGACCACGAAGGCGGCGGCCAGCACGAAGGTCATCAGCTTCTGGAGCCGGTGGACGGCCTCGTAGCCGAGCACGCCCAGCGCGCCCTGCGCCAGCATCATCACGAGCACGCCGACCCAGAACGGCCAGCCGCACAGCCGGGCGAGCGCGTCACCGCCGAAGAGGCCGATCAGCGCGTCCCAGGCGACCGACGACAGCCACTGCAGGGCGCCGGGCACCGCGACGGCCCGGCCGAACGCGAGCCGCGCCAGCGGGAGCTGCCCCGCGCCGGTCGCGCTGCCCCACGTACCGAGATACGCGGTGGGCACGGCACCGACGAGGGTGCCGATGACGACGGCGGCCAGCGCGGTGCCGAAGTCCAGGCCGAGTGCGATGCCGACGGTGCCGGTGAAGACGCCGGTCATGGTCAGGTTCGGGGCGAACCACACGGTGAACAGGCGTCCGGCGCCGCCGTAGCGGTGGGTCTCGGGGACCGGCGCGATCCCGCGCGCCTCGACGCGCAGATCACCGGGCGCGGCGGGCATGCGCCCGTCGAAGACGGAGCGCGGTCCGGTGGTCCCGGTGCTGCTCGGGGCATGGGGCAACGACATTGGCTGACATCCCTCCGCCAGTGCTAACTGGTTCAGGTTCGACGGGTGTGATCTCAGCCCTCGTGCGGGGCACCCCGTGTCCGGTACGTCGGCAAGGGTAGCTTCCCTGTTCGAGGAGGCAACCCCGGGGGAGGGCGGCGTCCGCCGCGTGGACGGCGCGCACCCCGCCGCGCGTAATTCGTTCGAGGTGCGCGGCGCACCCCCGTACCGTGATCGATCCGAAGATCGCGGACGGCGCGGGCACACGTGACCGGCGGCTCCGCGACCGCAGGGACACGCGGAGGACGGGGAACGATGAAACAGCGTCACGGTGGGGCCGATGAACGGTTCGGGGCCGTCGCCGACGTGTTCGCGCGGAACTTCGCGGAGTTCCCCGAACTCGGCGCCACCGTCACGGTGTTCGCCGGCGGACGGAAGGTCGTCGACCTGTGGGGCGGCGTCGCGGACGAGCGGACCGGGCGCGCCTGGGAACAGGACACCGCCGTCCCCGTCTTCTCGGTCGCCAAGGGTCTGGTGAGCCTGAGCGCGCATCTCCTCGCCCAGGAGGGCCGGCTCGACCTCGACGCCCCGGTGAGCCGGTACTGGCCCGAGTTCGCGCAGCAGGGCAAGGAGGTCATTTCCTCGCGCATGGTGCTTGGGCACCGAGCAGGCGTCCCCGCCCTCGACCGGATGCTGTCCTTCGAGGAGATCGCCGAGTGGACGCCGGTGATCCGCGCGATCGAGGAGCAGAAGCCGCTGTGGGAGCCGGGCACCGCGTACGAGTATCACGGCCGTGTCTTCGGATTCCTTGTCGGCGAGGTGATCCGGCGCATCACGGGCCTCACGCCGGGCGCGTACGTCCGCCGAGCGGTCGGTGACCCACTCGGGCTGCGGGCCTGGATCGGTCTGCCCGCCGACGAGACGGAACGCGTGGCCCGGCTCGTCGAGGCCGAGGGGCGGCCCGGGATGCCCGGGCCCGAGCATCTGCTCACGCGCATCGTGACGATGAACGGCGCCCTGGTGTTCCCGGGCCTCGACGAGCCGCATGGCTGGAACGACCCCGCGCTGCACGCCATGGAACTCCCCGGGGCCGGCGCCGTCGGCTCAGCGAGCGGACTCGCCGGGCTCTACGCGGCGGCTGTCACCGGAATCGAGGGCCGCGAACGGCTGCTCACGGAGGCGACGGTGAGCGACGCGCTGCGCGAGCTGTCCTCCGGCGAGAGCTGGCTCGGTTTTGACGCCGGAGCGCGCTGGGGCTCGGGCTTCCTGCTCGACTCGCCGTCCTTCCGTCCGATGCTCGGTGACCGCAGCTTCGGCAACGACGGCGCCGGAGGCCAATTCGCCTTCGGTGACGACGAGTTCGGGGTCGGCTTCGCTTATGTGGCCAACCGCATGATCGGCCACGGAGACGCCCGCGCCAACCGTCTGATCACGGCTGTGCGCGAGTGCCTCGGGGCGTGACGCCGTCGCGGTGGGGGTGGGGAGCCCGTCGCCCCACCGCGTCCCGTCGCCTTCACCGCGTTCAGACCCTTGTGCGCCCCTGAGCCGTCGCCGACGTGTCGGGCGCGTGGGCGACCACGGGCCCGCCCTCGACGAGCCGCCGGATCCCCGGCGTGGCGACCGCCGCGATGGCCATGGCGGCGACCAGGAACCACAGCCCGCCCACGGCCGACCCCGTACGGTCGACGACCACGCCGATTCCCATCGGCCCGAAGCCGCCGCCCAGGTTGCCGACGGCGTTGATCACCGCGATGCCGGACGCCGCCTGAATACCCGTCAGGAAGCGTGAGGGGAGCGACCACAGCACCGGCTGCCCCGCGAAGATGCACATCGCCGCAAGGCTGATGAAGGCCATCTGCAGTACGTGGTTGCCGGTCAGGGCGCTGGCCGCGAGACCGAGGGCGCCGACGGCGGCGGTGCCCGCGATCCACGGATAGCGGGTGCCGCTGCGGTCGGCGAGCTTCGGCACGACGTACAGGCCGATGGCCACGAAGACGTACGGGATGGCGGTGATGAAGCCGGTGGCCGTCGTGGAGAGGCCGCCGAAGCCGTCGACGATCGTCGGCAGCCAGAAGCTCAGCCCGTAGGCGCCCAGCGGGAAGCACAGGTAGAAGAGCGACAGCAGGAGTACGCGCTTGTCGCGCAGCGCGCGCAGCGGACTGCCGTGTCCCCGCTCGCCCAACGCGTCGGCCTCGGCGGCGAGTTCACCGGCGATCCACGCCCGCTCCTCGGCCGCCAGCCAGCGTACGCCCTCGGGACCGTCGGGCAGGAGCCGCAGGGTGACGAAGCCGAGCACGATCGCCGGCAGGCCCGTCGCGATGAAGATCCACTGCCAGCCTTCGAGCCCGAACGTGCCGTCGAGGTCGTCGAGCGCGCCCATCACGGGGTTGCCGATGATGAAGGCGAGCGGCGCGGACATCATGAACCAGCCGGTCATGCGGGCCCGGTAGCGGTACGGGTACCACTTGGTGAGGTAGTAGAGGACTCCCGGGTAGAAGCCGGCCTCGGCTACGCCGAGCAGGAAGCGCGCGGCGTAGAACTGCCAGTCGTTGGTGACCAGCGCCGTCAGTACGGTCACCACGCCCCAGCTGAGCATGATGCGGGTGAACCAGCGGCGCGCGCCGAAGCGGTCGAGGTAGACGTTGCTGGGCACCTCGAAGATCGCGTAGGCGATGAAGAACGCCACCTGGCCGAAGGTGAACGCGGCGTTCGACAGGCCGAGTTGGTCCTGGAGCGTCAGCTTGGCGAAGCCGACGTTGGACCGGTCTATGTACGCCACCAGATACAGCAGCACCAGGAACGGCATCAGCCGCCAGGTCACCGTTTTCATGACTGTCGATTCCACGGCTCTCCCAGGTCGATCGTGCCGGATCCGCGTCGATCCTCTGGACACGCCGGGGACCGTATCGTGATTTGATAGCACCATTGAAGGGGTGCGTCGGACACGGCTTGATCACGGCCGCGGTCACGGCCCCGGCATCGCACCGGAAGGACCACACATGGCCGCGCTCGAACCCACGCCCGCCGACAGCGAGGTGCCGCTGCGCTCCCGCGCCTGGTTCGGCGACGGCGGCAAGAACGGCTTCATCTCCCGCCACCATCTGCGCGCGATGGGCCGCGGCGGCCACAACTTCGACGGCCGCCCGGTCATCGGCATCTGCAACACCTTCTCCGAACTGACGCCCTGTAACGGCCACCTCCAGCTCATCGCGGACGCCGTGAAGCGCGGCGTCCTCCAGGCCGGCGGCTTCCCCCTCGAATTCCCCGCCATGTCCCTGGGCGAGCCGTTCCTGCGTCCCACCTCGATGCTCTACCGCAACCTCGCCGCGATGGAGATCGAGGAGCAGATACGCGCCAACCCCCTCGACGCCGTCGTCCTGCTCACCGGCTGCGACAAGACCAGCCCCGCCGCCCTCATGGGCGCCGCGAGCGCCGGTGTCCCCGCGATCGTCTTCACCGGCGGCCCGATGCTCAACGGGCGCTTCCAGGGCCGTAATGTCGGCTCCGGCACGGACATCTGGCGCATGACCGAGGAACTGCGGGCCGGGACCATCACCCAGGAGGAGTTCACCGAGTTCGAGAGCTCCCTCAACCGCAGCGCCGGTCACTGCATGACGATGGGCACCGCCTCCACCATGGCGTGCCTGACCGAGGCCCTCGGCATGATGCTCCCCGGCGGCTCGGGCCTGCCCGCCGTCGACGCACGCCGCGGCACCCTCGCCGAGGAGACCGGCGCCCGCGCCGTCGTACTCGCCGGCAGCGACCTCACCCCGGGGCGCATCATGACGCGCGCCGCCTTCGAGAACGCCGTCCGGATCAACGCGGCCATCGGCGGCTCCACCAACGCCGTCGTCCACCTCCTCGCCATCGCGGGCCGCCTCGGCGTGCCGCTCGCCCTCGACGACTTCGACCGACTCGGCGCCGAACTCCCGCTGCTGATCGACCTGATGCCGTCGGGTCGCTTCCTCATGGAGGAGTTCGCGTACGCCGGCGGACTGCCCGCGCTCGTCAACGACCTGCGCGACCAGCTCCACCGCGACACGGTCACCGTCACCGGACGCGGCCTCGTCGACAACTGCGAGGGCGCGCAGGTCCACGACCGTGAGGTGATCCGCCCCATGGACCGCCCGGTGCAGCCCGCCGGCACCGGCACCGCCGTCCTGCGCGGCAACCTCGCCCCGAACGGCGCCGTCATCAAGCAGTCGGCCGCCGACCCGAAGCTGCTCAGCCACACCGGGCCCGCGCTCGTCTTCGACTCGCTGGAGGACTACCTCGCCGTCGCCGAGGACCCCGACCTGGACGTCACCGCCGACACCGTCCTCATCGTCCGCAACACCGGCCCCAAGGGCTACCCCGGCATGCCCGAGGTCGGCAACCTCCAGCTCCCGAAGAAGCTCCTGGACGCCGGAGTGCGCGACTTGGTCCGCATCTCCGACGCCCGCATGTCCGGCACCGCCTTCGGCACCTGCGTCCTGCACGTCGCGCCCGAGGCCGCGGTCGGCGGCCCGCTCGCCCTCGTACGCACCGGGGACGACGTACGCCTCGACGTGCCCGCGCGACGCCTCGACGTACTGGTCGAGGACACGGAACTGGAGCGACGCCGCACCGAGTGGCAGCCGCCGGCACCGCCCGCCGACCGCGGCTGGACCTACCTCTACACCCAGCACGTCACCCAGGCCGACACGGGCGTGGACCTCGACTTCCTGGTCGGCGCCAGCGACTCCGCCCCGCCCCGCCAGGCCTTCTGAGGACCCGTCATGAGTGATGAGATATCAGGGACGTTGACGGAAGATACAGAGAAGTTGACGAAGGACGTCGACGCCCTCGTCCGGGGCGTCTCGCCCGTACTCGAAGTCCCCTTCCACGACGACGGCGCGCTCGACCCCGACGGCTTCGCCACGGTCGTCGACCGCGTCCTCGCCACCGGCGCCGGCTCCGTGATGTTCCCGGGCTTCGCGAGCGAGTTCCACAAGCTCGACGCGGGGGAGCGGGACCTGCTCACCGGCCTGCTCCTGGAGCGCACGCGCGGCCGCGCGGACGCCGCCGCGATCGTGTCCGTCCCCGACCACGCCACCCGGCACGCCGTCGCCCAGGCCGTCGGCGCCGCCGAGCGCGGGGCCGACGCGGTCAACGTCCTGCCGCCGCACTTCCTCGGTCCCTCACGGGACGCCGTACTCACCCACGTACGATCGGTGCTCGCCGCCGTCGACCCGCTGCCCGTCGTCGTCCAGTACGCCCCTGCCCAGACAGGCACCGCACTGGACGCACCCACCCTGCACACCCTCGCCGCGGAACACCCCAACCTCCGCTGGGTGAAGGTCGAGTCGGCCCCGCCCGGACGCCTCATCGCGGCACTCGCCCAGGGAGAACGCCCGCTGCCCGCCCTCGTCGGCTACGCCGGCCTCCAGCTCCCCGACGCCCTGCGCCGCGGCGCGATCGGCGTCCAACCGGGCTGCTCCTTCACGGAGTTGTACGTGGAGCTGTGGCGCCGCTGGGAACGCGGCGACGAGCAGGGCGCCGTCGCCCTGCACACCCGCATGACGCCGTACCTCTCCTACTGGATGCAGGGCGTCGAGCTGATCGTCGCGGCCGAGAAGGAGATCTCCGTGCGCCGCGGCTGGTTCGGCTCCGCGCACTGCCGGGCACCCGGGCACACCCTGGACGGCGAGGAGACCGCCATGATCGACCGGTTCTGCGCCGAGTTCGCCGAATTGGTGCCTGAGCTGCTGCGATGATGCCGCGGGCACGCCACACCCGGTGCTCCGATTCCCACCGGAGGTGTGACAATCGACAACGCACCGGACGGGATCACCGGCACACGATGCACACGACGACCCAGGGAGTGGCGTGGAACTTCAGGGCCTGCACGGGCAGGTGGTCGACCGGATCGGCCTGTCCCTCGCGGCGGACGAGATCCGCGCCGGAGAGGTCCTGCGCCTGGAGGACGTCCAGGAGCGGTACGGCGTCTCGCGCACGGTCGCGCGCGAGGCCGTCCGAGTGCTCGAGTCCAAGCGGGCGGTGACCAGCCGCCCGCGCATCGGCATCACGGTCCGCCCGATGCCCGAGTGGAACCTCTACGACCCCCAGGTCATCCGCTGGCGCCTCGCCTCGCCCCGCCGCGAGGTCCAGCTGCGCGAACTGGCGGAGCTGCGCGCCGCGGTGGAGCCGTCCGCGGCGGCCCTCGCCGCGGCGGGCGGTGACACGGCGGCCCGGCAGTCGCTGTCGGAGCACGCCCGTGTCATGGCGAGCGCGGCCCGGGCCGGCGACAGCGCCGGCTTCGTCGACGCGGACGCGGCCTTCCACCGAGCGCTGCTCGGCGCCTCGGGCAACGGCATGTTCGCCCAGCTCGCGGAGGTGACGGAGGAACTCCTCGTGGCCCGTCGCGAGCTGTCCCTGATGCCGCACGACATCGACATGGCTGCCGTACGCCGCCACCAGGAGGTGGCCGAGGCGGTAGCCGCGGGCCGCCCGGCCGAAGCGGCGCAAGCGGTGACGGCCATCGTCAACGCCGCCCACAGCGAGGTCGAGGACCTACTGGCGGGCGGGTCGTGCGGGTACGGGGTCTGAGGAGCGGGCGCAACCAGTCCCCTTGATCGCTTTGCGGGACTCCCGCCGTCGTCAGCAGGTGGTCCGGGGCATCGCTCGCCACCGGACAGAGCAGCGCAGTCACCGCCGCGGCGTGAGTGAGCAGCACCGGTCGCTGGACCCGGGTCTGGCCGAAACGGTCGGGCAGACGGGCGAGTTGGGGTCCCGCGAGTGCCTCACCGACGGCGAAGCCCCGGGTTCCAGTCCGGCCGTCGCGTAGGGTCCGGTCGTGCACCGGCCGGACGATGCCGAAGCTCGTCGTCGCGATGCCGACGCGGCCTCGGGCGGTGGTCAGGAAGGTAGCCGCACCCGGTGTGCGGAGCTGGGTGCGACAGGTCGCCGACGGCACGGCGCGTCCGTCTCGCTGCCCGAGGGCCCGACCCTACGGGGGCAGGCCGCGTCCAGAGGGATTTCGCAAACCGGTTCGTGAGGCGTCTGTTGAATGCCCGTGATGCTCACCGGCCGCCGGTGAGCATCACGGGAACGCAGGGTGAGGCGAACCGCGGGCCGACGGGTCTTACGCGGCCGAGTTCCCCGAAGCGATGCCGAAGGCCGGGTCCGGCACTGACTCGGGGGACAGGAGCACTGAGGAACGGCCG
The DNA here is from genome assembly GCF_053644375.1 of Streptomyces sp. NPDC055400. Lineage (NCBI taxonomy): Bacteria > Bacillati > Actinomycetota > Actinomycetes > Kitasatosporales > Streptomycetaceae > Streptomyces > Streptomyces sp. NPDC055400. Next base: position 252,079 of record NZ_JBSHLM010000005.1, on the reverse strand, counting down.
TCGACGCCCACGGGCACGTCGCCGTCGATCGTCACCCGGCGCAGCTTGCGCTCGTGGTCGTCGGAGTCGTCCACGCCGTAGTGCTGCGTGGCGCGGTTGTCCCAGATGGCGACGTCCCCCGCCCGCCACTGCCAGCGCACCGTGTTCTCGGGGCGCTCGATGTGCGACTGGAACAGGTCGACGAGCGCGCGTGAGTCCCGGCCGGTCAGGCCGGCGATGCGCTGCACGAAGTTGCCGAGCAGCAGCACGCGCTCATCGGTCTCCGGGTGCACGCGGACCACCGGGTGCTCGGTGAGGAACTTGGTCGACGCGAACACCTCACGGAACCGCTCGAGCTGCTCCGGCACGGCGTCCGGGCGCAGCGCCGCGTAGTCGTAGTCGTTGGAGTGCACGGCGCGCAGACCGTCGGCGAGCGTGCGCAGTGACTCGGGCAGATGAGCGTAGGCGGTGGCCGTGTTGGCCCACAGGGTGTTCCCGCCGTAGGGCGGTACGGTCACGGCACGCAGGATGGAGAACGCCGGGTAGGCGGGCACGAAGGTGACGTCCGTGTGCCACTGGTTGGCGCGTCCTCCGTGGTCCGAGTCGATCGGGAACGAGTAACGCCCGTCCACGGACGGGACGGTGGGGTGGGCGACGGGTGTGCCGAGGAGCCGGCCGAACGCCTCGTGGCTGTCCTCGTCGAGGTGGTCCTGGCCACGGAAGAAGACGACTTTGTGGCGCAGCAGTGCGGAGCGGACGGCAGCGACCGTCGCGGGCGGGAGGTCGCCGCCGAGGCGTACGCCGGAGATGACGGCGCCGAGCCGGCCGCCGACCTTCTCGACCGTGATGCCAAGGTCGTCGGAGTCCTGGGCGGGGCGGGTGTCGGTGGCGGGTGCGGAGGTCATGGTGGAAGTCCTTTCGGGAGGCGCGAAGGTCGCGTTCGTCGCCCGTCGCGGCCAATTGGCCTTGGAGCGGAAGTAATTAGGGCGGCAGCGCACAGCCACTACGGGTGAGGTCTGAGGGTGCAGGTCCGCCTCGGACGATGTGCGTGACACCCGTCAGATGTGGTGTCGGGCCGGACGTGGTGTGCGTCAGATGCGGAAGGTCGCCGGACAGCGGCCCGTACACGCCCCCGGCGCATCGCGCCGGGCACCGACGGGCCGTGACGTGGGAGCGGTCGTCGCAGGCATGGCTCGGAGAGTCGCAGCGGCGGCGAGGCACCGTCAAGCGCGGTCCGGGTCCCGTCACCGCATCGCCTGATGGTTGAATCGGCGCCTGCGAACAAGGCGGCGCCCTGTGCTCCGCCTCCCGTCAAACCCCATGTGACCAGCGGAGTTTCGCGCGAGCCGCCCATCATTGCCACCCAGTTGCGTGGGGTGCACGGGACGGCATCGGGCGCCCCGCGCGAATTCACGCCACCGCAATGTTGCCGCCGTCGCAGCCGGCGGAACCACATCGAGAGGGAAACGATGACGCTCGCCACCCCAGGCCCGCGCATGGCGGGCGACGGCCGGCGCGAAGCCAACGCCGCGACCGTTCTGCGCACGGTGCTCGGTCACGGCCCCGTGGCTCGCAGCGGGATCGCCCGGCTCTCCGGCCTGAGCCCCGCCGCCGTGTCGCGTCAGTGCACCGACCTGGCCCGGCTCGGCCTGGTCCGCGAACTGCCGGAACTGGCGCCGGGCGGCACGGTCGGCCGGCCGCAGATCCCCGTCGACCTGCACACGGGCGCGGCCGGGGGACCCGTGGCGGGCGGGGTTCACCTGGGCGTTCCCCTGTCGACTTTCGGCCTCGTGGACCTGCGCGGCCGGGTGCTTGCCCGGCACATGTTCCCGCACGACGGGATCGAACCGGAGGACCTGCCGGGTCAAGTCGCGTGCGGGCTGCGGGAGTTCCTGGACCGCACCGTGCGTGGTCGGCCGCTGCTGGGGGTGGGGGCGGCCGTGGGCGGCTGGGTCGACCCGGGGGAGGGGACGGTCGTGCGGCACGACGCGCTCGGGTGGCACCGCAAACCCCTCGCCGCCGAACTCGCCCGTGGGCTCGGCGGTCTCGACGTGCGGCTCGACAACCACGCCCGTGCCATCGCGCAGTCCGAGATCCTCTTCGGCAGACCCGCCGCACGCCGCAGCCTTGTGCACCTGTTCGTGGGCAATGTCGTCGACGCGGCGCTCGGCATCGCCGGGGTGGTGCACCAAGGGCCCGGTTCCGGCGCCGGTGATGTGGCGCATCTGCCGGTGCCCGACTCCACGGCGCCCTGCCCGTGCGGGCGCAGGGGCTGCCTGGAGGCGACCGCGTCGAACACGGTTCTCGGCCAGGTTGCCCTGCGGCGCGGCATCGTCCCGGAACCCGACGCGTCGCTGGTGGTGGACGCCGCCGCGGCCGGTGACCGCCGGGCCGACCGGCTCCTGCGCGAGCGGGCCAGGGCGGTGGGCCGCGCGACGGCTCTGCTGCTCGACGTGCTGAACCCGGATCTCGTCGTGGTGACCGAGCAGTCGAGCCTTCTCGACCCGGAGTACCTGGAAGAGATCCGCGGCGCCGCGGTCGACCTCTCCCACGTCTGCGACGACCCCGAACGTATCGTCAGTCCACATGCCGGACCGGGTGTCCTGCCCGTCGCGGCCGGGACGGTTCTCCTGAACCCCCTGTTCAGAAGCCCTCTGCAGGCCTGCGGCCCGCGTCCGTCCGTGGCCGCGCGTGGCTGACCCCGGTCCAGGATTCGGACCTCACCGGTTGACCGCTCCGGCGAGCCACTGCCATATTGCTCCCGTGAATCCGGACATGCGCCTCGTCTCCCGCAGGCACGTCGACCTCTGTCGACAGGCCAGCGCGGTCTGTGCCGTCAGCCTCTGACGCGGAACCGACTCCCGTACGCCCGGGCTGACTTCCGCTCACTCAGCCGCGCTCCTCGACCGTGCCCGAGCACGGCCGGCCCGCGCGCTCTCCCTCGTCGCACGTCCCGGCTCTCCCCTGGCAGACACGGCTCCTGAGCCGCCGCGGTCATTAATTCCTGCCGCGGCGAAAAGAATCCGGCGCTTCGTCCTGCCCGGCCCGGGCGGCGCCCTGATGCTTTCGGTGACCCGAACGCGTCCGTGGCCCGGACCCGTTGGTGACCCGACCGCGTCGGCGATCCCACGCCGGCGCGCCCCGCCGTGGCCCGGCCACGTGACGAGCCCGTCTCCGCACTCGATGTCTCGGTGCAGGCCCAGATCGTCAACCTGCTCTGTGACCTCCAGCGTGACCTCGGCCTCGCACTGGTCTTCATCGCCCACGACCTGGCGGTGGTCCGGCAGGTCAGCCACCGGATCGCCGTGATGCACGAGGGCCGGATCGTCGAGAGCGGCAGCGCGGACGAGGTGTGCGAACGGCCCCGTGACCCGTACACCCGCTCCCTGCTCGCGGCAGCACCACACCCCGTACCCGCGGACGCGCCCGTAGGACAGCCCGCCGCATGACGACCTGGCCGACTCGATCACCCGACCACGACCGCCCGGCCCACGGAGACATCATGACCACCCGCCGCGACCCCTACGACGGCTTCCCCGGACGTGTCGGGCGCACCTTCGCCGACTCGGAGCCCGCCTGGCCGCCACGCCGCACCGCGCCGGACCGGGCCCCGAACTGGGCCGCACGAGGTCACCGTCGCCGCGACCGCCGAGAAGGGCCTGCGCTGGCGGTTCTCGGTCGGCGTCGACGGTGTGGAGCGCACCGCGCCGGACAGCGTGCACCAGCTCATCGGCATGGCGCCGTTCCAGGGCATCAGCGTCGGCGTCGACCGCAAGTCGCCGGTGTCCTGGCCGGTGCACGAGCGCCACGGCAGCTTCCGCCACACGGGGCGACTCAGGTCCGTGACCTACCGCCCGGGAGCGCCCGCGCCCGATTCCCCGGCGGCCGTGGCCGCCGCCCTACGGGAGGCGGCGGCCTTCGAGTGACGTCTCGACGGTCCTCAGGCCGGCCGCAGCCACACCGTCGCCAGCGGCGGCACCGTCAGCTGGAGCGAGACGGGCCGGCCGTGGCTCGGCTGAGGGTCCGGCTTGAGGACGCCGGCGTTGACGACGTCGCTGCCGCCGTACCGTGCCGCGTCCGTGTTCAGGACCTCGAACCAGCCGGGGACCGAGTCCGGCACGCCGAGCCGGTAGTTCTCGCGGACCGCCGGGGAGAAGTTGCACACGGCCAGCAGGGGCGCGCCGTCCGCCGCGAACCGCAGGAACGCGAGGACGTTGTCGTCGGCCGCGTCCGCGGTGATCCACGAGAACCCCGCGGGTGTGGTGTCCCGTTCCCAGAGGGCGGGCGCGGCCGCGTACTCGTGGTTGAGGTCGCGTACCAGGTCGAGGACCCCGCGGTGGTCCGGCTCGGCCTCGTAGGCCGGGTCGAGGAGCCACCAGTCCGGGCCGTGTCCCTCCGACCACTCGGCCCCTTGCGCGAACTCCTGCCCCATGAACAGGAGCTGCTTGCCCGGGTGGGCCCACATGAAGCCGAGGTACGCGCGGTGGTCCGCTCGCCGCTGCCACCAGTCGCCGGGCATCTTCGACACGAGCGCGCGCTTGCCGTGCACCACTTCGTCGTGCGAGAGCGGAAGCAGATAGTTCTCGCTGTAGGCGTACACCATCGAGAACGTCAGCTCGTTGTGGTGGTACTTGCGGTGCACGGGCTCGTGCACGATGTACTGCAGCGAGTCATGGCTCCAGCCCATGTTCCACTTCAGGCCGAAGCCGAGGCCCCCGAAACCGCCGTGGCCGATGTCGTGGGTCGGCCGCGTGACGCCGTCCCACGCGGTCGACTCCTCGGCGATCGTCACGACGCCCGGGCAGCGGCGGTACACCGTCGCGTTCATCTCCTGGAGGAAGGCCACGGCGTCGAGGTTCTCGCGGCCGCCGTGCCCGTTCGGCGACCACTGGCCTTCCTCGCGCGAGTAGTCGAGGTAGAGCATGGAGGCGACGGCGTCGACGCGCAGGCCGTCGATGTGGAACTCCTCGCACCAGTACACGGCGTTGGCGACCAGGAAGTTGCGGACCTCCTTGCGGCCGTAGTCGAACTCGAGCGTGCCCCAGTCCGGGTGCTCGGCGCGACGCGGGTCCTGCGGCTCGTACAGGGCGGTGCCGTCGAAGCCCGCCAGCGCCCAGTCGTCCTTCGGGAAGTGGGCCGGCACCCAGTCCACGATCACGCCGATGCCGGCCTGGTGCAGGGTGTCGACCAGATACCGGAAGTCGTCGGGCGTGCCCATGCGGGCCGTCGGGGCGTAGAAGCCGGTGACCTGGTAGCCCCACGACCCGCCGAACGGATGCTCGGCCACGGGCATGAACTCGACGTGGGTGAAGCCGAGGTCACTCACGTAGGTGGCGAGCTGGTCGGCGAGTTCGCGGTAGTTCATGCCCGGGCGCCAGGAGGGCAGATGGACCTCGTACACCGAGAAGGGCGCCTCGTGCACCGGGCGCTGCCCGCGCTTCTTCATCCACGTGGAGTCCCCCCACGTGTGGGACGACTCCGTCACGACGGACGCGGTCGCGGGCGGCATCTCGGTGCGCCGGGCCAGCGGGTCCGCGCGCACGGTGTGCGAACCGTCGGGGCGCGTGATGTCGAACTTGTACAGCGCTCCCTCGCCGATGCCCGGCAGGAACAGCTCCCACACGCCCGACGAGCCGAGCGACCGCATCGGGAACGCGGTGCCGTCCCAGGCGCAGAAGTCCCCGCAGACGCGTACGCCCCGCGCGTTCGGCGCCCACACCGTGAACCGGGTGCCCGCGACCCCTTCGTGCGTCATCGGCTGGGCGCCCAGAGCGGTCCACAGCTCCTCGTGCCGCCCCTCGCCGATCAGATGCAGGTCGAACTCCCCGAGCGCGGGCAGGAAGCGATATGGGTCATCCACCTCCCGCTCGTCCCCGTCGTACGTCACGAGCAGCGTGTACGCGGGAATCGCGTCGAGCGGCAGCATCCCGGTGAAGAGACCGTCACCCTCGTCACGGAGCTCCACGCGCCGGCCCTTGACCGACACGGCGACGGCCTGGGCGTAAGGCCGCAGCACCCGGAACGCGACACCGCCGTCCACCGGGTGCGCGCCGAGCAGGGAGTGCGGGTCGTGATGCTCACCCCACAGCAGGCGCCCGCGGTCCGCCCCGTCCAGCACGGGGGCGGGCAGGACTTTGAGGCGACCGGTGCCGGGCTTGTCGGACAGGCCGACGGCCTTGGGGGCGGAGGTCTTGCGAGCTGCCACGGTTCTGTCTCCTCGGGGGTGAGCGATTTCTGCAGGCGGACGGCGGGGTTGCCGCCGCCTGGTTCAGCGGGGTTCGGCGAGGCGGCTGATCGCCGCCATCGGCACGGGCAGCCAGTCGGGCCGGTGCCGCGCCTCGTACAGCACTTCGTAGAGGGCCCGGTCCGTCTCGAAGGCGCGGAGCAGGTCGGGTTCCTCGCGCGGGTCCGACTTCGACTCGGCCGCGTAGCCGGCGCAGTAGGCGTCCCGGCAGCGCAGCGACCACTCGGGCCGCCAGGGCAGACGGGTGCGGGCCGCGTAGTCGAAGGAGCGGAGCATGCCCGCCACATCGCGTACGGGGGACTGCGCGTGGCGGCGTTCGGCGAGCGGGCGGGCCGGCTCGCCCTCGAAGTCGATGACGAACCACTGCTGCCCCGACCACAGCACCTGCCCCAGATGGAGGTCGCCGTGGATCCGCTGCGCGGGCCGCGCCGAGTCGACGAGCGCGAACGCGTCGAACGCGGCCCGCAGCCCCGGCGCGTGCGGAAGCACCGCGGGCACGGAACGGGCCGTGGATTCGAGGCGATCGGTCATCGCCTGCGCGAGGTGCCGGTTGCGGTACGGCACAGGGGCGTCGACCGGGAATGCCGCGGTCAGCGCGAGATGGATCTCGGCGGTCGCCCGTCCCAGTTCGTACGCCTCGTCGGTGAAGTCCCTGCCGGAGGCGAGCGACCGGAGCGCGAGGGTCCAGCCGTCGTCCGCGTCGGGCAGGAACGGCTGGAGGACGCCGAGCGTCGCCTGCTGGGGCTGCGAGGTGCGGAACCACGCCACGGGTCCCGGCACGCGGGTGCAGCCCTGCCGGGCGAGCGCCTGCGGCACTTCCAGATCCGGGTTGACGCCGGCCTGGACGCGCCGGAAGACCTTCAGGATGTACGAATCCCCGTACACCAGCGACGTGTTGGACTGTTCGGCGTCGAGGACGCGTGGCGTGAGACCGGCGGGCACGGTGACCTGCGGGTCGCGTTCGAAGCGCAAAGGGCCGGCCGTGCCCGGGTGGCGCAGCCGCTCCAGGAGCAGCCCGGCCGACCGGGGCTCTTGGAGGGCGTCGTACACCATGAGGCCGGTCAGCGGGCCCTCGGTCGCGCGGCCGATGAAGGCCGGCGCGAGCGAGGGGGGCAGCATCTCCCGTACGCCGAGCAGCAGTTGGTAGAGATTGTCGGCCGGGGGCGTGCCCGAGCCGGAGCGGATCGCCTGCGAGGCGTGCTCGGCGCGCACCAGCAGGTGCAGGCAGCCCGGGTGCAGCTCGGTCATCGAGGCCAGGGTCAGCCCGGTGACGGGCCGGCCCTTCCCCGCGAACCAGCGCTGCCGCGGCAGCCATTCGTGCAGCAGACCGGCGAGTGAGTTCAGCAGCAGAGAGGGGCTGACGCCGGTCGGACTCTGCAGTGCGGCCTTGGGCATGGCGACGACTCCTTTCGAGGGCGGACAGACGGACCCAGGGGTGTGGGGCCGCCGGTCACCACGTGGTGCTGACGGCGTCCTTGCGGAGCCGGAACCAGTAGAAGCCGTGGCCCGCGAGGGTCAGCAGGTACGGGAGCCGGCCGATGGCGGGGAAGCGGACCCCACCGATGAGCTCGACGGGGTGGCGGCCGTCGAAGGCCTGGAGGTCGAGTTCGGTGGGCTGGGCGAAGCGCGAGAAGTTGTGCACGCAGAGCACGAGGTCGTCCCCCTTGTCCTCTGTCGGGGGGGCTTCGCGCAGGAACGCGATCACGGCGGGGTTGGACGACGGGAGTTCGGTGTACGAGCCGAGGCCGAACGCCTCGTTCTGCTTGCGGATCTCGATCATGCGCCGGGTCCAGTGCAGCAGCGAGGACGGGGACGACATGGACGCCTCGACGTTGGTGACCTGGAAGCCGTAGACCGGGTCCATGATCGTGGGCAGGGAGAGCCGGCCGGGGTCGCAGGACGAGAAGCCCGCGTTGCGGTCGGGTGTCCACTGCATCGGTGTGCGGACCGCGTCGCGGTCGCCGAGCCAGATGTTGTCGCCCATGCCGATCTCGTCGCCGTAGTAGAGGATCGGCGAGCCCGGCAGGGAGAGCAGCAGGGCGGTGAAGAGTTCGATCTGGTTGCGGTCGTTGTCCAGGAGGGGTGCGAGGCGGCGGCGGATGCCGATGTTGGCCCGCATGCGCGGGTCCTTGGCGTACTCCGCGTACATGTAGTCGCGCTCTTCGTCGGTGACCATTTCGAGCGTGAGCTCGTCGTGGTTGCGCAGGAAGATGCCCCACTGGCAACTGGACGGAATGGCGGGCGTTTTGGCGAGAATTTCCGAGACCGGGTAGCGGGATTCCCGGCGGACCGCCATGAAGATGCGTGGCATGACGGGGAAGTGGAATGCCATGTGGCACTCGTCGCCGCCGGATGCGTAGTCGCCGAAGTAGTCGACCACGTCCTCGGGCCACTGGTTGGCCTCGGCGAGCAGGACCGTGTCCGGATAGTGCGCGTCGACCTCGGCCCGTACGCGCTTGAGGAAGGCATGGGACGCGGGGAGGTTCTCGCAGTTGGTCCCTTCCTCGGCGTAGAGGTAGGGCACGGCGTCGAGCCGGAAGCCGTCGATGCCGAGGTCCAGCCAGAAGCGCAGGGCCGCGATGATCTCCTCCTGGACGCGCGGGTTCTCGTAGTTGAGATCCGGCTGGTGGGAGAAGAAGCGGTGCCAGTAGTACTGCTTGCGCACCGGGTCGAAGGTCCAGTTGGACGCCTCGGTGTCGACGAAGATGATCCGCGCGTCCTCGTACTGCTTGTCGTCGTCGGCCCAGACGTAGTAGTCGCCGTACGGCCCGTCGGGGTCCTTGCGGGACTCCTGGAACCACGGGTGCTGGTCACTCGTGTGGTTCATGACGAAGTCGATGATCACCCGCATCCCGCGCTGGTGCGCGGCGTCGACGAACTCCACGAAGTCCGCGAGATTGCCGAACTCGGGCAGGACGGCCGTGTAGTCGGACACGTCGTAACCGCCGTCCCTCAGTGGGGACTTGAAGAACGGCGGCAGCCACAGGCAGTCGACGCCCAGCCATTGGAGGTAGTCCAGCCTGGACGTGATCCCCTTGAGGTCGCCGACTCCGTCGCCGTTGCTGTCCTGGAAGGAGCGGACGAGGACCTCGTAGAAGACGGCGCGTTTGAACCAGTCGGGATCCCGGTCCTTGGTGGGGGTGTCCTCGAATTTGTCCTGGACGGGCTCGTTGACGATCATGTGGTGGGTGACCCTCCGGTGGGCGGTGAGGACGGTCGCAGGACGGTGAGGATGTGCGCGGGCGCGCGGCCCGGTTCCAGGCGCACAAAGTTCGTCCTGCCCCATTGGTATGTCTCGCCGGTCAGCTCGTCGCGGACCGGCACGCTCGCGTGCGCGTCGAGTCCGAGCTGGGGCATGTCCAGAGAAACCGTCGCCTCCTGGGTGTGGTGGGGGTCGAGGTTGACGACCACCACGACCGTGTCGGGGCCCGAGCGCTTGCTGTACGCGATCAGCGCGTCGTTGTCGGTCCGGTGGAAGTGGAGATTCCTGAGCAGGCGCAGGGCGCTGTGGTCCCGCCTGAGGCGGTTCAGGGTGGTGATGAGCGGGGCGATGGAGCGGCCCTCGTGCTCGGCCGACTCCCAGTCGCGCGGCCGTAGTTCGTACTTCTCCGAGTGGAGGTACTCCTCGCTGCCCTCGCGGACCGGGGTGTTCTCGCACAGCTCGTATCCGGCGTACACCCCCCAGGTCGGGGAGAGCGTGGCCGCGAGCACGGCGCGCACCTCGAAGGCGCGGCGGCCGCCCTTCTGGAGGTAGCGGGGCAGGATGTCGGGTGTGTTCACGAACAGGTTGGGACGCATGTAGGCGGCCGTGTCCCGGGAGAGCTCCGTGAGGTATTCGGTGAGCTCCTGCTTCGTGTCGCGCCAGGTGAAGTACGTGTACGACTGCTGGAAACCGGCCTTGGCGAGCGCCCGCATGATCGGGGGCCGGGTGAAGGCCTCGGCGAGGAACACGACGTCCGGGTCGCTGCGGTTGATGTCGGAGATCACCCGCTCCCAGAACATGACCGGCTTGGTGTGCGGGTTGTCGACGCGGAAGACGCGGACCCCGTGACGCATCCAGAAGCGCAGGACCCGGGTCGTCTCCTCGATCAGCCCCAGCATGTCCCGGTCGAACGCGATCGGGTAGATGTCCTGGTACTTCTTCGGCGGGTTCTCCGCGTACGCGATCGTGCCGTCGGATCTGTGCTCGAACCACTCCGGGTGCTTCTCCACCCACGGGTGGTCCGGGGAGCACTGGAGGGCGAAGTCGAGCGCGATCTCCAGATCGAGTTCCCCGGCCCGGCGCACGAACGCGTCGAAGTCGTCGAGCGTGCCGAGGTCCGGGTGGATCGCGTCGTGGCCGCCTTCGGGCGAGCCGACCGCCCACGGCACTCCGACATCCCACGGGTCCGCCGACAGGCTGTTGTTCGGCCCCTTGCGGAAGGTGATGCCGATGGGGTGGATCGGCGGCAGATAGACCACGTCGAAACCCATGGCGGCGACGGCGGGAAGGCGCTCGGCCGCCGTGCGGAACGTGCCGCTCACCGGGCGTTCGCCCTCACGGACCACGGCGCCCTCGGAGCGCGGGAACATCTCGTACCAGGCTCCGTACAGCGCCCGTTCGCGCTCGACGAGCAGCGGCAGGGGTGCCGAGCGGGTGACGTTCTCGCGCAGCGGATGCTCTGCCAGCGCGGTGGTCACGTCCGGCGCCAGGGTCGCCGCGTGGCGGGCGGCGGGAGGCCGGTCCTCGTCGCGGAGCGCGTCCACGGCCGCGAGGACCGCGTTGCGTCCCGCGCCTTCCGGAACGCCGGCGGCGGCACGCTCGTGCAGCGCGGCGCCCTCCTCCAGGATCAGCTCCGTGTCGATCCCGGCCGGGATCTTGATGCCGGCGGACCGGCGCCACGAGGACACGGGATCGCCCCACGCCTCCACCGAGTACGTCCAGTTGCCGACCGTCGTCGGGGTGACGTCGGCGCCCCAGCGGTCGCTGCCCGGGGACAGTTCACGCATCGGGGTCCACGGGCCGGGCCGGCCGTCGGGGCCGCGCAGCACGACGTTGGCGGAGACGGCGGCATGGCCCTCGCCGAAGAGCGTGGCGGAGACCTCGAACGTCTCGCCCGGGACCGCCTTCGCCGGACGCCTGCCGCAGTCGACGGCCGGGAGGACGTCCACGATCGGGACGCGGCCCGTCACCGTGCCTGGGTTCATCAGTTGCACCTCCGCCGTGCTCGAGGCAGGGCCGTCCTCGCTCGGGGGCCCGCCGGGTTCACATGCGCCACGGGACGCGGCGTCACTCGCACACCAGTTGGCCCGGCACGTGGCCGGGCACAGCAGGGTGTCATCGACGGGCTGCGTCCCTCCGGCGACACGCTACGGGAGCCGACCGGGCTCGGCCTGTCGGGAAATGCCCCGGTTCAGGCGTGTCGGCCGGCGTCCCGCTTCTGCCGGAGGGTCCGGCGTCACGGCCCGCTGAGGGCGGCGACGGCGACCGCGGGCGCCGCGAGCGGCGGGGCGGCCATGGGCGGATGCTCCACGCTGGGACGGAGATAGCGCTCGGCCGCGTCGGCGGCCTCGCGCCCGCAGCGCTTTCCCATCAGCACGCACAACGTGTAGGCCGTGTCCTCGAAGTGGGCCCGCACCTGGCGGTCGGCGGGCGCCGCCAGCCGCAGGCGTTCCCACGCGCGGTACTGCGCCAGATGCCTGGCGACTTCGGTCTTGGTAGGCAGCAACATGTCGCTGTTCACTTCCCACTCTTCGATGTGCACGGTGCACCGGGTCGGTGCGCTGGGGCCGTGCACGGAGAGGTACCGAACCATTACGCCGATCGGTACCCCGTCCCATGGTGCATTTGGCGGTACTGCCCGTCCTGTTGGAGCTTCAACGACACCGGGAGCGGCTCCTCGTGTTGCACGAATGGAGTAGCGCTCTCATCCTGAGGCTGACTCAGGAGCGATCAGTGCTCACGCTACGTGTTCGGGGTACGGCCCGTAGGGGGCGAGCAACGAGCGGGAGCTTCGCCGGTGAGGAGCCGAAGACGATGAATACAGCAGTGCCCTGCTACTACCACCTCGACGTCGAGGTCAGCTCGGAGCGTGTCGGGCAGGTCAGGCGCATCCTGGCCGCCCACCTCCGGTACTGGAACCTGGACATTCTCGTCGAGCCTGTCTGCCGCGGCGTCGAGGTGTTGCTTCACACGATCGACGAGCACGCCACGGACAAGAACACCACCGTCGAGATGTGGTGGAACGGCCAGCATCTGATCACCGCGGTGTCCGACCACGAGCGTGACCTGCCGGGCCCGCACTACGCCCCGAAGGAGGGATGCCTCGCGGAGATTGCCGCGCTGAGCGACGGCTGGGGCGGCTGCGCCACCGCCACGGGAAAGATCATCTGGTTCTCGCGCCGTGCCCGTCTCGGCGAGCGCGCCCCGCTGGTCCCGGCCGGCCCCCCGCCGCGCATCAGCGAAGCGCTCGAGATGCCGCGCGACGTACCTGTCCCGGCGTTCGCGGGGTCAGTGGTCACGGATCCGCTCGTGGCCACGGCCCCGGCGGCCCGCGCACGCGAGCCGCACCTGTCCGTCCCGCGCAGGGTGGTCCGCCCGACGCCGGTCATGTGACAGCAGTACGGCGCTCCGTCCGGAGCGTGTCGCACCGGACCGCGGTCTGCCTCGGCAGCCGCGGCCCGGCAGCGTGCCAGGACAGCGGCTCACGAGGGCCGGGCGCGCGGCAGACGAGGCGCGGGCGGCGCGGTGACGACACCGACACCAAGATCATCCGTACCGTGGCCGGATGCTCACCTGGACCGGACGCCCCTATCCCCTCGGCGCGGCATTCGACGGCGACGGAACGAACTTCGCCCTGTTCACGGAGGTCGCCGAGCGCGTCGACCTCGTCCTCCTCCACGACGACGGCACCCACGACACGGTCACCATGACCGAGGTCGACGGCTTCGTATGGCACTGCTATCTGCCCGCCGTCGGCCCCGGCCAGCGCTACGGCTACCGCGTGCACGGCCCGTGGGACCCGGCGGCGGGCCACCGCTGCAACCCCGCGAAGCTGCTCCTCGACCCGTACGCCACCGCCGTCGACGGGCAGATGGACAACGACCCCTCGCTCTTCGAGCGGACGGCCGCCGGACCGTCCCCGGCCGACAGCGCGGACCACACCCTTGTCGCCGTGGTGACCGACAGCGCCTTCGACTGGGGCAACGACCGCCCGCCCCTGCGCCCGTACGCCGACACCGTCATCTACGAGGCGCACGTACGCGGCCTGACCCGCACCCACCCCGAGGTCCCCGCCGAACTGCGTGGCACCTACGCGGGCCTCGCGCACCCGGCGGTCATCGAGCACCTGACCTCGCTGGGCGTGACCGCGGTGGAGCTGATGCCGGTGCACCAGTTCGCGCAGGACGGCTTCCTGCGCGACCAGGGCCTGTCGAACTACTGGGGCTACAGCACGATCGGCTTCTTCGCCCCGCACAACGCGTACGCCGCCCAGGGCAGCCGCGGCGGCCAGGTCACCGAGTTCAAGTCGATGGTGAAGGCGCTGCACGCGGCCGGCCTCGAAGTGATCCTCGACGTCGTCTACAACCACACCGCGGAAGGCAACGAGAACGGCCCGACGCTCTCCTTCCGCGGCATCGACAACGCGTCCTACTACCGGCTCGTCGACGGAGACTTCGCGCACTACTACGACACCACCGGCACCGGCAACAGCCTGCTGATGCGGCACCCCAGCGTGCTCCAGCTCATCATGGACTCCCTGCGGTACTGGGTCACCGAGATGCACGTCGACGGCTTCAGGTTCGACCTCGCGGCGACGCTGGCCCGGCAGTTCCACGAGGTGGACCGGCTCTCCGCCTTCTTCGACCTGATCCAGCAGGACCCGGTGATCGGCCGCGTCAAGCTCATCGCCGAGCCGTGGGACGTCGGCGAGGGCGGCTACCAGGTCGGCAAGTTCCCGCCCCAGTGGTCGGAGTGGAACGGCAAGTACCGCGACTCCGTACGGGACTTCTGGCGCTCCGGCGAGAACACCCTCGCCGAGTTCGCCTCCCGGCTCACCGGCTCCTCCGACCTCTACCAGCACGACAGCCGCCGCCCGCGTGCCAGCGTCAACTTCGTCACCGCCCACGACGGATTCACGCTGCGCGACCTGGTCTCGTACAACGGCAAGCGCAACGAGGCCAACGGCGAGAACAACCGGGACGGCGAGAGCACCAACCGGTCGTGGAACTGCGGCGCCGAAGGCCCCACCGACGACGAAGGCGTGCTCGAACTGCGGGGCCGGCAGCAGCGCAACTTCCTCGCCACGCTGCTGCTCTCCCAGGGCATCCCGATGCTCGCCCACGGCGACGAACTGGGCCGCACCCAGCAGGGCAACAACAACGCCTTCTGCCAGGACAACGAGATCTCCTGGATCGACTGGCGCCTGAGCGACGACCAGCGCGAGCTGATGGAGTTCACCCGGCGCACCATCGCCCTGCGCGCCGCCCACCCGGTCCTGCGCCGCCGTCGCTTCTTCCGCGGCGACACGCACACCCACGAGGGCCAGCCCCTGCCCGACCTCGTGTGGCTGCGCCCGGACGCGCGCGAGATGACGGACGACGACTGGCAGCGCGGCGACGCCCACTCGGTCGCCGTGTTCCTCAACGGCGACGCCATCGCCGAGCCCACTCCGTACGGGCGGCCGGTGGTCGACGACTCTTTCCTGCTGCTCCTCAACAGCTACTGGAAGCCGGTCCGCTTCCGCCTCCCGGACGCCACCTACGGCGAGCGGTGGACCACCCGGATCGACACCACCGACCCGCAAGGCGTCGCGGACGAGATGGAACACAAGCCGGGCACCGACGTGCTGGTCGAGGCCCGCAGCCTGATCCTGCTGTCCCGGGAGGCCAGGACGGCACCCGGCGCGCAGGACTGAACGCGCCGTCCGGCGGGCCGGTTCCATGACCGGCCCACCGGACGACAACGCCGGCTCAGGCCCGCTTCAGGCGCAGCGTCACCAGCTCGAAGGGGCGCAGCGACAGGGTGATCCGGTCGCCGTCGCGCTCCGGGTCACCCGCGTCGGCGAGCGGACGCTCCAGGAGGTCCGTCGCCGCCGCGGCCGTCACCTCGAAGCCCGCCGTGAGCGTGGCGCGCACCCGGCCGCCGCGGGACTCGTGGAAGCGGACCACCACGTCGCCGCTGCCGTCGTCGGCCAGCTTGACCGCCGTCACGACGACCGCGTCCTGGTCCACGTCCACCAGCGGAGCGACCTCGCCGGAGCCGGTCACGTGCCGCTCCGGCAGGTTGATCCGGTATCCCTCGCGGACCGCGTCCCCGATCGCCGCGCCCGGCACCAGCGCGTGCCGGAAGCGGTGCACACCCTGGTCGGTCTCGGGGTCGGGGAAGCGCGGCGCCCGCAGCAGCGAGACACGGACGGTGGTCGTCGTGCCCGAGTCGCTGTCCCGTACGGTCCGCGTCACGTCATGGCCGTACGTCGAGTCGTTGACGAGCGAGACGCCCCAGCCGGGCTCCTCGACGTGCACGAACCGGTGGTTGCACGCCTCGAACTTGGCCGCCTCCCAACTGGTGTTGGTGTGCGTGGGCCGGAAGAAGTGCCCGAACTGCGTCTCGGACGCGTACCGCTCGGCGTGGATGTCCAGCGGGAACGCCAGCTTCAGGAACTTCTCCGTCTCGTGCCAGTCGACCTCCGTGTCGATGCCGAGCCGCCGCTCACCGGCTGCCAGCGAGAGGACCTGGGTGACGCGCGAGTCGCCGAAGGTGCGCACGATCCGCACCGACGCACCCTCGCCGGGAGCCACCTCGTCGGCGTCCACCAGATCCGTGACGGTGTTGCGGTAGAACTCGTCGACGTCCCACGCGTCCCACATGTTCGGGAAGTCCGGGTGGATCTGGAGCAGGTTCGCGGCGCGGCCCGGCGCCACGGTCTCGCGACCCGCGACGAGGTCGTACGCGGACACGACCAAGCCCTGGTCGTCGATCTCCACCCTCAACAGCCCGTTGTCCAGGACGAATCCGCCCGCCGCGCGCGAGGCGATCGCGGCCTCGCCCTCGATGACCGGGGTACGGGCGCCGCCCGCGGGCACGCCGTCGCGGGTGTGCGGCGCCGCGTTGAAGACCAGCGTCCCCGAGCCCTCACCGGCCAGGGCGCGTTGCGCCGCGCCGATGATGCCGTTCAGCTCCTCGGCGACCCGCTCGTATGTCCTGCGCGCCTCGCGGTGCACCCAGGCGATCGACGAGCCGGGCAGGATGTCATGGAACTGGTGCAGCAGCACCGTCTTCCAGATCCGGTCCAACTCCTCGTACGGGTAAGGGAATCCGGCCCGCACCGCAGCCGTCGCGGCCCACAGCTCGGCCTCGCGCAGCAGGTGCTCGCTGCGTCGGTTGCCCTGCTTCGTCCCGGCCTGGCTGGTGAGTGTGGCGCGGTGGAGTTCGAGGTAGAGCTCGCCGACCCAGACCGGCGGGTTCGGGTACTCCGCCTCCGCCTTCTTGAAGAACTCCTCCGGCGTCTCCCACACCACCTGCGCGGACCCTTCGAGGTCACGGAGGCGGGCCGCCTTCGCGACCATCTCGCGCGTCGTGCCGCCGCCCCCGTCACCCCAGCCGGTCGGCGCGAGCGAGTGCCTGGCGACGCCCTTGTCCTTGAAGTTCTTCGCCGCGTGGGCGATCTCGCTGCCCTTCATGGAGCAGTTGTACGTGTCCACCGGCGGGAAGTGCGTGAAGATCCGGGTGCCGTCGATCCCCTCCCACTGGAACGTGTGGTGGGGGAACTTGTTGGTCTGCGACCACGAAATCTTCTGCGTGAGCAGCCACTTGGAGCCCGCGGCCTTGATGATCTGCGGAAGGCCCGCGGCGAATCCGAACGTGTCGGGCAGCCACGCCTCGTCGTTCTCGATCCCGAACTCGTCGAGGAAGAACCGCTTGCCGTGCACGAACTGACGGGCCATCGCCTCCGAGCCCGGCATGTTGGTGTCCGACTCCACCCACATGCCGCCCGCCGGCACGAACCGCCCGTCGGCGACCGCCTTCTTCACCCGCGCCCACACCTCGGGCCGGTGCTCCTTGACCCACGCCCACTGCTGGGCCTGCGACATGGCGAAGACGAAGTCGGGCTCGTCCTCCAGGAGCGCCGTCATGTTGGACGTCGTCCGCGCCACCTTGCGCACTGTCTCGCGCAGCGGCCACAGCCACGCCGAGTCGATGTGCGCGTGGCCGACGGCGCTGATGCGGTGTGCCGACGGTACGGCGGGCGCGGCCAGGACGCCCGTCAGCCGCTCGCGGGCGGCGGCCGCCGTACCGTTCACGTCCTGGAGATCGACCGCGTCGAGTGCGCGCTCCACGGCGCGCAGGATGTCGTAGCGCCGCGCGGACTCCACCGGCAGCTCGGCCATCAGCTCGCCGAGCACCTCGAGATCCATGACGAGCTGCCACACGGTCTCGTCGAGGACCGCGAGATCCATCCGCGCCAGCGTGTACTGCGGCTCGCTGCCCGCGGTCTCCTTGTCGCCCAACTGCGTAGGCAGGAAGGGGTGGTAGTCGAGGATGACCGGGTTGGACGCCGCCTCGATGTGCAGGCGGACCTCCTCGCCGCCCTCGACAGGGGCGCCGACGCGCACCCACTGGTTGCGCGGGTTGAGGCCCTTCACCGGAGTGCCGTCCGGGCGGTAGACCAGGCCCTCGCACTGGAAGCCGGGCATGTTCTCGTCGAAGCCGAGGTCGAGGACCGCCTCGACGGTCCGGCCCGCCCAGGCCTCGGGCACCGTCCCGGTGACGCGGAACCAGCAGGTGGCCCACGGAGCGCCCCAGCGCGAGCCCACCGCGATCGGCTCGGGCGTCGCCGCGAGCCCTTCTTCGACCGGCACCGGCTCACCCGGCGCGTTCCACACCGCGACCTCCAGTGGCACGGACTCGGGGTACACGGCGGGTCGGATGCGCTCGTCGAGGACGCGCTTGAGACGGGCTTCGACCAGGGTGCGGTCGTCATGCATGAGGGGTACTCCGTAAGGTCCGAGGTGCGGGTGTTCACCAGGCGGGGGCGGGCGGGACGCTGTACAACTCCCCGACGCGGCGCACCTCGAATCGTGCGGTCCGCATCGGGTTCGACGGTTACGGAGCCGTGCCGACGGTCCGTGTGACGTGGTCCGGTGTGACCACTTCGGTGATGCCGCGCGCCACCAGATGCTCTTTGTCGTCGGCGCGGCCGGCGAGGACCGTGGTGGGCCGGGCCCCGTCGGCCGTGAGCCGGGCGAACGCCTCGAAGACGGCGCCGCCGGGGGCACACACCGAGCGGTTCGGGGCGGTCTCGTCGTCACCGGCGTCGACGACGAGCGCGGTGGTGCGCGGCGCGGGTGTACGGGGATGGGCGCGCCGGTCCGCGACGATGCGGGCAAGGGCCTTCGCCGCGGGTTTCGGCTGCCGCTCGCTCGTCAACAGGCCGAGGCTGTACTCGAGTTCGGGAAAATCGGCGAGATCACGGCTGACGTCGTGCGAGCACCACCACGTCACGCCCCACAGGTCCGGGCAGTCGAGCGCGTTCTCGACGGTGGCCTCGGTGAAGTGTGCCGCGTGCTCGGCCGGGACGAGCGGCGCGGGCGCGCCGACCTCCTGCAGCCAGACGGGCCGGTGCGGATCGCCGGCCCAGGCCTTGGACAGCTCGACGAGGTACGCGGCATGGTGCTCGGTGGCCGTCCCGGTGCGGCCGTGGCGTTGCGCCGTACCGTTGAACACCCACGAATGCACCGCGGTGAGCGCGCCGAGCCGTGCGGAGTGCGCGGGCGTGAACGGCTGGTCGTCCTGGTACCAGGCGGCGTCGTACGAGGCGTGCAGATGGGTCCGCCCCGGCGCGCCCTGCTCGCACGCGGCGAGCACACGACGCAGCCAGCTCCCCGCCTGCTGAGGTGTGATGCGGTCCGGGTCGGGGTGCGGGCCCGCCGCGAACTGGTTGACCTCGTTGCCGATCGTCATGCCGATGAAGTTGGGCCGGTCGGCGAGCGCCCCGGCGAGCGTGCGCAGATACGCCTCCTGGCCCTCGACCACATCTGGGTCGGTGAAGAGGTTCCGCCGGTGCCACGTCTGCGTCCACGCGGGCAGGAAGTCGAAGCTCGACAGATGCCCTTGCAGGCCGTCCACGTTCACGTCGAGCCCGCGCTCGGCCGCCGCGTCGGCAAGCTGGACGAGCTGCTCGACGGCGCGCGGACGGATCAGCGTGCGGTTGGGCTGGAAGTACGGCCACAGCGGGAACACCCGGATGTGGTCGAGGCCCAGCGCGGCGATCGAGTCCAGATCGGCGCGCACGGCGTCGAGGTCGAAGTCGAGCCAGTGGTGGAACCACCCCTGGCTGGGGGTGTAGTTGACGCCGAAGCGCGCGGCAGAAGTCATGCGGAGTCCTGGTTCTTCGGTACGGCAGGGCCTCGGTCACGGGGGAGGGGTCAGCCCTTGACAGCTCCCTCGCCGACCCCGCGGAAGAAGTACCGCTGGAGGCAGGCGAAGAGGATGATCAGCGGCGCGACGGCGATGATCGTGCCGGCCGCGACGATCCGCTCGTCGTTGGCGAAGGTGCCGTGCAGATAGTTCAGGCCGATGGTGAGGGTGAACTTCGCCGGGTCGCTGAGCACGATGAGCGGCCACAGGAAGTCGTCCCAGGCGCCCATGAACGCGAAGATCGCGACGACCGCGAGGGTCCCCTTCACGGACGGCAGCGCGATCCGCAGGAACCGCTGCCAGGAGTTCGCCCCGTCGACGAAAGCCGCCTCCTCGATCTCGTACGGCAGATTGAGGAACGCGTTGCGCATCAGCAGGACGTTCATGGCGGCGATGCAGCCCGGCAGGACCACGCCGACGAGCGTGTTGTTGAGGCCGAGTTCGCGCATCGTCGTGAACTGCGCGATGACGATGCTCTCGACGGGCACCAGCATCGCGAGGATGAACACGAGGGTGGCGATCTTCCGGCCGCGGTAGCGCAGCCGGGCTAGCGCGTAGCCCGCGAGAGCGGAGCCGAGGCAGTTGGTGACCACGTTGGCGGTGGCAACCTTCAGGGAGTTGAAGGCATAGTCCCAGACGGGGATGGTGTCGGCGACGCGCTCGTAGTTGTGGAGAGTGGGATCGCCCGGCAGGAACTTCGGCGGGGAGCTGAAGATGTCCTCGTGCGTTCCCTTGAGGGAGGTGGACAGCTGCCAGAGGAAGGGCCCGACGGTGATCGCGAGCACGGCGAGCAGCAGCGCGTAGCGCAGTACGAGCTCCCAGACGCGGATACGCCGGCCGTTCTCGTCGGTGACGCGCGGTGCACGCCGGCGCCGAACGGGCCCCGGATCCCCGGCTGTTGTGGCGCGGACGTCCTCGGTGACGTTCACGCGTCCTCCTTCCGGTCGGCGCGGAGCACGAGCAGCATCAGCGCGACGGTGACGACGAAGACGACGACGGAGATCGCCGAGGCGTAGCCGACACGGCCGGTCAGGCCCGTGCCGGTACGCTGTACGAGCATCACGAGTGTGGTGTCCTCGCCCGCGGGGCCACCGTTCGGCCCCCCCATCAGATAGACCTCGGAGAACACCTTGAAGGCGGCGACCGAGGAGAGCGCGGCGACCAGGACCATGGTGGAGCGCACGGCGGGCACGGTGACGGTGAAGAAGTGGCGCACCGCGCCCGCACCGTCCACCGAGGCGGCCTCATGCAGTTCGCGCGGCACGTTGGCCAGCGCCGCCAGGTAAATGATCATGTAGTAGCCGAGGCCCTTCCAGACCGTGACGGCCATGGCGCTCAGCAGTAGCAGCCACTGGTCGCTGAGAAAGCCGATCTTGCCGATCCCCACCGCTTCGAGCAGGGAGTTCACCAGCCCGCGCTCGTCCAGCATCCACACCCAGATCAGGCCGACCACGACGATGGACGCGACCACCGGCGTGTAGAAGGCCGACCGGAAGAAGGTGATGCCCGGGATGTTCTTCTGGACGAGGAGGGCGAGCAGCAGCGGAAGGAGTACGAGGGCGGGGACGACCCCGACCATGTACAGGACGCTGTTGCGCAGCCCCGTCCAGAACATGTCGTCGTGCAGCAGGTCCCGGAAGTTGGCCAGGCCCACGAACTCACCGGGGATCAGCGTCCGCCGGTCGGTGAAGGAGCTGACCAGGGTGGAGACGAACGGATACAGGATGAAGGCGGCGACGACCAGCAGCCCGGGAGCGGCGAACAGCCAGGGGCTGGTGGGCAGATGGCGCCGGACGCGGGAGACCGGCCGCTCGCCCGAGGACTTCGAGGGTGACGTCACATGTGCGTTCGCCGAAGTCTTGGCGGCGGCTTTCACGGTCGGAAGAGGACTCGTCATGATGTACGGCTCCGGGGCTCAGCCCTGCTGCTGGAGCAGCCGGTCGCAGGCCTTGACAGCGTTGTCAAGAGCGGTCTTGGGGCTCTCCTTGCCCTGGAGGGCCTTGGCGACGGAGTTCCGCAGCTCGGTCTTCATCTGCTCGCTGAACAGGACCGGCGTGTAGTTGACCGCGGACTTCAGCGAGTCCGCCGCGGCGATCCGCACCCGCGTCTCGTCCGAGCCGTCCTGCTGCGTGAAGTACGGGTCGTCCAGGGAGCCCGCGGTGCTCGGGAATATGGCGACCTTCTTGGCGAACTCCATCTGGTGCCGCGCGTCGGTGACGTAGTGCGCGAAGGCCACGGCCGCGGGCTTCTGCTTGGAGCGCGAATTCACCATCACGCCCATCACGTACATGTTCACCTTGCCGGTGCTGGTGATCTGGTCCGTGATCCCGATGTTCTTGTAGAGGCTGGGCGCCTCCTTCTTGAACTTCGACAGGTCGAGCGCGCTGCCCGGGTTCATCGCCACGGCCCCGGTCAGGAACTTCTTGCCGGTCGACTCGGGGGTCGCGGTCAGGGCCTGCGGGTCGAGCGCCTTCGCGTCGTACAACTCCTTGTACTTCGTGAGGAGTTCGACACCCTTGGCGTCGTTGAACGCGAAGCCGGTGCCCTCCTTGTTCATGAGCGGAGCGCCGTAGCGGCCGAAGTCCTCGATGGTGGGGACGTTGGCGAGCGTGGCCACCTTGCCCTTGCTCTTCTTCGCGAGCTGAAGCGCGTCGTCGAAGAGCGCGTCGTACGTCTTCGGGGGCTGCGAGGCGTCTAGTCCGGCCTTCTTGAACAGGCTCTTGTTGTAGAACAGCGGCCCGGTGTTGAGGTACCAGGGGAAGGCGTACGTGCCGTCCATGCCCGGTATCTGGTGGCTCGCCCAGGCCCCCGGCAGGTACTCCTTCTCGTACTTCGGCGCCGCCTTGTCGAGGTCGAGCGCGAGGCCGGCCTTCGCGAGCGGGGCGACGAGGTCGGGGGAGACGTTGACGACGTCGGGCAGCGTGCCGCCGGCGGCATCCGCGCTGATCTTGTCGGCGTAGCCCTCGCCCGGCTGGTCGATCCACTTCACGTGCGTGCCGGGGTACTTCTTCTCGAAGTCCTTGACCAGGCCGTCGAAGTACGGCTTGAAGTTGGCCCTGAGGTTCCACGTCTGGAACGTGATGCTGCCCTCGATCTTGCCCGAGGCGTCCGTCGAGCCGCTGTCGTCACCCCCGGAACCGCACGCGCTCAGCGGCAGGACGACAGCGATGGCGGCGGCAGCGGCTAGTGCTCTGCGAGAGATGGGCACGGTGACACGGCTCCTTTGCGGCGGCATCGAATGTTGCCGTGCAGACCCTGCATTGCGATCACGGAAAAAGTCAATGCATTCTCTGAAACTGTCGGCAGTCATCTGGAAGAACACCAGGTCAGGGCAGTGGAGTAGACCTTTTGCGATGCGAGACTAATGCGCTTTAGGCTCTTGAACTCAAGCGCATTAGTGTCTGACGGCATGCGCTAGGCTGGTCGGGGCAACCCACCGGGGTTCCACGGGAAAGGGGCAGCTGTGCCAGCCAAGCGGTCTCCCGCGCGCCGACCGACCATGAAGGACATCGCGCTCAGGGCGGGTGTCTCGGAGAGCGCCGTGTCCTTCGCGCTCAACGACCGGCCAGGGGTCTCCGAGGTGACCCGCGACCGGGTGCGGCGGGTGGCCGAGCAGCTCGGCTGGCGGCCCAGCACGGCGGCCCGCGCCCTGTCCGGCGAAGGCGCGGCCACGGTCGGCCTGGTCGTGGCACGCCCGGCGGACACGCTGGGCGTGGACTCGTTCTTCCTCCAGCTCATCTCCGGCATCCAGGAAATCCTGGCGGAGCGTCACCTCGGCCTGCTGTTCCAGGTGGTGGAGGACGTCGAGGCGGAGTGCGCCGTCTACCGGCGCTGGTGGGCCGAGCACCGGGTGGACGGCGTGCTCGTCGTCGACCCCCGCACGGCCGACCCGCGCCCCGCACTCCTCGACGAACTCGGGTTGCCCGCCGTGGTGATCGGCGGAGCGCCCGACGCGGAGCACCGCGGCATGTCGACGGTGTGGGCGGACGACGCCGGCGCGATGGCGTCGGTCGTCGACGAGCTGTACGCGCTCGGGCACCGCCGCATCGTCCACATCGCAGGCCTGCCGGGCCTCGCGCACACCGAGCGGCGCATCCGCACCCTGCGCGCCGAGGCCGAGCGCCGCGGCCTGACCGAGGTGCGCTCCGTGACCACGGACTACTCGGACGCCGAGGGCGCCGCGGTCACGCGCCGCGTCATGGAGGGCGACACACCCCCGACCGCGCTCGTCTACGACAACGACGTGATGGCCGTCGCCGGGGTCGCCGCCGCCGGTGAGCTGGGTTACTCGGTCCCCGGCGACGTCTCGGTGGTGGCCTGGGAGGACTCCCCGCTCTGCCGCATGGTCAAGCCCTGGCTGTCGGCACTGTCCCGCGACACGGTCCAGTTCGGCCGCACCGCGGCCCAGGAACTGACGGCACTCCTGGACGGCGGCCCGTCGCGGACGGTCCAGGTGCCGCTGCCGCGCCTGATCGAGCGCGACAGCACGGGGGCGGCGCGGGGCGCGGAGGCCGTGGTGGGCGGGGGCGCGTGACGGGCGGGGGCGCCTGACCGGCGTTCGACGTCAGTGGCTGAGTGCCTGTTGCGGATTTCAGCCCGCGCACACCGGCGTCGCTCTCGTCAGTGGCCGTGCGGCAGCATCCGTCCGACGGCCTTCCACGCGTCGTGGACGCGTCCGTGGTGAGCGGGGCCGGAAGGTGCCGCCGGGCCGGGGGCGCGCGGCGAAGGGATCGCACGTGGTTCCCAGTCACAGGGCGCAGCCGCACGCGCGGTGCGGGGCCCGGCGCACTCCTCCTCCGGCACTCCGAACGCTTCGTGTTCCTTGAGCGCCATGCTGATGAGCGTCAGCAGGAGCGCCACGTCGTCGTCGCAGTCGAGCAGCACAGTGATCCACGCGGCGCCGGGGCGCACCCGGATCGCGGTGCTGTCGCGCAACAGCGGAAGGAGGCGTTCGACCGCCGTCCGGGTGAGGTACAGGTCCGCCGCATCGTTGGCATGGAAATGCACGATGTCGCACCCTGCTGTCCCGAAGGCGCGCCCAACGGCGCACCGGGGAGAGCCACTTACCAGGTTCGGCCAGGACTCCAGCTGGGTCATGGCGCGATGGGCCGCGGTCATGTGCACATGGTTGCGCATTCTTCACCCCGCCAACCAGCCCTATTCACCACCCGCTTGATGAATCACTGGTTTCGGACACCTCACGCGGGGCGGAAGGGGGCGCGGGACGCGCGCGAGGTGAGCTGAGCAGAGCCGCCGTGAACGCCTCGCGCCCGGCACCGGGTCAGGCGAGCAGGGCCGCCGTGAACGCCTCGCGCCCGGCGCTGAGCCACGACTGAATCCGGTCCCAGCGCTCCCAGCCGCCGCGGTCGCGCAGCGCCTGTACGTAGACGGGGTCCCCGTCGGCCACGCGCCGGGCGACGAACGCCCGGCATACCGCGGCGGCCTGTTCGACGACCTCCGGCAATTCGGCGCGCTCCCGCGGCGAGAGCCCGTAACTGTCCGCGAGGAGCCGCAGCCGGCCCGGGGCGTCCCACGCGTGAGAGGGGTCAGGTACCGGATAGAACGGGGCCGTGGACTCGGGGTCCCGCATCGGGACCCAGTAGCCGGCGGTCATCGCGACATCCCAGACCGGGCGCCCCGGGGCCGCCTGGTCGAAGTCGATCAGGGCCACGGCGCGGCCGTCCCGGAAGACGACGTTCTCCAGACACACATCGTTGTGGCACAGCATCGTTCCGCCCTCGGGATCGGCCAGTTCCCCGGCCCAGCCGGCGGATACGTCCACCGCGACGCGCGCACTCGCCTCGTGCAGGCGCCTCAGCAGGATCCCGACAGACCGGAGCGCGGTCCGCGACATGGCCCACCGCGGAAACGGCGGCACGGCCACGTAGCCGGGGATGAACCCCAACTGCTCACGCCCGTCGGCACGAACGCCGAGCGGCACCGGAGCCGCGTCGAATCCCTGAAGCCTCAGCGCCGCGAGGTAGGCGTGGAGCGCCCGGACATTCGGCGGCGCCGGCCGCTCGACCACGTCGCCCCGCCGGAAGACCGCGCCCGCGTTCACCATGCCGCCCGCCAGTTCGTGGCTGTCCGCAGGCCCCGTGTCCCCAGTCATGCCCGTCACACTAGCGGCGTGGCCGCGGGCGTGGTGCCCGAGTCGCTACGGTGCTGAAGTGACCGGATCCGAGCACCTTCCGCTGCTCTTCCTCGACATTGACGGGCCGCTGATTCCGTTCGGCGGGCCGCCGGAGTGCTACCCGACGTATCCGATGAGCCGGCCGGGATGCCCCGACCCGCTGGGCGCCGACCTGAACCCCCTGCTGGCCAGGATCAACCCCGAGTACGGCCCCCGGCTCGCGGCGCTCCCGTGCGAGCTCGTCTGGGCGACGACCTGGATGGACGAGGCGAACGACTGCGTCGCCCCGCTCCTCGGGCTGCCGCCGCTGCCGGTGGTGGACTGGCCCGACCCGCCGGATCGGGACGCGCGCGATGAAGGGCACGGCGTGCGCGGCCTGCACTGGAAGACCCGCGCCCTGGTCGGCCAGGCGCAGGGCCGTCCCTTCGCATGGGTCGACGACGAGATCACTGACGTCGACCGCGCCTGGGTCTTCGCCCATCACCCGGAACGCGCCCTGCTGCATCGCGTAGACCCTCGACGGGGCCTCACGGAGGCGGACTTCGCCTGCCTCGACGAGTGGTTGCGCGCGGCTGCGGACATCCCCTAGGTGCGTGGGCAGGACGGATCGTCAGGCCGCCGCCGTGTCGTCGGTGAGAAGTTCCGCGATGACATGGCGGGCGATGGAGGCCATCACCGGGTTGCTCTCCCGGTAGTACCGGAGCTCCAGGAGGGCGACCGACAGGGCCCAGCCGCGGCCCCGTGCCCAGGCGTCGTCGTCCGAGCCCGAGCCGGTCCGGAAGACCTCGCGCGCACCGGCGGGCAGCAGATACCAGGCCGCGATGAGGTCGACCGCCGGGTCACCAAGGCCCAGACAGCCGAAGTCGATGACGGCGCTGAGCCGCCCGTCCGCGACGAGCACGTTCCCGGGCTGCAGATCCGCGTGGATCCACACGGCGGGCCCGGCCCACCCCTGCGCCCGCAGGGCCGACTCCCAGACGGCGGCCGCCGCATCACCGTCCAGCTCCGCCCGCAGCTCACGGATCGCCGCACGCGTCACCTCGTCCCGCTCCGCCAGCGGCTCGCTGCGGTAGGAAGCCGGGCCGCCGGTGGGGTCGACACGCTGGAGTACGGAGACGAACTCCGCCAAGTCCTGGGCCAGCAGGGCCGGTTCGGGGGTGCGGTCCGGGGCGGGGTTGGCGCCGTCGAGCCAGCGGTACACGGACCACGGCCACGGGTAGCCCTCGCCGGGAGTGCCCTTGCCCAGGGGCGTGGGGACGGCGAAGGGGAGCGCTCCGGCGAGCAGGGGCAGCCACCGGTACTCCTTGTCCACGTCCTGCGCGGAGCCGGCAAGGCGGGGGAGCCGCACGGCCATGTCCTCGCCGAGGCGGTACATGGCGTTGGACGTGCCCGCCGAGACGACCTCGGTGAGCGGCAGCCCGGCCCACTCGGGGAACTGCGCGTCGACGAGCCGGCGCACCAACGAGGCGTCGATGTCCGCCTCTTCGGGGCGCAACTTACGAGGGCACATGGAAGCCTTTCGCGTAGAGCCACATGGCGCGTCTGCCGTCGCGCCAAGATACGGAAGCGGGCGCCGCCGGCCCAAGCGATTAACCGCCGATGACTGCCCTCCCCTTACGTGCCCTGACGTGCGACCTGGGCGTCGAGCGCGGCGCAGAGCCAGTCGTGGGCGGCGCCGGGCGTCGGCCGCGAAGGACCGGTCAGTTCGGCGACGAGCTGCCAGTAGTGGTCGATACGCGGATCGGCGGCCAGCACACGGCTGAGCGCGCGGCGGAACGCGGGGGTGTCGCGTACGCCCCGTGAGGCCGCGTGGGCGGAGACGAAGCAGTCCAGGGCCTCTCCCTCGTGCGGTGACCGCTGGTCGCGCAGGTGCGGCGATGTCAGAGCGTGGGCCTCGCTGAGCCCCTCGTAGAGCACCCCGGGGCGGAACCCCTCGTCGGTCCGGTGCGCCGCCGGCTGGCCGCGGTCGCCGCCCTCGCACGAGCGGGAGGTGAACGCGTGCAGCCGGGCGAAGGCCAGGACGTGGGCCGGAGTCGGGTCCTCCGGAGGCTGTGGTACGGCCTGTTCGAGGACGGCGGAGACGACTCGGGCGGGCATCCGGAGCGGCAGCCACCGGCGCCAGAACCGGGCCGGTGCCGCCGTACTGGGCGGGGCCGACATCGCGCCGACGAGAAGCAGCCGCTCGGTACGCTCGGCGGGCGTGCAGTCCTGGAGCAGCTGAAGTGCGGCCTCCCGCCAGCGCAGCGCGGCCAGTTGGGAGCCGATGTCCCGCAACTGCCCCGCGACGACATCCTCGAGAGCGCCGTCCAGCGCGCCCTCTTCATCCAGCACGCGGCTCACGTCCGGCAGCGACAGGTCGAGGGCGCGCAGGGAGCGGATGACGCGGAGCCGGTCGAGCGCCTCGGGTCCGTACCGGCGATGGCCGCCCGTACTGCGGGGCGCTTCGGGCAGCAGACCGCGGTCCGAGTAGAAGCGGACGGTCTTGACGGTGGCGCCCGCGCGTTCGGCGAGCTCCCCGATGGACCACATGCTGTCGGCGGACACGGCTTGAACCTCCCTCAGGGGGAGTTCCTACGGTACCGGCGAGCGTGGACGGCCGGTGCGGCCGGGTTCGTGGACGATGGCGTGGGAGGAGACGGGCATGACGGCATTCATCCTGGTGGCGGGGGCCCACACCGGCGGATGGGTATGGCGGGAAGTGGCCGCCGGGCTGAGGGACGCGGGGGAGCGGGCGTACGAAGTGACGCTCACGGGCATGGACGGCGGCGGTCGTCCGGCGGGGCCGGGTGTGGATCTGGAGACGCACATCGAGGAACTGGTGCGGCTGATCGACCGGGTCGAGGCGCAGGACGTGGTCCTCGTCGGCCACTGCTACGGCATTCACCCGGTGCGCGGCGCCGCGCACCGGCGGCCGGAACGGATCGCCAGGATCGTCCAGGTGGACGTCGGCATCCCCCAGGACGGAGACCCGGCCCTCAAGTTGGTGCCCGACCAGACGGTCCGCGAGCGCGTGCTGACCCTGTCCCGGGAAAGCGGCTCCGGGGCGCTGCCCCCGCCGGTGGTGGCGGAGTGGCAGCGCTGGGGCAGCGTCGCCGGCCTCACGGCCGAAGCGCTGGAACGCCTGACCGAACAGGCCGCTCCCCAGCCCCTGGCCACACTCACCCAGCCGCTGCGTCTGTCCGGCGCGGGCGCCGGGCTGCCGACGACCGGTGTCCTGTGCACGGCCAACGGGTCGAGAATCGCCGTGGTCGAGGCGATGGTGGCCATGGGCGATCCCGCGTTCCAGGCCCTCGCCGACGAGGGGGTCACCTTCTTCGAACTCGACACCGGGCACTGGCCGATGCTCTCCGCTCCCCGCGAGCTCGTGGACGTCCTGCTCCGGGCCGCCGCGGGGGAGGGGCACCACGTGTCCGTCACCGGGCGCGAACAGCCCGCGCATCTACGGCCGTTCCTCATGGACGTCAAGGAGCGGCCCCGGGAGCGGTCGGGCCGTGTCGATCTGCATCTGCCCGATGCCGACGGCCCCCGGCCCGCCGTGGTCTTCGTGCACGGCGGGCCGGTTCCGGCCGGCGCCCGCCCGACACCGCGTGACTGGCCCGCCTTCGTCGGCTACGCCCAGTACGTGGCGAGCCTGGGCGCCGTCGGCGTGACCGTGGACCACCGGCTCCACGAACTGACCGCGTACGGGCGGGCCGCCGACGACATCGCCGGGGCGATCGATTTCGCGCGGGCCGATCCACGGGTCGACGGCGCCCGCGTCGCGCTGTGGTTCGTGTCCGCCGGCGGGCTCCTGTCGGCCGACTGGCTCGCGGCGCCGCCCCCGTGGCTTCGGTGCGTGGCGGCCTCGTACCCGATCCTCGCGCCGCTGCCGGGCTGGGGGCTCAGCGACAGCCGGTTCCGCCCGGCGGCGGCGGTCCGTGGTGCGGGGCAGTTGCCGATCGTGCTGACGAGGGTGGGGCTCGAACGCCCTGAAATCGCGGTGACGGTCGAGGAGTTCGTGTCCGCGGCAGCGGACTGCGGCGCCGCGGTCGAGGTGATCGACGTGCCGCTCGGACACCACGGCTTCGAGACGACCGACCCCACCGACGCGTCACGCGACGCGGTGGAACGGGCGGTGCGCTCGGTGCTCGGACACCTGGGGGCAGGGGCCGACTAGGGCGTGTCCGCATCCGGGGTCAGGGCGTGGACCGAGTCGAGGAAGACACGGCGGTCGGCCGCGGGGAGCCGGGCCAGGAGGTGGTCCTCGTGCGCGTGGATGTCGGCCTGCGCGGACCTGCGCACGCGCCGGCCGTCGTCGGTGATGGACAGGAGCCGGACCCGGCGGTCGTGCGGGTCCGGGGTGCGGGAGATCAGCCCGTTCTCCTGCAACGTGTCCAGCGTGGAGATGATCCGGGTCTTGTCGGCGCCGATGGCCGCCGCGAGCGCGGCCTGCGTGCGGACCGGGCCGTCGTCCAGGGCGCTGAGCACGACGTATCCCCACATCGAGATCCCGTGCGACGCGAGCACCGGCAGCTCGGCGGCGATGAGGGAACGCACCAGGGGCTGCAGCATCGCGGCGAGGTCGCGCCGTCCGCCGTTCTTGGCCATCACGCGCCGATGATAGACGTTGACATGTGATAGGCGTCAGCAGATCATAAGCACATGCCTACGAATAAGGATCTGGTCGCGCTCGACGCGGAAGCGGTGCGTACGAGCGTCGACGTGGTGGCGCGGGCGACGGCCGGAGACCTGGTCAGGCCGACGCCGTGCGCCGGGTGGACGCTGCGTGACCTGCTCGGTCACATGGCCGCGCAGCACTACGGATTCGCCGCGGCCTCGCGCGCGGAGGCGGACATCGCGGTGTGGCGGCCGCGTCCCCTGGGGGACGACCCCGTCGGGGCGTACCGCGCGGCTGCCCAGCACGTCTTGGAGGCCTTCGCCGCCGACGGGGTGACGGAGCGGGCGTTCCCGCTCCCGGAGATCCGCGACGGCGGACCGTTCCCGGGAGCGCAGGCCGTCAGCTTCCACCTCGTCGACTATGTCGTGCACTCCTGGGACGTGGCCCGGGCCCTGGGGCACACGGTGACGTTCGACCCCGAACTCCTTGATGCGGCGCTCGCCGTGGCGCGGGTGGTGCCCGGAGGCGAGGCGCGCCTCGGCCCTCGCGCGGCCTTCGCGCCGGCGGTCGCGGCCGACGGCGACTCCCCGCTCGACGAGATCCTCGCGTTCCTGGGCCGCTCCCCGTCATGGCGGCCCGCGACTGGGTAGCCCGGCCTGCGAGGGCCGTCGGGCGGGGGAGAGTGGGGACATGCACACCACGGACAGGTCAGTACAGGACACCCGGCCGTCGTACCGGCTGATTCCCGGGAGCGCGGCCTCGCCCGTCCTCCTCCACGTGCCGCACGGCTCGCGTGCCGTGCCGGCGCACGTCCGGAAGGGCATCGTGCTCGACGACGTCTCCCTGGAACGGGAGTTGGACCAGATCACGGACGCTCATACACGGGACATCGCCGAACTGGCCGCGCGTGACGCGGCGATGACGCCCTGGCGCTTCGTCAACGAACTCTCCCGCCTCGTCGTGGACCCCGAACGCTTTCCCGACGAGCGCGAGGAGATGAGCGCGGTCGGCATGGGCGCGGTGTACACCCGAACCACCCACCGTGAGGTTCTCAGGCCCGAACCTCCCGCCGACGGTCCCGAGCTCCTCGACACCTACTTCCACACCTACGCCGCCGCGATGACGGACGCCGTCGAGGACCGGCTCGCCGCCGCCGGGCGCGTGGTGATCGTCGACGTGCACTCGTACCCGAGCCGGGCCCTGCCCTACGAACTCCACGGCGCGGGCCCGCGCCCGCACGTGTGCCTGGGCACCGACCCCTTCCACACCCCCGACGCCCTGCTCGCGCAGGCGCGCGCCGCCTTCGGCGCGCTCGGGGACATCGCCCTCGACACCCCGTTCGCCGGGACGTACGTGCCGCTGCGGCACTACGGCAAGGACCAGAGGGTCAGCGCACTCATGATCGAACTCCGGCGGGACGTGTACCTGGACGAACCGGTGACGCCTACGCCGGGCCTGCCCGAAGCCGCCACCGCGCTGGCGGAACTGGTGGACATGATCGGCGGCGCGGGCGACTGAGCCGAACGCACGCCGGCAGATCGCCTCGGCCGAGCGGATTCTTTGCCGGAACGGCAAGAAGGTTCGGTGGCGCGCCACGGCCCGTTGCAAGATCGGCGTCAGGGCCGCCACCGCCAGTCGCACCCGGCGTGGCCGCACGGTATCCACAGGAGGTCGCATGTCGCAGCAGGCCGGGCACACCACACACCGACTGGTCGACGGGCCCGCGGGCCGGATCCACCTCGTGGAGCAGGGCACCGGGCCGCTGGTCCTGCTCGTGCACGGGTTCCCCGAGAGCTCGTACTCATGGCGCCGCCAGCTGCCGGCGCTCGCGGCGGCCGGATACCGGGCCGTCGCGCTCGACGTACGCGGCTACGGCCGCTCATCGAAGCCCGCCGACCCGGCCGCGTACGGAATGCTCGACCTGGTGGACGACAACGTCGCCGTCGTGCACGCCCTCGGCGAGCGGTCCGCGGTGCTCGTCGGGCACGACTGGGGCGCGAACATCGCCGCCCACTCGGCCCTGCTCAGGCCGGAGGTCTTCCGCGCGGTCGCGCTGCTGAGCGTCCCCTACACCCCGCCCGGCGGGCCGCGGCCCAGCGACATCTTCGCGGGCATGGGCGCAGACGAGGAGTTCTACGTCTCGTACTTCCAGGAGCCCGGGAGGGCCGAGGCGGAGATCGAGCCGGACGTGCGCGGCTGGCTCGCGGGCATCTTCGCCGCGCTGTCGGCCGACACGATGGCCGCGCCCGGCGCACCCGACCCGCACTTCGTCGCCCGGGGTGGCACGATGCGCGAACGCTTCCCCGTCGACCGGCTCCCCGCCTGGCTCGACGAGGACGAACTCGACGTGTATGCAGGGGAGTTCGAGCGTACGGGACTGACCGGAGCGCTCAACCGCTACCGGAACATGGACCGCGACTGGGAGGAACTCGCCGCCCACCGAGGCGCCCCCGCCACCCAGCCCTCCCTGTTCATCGGCGGCGCCATGGACGCGTCCACCACGTGGCTGTCCGATGCCATCGACGCCTACCCCACAACCCTGCCTGGTCTGCGCTCGTCGCACATCCTCGACGGCTGCGGTCACTGGATCCAGCAGGAGCGCGGCGACGACGTCAACGGCATCCTCATCGAGTGGCTGGCCGGGCTCCCCGACGCCTGAGGGGCCGCCCGCCCCGTGCGCGCTGCGGTGACGGGATTCCTGGAAGAAAATCGGGACGGGCTGTCGATCCGGCCCCGCACCGTTCGACGCAGGGGTGAGAGCGGGAACGGACCCGCTACCGTCACCACCAAGGAGACGTCATGCCCAGGCTCCGCGTACACAACGTCACTGTCTCGCTCGACGGGTTCGCCGCCGGTACCGACCAGCGCATGGACGCGCCCTTCGGCGACGGGATCGACGACGGCCTGCACGACTGGATGTTCGCCGCGATGAAGGACCACGCCGACGGCAAGCAGGGCGTCGACGTCGAGTTCGTCGCCCGAAGCGAGGACAACATCGGCGCCACGATCATGGGCCGCAACATGTTCGGCCCGTATCGCGGACCGTGGGAGAACGAGGCGTGGACCGGCTGGTGGGGCGACAACCCGCCGTTCCACCACCCGGTGTTCGTGCACACGCACCACCCGCGTCCGTCGGTGTCGATGAAGGGCGGAACGGACTTCCACTTCACCGACGAGCCCATCGAGACGGTCCTCGCCAGGGCTTACGAGGCGGCGGACGGCAAGGACGTGCGCATCGGCGGGGGCCCGGCCACGATCCAGCAGTACCTGCGCGCCGGTCTCGTCGACGAACTGCACCTGGCCATCGTGCCGCTCCTCGTCGGCAGGGGAGAGCGCCTGCTCGACAACCTCGGCGACGGCGTCGCGGGCTACGAGGTCGTGGAGCTCGTCAGCTCCCCGGCGGCCACGCACACACGCCTGGTCCGCCGCGCCCAGGCCGGCGAATGACCCGGCAACCGGCGGCCGTCACTTGCGGGCCACGTAGTACACGTTGAGGATGTCGCCCTCGACCTGCTCCACGTCGATGTCGCCGAACCCGGCGTCGGCGAGCATCTGCAGCGCCCGCTGCCTCCCCCACACCGCGCCGAGCCCCGCGCCGCCCTCGCCCAGCGACACGGTCATGCAGTAGAAGACCGAGAAGGTGTACAGGGCGGGGCCGAGGGGATGGTCGATGTTCTCCTCCAGATTGCTGGAGGCGGAGATGTCGCCCATGAGGAACACACCGTCGTCGCGCAGCGCGGCGGCCACCGCGTCCAGGGTGCGCGCCGGGCGGGCCAGGTCGTGGATCACGTCGAACGCCGTGACGAGGTCGTACGTACCGCTCAGATCGACGGTGTCGACCACGTCGAACCGGACGTTGTCGAGGCCGAGCCGCTCCGCCTCGGCGCGGGCCGCCGCGATGCCCTTCCGGGAGATGTCGACCCCGCGGAACCGGCTCTTGGGGAACGCCTGGGCCAGCAGATTCACCGCACGGCCCTGCCCGGTCCCGATGTCCAGCGCGTCGATCCCGGCGCTCAGCCGCTCCGGCAGGCCCGCCGCCAGCGGGATGATCGTGTCGACCAGGGCCACCTCGTAGACACGCCCCGACTCCTCGGCCTGGAGCTCCTGAAACCGCGGATACGAGGAGTAGGGGACCCCGCCGCCCTTGCGGAAGGAGTCGAGAACCTCGTCCTCGACGATGCCGAGGAGCGCGAGGTCCTGGAGGAGCGAGGCCATGTTCTCCGGCCCGGCTGCCCGGGTGAGAGAGGCGGCGTGCTCGGGCGGGAGCCAGTACGTGCCGTCGGCCGGCCGGTATTCGACGACACCGGCGACGGTCAGGCCGCCGAGCCACTCCCGTACGTACCGCTCGTCGAGATCCGCGGCCTTGGCGATCTGGACGCTGGTCGACGGCGGAAGAGGTGCCATCGCGTCGAAAAGCCCCGACCGATGGCCGAGGCTGCACAGATAGCCCAGACACGCGTCATTGAGCACCTGGACCATGCGCCCGGCGAACTCTTCCTTCCGCTCGGAATCGACTGCCTGCCCGGTCGTCATCGTGGACTCCTTCCGGCGGGACCGGGGCACCACCCGCCCCGAAACCACGACGCCGACCCGGCACACCCACAGCGTGCCCGTTCGGCACCTTTTATCCTGATTCTACGCTGGGCGTTCCGAGGCGCCCCTGGCTTGATGGCCTCTCGCCCGGCGGCTTCCGGCAGGTGTGCGTGTCGCCCCACTGGGCGATGGCCGCACGAGGCCGTTCTTGCTGCAATGGGCGCAGGCCGTGATTCAGGGATGGTGCACGATGACCGACAGACTGGCCACCGAGGCCGGTGACGAGGACGGCCCGCCGAGCGGCGCCGTCCCCGGGGCCCCTTGCTGGGTGAGCCTCGCGGCGCACGACCTGGCCGCCACCAGCGCGTTCTACGAGGCCGTGCTCGGCTGGGAATTCCGCCCGGGCCGCCTCGGCGACCGGTTCGCCGTCGCGATGGCGGGCGGCAGACCGGTGGCGGGCATCGGCGCGGTGGCGTCCACCCTCGGCGTGGCCACGGCCTGGCTGCCGTACTTCGCCGTCGGTGACCCGGACGATACGGCGAGCCGGGTCCGCGAACGCGGCGGCACCGTGGGCGTGGGCCCGATCCCCTTCCCGCTGGGCCGCGCCGCACTGGTGTCCGACAGCAGCGGCGCCGCCTTCGGGATCTGGTCCGGGCGCCTCGAACGGGACTGGAGCGGATGGCACCCCGAGGCGCAGGTCGGGCTCCGGCTCGTGACCAGGAACGCCTTCGACGCCGCCATCTTCTACGGCGAGGTCCTCGGCTGGACCGGGCCCGGCGGCTGCGACGTCCGCTACGAGAACGAAGAGGTCGTCCTGGTCTGCGGCGGCCTGGCCATGGCCCGGATCACCTCCGGTGCCGTCGAGGCGGCCCCCGATCCCGACGTCCGGCCGCACTGGGAGGTCCAGTTCACCGTGGACGACGTCGCCGAGTGCGCCCGTGCGGCCGTCAAGCACGACGGTGCCGTGACGGGCGAGTGGCAGGACGAGGCGGGGCGCTGGGCCACGCTGCGGGACGCCCAGGGTGCGCAGTTCACGGTGTTCGAACCCGGTGGGGGCGCCTTGGCGGGGTGAGCGCCTCGGTCACCGGAGCAGCAGCTGGACGACCGCGAACGTCCCCACCGTCACGACGAGGGCGCGCAGGACGCCGGGGCTGAGGCGCCGGCCTGCCTTCGCGCCGAGCTGACCGCCGAGTGCGGAACCGGCCGCGATGAGCAGTACGGCCGTCCAGTCGAAGTCGGCGACGAAGAGGAAGAAGAGGGCGGCGACGGCGTTGACGAGGGCGACCAGCACGTTCTTGACGGCGTTCAGGCGTTGCAGCGGCTCGTCCAGAAGCATGCCCATCAGCGCCACGTAGAGGATCCCCTGCGCGGCGGAGAAGTAGCCGCCGTAGACGCTGGCGAGCGTGAGGGAGGTGAACAGGAGTGGCCCCACGTCGCCGCGCGGGCGCGCGCCGGACCGCTCGCGCCGGCGCCGCACCCGGCCGCTGATCAGCGGCCGGAACGCGACCAGGACGACAGCGAGACCGACGAGGACCGGCACGATCGTCTCGAACGCCGCCGCCGGAAGGGTGAGCAGAAGCGTGGCGCCCCCGAACCCGCCGAGCACGGCACCGGCGCCCAGCTTCAGGATGCGCCGCCGCTGCCCGCCGAGTTCGGCGCGGTAGCCGATGGCGCCGCTGATGGATCCCGGGATCAGACCGAGCGCGTTCGAGACGGTCGCGGTCACCGGCGGCAGGCCGGTGGCGAGCAGAACCGGGAACGTGATCAGAGTCCCGGAGCCCACCGCGGTGTTGATGGCTCCGGCGCCCACCCCGGCCGCACAAACGGCGACCATCTCCCACACCGTCACTCCGCCGCGCACCTCTCCCCGTCGTTTCGCACGCCGAAGACGCTAGGCCGCGGACAGTTCGGCACCTGCCGAAGCGTCCGCGGCGGCCGAAACCGGGAGTTCTCCGCGAACAAGCCTGACGAGAACCTGTTTCGGCGAATCCCCTAATCGGGCAGGGAGTTGAGGAACTGGATCAGTGCGGTGTTGACGGCATCGGGCTGTTCCATGTTCGGCAGATGTCCCGCGCCGTCGACGACGGTGAGGATCGCGTGCGGGGTCAGCCGCTGGATGGACCGGGCGTCCTCAGGCGGGGTGTACACGTCGTCCGCGCCCACCACGACGAGCGTGGGAGCGGACGTGGCCGCCAACGTCTCGCGGTAGTCGGCCCGTTCGGCGCGCCCGCGCAGGGCCGCGGCGGCGCCCGCCGGGTCGGTGGTCCGCATCATCTCCAGTACGTGCGCGGCGACTTGGGGCATCGCGGTGACGTTGTACGCGGCCAGCATCTTGTCGATCACCTCACCCGCGTAACCGTCCATGCCCTCCGTGAGGAGCCGGTCGGCGAGGCGGTTGCGGAAGGCCTTGCCCTCGTCGGTCTCGGCCACCGGCGAGGTGTCGGCGAGGACCAGGGCCCGCACGCGCTGCGGGTGGCCGCGCTGGAACTCCATGGTGATCTGGCCGCCCATGGACACACCGCCGACGACGGCACGGTCGAGCTCCAGGTGGTCGAGGAGGGCGGCGATGTCGTCTGCGAACGCGGGGAAGAGGGTGGTACCCGCAACCGTGTCGCTGTCCCCGTAACCGCGCAGGTCAGGGGCGATGAGGCGGTATCCGGCGGCGGTGAGCGCGGCGGTCTGGGGGCGCCACATGGTCCGGTTGAAGGGGTGGCCGTGGATCAGGACGACGGGCGCGCCGTCCGCCGGGCCCAGGTCGTCGAAGTGGATCGTGGCACCATTCGAAGTGAGGCGGCTCATGCGGGCACTCTAGGGCCGCGATCATGACCGGCCGGCGGCGGGCGGGCACCACTCGTGCGCGCCAGGGCAGCGTTCGGCGCGGGGCAGCGTTCAGTGACCCCGTGTCGCAGGACGTGACGGTGTGCGCGGCCGGCCCGCGCGTCAGTTGTGGCCGAACTTCCGAGGCGGCTTGTGCGAGTGGTGCTCCGAGATCCGGCGTGCGGGCTCCTCGGAGGGGTCGGTCGCCTTCTTGACCGGCTGCGGCGTCGGCTTCTTCTCGGCGGCGGGGGCGGTGCGGTCATGCTCGTGGCCGCCCGAGCGGGCGCCGCGGTTGTGTCGGCTCTGTTTCTTGCTCATGATCGTTCCTCCTGCCGGAGTGCGCCGGAATCGAGTGCCCGACGGCATTCCGGCCACTCCCAGACTTGCACGCGGCCGCGTCTGGTGCATGTCGGGCGCTCAGGGCGCACGGCGGGCAGGAGGGGGCCCGTGACCTGGGGCTCTTGCCTTGCGATCACCCGGTCGTTAAGGTTTTCGGCGTCTCTGTTGTCTCCGATTGAGGTGGACGTTGCGCATCTGAGGATCGCGATCACCGCGCCGTACGGCCTTCGCCGCCGTACGTCCGTCACGCCGCAGCGGCCGTTCCGTGCCGCCCGTGA
Organism: Streptomyces sp. NPDC055400; assembly: GCF_053644375.1. Lineage (NCBI taxonomy): Bacteria > Bacillati > Actinomycetota > Actinomycetes > Kitasatosporales > Streptomycetaceae > Streptomyces > Streptomyces sp. NPDC055400. The sequence goes on along the minus strand of NZ_JBSHLM010000005.1, from coordinate 213,760 downwards.
CCCCGCGTGGATGCGACCTCGGTGCATGAGCCGTCCCCGATGATCTGTCGGACAGCCGCACCCCCCTTGCCCGGTTCTCGGATCTCCGGATTCCCGGCTCGGTCGCCGCGTGGTGCTCGCATACGTAGCCCCCTCCCACCGCGCTTGCGAATGCGAGAAACACCATGGCGACACCCACCGCGCCCAGCGCCTCCCTGACCTGCTCCGGCCTGTCCTTCCAGTGGCAGGACGGCACCCCTGTCCTCGACGGGCTCTCCCTCGCCATCGGCCGGGGGCGCACCGGACTCGTCGGCACGAACGGCACCGGCAAGTCCACCCTGCTGCGCCTGCTCGCCGGCCAACTCACCCCCACCCAGGGGTCGGTGACCGTCGGCGGCAGCCTCGCGTACCTGCCGCAGAACATCACCCTCGACACCGCGATGCGCGTCGACCAGGCCCTCGGTATCGCCGAGCGCCGCGCCGCGCTGCGCGCCATCGAGAACGGCGACGTGAGCGAGGAGCACTTCGACACGGTCGGCGACGACTGGGACGTCGAGGAGCGGGCCCTCGCGACCCTGGGCTCACTCGGCCTCGCGGACGTCGGACTCGACCGCACCGTCGGCCAGTTGTCCGGCGGCGAGACCGTCCTCCTGCGCCTTGCCGCCCTGCTTCTGGAGCGCCCCGACATCCTCTTGTTGGACGAGCCGACCAACAACCTCGACGTCTTCGCTCGGCGCAGGCTCTACGAGGCCGTCGACTCCTGGCGCTCCGGCGTCCTCGTCGTGGTCAGCCACGACCGCGAACTCCTCGAACGGGTCGACCGCATCGCCGAGCTGCGCTCCGGCTCCGTGAGCTGGTACGGCGGCGGCTGGTCCGCGTACGAGGAGGCGCTCGCCACCCAGCAGGAGGCGGCCGGGCGGACGCTGCGGGCCGCCGAGGCCGACGTGCGCCGGCAGAAGCGCGAACTGGAGGAGACCCAGATCAAGGTGGCCCGCCGCGCCAGGCACAGCAAGAAGCTGGACGCCCAGCGCAAGGCCCCGAGAATCGTCGCGGGGGAGAAGAAGAGGTCCGCGCAGGAGTCCGGCGACAAACTGCGCGGGCTGCACGAGGACCGGCTCGGCGAGGCCCACGAGCGGCGCGAGGAGGCCGCCGAGGCGATCCGCAACGACGCCGAGATCCGCGTGAGCCTGCCCCACACCGCCGTACCCACGGGCCGTACGGTCCTGAGCCTCGACGAACTGAGCCTCCCGCACGGCAGGTTGCGCGACGGCAGCCTCCACATCCACGGCCCCGAGCGCATCGCGCTGGTGGGGCGCAACGGAGCCGGGAAGACCACCCTCCTGCGCACCCTCACCGGTGAGCTGGAACCGCTGTCGGGCGAGGCGAGGACGTTCGTCCCGCTGCGGTTCCTGCCGCAGCGCCTCGACGTACTGGACGAGCAGTTGAGCGTCGCGGCGAACGTGGCCCGCATGGCCCCGGGCGTCACCGACAACCACATCCGTTCACAGCTCGCGCGGTTCCTGTTCAAGGGCGCCCGCGCGGAGCAGCCGGCCGGCACCCTCTCCGGCGGCGAACGCTTCCGTGCGGCACTCGCGGCGACGATGCTCGCCGCACCGGCTCCGCAGCTCCTGATGCTCGATGAGCCGACCAACAGCCTGGACATGGCCAGCGTACGGCAGTTGACGAGCGCGCTGGAATCGTACGAGGGCGCCCTCCTGATCGCCAGCCATGACCTGCCGTTCCTCGAATCGATCGGCATCACCCGCTGGCTGCTGCTCGGCGAGGATCTTCAGGAGACGACCGCCGAGGAGGTACGCGACCTGCTGGAAGCGCCGGAGGCCGGGTGAAGCGAGGGCCGTGGCCGGGGCCGACGGTCCGCCCCCGGACGGCTGAGCCCTACGCGGTGCGCGGCGGGAGCCCGAGGCCGGACGGATCGAGGAACTGGATCCGTCCGCCCGTACCAAGTCCCTCCGGGGTTCCCGGGAAGAGCCAGAGGCCGCCCTTGCCGCGCCGATAGCCGGGGGCGTTCGCCACCACGTCGGAGCGGCCGTCGCCGTTGACGTCGAGGAGCGGGAACGTGGCGGCGAACCCGTCACCGCCCGACGGGTCGTGCCTGCCGGGCACACCGGGGGTGTCGAGGTCGAAGGCGGTCGCGTCCGCGCCCGTCGGGGAACCGTCGGGACCGCCGGGCAGCAACGTGAAGCGGCCGTTGCCCTGGTCCTCTCCCGGCGTGTCCACGAGCAGATCCGGATGCCCGTCACCGTTCACATCGCCGGTGCCCGCGCCCCTTCCGAAACCGTCCTTGCCCTGCGAGCCGCCCGGAACACCGGGTGTCTCCTGGTCGAAGACGGCGTTCGGCCGCCCCCCTCCTGCACCCGACTTCGACCCGTACGCCACGGTGAGCCGCCCCGAGGCGGGGCCCTCCGCGACACCCACCTCGCGGTAGCCGGGCGCGAGAATGTCCTCGATCCCGTCGCCGTCGACGTCACCGCTGCGCGGCACCAGGACTCCGTCGTACGTCTCGTTGCCGAGGTTCTTGGGCGGCCGGGCCGGGGTCAGCCCGCGGGGGCTGCCGCGGAAGTACGTCACGGACGGGCCGTTGTCCACCGGCGGATCCGCGTCCTCCTCGCCCGGGCCGGGGTCGGTGAACATGACATCGCCGTAGCCGTCACCGTCGAAGTCCCCGCTGGTCGCCTGGCTGGGGCTCGCCGCGTTCTCGAGTTCGGCGGTGCGGGCGGGAGCGCCGTCCTTGCCGAAGGGGCCGTAGGCCACCAGGCCCTGGCGGTCAGGCAGTTCGGTGTCGTTCCCGTTGGGGTGGTGCCCCGCGTAGACCAGGTCGACGGCCCCGTCGCCGTCGGCATCGATGGCCGCGCTCGCCATGACGAGACCGGCGGCCTTGACGGGGACCGGGTCGCCGAGGCCCTTCTTGCCGCCGGGCAGGATCACGGCAGTGCCGGGGTCGTCCCGGGGCGCCGGATCCTTGGCGCGGTGGTCGGTCTGCGTCGCGACCAGGTCTGTGTAGCCGTCACCGTTGAGGTCGGCGCGCAGCAGCGGACCGTAGAAGAAATCGCGGTAGGTCCTGCGGCGCCCGGGGTCCAGGCCCTTGGCCGAGCCGGGAAGGACGAGCAGGTGGTAGCCGGTGGGCTGGCTGAACTTGTTCCGCGTGGTCAGGGACGTCACGAAGTCGTCGTAGCCGTCCCGGTCGAAGTCCCCGAGCCCGCGCTCGCCCGCACCCCGGCCCGTGGGCACCCTCGGGGCCGGGTCGGCGGTGCGGTCCTCGCGGGCGTCGCCCTCCGCGCAGCCGGCGAGCAGCGTCACCGCGCATCCGCAGGCGATCAGGGCCTGCGACAGACGGCGGCGATTACGGGGCGCACGGGACAAGACGTTCCTCCTGGGTCTCCTGTGAGTTACGGATAGGACCGCTCGGGAACAGCCATGGTTGCGGTCCGGAAGGTCGCGGTTCAGCAACGTCGCACGGGGGCCGCCGCGATGCCATGCTGGACAGGAGATATGGAGGACCGCCATGGGGTTCTATGCCGAGCAGGTGCTGCCCCGGATCATCGATGTCGCCTGTGGCGTGAAGATGACCGCGCCGCTGAGACGGCGGGTCTGCGAGGGGCTGCGGGGCCAGGTCGTGGAGATCGGGTTCGGCACGGGACACAACGTCCCCCACTACCCGTCGACCGTCGAGGGCGTCGTCGCGATCGAACCCTCGGACGTCGGATGGCGACTCGCCGCCGGGCGGGTCGGCGCGGCGTCCGTCCCGGTGCGCCGCGCGGGCCCGGACGGCCAGTCGCTGCCCTTCGAGGACAACTGCTTCGACACCGCGCTGTCGACCTGGACGCTGTGCACCATCCCCGACGCCGGGGCCGCCCTGCGCGAGGTGCGCCGTGTGCTGCGGCCCGGCGGGACACTGCACTTCCTGGAGCACGGACTCGCACCGGAAGGGGACGAGAACGTACGCCGCTGGCAGCGACGCGTGGAACCGGTGAACAAGCGGCTCTTCGGCGGCTGTCACCTCACGCGCCCGATCACCGACCTGCTGACGGAGGCCGGATTCACGATCACGGCACTGGACGTCTTCTACGAGCAGGGTGCGCCGAAGCCCATAGGCTCCGTCTCTCTGGGCGTTGCGCTCGCGCCGTAGACAGGAAGCCTCTAGTCGGTACGGCCCGTCGCCGCGACGGTGACGCCCAGGCCGATCATCGTGAGCCCGCCGACGCCGCCGACCATGCCGAGGCGCCGCGGCGAGCGGGCGAACCAGCTCCGCGTCGTCGCCGCGACCAGACCCCACACGCTGTCGGACACCACCGCGATGACATTGAAGACCAGGCCGAGCAGCAGCATCTGAAGGGTGACGTGCCCCTGGCCGCGGTCCACGAACTGCGGCAGCACGGCGGCGAAGAACACGATCGTCTTGGGGTTGGCCACGCCGACGGCGAAACCCTCCCACAACGTACGCAGGCTGCCGTGCGCGACCCCGACACCCGTGAACGCGGCGTGCAGCGAACGCCGTTGGCGCACCGCCTTGATGCCGAGGTACACGAGATACGCGGCGCCGACGAGCTTCAGCGCGGTGAAGACGAGGACCGAGCGCTCCACGACGGCACCGACACCGAGCGCCACGGCCACGACGAGCACGTAGGCGCCGAGCGTATTGCCCACGACGGTGGTCAGCGCGGCACGGCGGCCCTGGCTCAGCGCCCGTCCGATCACGAACAGCACGCTGGGGCCCGGAATCACGATCAGCAGGAACGACATGGCCGCGAAGGCCAGCAGTCGGTCGGAAGACACCATGAGGGCCATATAACACGCCGGCGTGTCGTGACCGCATTTCCTTTTTGCTTTCGGAGGACTGCTTTCGGAGGACTGCTTTCAGGGGACCGCTTTCGGGGGAGAGCCGCGCCCGTTCGGAGATCGAAGTGTGACCGCGGCCACTACAATCGGGGAATGGCGAAGTACTTCGACGTACACCCCGAGAACCCCCAGCGGCGCACGATCAGCGGTGTGGCCGACAGCATCCGGGCCGACGAACTCGTCGCGTATCCGACCGACTCCTGCTACGCGCTGGGGTGCCGGCTCGGCAGCCGGGACGGCATCAGCCGGATCCGCGCGATCCGCCGGCTCGACGACCGTCACCACTTCACGCTCGTGTGCCAGAACTTCGCCCAGCTCGGGCAGTTCGTGCAGATCGACAACGACGTGTTCCGTGCGATCAAGGCGGCGACGCCCGGCAGCTACACCTTCATCCTGCCCGCGACGAAGGAAGTGCCGCGCCAGCTGCTGCACCCGAAGAAGAAGACGGTCGGCGTCCGGATCCCCGACCACGCCGTGGTGCAGGCCTTGTTGGCCGAACTCGGCGAGCCGATCCTGTCCAGCACGCTGCTCCTGCCCGACGAGGAGGAGCCGCTGACGCAGGGCTGGGCGATCAAGGAGCGGCTCGACCACGAGGTCGACGTCGTGCTCGACTCCGGCGACTGCGGCACCGAGCCGACCACCGTCATCGACTTCGCCGGCGGCGAGATGGAGATCGTACGGCGCGGGGCGGGCGACCCTTCGCGGTTCGAGTAGCGTCCAGGCCCCGGTCAGTGCCGCCCGCTCAGCGCCGCCCGCGGAACGTGCGGCGCAGATCGTCGACCCAGGCGCCCGGGACCTCCCACGGGATGAAGTGCCCGCCCTCGTCATGGGCGTTGACGTTCACGTGGTGGTACCAGTCGGCGCGGTCGCTCGCCAGCCAGTTGTCGACGCGCTGCTGTGGCGTCGTGACGCCGGGCGGGTTCTCGTGGCCGACGAAGGTCAGCCCGGTGGGGGCCTCGACGACGGGCGTGCGGGTGTGGGCGGGCGTCCACGGGTAGCGGTTGGCGTTCGCGTAGTACCGCGTCGACGTGCCGATAGTGTTGCCGGCCCAGAAGATCGTGGCGTGGGTGAGGAGGTCGTCCTTCGTGAAGACGGTCTCGATGTCGCCGTGGTGGTCGCTCCAGCTGACCCAGCGCTCCAGGATCCAGGCGAGCAGCCCGACGGGCGAGTCGCTCAGGCCGTAGGCGAGCGTGCTGGGGTCGAGGACGTGCACGGCCAGGTGGGAGGCGAAGCGGCGGTCGAAGGCCAGGATCCCGGCCCGGATGTCGTCGGGCAGTCCGTCGGGGACGGGCCGGCCGCCACTGAAGTCCCAGGCGCGGTCGCCGGTGAAGAAGTCGAGTTTCAGGCCCGATCCGATGTGGATGCCCAGGAGTTCGTCCGCGTACTTGTGGCCGAGCTGACCGGTGACCAGGGCACCGATGTCGCAGCCGCCGGCGGCGTACACGGTGTGGCCGAGCGTGTCGGTCATGAGGGTGTGCCAGAGGTCGGCGACCTTCCAGAAGTTCATGTCGGGGTGGTCGCGCAGCGGCGCCGAGAAGCCGAAACCGGGCAGGGACGGGACGATGACGTCGAACGCGTCGGCCGGGTCCCCGCCGAAGGCCGCGGGGTCGGCGAGCGGGTCGACGACCTTGGACCAGTGCCAGAAGGTCCAGGGCCAGCCGTGGGTGAGGATCAGCGGCGTGGGGTTCGGGCCGGCCCCGGGCCTGCGCATGAAGTGCACAGGGACACCGTCCACGCGCACCTGGTAGTGCTCGTAGGCGTTGATCGCGGCTTCGGCCTTGCGCCAGTCGTAGCTGTGCAGCCAGTACTCGGCCAGCTCCTGGAGGTAGGAGCGGTCGACCCCGTAGAACCAGTCGCCGTTCCCCACGTCGTCGGGCCAGCGCGTCATGTCGAGGCGCCGGCGCAGGTCGTCCAGGACGGCGTCGCTCACGTGGACGGGCGTGGGATCCAGGGGGAAGCGCGGTGTTCCGTCAGCCACGGGGGAATCCTTACCTGTACGGGACGAGAGGTGCCGGGAGCGGCGGAAGTGGCCTGCGGCGCAGCCACGCGGTCAGGATGTCGCCGACCGGCGCCGCCGCGTACCGGGCGACGTGCGCCGTGAACGCCTCCGTCGTGACCACGCCGTGCCGGTGCGCCGAGACCCAGTCGCGCACCATGCGGAAGAACGGCTCGTCGCCCAGCGCGCACCGGATCGCGTGCACGGTGAGCCCGCCGCGTTCGTAGACCTGGTCGTCGAAGAGCGACTTGCGGCCGGGGTCGGCGAGCAGCAGATCCTGCGGGAGCACGGACAGCTCGCGGTGCGCGGCGGCGGCCAGTTCCTGCGTGGACCGGCCGCCCGAGCGCTCCGACCACAGCCACTCCGCGTACTTGGCGAAGCCCTCGTTCAGCCAGATGTCCCGCCAGTCGGCGATGGTGAGGCTGTTGCCGAACCACTGGTGGGCGAGTTCGTGCGCGACGAGCCGCTCCCAGCCCCGCGCCCCGTCCACGTGGTTCGCGCCGAACAGGGAGAGTCCCTGCGCCTCGACCGGGACGTCGAAGTCCTCGTCGGCCACGACGACGGCGTACTCACCGAAGGGATAGGGCCCGAAGAGGTCCTCGAAGAGCCGCATCATCTCGGGCTGCCTGGCGAAGTCCCGCGAGAACTCCGACAGCAGACGCACGGGCACGTACGCGCTCTGTGGCACACCGCCGAGCCCCGGCTCGCCCAGCAGGACCGTCTGGTACATGCCGATCGAGAGGCCCACGAGATAGCTCGGCGTCGGTGCCTGCTGCTCGTACACCCAGGTCGTCGTCGACGACTTCGTCGTGCGCGTGAGCAGGCGCCCGCCGACGACCACCGTGTACGGCGAGGGGACCGTGAGGGAGATCTGGTACGCGGCCTTGTCGTCGGGCCGGTCGTTGCACGGGAACCAGGACGGCGCCCCGACGGGCTGGCTCGCGACGAGCGCGCCGTCCGACAGCTCCTCCCAGCCGAGCCCGCCCCAGGGGCTGTTGACCGGCTTCGGGTTGCCCGACCAGTGCACCTCCACCGTGAACGCGGCCCCGGCCCGCAGCGGCTTGACGGGCCGGATCCGGAGCTTGCCGCCACGGTGCGTGTAGCGCGGCGGCCGGCCGTCGACGAGCACCTTGCCGAGCCGGAAGGCCTCGAGGTTGAGATGGAACTCGGTGAGCGGGGACCGGCCCGCTATGGCGCTGATGCGGGCGTGACCTGCGAGGCGGTTGGGGCCGGGGCGGTAGTCGAGGGACAGCTCGTAGCGGTGCACCCGGTAGCGGGGGTCGCCGTGCCCGGGGAAGTACGGCTCCGAAGCCGCTGTCTGGCCGCTCACTGAAGTGTCCACTCCCTGCGCCGTACTCAACGTGTCTGTGTCGTGCCCCCCACCTCGTGCCGTACGCATCGAAGCTCTGACCGACCTTAAGCTGTGGCCGCCCTTCTAGGACCGCCAGGCCTCGATCGGATTGCCCAGCCAGCGTGTGCCGTCGGGTACGGACTCCGCGGCCATGACCAGGGACGCGGGCCCCAGAGTGGCGCGAGCGCCGACCGTACTGCCCGGCAGGACGATTCCGCCAGGGCCCACCGTCGAACCCGCGCCGAGTGCCACCTTGTCCATCCGCAGGATCCGGTCGTGGAAGAGGTGCGTCTGCAGCACGCAGCCACGGTTCACGCTGGCCGCGCTGCCGAGGGTCACCAGGTCCGTCTCCGGCAGCCAGTAACTCTCGCACCACACGCCCCGGCCGACGCGCGCGCCCAGGCCGCGCAGCCACAGCGTCATGAGCGGGGTCCCCGGCACCGCTCCGATCAGCCACGGCACGGCGACCACCTCGACGAACGTGTCCGCCAGCTCGTCGCGCCAGACGAAGCCGCTCCACAACGGGTGTTCACCGGCCCGGTGCCGGCCCACGAGAAGCCACTTCGCGGCGACCGCCGCCAACGCGCCCACGACGCCCGCGCCGAGGAGCACCGCCCCGGACAGCGCGGCAGCCGCCCACCAGCCCGCGCCGGTCGCACCGGCGAGCGCGCACAGCACCCCGCCCGTGAGGACGGCGAGCGCCGCCGAGCAGAAGACGGGCACGAGCCGGAACAGTTCCACCGCGCCGCGCGCCCACAGCAGCCGCGCCGGCGGGTCGTACGTACGGGAGTGGTCGCCGCCCTCGGGAGCGCGCGGGAGCTTCATCGGCGGCAGCCCCAGATACGAAGTGCCCTTCTTGGCCTTCTTCGGAGTCGCCGACAGGACACCCACCAGACCGCCGTCCGGGACGCTGCGTCCCGGCCCGGTCATGCCGGAGTTGCCGAGGAACGCCCGCCGCCCGATCGCGGCCCGCCCGATCCGCACCCAGCCGCCGCCGAGTTCGTACGGCGCGGTCAGGGTGTCGTCCGCGAGGAACGCGCCGTCGCCGACCGTGGTGAGGCTCGGCAGGGCGAGGACCGTGGAGACCTCCGCGCCTCGGCCGATCTTCATGCCGAGCAGCCGCAGCCACAGAGGGGTGACGAGCCCCGCGTACAGGGGGAACAGCGTCTGCCGGGCCGCGTCCATCAGCTGTGTGACCGTCCAGGCCTGCCAGCCGGTGCGGCTGTGCGTCGGGTGCAGCCCCGGCCGCAGCCCCAGGCTCAGCAGCCGCACGGCGCCCGACAGCAGCAGCGCGTAGGCGCATCCGAAGGCCAGCGCGGCGGGCACCACCGCGAGCAGGGCGCCGCGCAGCGCCTCGCCGACACCCGCGTCCGCGGGTACGAAGCGGAGGGCCACCGCGAGCGCGGGCACGGCCGCGAGTGCCGGCAGCGCGGAGAGGGCGAGGCCCGACGCGCCGTACATCAGCCGCCACCCGTACGAGCGCTTCGGACGCTGCTTCGGCCAGTCCCGCTTGGCCTTGCCCAGCTTCACGGCGGGGGAGCCTGCCCAGCGCTGCCCGGTCGGGATCTGGCCGGTCACCGCGGATCCGGGGGCCACCTCGGCCTTCTTGCCGACGCGCGCGCCGGGGAAGAGCAGGCTGCGGGTGCCGACGACGGCCCCACCGCCGACCTTGACGGCACCGATCACCAGACGGTCGCCGTCCAGCCAGTGCCCGGACAGGTCCACATCGGCCTCGACGGCGCAGCCGCGGCCCAGCTTGAGCATGCCGGTCACCGGCGGCAGCGAGTGCAGGTCCACATCCGCGCCGATCCGGGCGCCCAGGGCGCGCGCGTACCGCAGCAGCCACGAACCGGTCAGCGAGGTCGCTCCGCTGTACTCGGCGAGCCGCTCCGCCGTCCACAGCCGCAGATGGACCCGGCCGCCGCGCGGATACGTGCCGGGCCCGACGCCCCGCAGCAGCAGCCGCGCGCCGCCCGCGGCGAGCGCGAGCCGCCCCGCCGGGCTGAACAGCACCGCCGCTCCCGCGGCCACCCACCACCAGGACACGGCCGGAGCCCAGGCATAGGACCCGAACCAGTGGAGGACATTGCCGAGCGCGGTGAGAGCCACCCACCAGCGCAGCCCCACCAGCGTGAACAGCGGGAGCAGAAGCAGGAGCTGAACGATCTGGGCGCGCACCGGCACCGGCCCGACATCGCGGTGAGCCTCCGTGCCCTGTGCGGACTCCTCCAGATGACGGGCGAGCTTACGCAGCGTCGGGTGCTGGTAGATGTCGAGGACGGCGGCGCTCGGGTAGCGGGTGCGCAGCCGGGTGGTCAGCTGGGCGGCGGCCAGGCTGGAGCCGCCGATCGCGAAGAAGTCGTCCTTGGCACCGGTCACGGACACCCCGAGCGTGTGCGCCCACTGTTCCGCGAGCCATGCCTCCGTGCCGTACAACTGCTCGGCGGGCCCCGTGGAGGTCTCCAGGTCGGGCAGCGGCCAGGGCAGCGCCGCCCGGTCGACCTTCCCGGACGTGCGGGTGGGCAGGCTCTCGACGGGGGCGAGGAGCGGCACCAGGGCGGCGGGCAGCGCGGCCCGCAGGCGCTCGACGGCTCCGGCGCGGTCCCAGCCGTCCTGCGTGACGACGTAGCCGACGAGCAGCTGGTTGCCGCTGCGCGCCGTGCGCACGGCGGCGGCCGCCCCGGCGACACCGGGCAGCGCCTGCAGAGCCGTGTCGACCTCGCCGAGCTCGATGCGGCGCCCGCCGAGCTTGATCTGCTCGTCGCCGCGGCCGAGGAAGACGAGGCCTTCCGGATCCGCCCTGACGAGGTCGCCGCTGCGGTAGGCGCGCTCCCAGCCGAGGGAGGGCAGCGGCGCGTACTTCTCGGCGTCCTTGGCGGGGTCGAGATAGCGGGCCAGGCCCACGCCGCCGATGACGAGCTCGCCGGTGGCGCCGAGGGCGACGGGGGCGCCGGCCTCGTCGACGACGGCCAACTCCCAGCCGTCCAGCGGCAGTCCGATCCTGACGGGCTCCTCGCCGGTCATCAGGCACGCGCAGGCGACGACCGTGGCCTCGGTGGGGCCGTACGTGTTCCACACCTCGCGGCCCTCGGTGACCAGGCGCTGCGCCAGCTCGGGCGGGCATGCCTCACCGCCGAAGATCAGAAGGCGTACGTCGTCCAGGACCTGGGGCTCCCACAGCGCGGCGAGCGTGGGCACCGTGGACACGACGCTGATGTCCTGCTCGACGAGCCAGGGACCGAGGTCGGCGCCGCTGCGGACGCGGGACCGCGGCACCGGCACCAGGCAGGCGCCGTTGCGCCAGGCCAGCCACATCTCCTCGCACGAGGCGTCGAAGGCGACGGACAGGCCGGCCATCACGCGGTCGCCGGGGCCGATCGGCTCGTCGGCGAGGAACAGGGCGGCCTCGGCGTCGACGAAGGCGGCGGCGCTGCGGTGCGAGACCGCGACACCCTTGGGCTTCCCGGTGGAGCCGGACGTGAAGATGATCCAGGCGTCGTCGTCGGTGCCGGGCAGACAGTCGGTGGATCCCCGGGGAGTCCTGGTGCCGCCATCCTCCTTGCCGTCGGGTCCCCACGCGGTCAGGTCGTGGCCGGCGCCGATGACGGCGCGGACCCCGGCTTCGCCGAACACCAACTCGGCCCGCTCGTCCGGGTCTTCGGCATCCACGGGGACGTAGGCCGCACCGACGGCGAGCACCGACAGGATCGCGATGTAGAGATCGTTGGTCCCGGACGGGACGCGGACCCCGACCCGGTCGCCCCTGCGGACCCCGGCCAGCGCGAGCCGCACCCGCAGGTTCTCCACCTCGTCGGCGAGCGCGCGGTACGTGAGCTGCTTCGCCCCGTCGTCCAGGGCCACCTCGTCGCGGTGGTCGCGCACGGACGCGCCGAAGATGTTCATGAGGGTGCGGGCAGGGGCGGCGGGGCCCGCGGTGAACAGGGCCGTGCCGCTGTGTGCCGCCGCGGTGCTGTCCTCGAAGGACTCCGCGTCGGGGGAGGCGACCGTCAGGTCGAGAGGTTCGATCCGCGGCGTCCCGCGCTCCCCCGCGAGGCTACCCGCGTTGTCGAGTGTCACCATGCCGGGCAGCGGTCCGTCGAGCGGGGGGACGTCGCTGCCGTTGTGTGAGGTCGTCATGGGTTCCTTGCGTGTCGCCGCCGGAGCTGGATCAACGGTGATCCCGCATGAAAGCCGTGCTGCCGGTCCGGCCGGGCGCCGAACAACCTGACGAAGTGTAGTAACCCGCTCGATTGTTTACATGCAGGGACTTGCCTGGATCTGTGTGACAGTGCTAACTCCTCGACGGCCGCCCGGGGCCGTCGGTGCGCCCGGGGTCGAGTGGACGCGAGTTACCTATTCGGCGCACATGAATTACCTATTCGTGTGTAGTGACTTGATGCGCGAAGGGCAGTAGAACTCGTTTCGATTCCGCCGAAAGTGAGGAACGTGCCATGAGTGGTCCCACCACGCGTGCAATCGGTTCCAGGAACGTCTCGCGACGCACTTTTATCGCTGGAACCGGTTCTATTCTGAGCGCCGCGGCGCTGTCGGCTCACGCCCCCGCGGCCCATGCCGCCCCCGCCCCCGTCGGCGCTCCGATCGACCCCGGCGCGCACGTCCGCGCCCTCGTCGTCGGCACCGGATACGGCGGCTCCGTGGCCGCGCTGAGACTCGCCCAGGCGGGCGTCGACGTCCACATGATCGAAATGGGGATGGCCTGGGACACCCCCGGCCCTGACGGCAGGATATTCGCCAACACGACCAGCCCGGACGCCCGTTCCTACTGGCTCCGGACCAAGACCAAACAGCCCCTGAGCAACTTCCTCGGCTTCCCGCTCGACAAGGACGTCCCCCGTTACACCGGAATTCTGGACGCCGAGGAAATGGGCGGGATCATCGTCTACCAGGGCCGCGGAGTCGGCGGCGGCTCCCTCGTCAACGGCGGCATGGCGGTCACGCCCAAGCGCGAGAACTTCGGCGCCATCCTCCCGTCGGTCGACGCCGCCGAGATGTACGCGACGTACTACCCGCGCGCCAACGCCGCGTTAGGCGTCGGCACCGTCGACCCGGCCTGGTTCGAGAGCGCCGAGTGCTACCAGTTCGCGCGCGTCGGCCGTAAGCACGCCCAGCGCTCCGGCTTCCCGTTCGTCTTCGTACCCGACGTGTACGACTGGGACTACATGAAGCAGGAAGCGGCCGGCACGGTCCCCAAGTCGGCGCTCGCCGGCGAGATCCTCTACGGCAACAACTACGGCAAGAAGTCACTCCAGAAGACCTACCTGGCCGAGGCCGGAGCCACCGGCAAGGTCTCCGTCTCGCCGCTGCACAAGGTGACTTCGGTCGCGCCCGCACCCGGCGGCGGGTACACGGTCGTCATCGAGCAGATCGACACCACCGGCACGACCACGGCCACCAAGACCGTCACCGCGGACAAGGTGTTCTTCGCGGCCGGCAGCGTCGGTACCAGCAAGCTCCTGGTCAAGCTCAGGGCCACCGGCGCCCTGCCCGGCCTGAACGGCGAGGTCGGCAAGGGCTGGGGCGACAACGGCAACGTCATGTGCGGCCGCGCCAACCACCTGTGGGACCCGACGGGCAAGGTCCAGGCGTCGATCCCCTGCGGCGGCATCGACAACTGGGCCGCCGGAGGCGCGTTCGCCGAGGTCGCGCCGCTGCCGACCGGGATCGAGACGTACGCCTCTTTCTATCTGTCGATCACGAACACCCCGCACCGCGCCGAGTTCTCGTGGAACGCGCAGGCGGGCAGGGCCGATCTGAACTGGCAGACGGCCTGGAAGCAGGCCTCCATCGACATGGCCAAGACGATCTTCGACAAGATCAACGCCAAGGAGGGCACGATCTACCGCACCGATCTCTTCGGCACGTACAAGATCTGGGGCGACCACCTCACGTACCACCCGCTCGGTGGCGCGGTCCTGGACAAGGCCACCGACAACTACGGCCGCCTGCACGGGTATTCCGGCCTCTACGTCATCGACGGCTCGCTGATCCCCGGCAACACGAGCGTCAACCCGTTCGTCACGATCACGGCGCTCGCCGAGCGGAACATCGAGAAGATCATCGCGACTGATCTCTAGCGGGTGCACAGCGCGGGGGCCGGCCGTGGCCCCCGCGTCTCAGGCCGTGGGCAGTACGCACACGGTGTCGAGGCCCAGCACGTGGTTGAGCCGGCCGAACGCCAGCCAGGAACCGATGCTCATGCTCAGCTCCACGATCTCGACCTGGCTGTACAGCGCGGTCATCCGGGACCAGAACTCCTCGTCCAGGCCGTGGTGGTCGAGCGCGTACCGCTCGGCGTACTCCGCCGCGAGACGGGTCCGGTCGTCGAAGGCGTCGCTGGTACGCCACTCGGTCACCGAGTCCGCGAAGGACTCCTCGACCTTCTCCCCCTCCCGGTCGGTACGCCAGTCCAGGCAGAACCGACACCCGTTGATCTGCGCGATCCGAAGCCGTGCCGCCTCGAACTCCCGCAGGCCCAGCGTCGTATGGGCGTACACGGACAGTGAGAAGTTGGCGGCCGCCGTGCCGATACCGGGGACCATGTCCCCCCAGACGTAGCCGATCGGTTCCTGTCCCTCGGGGATGTCGATGATCATCGTTGCTTCCTTCCGCGATGGCCGAGTTTTCCGACTGCGGGGCGCAGTGGGACGTCGAGCGCGTCGTAGAGGCCCGGAGCCTGGTCCACGAGCCAGTCGATGGCGTTCACGAGGCGGCCGACAGCGGTGGCGTTGCCGCCGGCCGACCGGTTCTCGCCCTCGTCCGCGGCCTCGACGGTGACCTCGATGCGCGGACGGCCCTCGATGACCACCCGGTGCGCCCCGGTGCCGTCGGGCGGCGTCGGCCAGTCCGGTGCGCAGGACGGATGGATGCGGGTGACGTGCTCGATGACGATGAGGGGTTCGCCCTCGACGATGCCCTGCACCTCGAACCGCACGGCGCCCTGGGTCCCGGCCTCGAAGTCGCCCATCGTGCGCGTGCTCACCGTGGTGTCGAGCGGGCGGCGGGCCAACGTCTCGCGGATCTCGTCGAGTTCGACCCCGAGCGCCCGCGCCATCAGCCGTATCTGCCCGCCCCACACCATGGTGGGGACGGTGTCCCACAGCATGGGCGGGTCGTAGTCCATCGGCTGGCCCATGCCGACCAGGAGCCGTACCGAGTCGGGTTGGTCGTACGTCGAGTAGTCGAAGATCTCCTGGCAGCGGATCGCGTCGACGGTGCTGCCGAGCCCGCTGACGAGGAGCGGCAGGACGTCGTTGCCCCAGCCCGGGTCGACGCCGGATGCGAACAGGGAGCCGCCGCCCTCCGCGATGGCGGCCACCACCGGATCCAGGAACTCCGGCGGCGCGCTTCGGTGGTCGTAGAGCGGATAGAGGGTGGGGGAGACGACGACGGCGCCGGACCGCAGGGCGCGGGCGATGTCGGCGAGGGCGTCGTCGGGGCGGATGTCGCCGGAGGCCGCGTACACGACGGCCCTGGGCCCGGCGGCCAGCACCGCTTCGATGTCGTCGCTCGCCCTGACCTCCAACTCCTGGTCGAGGCCCGCGAGTTCGCCCGCGTCGCGGCCGACCTTCGCGGGGTCGTGGACCAGCACGGCGACGAGCTCGAGCGCCGGGTGGGCCTCGACGGCACGGATGGCCGCGCGCCCGACATTTCCGGTACCCCAGACAACGGTCGAAATCATGCGCGGAGGGTAGCGCCGGGGCCCGAACCTTCCTAGACACATGACGAGTCTAGGAGACGCGGACAACGAGGACGGCAAGTCGATCGCGGGTTGCAAGTACCTCGTGAAGTGACCGTCGTCAGGTGACCGACGGAACGCTACGACACGGCCTTCGACGTTCCCTTGAGCTCGATCTCGACGAACGCCAGCCACGTGCCACCCGTGTTGACGACATCGTGCTCGCCGCCCGCCGGGCGCGCGTAGGACTCGCCCGCGCGCAGCTGCGACTCGGTCACCGTGCCGTCGGGGGCGAACGCGCTGATCCGGCCGTCCACCACGGGCACGACCACGTAGTCGTGCTCGTGGACGTGGCGGCCGGTACGCGTGTCGGGCTCGAAGTCCCAGCGGGTCACCCGCACCTGCTCGTCCTCGTGCTGCACGCTCGGCTTCGCGGTCGTCGTCATCGAACCTCTCCCTGCTGTCGATCATGGGGCGTCGGCGTCAACGCCCACGTCAGAGGCCTGACCGGCATCCGACGTCAGTGGAACACAGGCACGGGAGCGCGCAAAACCTTGTGGAGCTGCCCGGCGCCGACGGTCATGATGGCCGCGTGAACCGTCCTGTGGAGGCCCTGATCGTCGTGGAAGTCCAGTCGGCGTTCGTCGTCGGCGACGGGGCGGTGCCCGGCGCGGACCGGCTCGTGGAGCGCACTGGCTCGCCGGCGTGGGGGCCGAGGCGCTCGCCGTCTGCGGCGTGATGTCCGGGATGTGCGTCCAGGCGACCGCCCGCACCGCTCTCGCGCGGGGCTACCGGGTGGTCCTGCCGTACGACGCCCACGCGACGCAGAACGTCCCGGCGGCCCCCGGCATCAGCGAGGAGATCCCGGCCGCCACCGTCTCGCGGGCCGCGGCCCGGGCCCTCGGCAGCGACGCGGACACGACGACGCACTCGGCGGACGTGACGTTCACGGCCCCGGGGCGGACCTGATCCGGAGCGCCGCCCTCCAGGGAACCCGGTCAGCCCAGCAACTCGGTCCAGTTCGAGGGGACCCGGTCCGCCGGGCCGGGGGCCGACTGGGTTTCGGGATGGCTGGCGGGGGGAGCGAGGTCCGGGCCCGTCTCGATGAGCGAGGACGTGTTGTAGTCCCAGAACCAGCTCTCGCCCGGCTCGAAGCTCTGGATCACCGGGTGGCCGCTGGACTTGGCGTGTTCCGTCGCGTGCTTGCCCTGTGAGTCGTCGCAGCAGCCGATGTGGCCGCACTGCGCGCAGCGCCGCAGATGGAACCACCAGCCGCCGAGCGCGTCGCAGTCGGCGCAGCCGGTGCCGCTCGGCGGGACCGAGGGGTCGATTCCGTTCAGGGTACTCATGAAGGCTCCTGAGGGGGGTCGGGTGCGGGGTCGGGTACGGGTTCCGGGTCGGAGTTCGTGGACGTGAGGGGGAGATGTACCTGGAAGCGGGTGTCTCCGGGCTCCGACTGCACTTCGAGCTGGCCGTGGTGCTTGTTGACGACGATGCGCCACGAGATGTCGAGGCCGAGCCCGGTCCCCTCGCCCACCGGCTTGGTGGTGAAGAACGGGTCGAAGATGCGGCCACGGATGTCGGCGGGGATTCCCGGCCCGGTATCGCGGAACTCCACGAGCAGAAGGTCACGATCGAGCGCGGTGCGCACGGTCAACGTGCCCTCGCCGCCTGCGTCGTTCATCGCCGATACCGCGTTGTCGATCAGGTTCGTCCACACCTGGTTGAGCTCGCCGGGGTAGGCGGGGACCTCGGGCAGTGTGCGGTCGTAGTCCTTGACGACCTTGATGCCGTGGCCGAACTTCCCGGAGAGCATCATCAGCGTGCTGTCGAGCAGCTCGTGCACGTCGGCGACCCGGGACGGGGCCCGGTCGAGCTGGGAGTACTGCTTGGCCGCGTCGACGAGGTGGGAGATCCGTGCGGTGGAGTCCTCGATCTCGTTCATGAGGAGCTCGGTCTCGACCGTGTAGTTCAGCCACCGCACGGCGCCTTCGAGGGTCTCCTCGCCGACGGCCGACGCGACCTGGTCGAGCCAGTCGGTGTCGAGGCCCGCCTGGACGAAGTTGGGCGCCAGCTGCCAGCCGGCGGTGATCCCGTGGTCGTCCAGCCAGTCCGTGAGGGCGTCCTCGCGGTCGGACGCTTCGAGGGGGGTCAGTGCGGGAGCCTTGGACACCTGCTCGGCCGTGCGCTCCTGGATCTCGATGAGCGTCTCCAGCGTGGCCCGCCGGTACGGGCCCGCGGCGATCGCGCCGAGCTTGTGCCGCATGCCCGCGACCCGCTCCCGCAGCGACGACGTGGCCCGCGCGGCCGCGGCGGCCGGATTGTTGAGTTCGTGGGTGAGCCCGGCCGACAGTGAGCCGAGCGCGAGGAGCCGCTCCCGCTGCCCGATCCTCTGCTGGGTGCTCCGGACACCGAAGAAGAGCCCTTCCAGCAGGTGGACGGCCATGGGGAACCATTCCCGCACGACGGCCGCGAAGGTGTCGGCCGGCAGGATGAAGAACCGCGAAGGCTCCGTGACCCGCATCGAGCTGTTGTACGTCTGCGGGGCTCGGTCGCCGAGATAGGACTGGAAGGCGCCCGAGTACACACCGCGGCTGGAACTCCGGTTCACCTCGACGTCGTCGGCGCCGACGCGGCGCGACAGAACGAGCTCGCCCTCAAGGAGTACGTAGAAGCAGGTCGCCGGATCGCCCTCCGCGTACACGGGCCCGGGATCGAAGGCCTCCACGTGGCCCTCGCGGCACAGCCGGCCGAGCTGGTCCGCGTCGAGCTTCTCGAACAGGAACAGCGAGCCCAGTTCCTCGCGGCTGCACGGAACCCGGCGCCCGTTCACGACTGCTCCAGATACCGGTGTACGAGCATGACGGCCATGGCTCCCTCTCCGACGGCGGACGCGACGCGCTTGGCGGACTCGGAGCGCGCGTCCCCGGCCACGAACACGCCGGGGACATTGGTCTCCAGGTGGTACGGCGGTCGGTCGAGATCCCAGTCCGCGGGCGGCCGTCCGTCCGGGGTGAGGTCGGGACCGGCCATGATGAACCCCTGCCCGTCCCGCAGCACCGTCCCCTCCAGCCAGCCGGTCAGCGGCGCCGCCCCGATGAACACGAACAGCCATTGCGCGTCGACGAGTTCGGTGTGCCCGGTCGCCACGTCGCGCAGGGTCAGCTGTTCCAGATGACCGGAGCCGTGGGCGGCCTCGAGGACGGTCCCGGTGCGTACGGAGACGTTGGGCGCGTCCTCGATCTGCTGGACGAGATAGTGCGACATCGAGGCGGACAGCGACTGGCCCCGGACGAGGAGGGTGACGGACTTGGCACCCCTGGCCAGGAATATGGCGGCCTGTCCCGCCGAGTTCGCGCCGCCGACGATGTACACGTCGCGCCCCTGGCAGGCGCTCGCCTCCGTGAGCGCGGAACCGTAGAAGACCCCGCACCCCGTGAGTCCCGCGAGGCCCGGGGCGTCCAGCTGCCGGTACGACACACCGGTCGCGAGGATCACGCTGTGCGCGGAGACGGAGGAGCCGTCCGAGAAGAGCACGGTGCGCGCGGCGCCGTTCACCTCCAGGCCCGTCACCTCGCGGGCGGTGAGTATCTCGGCGCCGAACCTCGCGGCCTGGCGCCGGGCCCGTTCGGTGAGCTGCGACCCGGACACGCCGTCCGGGAAGCCGAGGTAGTTCTCGATCCGTGAGCTCTGGCCCGCCTGTCCGCCGGTCGCCGAGCGCTCCACGAGTACCGTCCGCAGCCCTTCGGACGCGCCGTAGACGGCCGCGCCGAGCCCCGCGGGGCCGCCGCCGACGACGACCAGGTCGTAGAAGTCGGCCGTCGGCGTCGTCGCCAGGCCCACCCGCGCGGCCAGCTCCGCGTCCTCGGGTTCGACGAGCGCGGTGCCGTCCGGGGTGATCACGACCGGGAGCCGCGAGCCGTCCTCGCCGGCGGCGGCCAGCAGACACCGGGCTTCCGGATCCTCGGACGAGTACCACCGGTACGGCACCTGGTTACGGGCGAGGAACTCCCGTACGTCCGAGGACCGCGCCGACCACCGGTGCCCGACGACCTTCGTCGTGGGCACAGGCTTGCGGTCGGTGGCCCGCCAGGTCTCCAGCAGGTCCTCCACGACGGGATAGAGCTTCTCCTCCGGCGGGTCCCACGGCTTGAGGAGGTAGTGGTCGAGGTCGACGACGTTGATCGCGTCGATGGCGGCGCTCGTGTCGGCGTACGCGGTCAGCAGGACCCGGCGCGCGCCCGGATAGATGTCGATGGCCTGCTCGAGGAACTCGATGCCGTTCATCTCGGGCATCCGGTAGTCGGCCAGGATCACCGCCACGAGGTCGCCGCGCAGCTTGAGCTCGCGCAGCGCGTCCAAGGCCGACGCCCCGGACTCGGCGCGGACGATGCGGTACGACTCGCCGTAGCGGCGCCGCAGGTCCCGGGCGACGGCGCGGGAGACCCCCGGGTCGTCGTCCACGGTCAGGATGACGGTGCGCGCTGGGCCTGCGGCCTGTGCCATTGCGTCTTCCACCCCGAACTCATCGGCGTCTCGCCCGGCCGGTCCCCGCGAGCGTGCGCGGGGGAGCGGCCGGAGAACCCCATCGTAGATTCGATCGCCCGGGATTGCGCTGGGACGCCCGCGGGGGTGCACGCTCAGGGCAGGAGGCGTGCGCTCCGCGTCAGGTCGCCGGGGTCCGTGTTCGCGCCGCACAGGATCACGGCGACCCGCTCGCCGGGTGCGGGCGTGTAGACGCCGGAGGTCACCGCCGCGAGCGCCGTGGCCGCCGCGTGCTCCACCGCGAGCCGCCGGTCGTCCCACAGGGCCTGACGTGCGGACACGATCGCCTCATCGGTGACGAGAACGGACCGCACGTGGCCCTGGCCGGCCCATTCGAGCGCCATCTCGGAGGTGCGGCGCGCGCCGAGGGAGTCCGCCGCGACCGAGTCGACCGGGACGTCGACCACTGCGCCCGCCTCCAGCGCGGAGTGCAGGGCGCAGCAGCGCTCCGGCTCCACGGCCACGACGCGCACGCCGTGCTCACGCGCAGACACGGCGATCCCCGTGAAGAGGCCGCCGCCGCCCACCGACACCAGGACGGTGTCGACGCCGGGCCGCGCCTGAACGATCTCCTCCATGACCGTGCCGGCACCGGCCGCGATCAGCGGGTGGTCGTACGCGTGCGACTCCAGGGCGCCGCTCTCGGCCGCGTACTTCTGGGAGGCCACCAGCGCCTCCGCGTACTCCGAGCCGACCTGCCGGACCGTGGCCCCCAGGCGCCTGAGCCGGTCGACCTTCACGGCGGGCGCCGTCTCGGGGACGAACACGGTGGCCCGGACCGAGTGGCGGGCCGCGGCCCAGGCGCAGGCGAGCCCGGCGTTGCCCCCGGAAGCGATGACGACGCCCGCGTCCGGCATCAGGCCCGCCTCTATGTGGCTGCTCACGAAATTGAAGGCGCCGCGCGCCTTGAAAGACCCGGTGTGCTGCATGAACTCCAGCGCCAGCCAGCCTTCGGCCTCGCCGAACGCACCGTCGAACGCCCCGTCACCCAGGGGAGCCGGCACGAGCGGGCGCGTGTGCCCCACGATGCGGTCGGCCGCGGCCTGTACGTCGGTGAAGGCAATGGTCACGAGCTTCTCCTCGGATGTGCGCGTGGTGACTGGTGGTGACAACCCTACGAAGACGCTCGGCCTGGGCGGCACGGCGAGCGTGCTCGTCGACGCCACGGTCCTACGACTGCTGCTGGTGCCCGCGGCGACGACGCTCCTCGACCGGTCCACGAACTGGACGTCTCCGCGTTTGAATGCCGTGTGCAGCTAACCTTTGCCGGTCCATTCGACAGGAGGCGTCAGTGAGCAACGGACGGATCGTCGCCGCCCTCGACGGGGCCTGCGTGCGCAGGTTCACGACGGGCCAGGTCATCCTCGACGACATCAACTGGACCGTGCGCTCAGGCGAACACTGGGCCCTGCTCGGTGCCAACGGCGCCGGCAAGACCAGCGTGCTCCGCCTCATCGGCGCCCTGATGCACCCCACCACCGGCACCGTCGAGGTCCTCGGCCACCGCCTCGGCAAGGTCGACGTACGCGAACTCCGCGCGCACATCGGCCTGGTGTCGAGCGCGCAGCGCGTGCCGCAGGACCTCACCGGGCACACCGTCGTCCTCACCGGGCACACCGGCACCGTGCAGCCGCTGTGGCGCAAGTACGACGCCGACGTGCGCGAGCGCGCGCACATGCTCCTGGCCGAACTCGACATCAAGGAACTCGCCGACCGGCCGTACGGCGTCTGCTCCGGCGGTCAGCGGGCCCGTCTTCTCATCGCACGCGCGCTGATGGCGGACCCGTCCCTGCTCCTGCTCGACGAGCCCTTCAACGCCCTCGACCTGCCCTCGCGCGAGGACCTCATCGACACGATGCGTCAACTCGCCGAGGGACGCCGGGAGTTGGCGACCATCACCGTCACCCACCACCTGGAGGAGCTGTCGCCGGCGATCGGCCACGCGCTGCTCCTGCGCGACGGCCGGGTTCTCGCGGGGGGCCGGGCCGACGAGGTGCTGACGGCCGCCCGGATGACGGAGTGCTTCGGCCGCCCCATCGAGGTGTCACGCCACGGGGGCCGCTGGCTGGCCCGCTCGGGCACGGCGGGCACCTAGACCCACCCGGTGACAGGCGGCCGGTCGCCCCAGCCGGTTGCCGCCAGTACCTCGTGGGCGATGTCCGCGACCGTGCGCCCGTCGGTCGCCACCCGTAGGGTGTCCGCGGGGGCCCGCTCGTCCAGGAGGCGTGCCTTGCGGGCGCTGCCCCGCAGCTCCGTCTCCAGCTCCGACCCGATCTCCCGGGCGGTCAGCCGCTCTTTGGCGGTGGTGTCGGAGGCGGTGAGCAGGACCCGTACGACCCGGACGCCCGCTCCCATGGCGCGTTCGAACATGCCGGCCGCTTCGGGCAGCACACTGACCGTGTTCGTGTAGATGAGGCGGCGGTAGCCGCGCCGGGAGAAGTTGCTCCACACGGCCGTCAGATTGTCCTCGGTGACCCCGGCCCGGTGCGGGTCGCCCTCCGGCGCCGGATGCACCTGCCCCATGAAGTCGCCCTCGATCACGGCGTGCGACACCTCCATGCCGCGCAGGAGGGCCGACACCTCCCAGCCCACGGTCGTCTTGCCGACACCGGCCCGTCCGCCGAGAAGCAGCACTTCCGCATCACTCATGAGAGCAGGGTGACAGGGCGCGGCGGTCTCGCGCGATCCGAAAACGCGCGATCTTTTGAGCCGCGAGCCCTGGACCTCAAGTGTGGTTCAGTTTCTAGGCTCGGATGCACCGAAGGATCGTGTGCAGCGGACGGAGCGAACCAGCCATGGAGTACTCGCACAACGACGCGGAACTGATCCAGCAGCCCATCGGCTACTGGGCCTGGGCCGCCTACAAGGCAGTAGTCGCCCGCACCAGGGGCGCCCTCGCGGAGAAGGGCACCACCCAGCCGCAGTGGTGGGTCCTCGCGCAGGTCGCACGGGCCGAGCGCGTCAAGACGCGGGGTGAGGTGTCCGAAACCCTCAGTGGCTACCTCGACGCGGGAGAGGTAGTCCTGGCAGAGGAGATCGACGCGACGATCGCCCGCGGCTGGCTCACCGAGGACGCCGAGGGACGGCTCTCGCTCACGGCGGCGGGCAAGAACTCCTTCGACGAACTGGCCGCACTCCAGGAGGAGCTGTGGGCGGAGCGGCACGCGGGCGTCTCGGACGAGGAGTATCTGACCACCCTCAAGGTGCTTCAGCGCTTCATCCACAACACGGGCGGGCACGCCTGGCACCACTGACGGCGGCCGGGCGGTCCGGCCGCCGCACACGCCGTCGAAGACACGGGCCTGAGCCGTCTCGCCGACTGCCGTGAGCTTCTGAGCTTCTGGCGCCTCTGACTCGAAGTGTCTTACCCGCGCGCGCAGTTGCGGTGCTGGAGGGTGCGGGCGAGGCGGGGGCCCAGCCACTGCTTGAGTCTGCGCAATGACTGCAACTGGTCGGCGGCCTGGTCGATCCGGTAGTAGAGCTGGGGCGGGATGTGGGGGAGCAGCGGAGAGTGCCGCTGGCCGAGCAGGGCGAACATGTGGGCCGGCGGGAGATGGATGTAGCGGGGGAGGTTCTCGTACCACTGGGCGCTGTGCCGGGCGGCGCTCTGCACGGACAGCAGCTCGCTCTTGCGGGTGTGCTCGTAGCGGGAGAGCGCCGGCCGGATCGTCTTCGCTTCGGCGAGGGAGCTCGCCAGCACCATGGCGTCCTGCATCGCGAGCGTCGTGCCCGCTCCGATGGAGTAGTGCGTCGTGTGCGCGGCGTCGCCGAGCAGCACCATATTGCCGTGCGACCAGGTCCGGTTGGTGAGGGTGCGGAAGGTCTGCCAGGGGGCCGGGCCGCCGTGGTCGCTGCGGCCGACGAGGGCGTGGCCGTCGAGGAGCGAGGCGAAGATGGCCTCCAGGCGGCGCAGGGCCTCCGGCTGGGGCAGGCGGTCGAGTTCGAGGCCCTGCCAGGTCTCCTTGGAGCACTCGACGACGCAGGTGCTGTGCTCGTCGCTGTACCCGTAGGCGTAACACCAGATCCAGCCGTGCGCGGTCTGCGCGAAGGCGAAGGTGAAGGAGCGGAACACCTTGGTCGTGCCGAGCCAGAGGTACGGGTTGCTGCCCAGGGTGGTCTGCGTGCCGAAGTGGCCGGCGTGGCGGTCGCGCATCCGGCTGTTGGCGCCGTCGCCGGCCACGACCAGGTCGGCCTCGGGCAGTTGCTCGCGGTCCGCGATCTCGTGGCCGTACTCAAGGGCGACGCCGAGGGACTCCGCGCGGCGGGCGAGGATGTCGAGGAGCCTGTGCCGGCCGATGGCGAAGCCCTCGTCGCCCTCGTGGGTCGTGGTGCGCTGCCCGACATGGGCGACCCCGTCACGCCAGCGGAGGGACCCGTCGCTGATCGCGGACGCGGAGTGCGGGTCGTGGCGCCTGAGCCGCTCCAGCATGTCCGGCCAGTAGGTGACGCCCCAGCCGTAGGTGGAGCCTTCCGGGTTCCGTTCGAAGACGGTGATGTCGTGCGAAGGAGCCTGGAGCTTCAGCAGAATCGAGAAGTACAGGGCGGCGGGACCTCCACCGACACAGACAACCTTCACGCGCACTCCCAGGGTCTTGTCGCGGCCCGGCATCGGCGCCCGGCGGCATCCGTGCAACGACGGTAGGGGGAAGTGGTTCCGCGAACGTGTGCAACACCCCCTGAATGCAGCCGAAGCACTCAGGGAGCGGTGCGGGCGTAGCGGCCGGGGGTGGTGCCGAGTACGCGCTTGAAGTGCCGGGTGAGGTGCGACTGGTCGTAGAAGCCGGCGGCGGTCGCCACTTCGCCCGGGGGCTGCCCGCCGAGGAGCAGGCGGCGGGCCAGATCGACGCGGCGCGACATCACGTACTGGTGCGGCGGGATGCCGAAGGCGCCGCTGAAGGCGCGTACGAGATGGGTCGGGTGGGCGTGCACGAGACGCGCCGCCTCGTCCAGGGCGATGCCGTCCAGGAGCCGTGCGTCCAGGAGGTCCCGCAGGTCGTGGGCGACGCCCCGGCCGGGCCGCTCGGTGCCGGGGGAGCCGGGCCGCAGGTGGGTGCGCAGCCGTTCGCCGATCAGGGCGAGGCGGCTCTGCGCCTCGAACTCGTCGCCCCGGTGCTCGAGCGCGCTGTGGAGCTGGCCGACTCGGGTGCGCAGGACGGGGTCGGTGAGGTCGGGCCCGTCCACCGCCGCACCGATGAAGGACTCGTCGAGCTGCGTCATGTCGAGGTAGAGGACGCGCTTGCGGAACCCTTGTGCGGTGGCGGGCGACCCGTTGTGCGGGACACGCGGCGGAAGCAGGCTGACGGTGTCGTTCGGCGTGCCGCGCTCGTGGCGGTCCAGGTGGTAGCGGACCGCGCCGTCGTCGACGATCAGCAGCGTCCACGCGTCGTGGACGTGCATGGGGTACGCGTGCTCGGTGAAGTGGGCGTGGAACACCTCCACGACACCCGCGACCTGCGGGCGCCATGCGGAGATCTCCGGCCGGGGCACCATGCAAGGAACGTACAAGACCTGACCGGGGTGGACAGCGCAGTCTCGAAGCATGAGAACGATGGACGAGATCCCCACCGACACCGCGATGCAGACACCGACACCGACGGCGGCGTCGATGTCGACCCCGGCCGGGTCGGATGACCCTTCCGGCCGCGCGCCCGTCCGCTTCGACACCAAGATCGCCGTCCTCCTGCGCGACGACCTGGAGCCCTGGCAGCGGCTCAACGTGACCGCGTTCCTGGTCAGCGGGCTCGGTACGACGGCGCCCGAGGTGGTCGGAGCCCCGTACGAGGACGCCGACGCGACCACATACCTGCCGATGTTCCGCCAGCCGGTGCTGGTCTTCGAGGGGACGAAGCAGACCCTGACCACGGCGCACGGACGCGCCCTGTCCCGCTCGCTGCCGACAGCGGTGTTCACGGCGGAGCTGTTCGGTACGGGCAACGACGGGGACAACCGTGCGGCGGTCCGGGCGGTGCCAGCCGACCAGCTGGACCTGGTCGGCATGGCCGTGTACGGCGCGCGGGGCGCCGTCGACAAGGTCCTCAAGGGGGCACGGATGCATCCCTGAGAGAGGCGCCTCCGGGCTTTTTAATCGGGTGCCCGGCAAGAGCCCGGTTCCCTACACTCGCCACGTATCCACGCCGCTGCCCCACGTCGCAGCGCGCGCCGTGACAAGTGAGGGGAGCCGGGCCGTGCGTCACCGCACCGCTGTCGTCGTTCCCCGGTCACGGTTCGAGGTGATCCTGGTGTCTCGGTGTGCCCGGCACCGGCTGCGCGGCCGGTACCGGACCCCCGCGACGAACATCTGACACCTCGCGTGTCCGCACGACCCTGAACCGACCCTTCGGCAGGGCCCGTTGCGTTGTACGTCCGGCGATCGCGCTGCCTCTGTGCGGAACCACCCGAAAGGCCACAGGCGTGCGTACCGACCTGCACCGTCATGACACCGACCCCCTGACCGCCGTCCGCAACGTGGGCATCCTCGCCCACGTCGACGCCGGCAAGACCACCGTCACCGAACGGATCCTCTACGTCACCGGCGCCACCTACAAACGCGGCGAAGTCCACGACGGCACCACCGTCACCGACTTCGACGTCCAGGAACGCGAACGGGGCATCACCATCTCCGCCGCGGCGGTCAGCTGCGCCTGGGACGGGCACCGGATCAACCTGATCGACACCCCGGGCCATGTCGACTTCGCCGACGAGGTCGAGCGCTCCCTGCGCGTGCTGGACGGCGCGATCGCGGTGTTCGACGCCGTCGCGGGCGTCGAGCCGCAGAGCGAGTCGGTCTGGCGTCAGGCCGACCGGCACGGTGTGCCGCGGATCGCCTTCGTGAACAAGCTCGACCGTGCCGGTGCCGACCTGGACACGGCGGTCGAGTCGATGCGCCGGCGCCTCGACACGGTCCCGATGGTGGTCCAGCTGCCGGTCGGCCGCGAGGACGCGTTCACCGGTGTCGTCGACCTGATCCGCATGCGGCTTCTCGTGTGGCGAGAGGGCGGCGACACGTACGAGGAGGGGCCGGTACCGGCAGAGCTGCTCGAGGAGGCGCGGCGGCGCAGACGGCTCCTTGAGGAGACGGTGGCGCAGCTCCATCCCGGCGCGCTGGAGGAGTTCTGCGACGGATCGGCCCTGTCCGCGGGGATGTTGACGGCGGCGCTGCGTGATCTGACGCGCAGTGGTGAGGGCGTCGTCGTGCTGTGCGGTTCGGCGTACCGCAACCGCGGTGTCGAGCCGCTCCTGGACGCGGTCGTCGCCTACCTGCCGTCACCGCTCGACGTGCCCGCGGTCCGCGGTGTCGTCGGCGACGACGAGCAGGAGCGTGTCTGCGATCCGGCGGCGCCGCTGGCCGCGCTGGTGTTCAAGGTGCAGGCGACCCCTCGCGGGCGTCTGACCTATCTGCGGGTGTACTCGGGAACGGTTCGCAGGGGAGAGGCGGTGTGGGATGCGGGCGCCCGGCGTACGGAGCGGATCGGCCGGATCCTGCGCGTCCAGGCGGACCGGCACACCGAGGTCGAGCACGCGGTGGCCGGTGACATCGTCGCGGTGGCCGGCGTGAGGACCGCCCGCAGCGGCGCCACCCTGTGCGCGCCCGGCGCGCCTGTCGTCCTCGAACCGCCCGCGGTGGCCGAACCGGTCGTCTCCGTGGCCGTCGAGGCACGCAGGAACGCCGACAGCGCCCGGCTGGTGTCCGCGCTGGCACGACTCGTGGAGGAGGATCCCTCGCTCGTGGTCAGGACCGACCGCGAGAGCGGCCAGACGGTGCTGTCGGGCATGGGCGAGCTGCATCTGGAGGTGGCGGTCGAGAAGATCCGCCGGGCGCACGGCCTGGAGGTCGGTGTCGGCAGGCCGCAGGTGGCCTACCGGGAGACGGTCTCGCGCGGGGTGTCCGGACTGGTGTACCGGCATGTCAAACAGGAGGGAGGAGCAGGCCAGTTCGCGCACGTCGTCATTGATGTGCAGCCTCTGCCGGTGGCGCAGGACGGTACGGGCGACGGCGCGCCGGAGTTCGAGTTCCGGTCGGTCGTCACCGGCGGACGCCTGCCGCGGGACTACGTGCAGGCCGTGGAGGCCGGATGCGGGGACGCCCTGAGCGAGGGCCCCCTCGGTGGCCACCGCGTCACCGGGGTACGGGTCACGCTCACCGACGGGTCCACGCACCCCAAGGACTCCTCCCCGATGGCGTTCCGCACGGCCGGCCGCTTCGCGCTCAGGGCCGCCTTCCGGGCGAGCGTCATGGCGCTCCTCGAACCGGTGGTCGAGGTCACGGCCACCGTGGCCGAGGACGCCGTGGGCGGAGTGCTCGGGGACCTGGCCGCGCGCCGCGGCCAGATCTCCGCCTCCGCGATGCGCGCCGGCACCGCGGTCGTCACGGCGACGGTGCCGCTGGCCGAACTGTTCGGCTACGCGTCCCAGTTGCGCGGCCGGACCCAGGGCCGGGGCACGTTCACCAGCCGGGCGACCGGCTACGCCCCGGTGCCGGGTGCGGTGACCGACCAGGTGGTTTCGCGGTAGCCACGAGAGCGCAGGCCCCGTCCGTTCCGAGGACGGGCGGGGCCGTCCGGCCGTCGCGCGCTTGAGCTTTCGGGCCGGAGGTGCCTCCCAGGGCGTCGCGCCGACGGCCTCCCCGGCCGCGTACCTTCTCCCTGTGCAGCTCATCGAGATATCCGATCTGGTCGTGGACCACGACCCCGGCACGCGCGCACGCCTGCCGGTGCGGGGCGCCGACGTCGTCGCGCGGCTCGCCGCCGCCGGGGACCGCAGCGGCGCCCGTATCGCCGCCGGGCTGGCGTGCGACGACGACGGGAACCTCGATCCGCTCGCCGTGGACCGCCGGCTCGTCGCCGTCCACACCGAGCTCCAGCGGCTCAGCGAGGAACTGCGCCTCGGCGACCGCATCGCCGAACTCCTGCGTCCGCTGCTCGCCGTGATCCGCGCGGCCGGGCGGACCGACGGTCCGCTGCGCGTGGTGGACATCGGCTGCGGGCTCGGCTACCTGGTGCGCTGGCTGGCCGCGTCCGGTGCCCTCGGCCCGGATGTCGACCTGGTCGGCGTGGACTTCAACGCGGCCCTGGTCACCGAGGCCGGGCGGCTCGCCCGCGCGGAGGGACTGCCCTGCCGGTTCGTGCGGGGTGACGCGTTCGCCCTGGACGAGCCCGCCACCGTGTACGTGTCGACGGGCGTCCTGCACCACTTCCGGGGCGATGACCTCGACGCCTTCTTCGCCGCCCAGGCCACGCCGGGCACGGCCGCGTTCTGCCACTTCGACATCGCCGCCACCGGTCTCGCCCCGATCGGCGCGTGGGTCTTCCACCGGGCGCGGATGCGGGATCCGCTGGGCCGCCACGACGGCGTGATGTCGGCCCGCCGCGCCCACGACGACGAGACACTGCTGGCCGCCGCCGCCCACGCCGACGGTATGACCCCGCTCGTGTACGAACCACGCGGACGCAGCAACCCGTTCTGCACCACACTGCGACCCGTCATCGGCGTACGCCCGGACCTGCTGCCGCCGCTGCGGGCCGAGCTGGGACCCGGTCCGTCGGGCCGCCTGGTGGGGCCTTCGGACAGCGGGGGCGTGACGCGCCAGGGGGTTTCGGCGGGGGAGGGCGCCGGATGAACACCGTCCTGCTCGCCGCTCTGGCGCTCGTCGACGCGGCTTTCGCCGGATTCCGCGCCTACACCGGGCGGGACGGGCGCATCCGCAAGTCGGGACGGGCGCTGCTCGCGGCCCGCCGCGGTCTCACGGTCGGCGCCCCGGCGCTGCTGCTGAGTACGGCCCTTGCCGTGGCGCTGCTCGTCACCGCGGCTGACCGGGGCGCGCGCTACGCCCAACTCGACGCCGCCGCCCACCGGATGCTCCTGTGCTACGCGCCGTACGCGGTGATCGTCGCCCTGAGCCTGGGCTGCTACCTATGGGGCCCGTTCCGGGCGGGCACCCTCGCCGTGGTCGTCGGCCTCGGGCCGCTGACCCTGGTGCGCCCGCTGGTGGTGCTCGCCGGGGCGGTCGCGGCCGCGTGGGGTTCCCTTCCGGCGGCCTCGGTGGCGGCGGTCGCGGCGGTGGGGGTGCTCCTGGTGGAGCCGGTCGTCCACCGCCGCTGGTACGGAGAGCCGGTGTGAGCGGCTCCCCGTACCCGTAGACAACTACAGACTCGCGTCGCGGAATGTAGGGCGGCCGTCGAGGACCGTGAGCAGCACCGGCAGGTCGGGCAGCGCCATGTCCGCCGTGGTGAGCGGGTTGTCGGCGAGAACGGTGAGGTCGGCGAGGTAGCCGACGGCGATCCGCCCCGCCTCGTGCTCCTCGCCCGCCGCATAGGCCGCGTTGGCCGTCAGACCCTGGAGCGCTTCGAGCGGCGTGAGCGCCTGCTCGGGTCCGTGCGGGTCCTGACTGAGGTCACGGCTCGGGCGGCGGTGGCGCGCGCCCGCCATGACCCCGAGCGGCGGATACGGGGCGATCGGCCAGTCGGAGCCGAGGACCACCGTGGCGCCCGAGTCCTGCAGATCGCGACAGCGCCAGGCGCGTGATGCGCGCTCCTCACCGAGGCGGCGCGACCAGTTGTCGGTGTGGTCGGCCCGGGTGAAGTCGCAGCAGTGGGTGGGCTGCATGGACGCGATGACGCCGAGTTCGGCGAACCGGCCCAGGGTGTCGTCGGGCACGGTCTCGATGTGCTCGACCCGGTGACGCACCCCGCGCCCGCCGGCGGCTTGCGCCTTCTCGACGGCATCCAGGACATGACGTACGGCGGCGTCGCCGATCGCGTGGGTGGCGGTGGGAACCCCGGCGCGGTGGAGCTCGCCGACGATCCGCGAGTAGACCTCGGGGTCCGGCCAGAACGCGTGGGTGGACTCGCCGTGGCAGTCCGGGCGTTCCAGCCAGGCCGTGCCGTTGTCGATGGTGCCGTCCATGAAGATCTTGACGCCGTCCGTCCGCCACAGCGCGCCGCCGGCGCCCTGCTGCCGGATGAGCGCCCGTACTCCCTCGGCGTCGGTACCGGGCTGGCACCATGGCGCGACCCGCAGCCGGAGCGCGAGTTCACCCGCGGCGTCGAGCTCGGAGAAGAGGGCGAGGCTGTCCCCGTTCGCGTCCATGACGTGACCGCCGGTGAGACCCGAGGCGGCCATGGCGCGCAGCGTGGCGGCGAGCCGGTTGCGGCGCTCCTCCCGCGTGGGCTGCGGGGCGACGCGTTCCACGAGCTCGCAGGCGGCGTCCTCCTGGAGCAGACCGGTGGGACGGCCCTGCGCGTCGCAGACCACTTCGGCGGAGGCCTGGTCGAAGGTGCGCGGGCCGTCCACCCCGGCCAGTTCCAGCGCGCGCCGGCTGGCCAGCATGGAATGGGCGTCGAACAGGAGCAGAAGGGCCGGTACGCCGTCGAGGACGGAGTCGAAGGGGGCGATTCCGACGGGCCGGTCTCCGAAGACGTTCGGGTCGAGCCCCCAGCCGTGCAGCCACGCCCCCGGCGTCAGCTTCCGCACCTCGGCGGCGAGCGTCGCACGCACGCCTTCCACGTCCGTGCAGTCCGACAGGTCGAGCCCGTGCGTCAGTTCGGCACCGGAGACGGGGTGGAGGTGTCCGTCGACCAGGCCCGGCGTCACCACGGCGCCCTTGAGGTCGATCACCGTGGTCGAGGAGTCCACGTGCTCACGTATGCCGCGGTCGTCACCCAGGGCGGAGATCCGGCCGCCGGACACGGCGAGGGCCGTCTGCGGCAGGAACGCGCCGGTGACCGGGTCGAGCAGGCGGGCGGAGAACAGGACGAGCGGGGTGGGCACGGCGGCTCCTTGCAGGGCGGGTGGGTGGTGGCCGGGGAGGGGAGGGCCAGGTCCTAGCCGGTGGGTGACGCCGTGAGCGATGCGCCGGTTCTGGTGAGCGTCCCGTTCGGAAGGCCGAGTTCGCGTTCCGCCGTCGTGGCGGCCATGCGCGACACCGCGGCGGGGCGGTTGCTCGTGTCGGTGTTGGCGTGCGCTCCGAGGCCGTCGAGCACCACCAGGATCTGAATGGACGTCACATACGGGTCGTCCGTACGGAATTCGTTCCGGTCGACGCCCTCCCGGATCAGGCCGGTGAGCCGCTCGCGCCAGGCCGCCTCCTGCTCGGCGACCCGGTCGCGCAGGACGGGCCGGTAGCGGCTGAGGTGGCGCGCGTTGATCCAGAGGCGGCTGATGTTGTCGTAGGGCGCGCCCGTCGCGCGCGCGAAGAACCACCCCAGGTGCAGCGTGGGCATCCCCTGGGTCCGCTCGGCGGGCAGCAGGCTGTCGAGCTCGGCGCCGGCGGCGCTGCCGAAGGCCTCCGCCACGAGGTCGTCCGCCGCGGGGAAGTAGTGGCTGATCAGCCCGGGGCGGACGCCGAGCTCCTCGCCCATCCGCCGCAGAGTGACGCACTCGAGCCCTTCGGCGAGGGCTACCGCGGCGGCCGCGTCGACGATCTCCGCACGTCGGGCGGCCGGCGTCTTCCGAATTCGCTTGTGCTGGACGCGTGACGGCATACCCGGGATATTATTGAGTGTGTGACCAATAAGCAAGCCCGTGGCCGGTCAGGGGGTCACCGGATCACCCCCGGCGCGGCGGCCGTCGCGCTCTGCGCCCACGCCGCTCGACACGACGGCACCCGTCAACGCCGACCGGGCCCGCCGATCCACGGCACGTCATACCGCGTGAGCGCGCGGGCGACGGGCTCACCGGACCGCTCGGCGTACGCGAGGCGCTCGCGCACCTCACGCGGACTGCGGGGCCGGAACCCCGGGCCGCCGCAGCAGCTCTTGTGGAAGCCCACGCCCGCGTTCAGCAGGACCGTGAGCGCCCGCCACGCGGCCGTGTCCCGGCGGCGCGGCGCGGCGAACGCCGACCCCGCATGGATCATCGGCTCAGCACAGCGCGGACAGATCCGCTCCCTGCCCCGGTCGTAGGCCTGCTTGTACGAGACCCGGCAGGGCAGGCACACGTATGAAGTCTTCCCATGGGTCATGCGGCCACAGTTATCAGCACCGTCCGTGGCTTCGACGGAATTCTTCAGCCCGCGTGTGCGACCGGCGTGGCACCGGAAGAGGCGAGATGCTCCAGGGCGGACTCCGCCAGGGTGCGGATGGCCGGATGCCAGGGGCGGGCGCGGGGTCCGGTCAGTACGAGGCGGCGCGAGGTCTGAGGGTGCACCGGCAGCAGCGCCAGGTCGGGCGGGATCAGGGAGCGGGACACCTCCGACAGGACGGTCACGCCGATACCGGCCTGCACCATGCTGATCAGGGTCGCCAGATCCCGTACACGGTGCGTGGGTGTGAACCTCAGCCCGGCGAGACGGTGGATCGTCCGGATGCGGTCCTCGCAGCCGTTGGGCGAGATCAGGAACGGATCGTCCTCCAGGTCGCGGATGTCGACGACCGGCTCGCCGGCGAGGGGATGGTCCAGGGGCAGCACGGCCCGGTAGCTGTCCGCGGCGAGCTGGATGCCCCGGCCCGGGGGAGGGTCGATCAGGATGGCGGCATCGGCCGTCCCGTTCTCCAGCCAGGCGGCGATCTCGGAGCTGTCCCCCTCGAAGACGCGGACCGTGATATGGGGCTGGCCCTCGCCCCAGTGCCGCAGCAGGCCGGGAATCAGACCCTGGCAGACCGTCGGTGTGGCGGCGAGCCGTACCGTGCCCGTCATCGCGGCGGCGTCCGACGCGAGTTGCTCCACGGACCGCGCCGCCGCCACGGCGGTCCGGGCGTGCGGCACGACCCGCTCGCCGAGCGCCGTGGTCCGCACCGGGACGGCACGCACCAGCAGCGGAGCGGTCAACTCGCGTTCCAGGGACGCGACCGCGTGCGACACCGCCGACTGGCTCAGCCCGAGTTCGGCCGCCGCCGCGCTGAAGCCCCCCGCGTCGACGACGGCGAGGAACGCCCTCAACTGGGAAAGGTTCACGGTCATGCGGGGGCCTCATATACCTATGACACGTATGCGTTGGATCAATGGTGCCAGGTCGGGTGAGTCTTGGTCCGTGCCGCCGGCTCCGGCGGACACACTCCTCCCACCTGCTCAGGAGAAGCCATGCCTTTCATCCGTGTCACCGTCACCGACCCCGCGCTCCCCGCCGGCGTCCGGCGCACCCTCGCCGAGGGCCTGACCGGCCTGGCGGTGTCGGCACTGCGCAAGTCCGGCGCGCGGACCATCGTGCACGTCGACCTGGTTCCGGCCGAGCGCTACTACGTGGACGGCAGGCCGCTGACCGATGGCCTCGACGCCCATGTCGAGGCCACCGTCACCGTCGGCACGAACAGCGCCGCGGAGAAGGCCGCGTTCATCGCTGAGGCGGGTGAGCTGATGACCAAGACCCTGGGCCCGCTTGCCCGTTGCGGGGTGGCGCTGCACGAACTGCACCCCGAGAGCTACGGCTACGACGGCGTGACCCAGTTCGACTTCTACCGCCGGCAGGGCGCCCGGCGATAGACGCAAGAACGGCCCGCGCTCACGTGTCGAACTCGCCGTACCGGGCCCGGTCGAGCAGATGCTTGGGCAGATATGACGCACAGACTCTACGAAGACCTGCGGGAGCCGGTGACAGACGGGCCCGTGCGTGCGGTCCTGGTCGGGCTCGTGTAGGCGAACCGGGGCAGGAAGAACTGCGTGATGGGGCCGACGGTCAGGGCGTACAGCACGGTGCCGAGGCCCACGCCGCCGCCGAGCAGCCACCCCGATGCGAGCACGGCGATCTCGATGCACGTGCGGACCACGCGGATGGAACGCCCGGTCAGGGCGGACGCTCCGGTCATCAGCCCGTCCCGGGGCCCCGGACCGAACCGTGCGCCTACGTAGACGGCGACGGACAGGGCGTTGGCGGATATCCCGGCGAGGAGGAGCCCGACGCGCTCGGGGAGTGCCAGGCCTCCGGGGACGAGCGTGAGCCCGAGGTCGGACGAGAAGGCGATGACGACGATGTTGGCGGCGGTGCCGAACGTCGGCCGCTGCCGCAGGGGGATCCACAGCAGCAGGACGGACACACCCACGACGGCGGTGAGTGTGCCGAAGGTCAGCGAAGTGTGCTTCTCCAGCCCCTCGTTGAGGACGCTCCAAGGGCTCAGCCCCAGCGCGGAGCGCACCATGACGGCCATGCTGAATCCGTACAGGGCGAGGCCGGTGAACAACTGCGGCAGGCGGCGGAGCGGGCGTTCCCCGAAGCGTACGTAGGTGAGTGGGGGAGTGGTGCGGGCGCCGCCACCGGGCGTCCGGGGTGCGGTCGTCGGGATCTCGCCGGGCCCCGGAGGCGAGGTCGCTGCGCCGATGTCGTTGCTCTGAGGTGCCGCCTTCTCGAGGTGGCCCGTCATACCCGTGTCGTGCCGCATGTGTGCCTGTCTCCGCCCTGGGTGTCGTATGCCTTCAAGGCCATTGCGGCAACTCTGTAGAGTCATTGGCCCGCATAACATGGCCAATCTGGGGAGAATGGTTTGACTGACGCGAACGCCTTCCTGCCCGTGGACAGGGTGGGCCGCGCGGACCGGACCCTGGGCAGCCGCCGGCTCGCCGCGATGCTTCCTGACATCTCGGGCACGAGACCCGCCTACCGCCACCTCGCCCAGGCGATCAGCACGCTCATCCTCGACGGACGCATCGCGCTGCACGTCAAGCTCCCCGCAGAGCGCGAACTGGCCGCAGCCCTCGCCACCAGCAGAACCACCGTCACCGCCGTGTACGACCTGCTGCGCGAGAGCGGCTACGCGCACAGCCGCCAGGGATCGGGCACGTGGACCGCCCTGCCCGAAGGCCGCACCCCCAGTGGCATCACACGCCTCCTCGGCCCCCCGGACACCGCGATCGACCTGGCCAGAGCCTCGCCCGGGCTGCCCCGGCAGGCACTCGTCGACGCCCTCGCGCACATCACCCCGCAACTGGCCGAGCAGGCGCACACCCCCGGCTACCACCCCTACGGCCTGCCCGACCTGCGCGCCGCCATCGCCGAGCGCTACACCCGACGCGGTCTCGCCACCCTGCCCGAACAGATCCTTGTGACGTCCGGCGCGCAGCACGCGCTGACACTCGTCCTGGGACTCCTGAGCAGCCCCGGTGACCGGGTCATGGTCGAGAACCCGTCCTACCCCAACGCCCTTGACGCCCTGCGCCGAGCCCGGCTGCGCACCGTGTCCGTCCCCGTGACCGACACCGGCTGGGACATCGAGATCACCGAATCGACCCTTCGCCAGGCCGTGCCCCAAATGGCCTACCTGGTCCCCGACTTCCACAATCCGACCGGCTGCCTCATGCCCGAGCAGGAGCGGGCGCGCGTCCTGCGGGCGGCGGAGCGCTCCGGGACATGGCTGGTCATCGACGAGACGCTGGCCGACCTCGCGCTCGACGTGCCCGCCCCGCCTCCCTTCGCCTCCCACGCCGCGAAGGGTGGCGCCGGCCAGGTCATCGCCATCGGCTCGATGAGCAAGACCCATTGGGGTGGCCTGCGTATCGGCTGGCTGCGCGCGCCCGCACCGCTCGTCACCGAACTCGCGGGCCAGCGCGTGGCCACCGACATGGGCGGATCGGTCGTCGACCAACTCCTGGCCCTCACCCTCCTGGACCGGTCGGACGAGCTTCTGCCGCCCCGCCTTGAGCAACTACGGCTACAGCGCGCGGCGTTGGCCGCCGCGCTGGGCGAGCACCTGCCGCACTGGACCTGGCAACTGCCGCCCGGCGGGCTGTCGTTCTGGGTCGACCTGGGCGAACCCGTCGCCTCCGCGCTGTCCGAGCGGGCCCTCGACAACGGCGTCCGGATCGAGAGCGGCGCCCACTTCGCCACCGACCCAGGCATCTTCGAGCAGCGGATGCGCATCCCGTACACGACCTCGGCGGACACCCTGCGCGAGGCCGTCCACCGCATGGCGACCGCGCTCGCCGCCGGCCTCCCCTCGGCATCAGCCGCGCGCCGACCGCACTGGGTGGTCTGAGCGCCAGTGCCCGAAGGAGATCACTCGATGCCGTACGCGGATCGCCCCCGTCCCGGAACCGGTCCCCTCTTCCGCCTCGCATGGCGCGGGACCCACTATCCGGGCCGGCCCGTCGAGGAGCTGTGGATCGGCCCTCGGCACAGATACGGACGGCGGCTGGTGGTTCGGGGCGTACTTCCTCGGGCGCGTGCCACTGGGTGAAGGCGCGGCGCGGGCCGCCGAGTTCGCTCAGTGGCTTCTGGCCGAGCCGCCGCCAGGCCCGTACGAGGGAGAGTTCACCCTGATCGCCCGTGAACCGCAGGCCGGATCCCCGGGGGTCGCCGCCGGAACGCTGCTGACCGTCGCATTCCTCCTGGGCCGCGAGGAACCCGACGGGCCCGAGTATCTCCAGATGCTGCCTTCCGGTGAGACGGCGGTACGGCACATCGGCTTCGAGGTGTGCGCACCGCTGGAGTGCGAGCCGCTGCCGCGCGCCGCACTCGCGGTGGCGGCCGCCGGACTCCTCGACGTCGCCACCGCGTAGGGCCCCGGACCGCCGTCCCCTCAGGCGAGCGCGCGGCCGGGGTCCGCGCCGAGCTGGCGGTATGCGGCGGTGACCGTCTGCGCCAGGAGGACGGCGATGGTCATGGGGCCCACCCCGCCGGGAACGGGAGTGATCAGGCGGGCCCGCTCGGCCGCGGTGTCGAAGTCCACGTCACCGACGTTGCCCGCGTTGTAGCCGGCGTCGATGACGACCGCGCCAGGCTTGATGTCCTCGCCGCGGATGAGCCGGGGCCGGCCCACCGCCGCCACCACGATGTCCGCCTCCCGCACGAACGTGCTGAGGTCGGCAGTCCGCGAGTGGCAGTACGTCACCGTGGCGTCCCGGGCGAGCAGCAGCATCCCGGCCGGCTTGCCGAGGATCGCGCTCCGGCCCACGACGACCGCGTGCCGGCCCGCGAGACCGACGTCGTACTCGTCGAGGAGCCGCATGATTCCGCCGGGTGTGCAGGAGACGAACCCGGGCAGCCCGAAGGCCATCGCGCCGAACGAGCTCATGGTGACGCCGTCGACGTCCTTCTCCGGAGCGATGGCCTCGAAGGCCGCGCGTTCGTCGATGTGCGGGCCCACGGGGTGCTGGAGCAGGATTCCGTGGACCGACGCGTCCTGTGACAGTTCGCGCAGGGTGGCGACCAGCTCCGCGGTCGTCGTGGTGGCGGGGAGCTGGACGCGCCGCGACTCGATACCGGCCTTGGCGCAGCGGGCCTGCTTCATACGTACGTAGGTGACGGAGGCGGGATCCTCGCCCACCAGCACGGTCGCGAGGCAGGGCGCCGAGCCCGTACGCCTCACCAGCTCCGCCGCCTTGCCCGCGGACTCCTCGACGAGGCGCCGGGCGGGACCGGTGCCGTCCATGAGGTGGGTTGTCCGTGTCGGGGACATGGTCGCCTCCCAGGCGTCATTGACCACTCGCCCAGGCGCACGGCATACATCGACCCTTTGGTCAGGCCGCTCCCCGGTGGTTCTCCACCCCAGCGCCAGTCACGGCCTGTGGGCCACTGTAACGGCTTCGGTCAGCCGCGCGAGAGCCGCGGCCTCCTCGCTGCCGTCCTCGGCGCTGAACACATGCACGACCAGGCCCGTCTCGCCGGGAACTGCCGGTACGTGCAGCGTCTCGAAGTCCAGCGTGAGCAGCCCGGCCACCGGGTGTCTCAGGAGCTTGCGCCCCGCCGCGCACATCACGACCTCGCCGCTGTCCCAGATACGCCTGAACTCCTGGCTGAGCGCGGTGAGTTCGGCGATGAGCGCGGCCAGTTCCGTGTCGTCGGGGTAGCGCCCCGACCAGACCCGCAGCTGGCCCACGGCCTCCGCCGCCCGGTCCTCCCACTCAGGGTGGACGACGCGGGAAGCGGGGTCGAGGAAGAGGTACCGCGCGTTGTTCCGGTCGCGGCGGGCCGGCTTGCCCAGACCGCCGATGAGCTCGGCGCCGAGGACGTTCCACGCCACCACGTCCAGGCGATGGTTCGTGGCGAAGGCCGGGAAGGCATCGGGCTGACCCTGGTCTCGGGCGCGGGGCCCTGCCGCGCACCGGCCAGGGTCGCGAGATGCCCGCGCTCCGCCGCGTCGAGGCCGAGCGCTCCGGCGAGCGCGTCGACGACCTCTGGGGAGGGCTGCGTGGCGCGGCCCTGTTCCAGGCGTACGTAGTAGTCCACGCTGATCCCGGCGAGCTGTGCCAGCTCTTCGCGGCGCAGTCCCCGTACCCGCCGGCGACGGCCGCCGGAGAGCCCGGCGCGCTCCGGTGTGACGCGCGCGCGGCGGGCGCGGAGAAAGTCTCCGAGGCCGCGCTGCGAGCCGCCGGTGGTGAGGGTGGTGCCCGCGCCCGTGTCCCCGATGCCGTTCACGCCGTCCATGGACCCAAGTATGCGTGGCCCTCGCAGTACCAGGATGAGCGTTCCGCCGTTGACCAGGGTGCTGGCTGCCCGGACGCGCCTGGGCGAACGTGGTGGCATGAACGACACGACGCCTCGGCAGCCCAAGAAGATCCTCGTGGTCAGCGCCCACCCGGAACCCCGTTCGCTCAACTCCGCGTTGACCGGCTTCGCGGTCGAGCACCTGCGCACGGCGGGGCGAGGTGAGGGTGTCCGACCTCTACGCGATGAAGTGGAAGGCGACGGTGGACGCCGAGGACTTCCCCGAGCGCACCGGAGCGGCCCGGCTGCACGTGATGGCCGACTCCGAGCGGGCGACGCTCTCGGGCGGTCTGTCACCCGACATCGCGGCGGAGCAGGAGAAGGTGCGCTGGTCGGACGCGGTGGTCCTGCAGTTCCCGATGTGGTGGTTCTCGGCGCCCGCGATCCTCAAGGGCTGGATCGACCGGGTCTTCACGAGCGGCTTCGCGTACGGCCCCGCGGTCCCGCCGCCGTACGGCGAAAGCTCCCTGCCGGGCAGGCGGGCGCTCGTGTCGGTGACGGTCGGCGCGCGCGAGTCCGCGTTCTCCGACCGTGGTGTCCACGGAAGCCTCGCGGACGTTCTGCACCCCATTCAGCACGGCCTGTTCTGGTTCACCGGCATGAACCCGCTGGAGCCGTTCGCGGTGTACAGCTCGAACGAACTGCCCGACGAACGATTCGCCGCCGCGCGGGCGGAGTACGCGCGACGACTCGACACACTCTTCACGGCCACGCCCGTCCCCTTCCGCCCTCTCACGGGCGGCGACTACGACCACGACATGCGGCTCCTGCCGGAGGTCGAGGCACCGGGCACGAGCGGACTCGACCTGCACGTCCGCGACCGGGCCTGAGGACCGTCCCGCGCGGGCGGCCCTCCTGGGCCCCCTTCTATTTGAACGTGTTCAAATATCTGCGCTAAGGTGGGGCCGACACGATGAGGGGGCTCCATGAAGATCGTGATACCCGGCGGCACCGGGCAGGTAGGGACGATCCTGAAGCGTGAACTGGCCGCAGCGGGACACGAAGTCGTCGTCCTCACGCGGCGGCCCGTGCACGACGACGAAGTCCGCTGGAACGGCGAGACCCTGGGCCCCTGGGCCGAGGTCGTCGACGGCAGCGACGTCGTGATCAACCTCGCCGGACGCAGCGTCAGTTGCCGTTACACACAGGCCAACCTCCGGGCCATGATGGACTCGCGCGTGCGGTCCGCCGAGGTCGTCGGCGAGGCCGTCTCCGCCGCAGCGCGACCTCCGAGGGTGTGGCTGCAGATGAGTACGGCCACCATCTACGCCCACAGCTTCGCCGCGCCGAACGACGAGACAACCGGCGTACTCGGCGGCGACGAGGCCGGCGTCCCGGGCTACTGGGGTTACAGCGTCGAGATCGCCAAGGTGTGGGAGCGGGCGCAGGAGCGGGCCGACACCCCGCACACCCGCAAGGTCGCCCTGCGCGCCGCGATGGTCATGAGCCCCGATCGCGGCGGTGTCTTCGACGTCCTCCTGCGCCTGGCCAGGCTCGGCCTCGGTGGTCCGGTCGCGGGCGGCTGCCAGTACGTGTCCTGGATCTACGACCGTGACTTCGCCCGAGCGGTCCGGTTCCTGATCGAACGCGACGACCTGGACGGGCCCGTGAACCTCGCCGCCCCCGAGCCGCTGCCGCAGCGTGACTTCATGCGTGCGCTACGCGCGGCATGGGGCGTTCCGGTGGGCCTTCCCGCGACGAAGTGGATGGCCGAACTCGGCGCGTTCGCGCTCCGCTCGGACACCGAACTCCTTCTGAAGAGCCGCCGCGTGGTCCCGGGCCGGCTGCTCGACGCGGGCTTCTCCTTCGACCACGCCGGGTGGCCCGACGCCGCCGCCAACCTCGCGCGACGTGTACGCGGTGGGCGTGACGTCACGCGGGCGATGGCGGACGGGACGGTGTGAGGCGGGCGTCCCCGTCGGGCGACGCGCGTCGTCACCAGGGGAGCGGGCCCTCCGCGCTGACGTACGTGCCGGTCGGGCCGTCGGGGCCCAGCTGGGCCATGCGCACGATGATCTCGGCGCCCTCCTCGACGGTCTGGATGCCGGTGTGGGCGTTCAGGTCCGTCGCGGTGTAGCCGGGCTCGACCGCGTTGATCCGCATGCCGGGGAACGCCTTCGCGTACTGCACGGTGACCATGTTCACCGCCGTCTTCGAGGCGGGGTAGGCGACTCCGGGATACGCGTGGGTCGGCGTCCCCGCGTCGGTGACCCGGGCCAGCGAGGCCAGGCCGCTGCTCAGGTTGACCACGACCGGCGCGTCGGACTTGTGCAGCAGGGGCAGGAACGCGTGGGTGACACGTACGACGCCGAAGACGTTCGTCTCGAAGGTCGACCGCATCTCGTCGGCGGTCACGTCCGCGGCGCCGATCACGCCGCCGTCCGGGGTCCGGCCCTCGATGCCGGCGTTGTTGATCAGCACGTCCAGGCCGCCGTCGGCCTCGATCGTCTTCGCGGCGGCGTTCACGGACGCGTCGTCCGTGACGTCGAGCTGGACCCAGCGTGCGCCGAGCTGCTCGGCGGCGCGGCGGCCGCGCTCGGGGTCGCGGCTGCCCACGTAGACGGTGTGGCCTGCGGCGACGAGTCGGCGGGCGGTCTCGAAGCCGAGACCCTTGTTCGCTCCGGTGATGAGTGTTTTCGTCATGCCACCAGCGTGCGGCCCCGCGCTGCCATCAGCCAGGAGTCCCGTCTTCCTGGGACTGGCGGTACCAGGCGGGTCCCGGGCGGCTCCCAGGCGCGGTCCCGTCGTCCGGCGCGCGGTCCCGGGCCCGGTCCGAGGCGTGGTCTCATCGAGTGGCACCTCGACCTCAGCTTTAGGGTGAGGGTTCGGTGATCGTGGGGGTGTGCATCGTGCGGGGTGCGGCGCGTGTCACCGGCCGCCGAACGTCCTCCGATAGGCCTCCGGCGGCAGGCCCGTGACCCGGGCGAAGTGCCGCCGGAGCGTGGCGGAGGTCCCCATGCCCGTCCGTGCCGCGATCCGCTCGACGGTGTCGTCGCTCGACTCCAGCAGCTCCTGCGCCTCCCGCACACGCTGGCTCAACAGCCACCTCAGGGGCGCCGTCCCTGTGACGGCATGGAAGTGCCGCACCAGGTTGCGGCTGCTCATGCCCGCCTGGCGGGCCATGTCCTCGACGGTGAGCGGCTGGTCGATCCGGGCCAGCACCCAGGGGAGCAGATCGGCGAGCGGATGGTCGCGCCCGTGCGTCACCGGCGCCGGGATGAACTGCGCCTGGCCGCCGTCCCGATGGGGCGGCGTCACGAGGTGCCGCGCCAGGGCGTTGGCGACCGTCGCCCCGTGGTCCGTGCGCACGATGTGGAGGCACAGGTCCATTCCGGCCGCCTTGCCGGCGGACGTGAGGACGCTGCCCTCGTCGGTGAACAGCACTTCGGCGTCGACCCTGACGCCCGGGTACCGCGCCGCGAGCCTTTCCGTGTGCGCCCAGTGAGTGGTGGCGCGACGGCCGTCGAGGAGTCCGGCCGCGGCCAGGACGAAGGCGCCGGTGCACAGCGAGGCGATCCGGGCGCCTGCCGAGTGGGCGGTGCGCAGGGCGTCGAGCAGTTCCTGCGGAGGCTCCTGCTCGACGTCGCGCCACGCCGGGACGATCACCGTCTGCGCATCGGCGACGGCCTCGAGTCCGTGGGTGGTGTCGGCCCGGAGCCAGTCGCCGACGCGGGACCCGGCGGGTCCGCAGGTGGTGAACGAGTACCAAGGCGCGGCCAGGTCGGAATGGTCGGAGCCGAAGACTTCGAGCGCCCCCGCGGCCTCGAAGAGCATCGTGCCTTCGGGGAGCGCCATCGCAACCGAATGCGCAGCGGAACGTACAGCGGAACGCGCGAGGGATTGCATGTCCGAAACTGTACGCCCCTCGTCATTCCTGCCACTGGCTGGGCGGGCCCCTCGCCCGGATCATTGCTGTCGAACCGCACACCACCGCCCTTCGGACACTGGAGCCGACGATGAGCAACACCCTCTCGGGACCCGCCTCGCATCACACCACCGGGTCGCTCGACGGGCGGCCGGTCGTCGTCTTCGGCGCCTACGGACACACCGGCCGCTTCGTCGTGGCGGAGCTGCTGAGACGGGGAGCGACGCCGGTGCTCGTCGGACGGGACGCGTGCAAGCTCGACGCGGTGCGCGACCTCGCTCCCGGCGCGCCCGTGCGTCAGGCGCTCCCCGACGACGCGGCCTCC
Organism: Streptomyces sp. NPDC055400; assembly: GCF_053644375.1. NCBI lineage: Bacteria > Bacillati > Actinomycetota > Actinomycetes > Kitasatosporales > Streptomycetaceae > Streptomyces > Streptomyces sp. NPDC055400. Next base: position 169,798 of record NZ_JBSHLM010000005.1, on the reverse strand, counting down.
CTCGACCGGGCCCTCGAAGGAGCGGCGGCGGTCATCAACGCCGCCGGACCGTTCCTCGACACGGCCAGCCCGCTGGTGGACGCGGCGCTCCGCGCGGGCATCCCCTACCTGGACGTCGGGGCCGAACAGGCCGTCACCGCCGCCCTGTTCGACACCTACGGCGACCGCGCCAGGGAGGCCGGCATCGCCGTCGTTCCGTCCCTGGCGTTCTACGGCGGCCTGGGTGACCTCCTCGCCACCGCCGCTCTCGGCGACTGGCCGGACGCGGACGAGATCACACTCGCGTACGGCCTCGACAGCTGGCACCCGACGCAGGGCACCCGCCGCACCGGCGAGAGCAACGCCGGGCGCCATCTCACCTTCACCGCGGGCAGGTTGAGCCCCTTCTCGTATGCGCAGGATGTCTCCCCGTGGACCTTCCCGGAGCCGCTCGGCAAGCAGGACACCGTCGTGTTCGCGACGGCCGACCAGGTCACGCTCCCGCGCCACGTGCGCACCCCCGAGGTGCGCGCGGTGATGAACCTCGCGCCGCTGCGCGACATCCGCGCGGAGGACACCCCCGAGCCCGTACCCGCCGACGCCGACGGCCGCTCCGCGCAGTCCTTCCTCGTGGAGGCCGTGGTGACCCGCGGCCGCGAGACGCGCCGCGCCGTGGCGGGAGGCCGTGACATCTACGCCGTCACGGCGCCGCTCGTCGTCGAGGCCCTCGCGCGCATGCTCCAAGGCGACCGTGTGGTGACCGGCGTGGTCGCCGCCGGCGAAGCGTTCGACGCCGAGAGCTTCCTGCATGCACTCACGCCCGAGCACCTGACGCGCCTCGAGCTGCCGACCGAGCAGAGCTGAGCCCGGAGTTTCGCGCGGGACGGCGTGCCAGGAGTTGCCAGGAGCGGGGTGGGAGTACCGTGCGGCCCCTGCGGGCAGGTGTCTCCGGTCTGCCCACCACGCCAACTCGGCGGTGCAGACACGGTTGTTGACTGTCCGTCGAGTGGTTGACTTTCGGCCAAGACGGGACCCGTTGAGGACCGGTCCACTCAGAGGTGCCGCGCGCGTCCGCCCGGCCGGAACACCTGTCGAGCGACCGGCAGCCCAGGCTCGGACGCATCGAACCGGCCATCCCTGCCGGACAGTCGTAATGATCTTGGATAGGTTCCTCAGGGCTCTCGCGCCGCGGGGCGCGTCATCCTCCGGCCCCAAGATCCCGACCAGGCAGGAGCCACTTCATGGGACCGCAACCCGTCGCAATCGACCCGGCCGGTGCCGACGTCCACGCCGAGGCCGCGCGGCTGCGCGCCGCGGGTCCGGTGACGCTCGTCCGGCTCCCCGACGGCCCCGAGGCATGGGCCATCACCAGCCACAGCCTGCTCAAGGACCTGCTGACCGACCCACGCGTGTCCAAGGACCCCAACCTGCACTGGCCCGCGTGGCAGCGCGGCGAGTACCGCGAGTCCTGGCTGGCCACCTGGGTCGGCGTGAACAACATGTTCACCGCGTACGGGAGCGACCACCGACGGCTGCGCAAGCTCATCGCACCGGCGTTCACGGCCCGCCGCACCGACGCCATGCTGCCCTCGGTCGAGCGCATCACCGCCGCCCTCCTGGACGAACTCGCCACGGCGCCCCGGGGATCCGCGGTCGACCTCCGCGAGAGCTTCACGCACCGGCTGCCGATGCAGGTCATCTGCGAGCTGTTCGGTGTCCCCGAGGGCGACACCCGCGCCGAACTGGCCCGGCTTTCCGAGATCATCATGACCTCCGTCGACCCGCAGGAGGCGGGCGCCGCGTTCGTCGAGATCCAGGCGCTGCTGAAGGGGCTGGCCGCGCTGAAGCGCGAGGAACCCGCGTCGGACCTGACCAGTGTGCTGGTCGCCGCGCGGGACGAGGAAGGCCAGCGCATGACCGAACAGGAGCTGATAGACACGCTCCTGCTCGTCCTCGTCGCCGGCCACGAGACCACGGTCAACCTCATAGGCAACGCCGTTCACGCCCTGCTCACGCACCCGGAGCAGCTCGAACTGGTCCGTGCGGGCAAGCTCTCCTGGAACGACGTGATCGAGGAGACCCTCCGCTGGGCCCCCAGCGTCGTCAACCTTCCGCTCCGGTTCGCCGTCGAGGACATCGAGATCCCGGACGGGCCCACCATCCGCAAGGGCGAGCCGATTCTGGCGTCGTTCGCGGCCACCGGGCGCGATCCGCGGCAGCACGGGGACACCGCCGACCAGTACGACGCACGCCGCCCGAGCGCCGAACACCTCAGCTTCGGCCACGGAGTCCACCGCTGCCTGGGCGCGCCCCTGGCCCGTATGGAAGCCGCGATCGCCCTCCCGGCCCTCTTCGACCGCTTCCCCGACCTGGAACTCGCCCTGCCCGCCGAGTCGTTGGAACCGGCCGGCGGCTTCATCGTGGGAGGCCTGAAGGCGATTCCCGTGAGGCTGACGAAGGACTGACCCTGGGCCGCGGATGTGCGTGGCGGCCGGAGCTCCGCGGGCTCAGCGGGCCACCGCGCGCACCGGGACCGAGGACCAGCCGCGCAGCGTGTTGTGCACGAACGGGGTCTCAGGACCGGCGGGTTCCAGGCGTTCGATGCGGCGGACCAGCGCGGTGAGCCCGTGAGACGCCGGTCCTGGCCGTACCGCCCGAACACCACGACGACCTGCTCACCGACCAGGAACGCGCCGAGAGCCGGACGATGTTGCTGTGCGTGCCGATGAGCGCCGGACCGAGGCTCATGCTCGACGTGTGACGGAGCGACGTCGCGGCTTCGCGGTGGTCCGTCGCCGCTCGGATGTGTGTCCTGGGAAAGATCCTTCGCCGATGGCGTGGCCAGGAGGGGGCGCGGTCGTTGGTCAGCGCATGAACGACCCGCGCAAAAGCGTTCCTGCGCCCCGACCGCGTCACGCTGCCCCGCTGGGCACGGGCGGGGCCGCCTCGCCGACGCCCATTTACGACGCGCTCGTGCATCAATGGCGCGCCCTGCACCGGGAGGTCCCCCGCCCGCCCGCCACGCGGCAGGGCTGGGTGCGCGTAGATCCGCAGGACCTGTTCCACCGTGGTTGAACCAGTCCCACAAGAACCATTGCACAAGAGTTCTTGTGTAAGTAATGTTGCCCGTATGGCCCCTCCCATCACCGATTCCCGGGTGCTGGCCGCGATGGCCCACCCGGTCCGTCGCCGCCTGCTCGATCTGCTCAAGCTCGACGGCCCTTCCACCGCCAGCGCACTGTCGCAGGCGACGGGCGAAGCCGTCGGCAATGTGAGTCACCACCTGAAGGCGCTGGCCGCCGCTGGGCTGATCGAGGAGGCCCCTGAACTCGCGCGCGACCGCCGGGAACGGTGGTGGCGGCGCACCACTCCGAAGCTCCTGTGGTCCTCCGTCGACTTCGCCGACGACGCGGCGGGGGAGGCCGTCGCACAGGCCGCCGAGTCCCTCAACCTCGAGCGGCAGATCAACCAGGTGCGCCGCTGGGCCGATCAGCCCCAGTCCGAGCAGCAGCGCTGGCCGCTCGGGCCCTTTGCCGCCGAGGTGTGGCTGCGGATGACCGACGCCGAACTCGCCCAGTTCAAGGACGAGATCGTGGAAGTCATGGACAGGTGGGCCGACCGGGAACTCCCCGACGACGGCCAGGAACGGGAAACGGTCTTCACCTTCGCCCGTGCCGTACCGGGTCACCCGTAAACCGCAAGCCGCAAGCCGCATCCGCGTACAGCGCATACGGCACGGCACGGCTCAGCACCCGCGCCGTGTCACCCCTACGGCACACGTACTCAGTCACGCTCACGAAAGCAGGAGACATGTCTGTTTGGTTCATCACCGGCGCCTCGCGCGGCCTGGGAGCGGAGATCGCGCGGGAGGCGCTGGCGCGAGGGCATGAGGTCGTCGCCACGGCGCGCGACGCCGAGGCCGTGCGCCGTGCCTTCCCGGACGCGCCCGACGCCCTGCTCGCCGTCGACCTGGACGTCACCGAGGAGGCGACGATACGCACCGCGGTCGATGCCGCGCTCGCGCGCTTCGGCCGCATCGACGTCCTGGTCAACAACGCGGGGCGCGGCCTCCTCGGGGCGGTGGAAGAGGTCTCGGACGCGGCCGTACGCGACGCGTTCGACATCAACGTCTTCGGGGTGCTCAGCACCCTGCGGGCCGTGCTGCCCACACTCCGCGAACAGCGTTCCGGCCACGTGATCAACATCGGCTCGGTCGGCGGTTTCGCCACCGCTCCCGGCGTCGGCCTGTACGGCGCGACGAAGTTCGCCGTCGAAGCCGTCACCGAGGCCCTGCACGGCGAACTCGCCCCCTTGGGCGTCCACGTCACCGTCGTCGAACCCGGCGGCTTCCGCACCGACTTCCTCGACGCGTCGAGTCTCTACACCGAACCTCACGTGATCGACGACTACGCGCCCACCGCCGGCGCCACCCGCAAGGCCCTCGCGGACGTCAACCACCGCCAGCCCGGAGACCCCGCCAAAGCGGCAGCCGCCGTCGTCGGCCTGGCCGAGACCCCCGAACCTCCGCTCCGCCTCCTGCTCGGCGCCGACGCCGTGGCCCGCGTCGAGGCCAAACTCGACCTCGTCACCCGCGAACTCGACCGGAACCGGGCCCTGGCCATGTCGACGGACCTGGCGTGACGGAGGGCGCCCAGAAGCCGTTCAGTGGGTTTGATTGAAGTTGCGCGAAAGCTCCATTGACCGAGCAATTTCAAGCAGATAGTTTTCCTTCGTCCGTAGATCGCCGGTCCCTCGCGTCAGCTCCCCTCGTCACATTCCGGAGCTGACGCGGCGGACGGGGCGGTGGGCCGGCGGAGCCACCGGCCGCGCCCGCCCTCGTACAACCCGTGCAAGGAGAGTCCCGTTGTCGGCGCGCTACCACCTGCGATTCCAGCTCCCTCCCCGCAAGGACCCGGCCGAGGCGGTCGCGAATGCCACCGCCCTCGCCGGGGCCTGCCAGGAGGCAGGGGTCGACGAAGTCGTTCTTCTGCTGGCTGCGGAGGAAGTGTTCGGCGGCTACGTCGTCGGTGAGGCCGAAGACCGCTGGTACGAGACCACGGCCACCGTCAGCGACATCCTGCGCGACGCCGGACTCGACGTCAGCCTCAACCCGTGGGTGACGGCCGGCCACGCGGACCGCGGCCGCAAGGACGCCCACGGCTTCCTGCCGATGGTCTCGCCCACCGGCAGGACCGCCGCCGCGCAGGCCTCGTTCACCTGCCCCCGCTGGCGGGAATGGCTGTACGCCCATTACGGACGCTTCGCCGGGCTCGGCTTCCGCGTGCTGTGGCTGGAGGACGACTTCCGCTACCACAACCACGCCCCGCTGGACTGGGGCGGGGGTTTCGAGACCTCCGTCCTGGACCGGCTGGCCGATCTCGTCGGCCGTCCCGTGACCCGCGACGAGGTCGTGCGGGCGATCACGGAACCCGGGTCGCCGCACCCGTGGCGCGCCCTGCTCCAGCAGGTCTGGCGCACCGTCCAGACGGAGATCGCCGAGCGGCTCAGCGAGGTCGTCGAGGAACGTTCGGCGGGCCGTTCCCGGCTCGGGCTGATGAGTTCGCTGCCCGACGTCCACTCCGTCGAGGGCCGCGACTGGCCGGCGCTGTTCCAGGCCCTGGCCGTCCGGGGCCGGGCTGCGCACCGCCCGCACTTCGCGCCGTACAGCGACAGCGCCCCGCGCTCCCTCAGCAGCCAGATGTGGCTCCTGGAATCCCAGCGCGCGCTGCGGCCCGACTGGGTCGAGTCCGAGCCGGAGATCGAGAACTGGCCGCACACCACCTGGTCGAAGTCCGACGTGCAGACCTGGTCCGAGATGACCACGGCCCAACTGTCGGGCGCGGACGCGCTGTTCCTCAACGTGCACCCCATGCAGGCCGGCCGCCCCGACCGCTTCCCCGGCACGGCCCAGCTGCTGCGCCGCTCACGCCCGGCCCTCGACTGGATCGCGGGGCGCCATACCAAGCAGGCCCGGACACTCGGGGTCGGGCTGCCGTACCGGCAGGACGCCGCGGCCCACGTCCGCACGCGGACCGGCACCCTGGAGGAGCTGCGCACCGGCCCGCGCGGGGCAGCCGAATTCCTGCTGCGCTACGGCATCCCGGTCACCGCCTCAAAGGCTCCGGTCCAGGCCGTCTTCGGCATGCTGGCCTGGGCGTTCGACGACGACGAGATCCGGGAGATGCTGACGGGCGGACTGCTGCTCGACGGGATCGCGGCCGACGTGCTGACCCGGCGCGGATTCGGCGACCTCCTCGGTGTCCAGGTCGCCGAGGTCGTCGACCGCGAGGACGCGCAGACGGCGGACCCGTTCAGCTTCGAACAGATCACCCACCACCCCGACCCCGACCTCGTCGGCACGCTGCTGAGCGTCAACACACAGCCCGCGCTGGCCCGCCTGACGCCGCATCCGGACGCCGTGGTGTGGACGCACATCCTCACCCCAGGGGAAGACGCGTGGGGCGCAGGCAGCTGCGGATACGTGAATGAGCTCGGCGGTCGCGTCGCCGTACTCGCCGCCACCGACCCCGCCGACCTGCCCCGCGACGACTTCGGGCAGCGCGTCATGCACGTCGTCATCAGGTTCCTGGAGGGACAGGCCCCGACGCTGCCGCTGGTGAGCGGCGGACCGCACCTGATCCCGCACCTGTCCCACCAGGACGGGGTGACGCGACTCGCCGTGGCCAATGGCAGCTTCGATCCCGCGCTGCCCCACGTCGACATCCCCACGCCACCCGACGCGGTCTCGTCGGTCCGGCTCGACCCGCTGAAGACCCCGGAACCGGCGAGCGTGTTCCACGGCGCGGAGGGCGTCGCGGCCGAGACGGAACTGCCGCATCGCGCCTGGCTGATGCTGGCCTGGTGAGCCGCACGCCCCGCGAACCGGGAGACGTGGCACGACTGGAGGCCGTCGGTCCCCTTCGAGGTCCAGCCGGACCGCGAGGCGTCGTGGTGTGTCGATCAGGTCGGGTGCGGCCGTCAGGCTCGCCTGCCGGAGGCGGTGATGGGCGGCCTCGCGGTACGTGCGAAGTGGTCCGCGAGGCCGCCCGGGTGCGCCGTCCTGTCAGGGCGCCCACCGCCGACCGTAAGCACAAGATCGTCGTCCGGCGCCCTGAGTTACGCCGTCCGGGATCCTCCGAGCGCGGGCTGCTGAGCCAGGTCCAGCTCGCCGACCACCTCGTCATCGCTCACCTCACAGGTCCGAGGGCAGTGCGGGGCCGAGGACGGCGTGCTGCTGTTCCTGCCGGCCCCCGCCGCCTCTGCTGCTCGGCCGCCCGCTGTGGCACCCGCGTGCGTGGCCCGCTCCCGCCGGCGCCACAAGTCGACCGCGGCCAACGGATGGGCGGGGATGGGGAGTTGAACGCCGCCTCTTCGTCGCCCCGTGTGTCCATCCGTTCGCGAGGCGTGGTTCCGATCACGCCCTGAGTCTGTGAAACTTGAACAGTCACGCTCGACGTGGCAGCCCCCGCCGTCTCATCCCCGTGACGGCGGGGTGCTACGCCGTCACATCGCGGCGAGCGGCGTCGGCGTGTTCACAGACCGAGATCGCTGAGGCCCGGGTGGTCGTCGGGGCGGCGCCCGAGCGGCCAGCGGTATGTGCGCTCGGACTCCTCGATCGGCAGGTCGTTGATGCTCGCGTGGCGGGTGCGCATCAGGCCGTCGTCGTCGAACTCCCAGTTCTCGTTGCCGTACGAACGGAACCAGTGGCCGGAGTCGTCATGCCATTCGTAGGCGAAGCGGACCGCGATGCGGTGGCCGTCGAAGGCCCACAGCTCCTTGATGAGCCGGTAGTCCAGCTCCCGGTTCCACTTGCGCGACAGGAACTCCACGATCGCGTCCCGGCCGGTGATGAACTCCGCGCGATTGCGCCAGCGTGAGTCCTCGCTGTAGGCCAGGGCGACCTTCTGCGGGGAGCGGCTGTTCCAGCCGTCCTCGGCGAGACGCACCTTCTCGATGGCGGTCTCGCGGGTGAAGGGAGGGAGGGGTGGGCGTGTGGACATGTTGCCTGCCTTCGAAGGGTCAACTGGGGCTGTTCCAACAGGAGAACGTAGGCTTCCGGAGCGTAGGCGACCAGGACGAGTTCGATCAGGACAGGATCGAGCACGGCAAGCCGGAATCAGTGGAGGGGCACATGGCGAAGTCGTACCGTGTCGGACTCGGGACGCGCGCGGTCAACCGGGTGTTCACGACCATGACCCGACTCGGGATCGGCAAGGGCTACCGCTACATCCTGACCGTGAAGGGCAGGAAGTCGGGCCGCCCCTACTCCACCCCGGTCGACGTGATGTCGGCGGGCGGTGAGCGCTGGCTCGTCGCCGCGTACGGGGTCAGCGACTGGGTGCGCAACGCCCGCGTCGCCGGCGAGGTCGGCCTGAGCCGCGGTGGCCGGTCGCAGAACCTGCGCGTGGTCGAACTCGGCCCCGAGGAAAGCGTCCCCGTACTGCGGCAGTACCTGCGGGAAGTGCCGGTCACCCGGGCCTACTTCGACGTGACGCTCGATTCGACCGACGAGGAGTTCGCCGCGGAGTCGGCGCGGCATCCGGTGTTCCACCTCGTGTCGTTTGCCTGAATTCGTGTATGACCGTCCGTCCCCGATCGGGGTGTTGCCGGGAGCGGCGTGCGTGACGCGGGAGACGTTGAAAGTACGATCGCCCAATGTCTGATACGACCGAAACCACGCCCGGCTGGCTCACCTCCGACGACCTTGAGCTGGCGCGCGCCCGCATGCCGATCCTGTACGTCGAAGCCGTACCGGTGCGAGTCGACAACAATGGTGAAGTCACCCACATCGGACTGCTGTTGCGCATCGGGCGGGACGGGACGGTCAGCCGCTCCTTCGTCTCCGGCCGGGTGCTGCACCACGAACGCGTCCGCGACGCGCTGCTGCGTCATCTGGAGAAGGACCTCGGCCCGGTGGCCCTGCCGCGCGTGCCGGCGTCCCTGCAGCCTTTCACTGTCGCCGAGTACTTCCCGACGCTCGGCGTCACGCCGTTCCACGACCCGCGCCAGCATGCCGTGTCGCTCGCGTACATCGTCCCTGTGAGCGGTGACTGCCGGCCCCGGCAGGACGCACTCGACCTGGTCTGGTTCACCCCGGAGGAGGCCTCGTCGCAGATGGTCCAGAACGAGATGCCGGGCGGGCACGGCGTCCTCCTGAAGCAGGCCCTCGCGCACGTGGGGGCCCTTTCCTGAACCACGGTCCAGGGGGCTGTCCCGTGAACGCCGCGGCGGCTCCGTGGCACCTACCTCAGAGGTAATCGACCCCTCGAACGCCCCCGGGCTACGTTCGGGTCCTCGTCTTTGCACCGCGAGGACCCGAACGAGGGAGCCCGACCGTGTCCGCCTATGGCTTCGCGCATCTCCGCAGCCGCCGGCATCACGCCGACATCATCGAGTACCTGGAGCGCATCCAGGCCACGCTCGACCCCTTCGAGGGCCGCTTCGTCATCCACGGCCCGCCCGCCGAAGTGGTCGAGGGGAGCTGGCCGGGCAGCATGGTGCTGATCGAGTTCCCCGGCCTCGCCGAGGCGCGTGCCTGGTACAACTCACCTCCGTACCAGGACATTCTGCGGCTGCGGACCGACCACATCGAGGGCGATCTGCTGCTGATCGAGGGCGTCGGACCGGCCTACGACCCGACCGAACGGGCCGCGAAACTGCGTGCGGAGGCGGCGCGGCCGGGCGAGTAGCCGAGGCCCGAGAGCGTCACCGCTCAGGAAGCGGCCGGGCTCGGCGAGGCGCCCGTCCCGGACTTCGAGCGGGCGCCGTCGCACACGAGGTTGACGATGATCGTGACCGGCGTCGTGGCGGACGCACCCGTCGCGGGCGGGAGGGCGGCCGCCGCCGTCCAGTTGCCCTTGCGCAGGGTGAGCGAGGCGCTGCCGATGTCCGGGCCGCTCTTCCAGCCGTGGTCGGAACGGGCACGGGCGAAACCGGACTTCAGGGCCGCGGCGGCCTTCGCCGACCCACCACGGCCCGTCAGCCGCTCGGTGCACTCGATCACGATCTGATCCTGGGGTGCCCGATCGAGCGTGACGCCCTCCGCCGCCAGCGCGGACGTCAGCTCGCGCACCGCCGCGTCCGCCGACAGGCGCGGTTCCGCGGACCGTGACGGCAGCGGGCCCTTGTCGTCGAGGAGGCGGGTGCAGCCCGTCGCGGCCGTTGTCGCGGTCACCGCCATGACCAGTGCCACGATGTGCGTCGTCACCTGACGGCGTCGCATGATCCCGTCCATCCCCTCGAAGCCCCGAACGGCAGACCAGTCTCCCATCCGTGAGCTACGGGACTGCGGGACCCCGGCCCCGCGATGCGGTGAGCGTGCGTGCAAGGGGAATAGCGGTGCCAGGTCGGGACTTGAATCTGTATATGACCGACACTCCGTTCAGCCCGCGCACGCTGCTCGCCCAGAGCCGACTCGGTGTCCTCGCCACGATCAAGTCGGACGGCCTGCCTCAGCTTTCGCCCGTCATGCCCTTCTACGACGAGGAGGCCGGTCTCCTCTACGTGTCGATGACCGAGGGGCGCGCCAAGACGGCGAATCTGCGCCGTGACCCGCGCGCCGCCCTGGAGGTCACCAGTGCCGACGGCTGGTCATGGGCCACGGCCGAGGGCCCGGTCACGCTGGCCGGACCGGGAACCGACCCGCACGGCCCCGAGGTCGAGGCCCTCGTGAGCTATTACCGCGCCGCGTCCGGCGAGCACCCCGACTGGGACGAGTACCGGTCGGTGATGGTGTCGGACCGCAGGGTGCTCATGACGATGACAGTCGAGCGCGTTTACGGGGCGCAGGCAGGCTGACGCGTTCGCAGGGTCACTCCTCGTGAGGAAACTCGCCGCCGGCGCTGTCCGCAGCGGTTCTCCGGCCGGGGCTTCGCCCCTGATTACGCACAGTGTTACAAAGGGGATATGACGCAGTCCCTCGGGCGGCCTGCCGCCCGACAGGAGGGCGTCGTTCCCGGGGAGCCACGGTCCTCCTGGGCGCACACTCTCCGCTCCCTCGTCAGCGTGCACAGCGTCGCAGGCCAGGTGTTTCTGCTGCAGCTGACACTGACCGTGCTGCTCGTCGTCGCGGCCGGCACGGCACTCGTGCTCCAGGCCAGGGACTCCACCATGAAGGAGGCCACGCGTCGCTCGGTCGCGACCGCCGAGGCGTTCGCCCACTCCCCGGGGACGCTGAGCGCCATGAAGTCCGACGACCCGGGCGCCGTACTCCAGCCCAGCGCGGAAGCGGTCCGCAAGACAACCGGCGTCGACTACGTCGTGACCTTCAGCCCGGCGGGCATCCGCTGGTCCCATCCCGACCCGAGCCTGATCGGCAAGCACGTGACCGGGCCGTTCGCGACCGCGCTGGCCGGTCATACGGTCACCAGCACCTTCCGTACCTCCGTCGGCCCCGCCGTGAACACGACCGTCCCGGTCATCGACACCGACGGCTCCGTCGTCGGCCTCGTGAGCGTCGGGATCACCGTGGAGCACGTGAACGCCGGGGTGTCGGGCAAACTGCCCCTGCTCCTGGGGCCCGCCGCGGGCGCGCTACTCATCGTGACGGCCGGGTCGGTCCTCGTGAGCAGGAGGGTGCGGCGCCAGACCCACGGCCTCGATCCCGCCGAGCTCTCGCGGATGTACGAGCACCATGACGCGGTCCTGCACGCCGTGAAGGAAGGCGTGCTCATCACCAGCGGGGACGGCTGCCTGCTGCTCGCCAACGACGAGGCGAAACGGCTCCTCGGACTGCCCCCGGGTGCGGAAGGCCGCGCCGTCGCGGACCTCGGCCTCGCCCCGCACATGGCCGAACTCCTCGTCACCGAACAGATCGTGACCGACGAGGTGCACCGCGCGGGCGACCGCCTGCTCGCGGTGAACGTACGGCCGACGGCCCTGTACGGCGGGCCCGCCGGTAACGCGGTGACGCTGCGGGACTCCACCGAACTGCGGGCCCTCGCGGGCAAGGCGCAGTCGGCCACGGAACGCCTGCAACTCCTCTACGACGCGGGCGTACGCATCGGCACGACCCTGGACGTCATCCACACCGCGGAGGAACTGGCCGATGTCGCCGTCCCCCGCTTCGCGGACGTCGTCACCGTCGAACTCCTCGAAGGCGTCATGCGAGGCGGCGAGCCCAGCGGAGACACCGCAGAAATGCGCCGCATGGCGGTCACAGGCATCGCGCGCGAGGACGTGTTCTACCCGGTGGGCGAACTGATCAGGTTCGTCCCCTCGACGCTGATGGAGAGGTCGATGAGCACCGGCCACGCGGTGCTGGAGGAGGATCTGGGTGCGGCAGGCGCCTGGCGCATGCAGGACCCCGTGCGGGCCCGGCGGATTCTGGAACACGGCATCCGTTCACAGATCAGCGTGCCCCTGAGCGCACGCGGCATCGTGCTCGGCCTCGCGAACTTCTGGCGCATGGAGAGCACCGGGCCCTTCGAGCCGGACGACCTGTCCACTGCCGAAGAGCTGGCTGCCCGCGCCGCAGTGGCGATCGACAACGCCCGCCGCTTCACCCGCGAACACGACATGGCCGTCACCCTGCAACGCAGCCTCCTGCCCGGCGTGCTCCCCGAGCAGTCCGCGCTCCAGGTCGCCCACCGGTACCTGCCCGCCGAAGCGGGGGTCGGCGGCGACTGGTTCGACCTCATCCCGCTGCCCGGCGCCCGTGTCGCCCTCGTCGTCGGCGACGTCGTCGGGCACGGTGTACGCGCGGCGGCCACGATGGGGCAACTGCGCACCACCGTCCACAACTTCTCGTACCTCGACCTGACCCCCGACGAACTCCTGAGCCACCTCGACGAACAGGTCGCCCGCATCGACGCCGACGTGGCACGCGAGGCCGAAGGCGAGGGGGCGGGCATCGTCGGGGCGACCTGCCTGTACGCGATCTACGACGCGGTCACCGGCCACGTGACGATGGCCTCGTCCGGCCACCCCGGACCAGCCGTGGTCCGCCCCGACGGCACCGTCACCCTCCTTGACGTACCCGTGTCCCCGCCCCTCGGACTAGGTGACGGCATGCCGATGGAGACCCTCGAACTGCTCCTGCCCGAAGGCTCCCAACTCGTGCTGTACACCGACGGCTTGATCGAGGGCCGGCACCGCGACTTCGACACCGGCATCGAGCTGTTGCGCGCCGCCCTGTCCGACGGAGCGAACCGCACACCGCAGGAGACCTGCACGGACGTCCTCGACGCCGTGATGCCCGAACGGCCCGACGACGACGTCGCCCTGATCGTCGCCCGCACCCGGCTTCTCGACCCCGGCCGGGTCGCCGAATGGGACGTGCCCTCCGATCCGGCGGCCGTCGCCCCCGTACGCTCCGCGTGCCTGCGCCGACTCGACGACTGGGGCCTCGACGGGATCGCGTTCACCACCGAGCTCGTCCTCAGCGAACTGATCACCAACGCCATCCGCTACGGCACGCAGCCGATCAAGGTCCGTATGCTGTACGACCGCTCCCTGATCTGCGAGATTTCCGACGGCAGCAGCACAGCACCCCATCTGCGCCGGGCCGCCACCACCGACGAGGGCGGACGAGGGCTGTTCCTCGTCGCCCACTACGCCGAACGCTGGGGCACGCGCTATCCGCCGCGCGGCAAGGTGATCTGGGCCGAGCTGTCCCCGTACAGCGGAGAACAGGACCTCGTACCCGACCTCGGTGACGACTTCCTCGAGCAGTGGGTCGAACCAGAGATCTGACGAGGCGTCACGTCCATCGACATTGCTCTGGCAGGGCTTGATCAGTCGGTAACCGGCGTGCGGGTCGTTGCCTTCGTGGGCCTACGCGTCGACGGACGCCCGCAGCCGCGCCCTCGCCCGCGACAGGCGCGAGCGGACCGTGCCCGGTGCCACGCCCAGAATCTCCGCGGCGGCCTCGGAGTTGAGCTCCGACCAGCCGCACAGGAGGACGACATCGCGCTCGGCGCGGTTCAGCGCGTCCAGTGCCGTGCGGGCGGCGGCGACCTGCTCGGCGTCCGCGATGCGGTCGACCACCTCGTCCGCGAAGTCCGGCAGGTGCTCGCAGACGGGCAGCCGGGCCAGGGCCGCGCGGTGACGGCGGGCCGAGCGGGACTGGTTGCGCAGGACGTTCAGGCCGACGCCCAGGACGAACGGCCGGAGCGGGGCGTCCTCGCGGCGCACCGTCTGCCGGAGCCGCCATATCTCCAGGAAGGTGAGCGAGACGACGTCCTCGGCCTGCGCCCAGTCGCCCGTCGCGCGCAACGCCATGCGGTGCACCGCGGGAGAGGTGTCGTCGAAGAGCTCCGCGAAGGCATCGGCGTCGCCCGCCCTGATCCGGGCGCGGGCGCGCAGTGAGTCCTCCATGACCGCATGTCTCCGTTCCGCGGCAGCCGTTGCGCGAGCCACGCCATGGTGCCGGGCGCCGGCACAACACCGGACGACCCGCAGGCGCCCTGTCGGTGAACACCTGGTTGAGTGCTCAAAAACAAGGGTGCGCGGGCGCAACACACGGGTCTGACCGGACAGTCCCAGACGTGACCAGGACTCCATACGCCGTACTGCGCGCAAGAACGCACGCCGGACAGACAGCAACCGAACCCGCCACGCAGTCGACGGGGACGGTGGAAGAGAAGCCGGCGTCCGACGCCGGGCGCACCTCACCCCCGCCGGGCGCGACACACACCGTGCCTGGGCAGCGCCCTGACATCCAGGGGCTCCGGGCCCTCGCTGTCTCTCTGGTCGTCCTGGGCCACGCCGGTGTCACACGGTTCAGCGGCGGCTACGTCGGGGTCGACGTCTTCTTCGTGATCTCGGGCTTCCTCATCACGTCCTCGCTCCTGCGCGAACTGTCCGCCTCCGACCGCATATCGATCCGTGCGTTCTACGCCCGCAGGGCGCTGCGCCTGCTCCCCGCCTCGGCCCTCGTCGTCCTGGTGACCCTCGCCGGATCATGGCTGTTCCTGTCGAAGATCCGCTTCGCCGAGTACATGAGCGACGCGTTCGCCAGCGCTTTGTACGCGGTGAACTTCCGCCTCGCGGCCACGGGCACCGACTACCTCGCGGAGGGCAGCCCTCCGTCCCCGTTCCAGCACTTCTGGTCGCTCGCCGTCGAGGAGCAGTTCTATCTGGTGTGGCCGCTGCTCCTGCTGCTCGGCTGGCGGCTGTCGAGGCGGCGCCGCGCGCTCCTGGCGATACCCCTGGTGGCGCTGTGCGCGGTGTCGTTCGGGCTGAGCGTCTACGTGACCGGGCAGTCGGCGCCGTGGGCCTACTTCGGTTCGCACACGCGCGCCTGGGAGCTGGGCACCGGAGCGCTGGTCGCGCTCGCCCTGCTCCGGCCTCCCCGTCTGCCGGCCGGCGTGGCCGTGGCGATGACATGGGCCGGTCTCGCCTGCATCATCGCCGCCGCGCTGCGTTTCGACGCCGGCACGCCCTTCCCGGGAACGGCCGCGGCGGCACCCGTCATCGGCGCCGCCCTCGTCATCGTCGGCGGCACCTCGCCCGCGTGGCCGGGAGCGCGCCGGATGCTCACCGCACGGCCGGTGACCTGGCTGGGCGGCCTGTCGTACAGCTGGTACCTGTGGCACTGGCCGTTCCTGGTCATCGGGCCCAAGGCGCTGGACAGGCCTGCCGGCACGCACCTGGAGCTGGCCCTCGGTGTGGCCGCTCTGCTCCCGGCCTGGCTGACCCTGCGCCTGGTCGAGAACCCGGTGCGCTTCCACCGGGCCCTGCGCGGCCGCCCGGGCCGTGGCCTGCGGCTCGGCCTCGCCCTGACCGCCGTCACCGCGGCCACCGCGCTGATCGCGGCGGCCTTCCCGCCGTCGATCAGCTCCGGCGAGCCCGCTCCCGTGCTCAAGGACGCCCTCGCCTCCGCCCCGGACCCCGGCGCGCGCCTCACGCAGGCCCTCGGCACGACCGGCACGCGCCTGCCGGACAACCTCACACCGCCACTCACAGGGATCACGGACGTACGGTCCGCCGTGTACCGGGACGGGTGCCACCAGAACTACGCCAGCACGAGCACACCCTTGTGCGTGTACGGAGACCGGTCCTCGAAGGACGTCGTCGTACTCTTCGGCGACTCCCACGCGGCCCAGTGGTTCCCGGCGCTCAACGTCCTTGCCCTGCAGCACCATTGGAAGCTGATATCGATGACCAAGGCATCCTGCAAGGCGGCCGCGGTCACCATCGTCAACGCACACCGTCCCTATACGACATGTGACCGCTGGCGCGCAGACGCGCTCTCGCGGATCGAGAAGCTCCGTCCCTCACTCGTCCTCGTGTCCTCCTCCGACGCGGGCACACCGGCGCAGACGATGCGGGATCCGCTCGCGGGATGGACCGACGGCTACGTCCGGACGTTCCGGAAGCTCTCGCGATCAGGCGGCCGGGTCGTCGCGCTCCTCGACACACCCTGGCCTCGCGAGGACGTACTCGACTGCGCGGCCATCCACCCCCAGCACCTGCGGGACTGCTCGGTCCGCGTCCCCAAGGCGCTGCACGACGTGACCCGCAGGAACGCCACCAAGGCAGCGGCGCGTTCGACCGGCGTCTCCGTGATCGACCCGCAGCCCTGGCTGTGCACGACGCACGGAGCCTGTCCCGTCGCGGTGTACGACACCTTCGTCTACCGGGACGAAAGCCATATGGCAGAGGGCTACGCCGAAGCCCTGGCGCCCGTCCTGGGAAGGGCGTTGGAGGTCAGGAGCGGGACCTAGCGTGCCGGGCCCCGCGAACCCGGCATGATCCGAACGAGAGCCACTAGTGCGGCGACGTGACCGGGAACTCCGTACCGCAGGGGCCGCCCCCCTCCGCCTCTGCCAGGAAGACCTCCTGGCCCTCCAGCGTGAACGTGCGGTAGTGGCGGGCGATGCGGCGGGCCGAACGCGGGGCGTAGTGGCACACGAAGCTGCGGCGGAACCGGTCCGTGGTCGTGTTCGGCTCGGAGCCGTGGACCAGGCTCCCGTTGAAGAAGAGGACGTCGCCCGGCTCCATGTCGACGGGCACGCGCGTGAGGCCCGCCGGCGGTGGCACGTACTCCCTCGTGAAGTACGTGTCGGGGTCGGCCTCCTCGGGGCAGAAGAGGTCCATGAGGTGCGTGCCGGGGACGACTTCGAGCCCTCCGTTGTCGCGGTCCACGTGGTCGAGCGCCACCCACGCCGCGACACAGGTGCCCGGCTCGACCCGCAGATAGAAGTTGTCCTGGTGCAGCGCCTGCCCGCGTGCGCCGGGAGGCTTGAAGTACAGCATGCTCTGCGCTGCTATCGGCTCCTCGTCGATCAGCTCGGCGACGATCGCGGTGATCCTCGGGTCGAGCAGATAGCGCATGGCGGTGTCGTCTATCAGGTGGGGGTGCATGATGCGTGGGTACTCGCGCAGCGGATCGTGCGGGCCGTCAGGATTCTGCGCCGACGGCTGGAAGTGCCCTGGTACAGCGCCTCGTCGGGGATATTCCATGAAACTGTCGGTGAGCGCGGCCACCTCTTCGCGTGACAGGAGCCGGCGGGCGATCACGTAGCCCGAGGCCTCGAAGGTCGAGATATCGACTGTGTTCATACAACGACCGTAGAACCGCGCCGGTGTGCCAGGCTATGCGCGTGTCCGCCACAGACCTTCGTGAAACTGCTGCGCCGCCCCCGGGTGTCCTGATCGTCGGCCGCCACGACGGGCAGCCCGACTACGCCGTCCGCAGGACGGCCGGCGCCCCGAGCTGGCTCCTTTTGTGGACGGAGTCCGGTGCCGGTCACGTCCGCCAGGGCGGGGCCGGGACGGTTGCGGGACCCGGGAGCCTGGTGCTGCTCGCGCCGGGCGTACACCACACCTACCGGACCGCGCCGGACGCCGAGCACTGGGGGCTGTGGTGGGCCCACTTCCTGCTGCGCCCCGGCTGGGAGCAGCGCCTGCGCCCGTACGACCGCGGCAGCGGCTGTCACGTGATGCCCGATGTCCCCCCGGGAGCCCGTACCGGTGTCGCCACGGCGCTGCGGCAGGCGCACGCCGACAGCCGCTGGACAGGCGCCGGCGCTCCGCCCCGCCCGATGAGCGCCACGCGCCGCACCGTCCCGGCCTCGGTGGCGACGGGCCCGGACGCCGCCGCGCTGGCCCTGGGCTCCGTGGAGCGCGCCCTGCTGCTCGTCACCTCCCCGTCCGGCGTCACCGGCCCCGGCGACGCGCGCGTGCGCCGCGCCCAGGCCCTGATCGACGCCGACCCGGCAGCCGCGCACACCGTCGACTCCCTTGCCGCGGCGGTGGCCCTGTCACCCTCACGGTTCGCCCACCTGTTCGCCGAGGAGACCGGCTCCACGCCGATGCGGGCCCTGCGGGAGGCGCGGCTGCGGCATGCGGCGTGCTTGCTGACGGGTACCGAACTCACCGTGGCCCAGGTGGCCGCGGCCTCGGGCTTCGCGGGACCGTTCCACTTCAGCCACGCCTTCCGCGGCAGGTACGGATCGCCTCCGAAGGAATACCGGTCCGCCGCCGGATGAGGGTCGGCCCACGGGACGGACGCGGTGTCACGCATTCGCGGACAACATGGCTCGGCTGCCCCCACAGCAGGACCGGCGATGGCAGAGTCTCGCCCATGCTG
This sequence comes from Streptomyces sp. NPDC055400, assembly GCF_053644375.1. Taxonomy (NCBI): domain Bacteria; kingdom Bacillati; phylum Actinomycetota; class Actinomycetes; order Kitasatosporales; family Streptomycetaceae; genus Streptomyces; species Streptomyces sp. NPDC055400. The sequence goes on along the minus strand of NZ_JBSHLM010000005.1, from coordinate 151,284 downwards.
ACCTTGACGACGACGCAGCGCAGACGGTGCACCGCGCTCGCACTGCTCCTGAGCGCCGCTGCCGTGACGCTGACCGGCTGCGGCGAGGAGCACGCCGCGGACACGGCGGCCGGACTGCCGACCTCATCCGCGAGTTCCAGCCCGCCTGCCTCGCCTTCTTCCGCCACGACGTCTCCTTCCGCTTCCCCTCACGTCGAGCCCGGAGTGGTCGACGGAGCGCCGCACATCGGCGACAACAACGCCTACCGTCGCGCGGGCGACATGTCGCCCGCCAGTGAAAGGGACGCGCGGCGGGAAGCGGCCCGCATCGAGCCCGTGCTCAAGCGCCTCTGGGGGCAGAAGGAGTGGGACCCCGAGAGCGTCCGCGCGGCACTCCTCAAGCTCGGTTACGTACAGGAGGGGACCGGCGACGGGGGCGAGCGGGCCGGCGGGACGCTGAGCGTACGGGGGATGGACGCGCGCTACGAGACCGACCAGTACGTCACGCCCGAAGGCGCACAGGTCGGCCTTCGTGTGCATGCCGACGCATGCGTCACGGCGTTCGTCCAGGAGACGAACTTCGAGGTCCATGTCAATGGCCCGTACATGGAGACCGGCTGCTTCGAGCCGCCCTACGGCCACTGAGCGCCGGACCGGTGTCCGGCGAGTGTCTGGGTGCCGATGACGCCGAGGAGCGCGAGGCGCTCGGCGTCCTGGGTGCCGGGCTCAGCGGTGTAGATGATGATGCGCAGGCCGGTGCCCGCGACGCTGAGGATGTCGCAGTCCAGCGTCAGGGCGCCCACCTCGGGATGATCGATGGTCTTGCGCGACGCCACGGTCTGCCCGACGGCGCCGGAATCCCACAGCTCGGCGAACCGGTCACTGTTCGCGCGCAGTTCCGCGATCAGCCGCCGCAGCAGCTGGTCCTGCGGATAGCGGCTCGCCGCCGCACGCAGGTCGGAGACCTGCGCCGTCTCGAGCGCGCGCAGGGACTGCGGCGTGTGGCGGACGCGGCCGGCCGGGCCGAGGAAGTTGCGCCACACCGCGTTGCGCTCGTTGCCGTGCCGCTCACCCATCAGCGCCGTGTACAGGGGGTTGGCCAGCAGCAGCGTCCAGGTGGCGTCGGAGACCGCGACGGGCGTCCCGGTCAGCCGGTCCAGCATCCGCTGGACACTCGGCGTGATGAAGGCGGGCACCGTGCCCTGCCCCGGCGGTACGAGCCCGGCCAGGTGGAACAGGTGCTCGCGCTCGGTCGCGGACACGCGCAGCGCCCGGCCCAGCGCCTCGACGACCTGCTCGGAGGGGTGGGTCGCGCGGCCCTGTTCGAGGCGGGTGACGTAGTCGACGGAGATACCGGCCAGCATGGCGAGCTCCTCGCGGCGCAGCCCGGGCGCGCGCCGGCCACCGCCGATGGGCAGCCCGGCCGCCTCCGGCGAGACGCGGTCGCGCCAGCGCCGCACCGTGTGCCCGAACTCCGTGGTCGCCATGACTCCACTGTGCACCGCCCGGCGCGGATCTACCTGGTACTGGGAGTCCCACCCGGTGAACCCGAACCCCTGCCGATCAGGCGACGACCACAACCTGTTGAGGCCTTCGAAGGTCTACTCCGGGCAAGGCGGCCGAGCTGCGCTCCATGAACTCGCCCGCGCCGAACGCCTGTGAAGGGTGCCTGGCTCGTGTTCGTCTTTCTGGCACTGCCCGCTCTGCTCGCGATTCCCGTCTGGGTCATCGCGGTGGTCGTCAAGTTCATCTCCGTCGCCCTTCCCGGCCGCCGCGCGGACTGGTCACTGGATCTGGTGCGATGGTGTGCCGCGATGGCGGCGGCAGCGGCAGTCGGCCTGTACGTGCTGGGGCTCGGCGCGGTGCAGCTGTCCGAACACGAGTCGGAGAGCGGCGCCTCCTCGTCTCCGGCGCCCTCGTGCCGCGACGCCGTCGACGACAGCACCCTCCAGCACCTGGTCGGGCACCGGACTTCCTATGTGCCGCTGCGCTTCGACTGCGTGCTGGACGACGGAACCACGTACCCCAGCAGCAGTGGTTACGCGTGGCTGAACGGTCTCACCGCCGCGTTCGGTGTAACCGCCGGCGTACTGGTGGTGACGGTCGGCTTCGTCACCGAGCGCAGGGCCCGACGGGCGCATACGAACGGAGTCGGCGTATGAGCAGGGGGAGAGGCGTACGGGCCGTGGCAACACGGTGACTGAGGCGCGCGCCGCGCGTCGACAAGGACTGTGAGCCGGCGATGACGGACGACGAGCGGCAGATCCGGGCCCTGGTCGAGCGATGGGCCGCGGCGGTGCACGCGGGCGACATGAAGGGCGTCCTGGCCGACCACGCCGACGACATCGTGATGTTCGACGTACCGCAGCCCCAGGACGGCGTCCGCGGCCTCGACGCCTACCGCGAGACGTGGCCGCCGTTCTTCGAGTGGCAGTCACAAGGGGCCGTGTTCGACCTCGTGTCGTTCGACGTCACCGCCGGCGACGATGTCGCCTACGCCCATGCTCTGCTGCACTGCGGAACGCCGCACGACCTGGCCGCGCAGCCGGAGAACCGCCTGCGCCTGACGCTCGGGCTGCGCAAGGAAGAGGGACACTGGACGGTGGCGCACGAGCACCACTCGTTCCCCGACACCTCGGGCAGCGATGCGTAGGCCATGAGCCGTGGAGCGGGGGTCTGTCATCAGCCGTCGAAGCGGTGGCGGGCGGCCTCGATGTGGCCGAGGTACTGGTGGGTCCAGTCGCACATCGCGTCCCCGCACCCGCGTGCTCAACTGGCGGCAGGTCCGAACCACTTGGGCAAGTGGCTGAGCAGATCCTGCTGGTCCTGACCGACCCACGCCACGTGGCCGTCCGGCCGGAGCAGCACCGCGGGCACGTCCAGTTCCTCGCTGACGTCGACGACGTGGTCGACCCGGTCCGCCCAGCCCTCCGCCGAGAGACGGCCGGTCTGGTCGAGGAGCAGCCCGCGTCCGTCGTGCATCAGCTCGTAGAGGTGTCCCCGCTTCAGGTCGACGTCCCGCATTCGACGGCCGAGCAGTTCGTGACCTTCGCCGAAGTCGTAGCTGACCCCGACCGCGGTGATGATCCCGGTCACGTACCGGTTCACCTCCTCGAAGTCCATCAGCTTCGAGAACAGTTCACGGAGCGCGGTCGCACCCGGGTCGGTCCCCAACAGGGTGATCTGCGCACGGGTGTTGTCCAGCACGCGGGCGCCCACCGGGTGCCGTTCGGTGTGGTAGCTGTCCAACAGCCCCTCCGGCGCCCAGCCGCTGACCGCGGCCGCGAGTTTCCAGCCGAGGTTGAAGGCGTCCTGGACGCCGAGGTTGAGCCCCTGCCCACCGGTCGGGGGGTGGATGTGTGCCGCGTCGCCGGCCAGGAACACGCGGTCGACCCGGTAGCGCTCGGCCTGCCGGGTGGCGTCGCCGAACCGGGACAGCCAGCGCGGCGAGTGCACGCCGAAGTCGGTGCCGGCGGTCGCCCGCAGCCGTTCCTTGAAGTCGTCGAGGGTCGGCGCTGTCGCGCGGTCCTCGGACACTTCGGCGGCGGGCACGACGATGCGGTACATCCCGTCGCTCTGGGGGATGACGCCGAATCGCAGATGGGTCTTGCGGACTTCGTCGACGACGGCGGCCATCGTCTCCGGATTCTCGGTCGCTGCCATCTCACCCAGCAGCGTCTCGATCGTGGCGGGCTCGCCGGGGAAGCCGACGCCCAGCTGCTTGCGCACCACGCTGCGGCCGCCGTCGCACCCGACGAGGTAGCGCGAGCGCAGCTGCGTGCCGTCGGCCAACTCGACGGTCACCCCGTCCTCGTCCTGGCTCACACCGGCCACCTCGCACCCGCGCCGGATCTCGGCCCCGAGTTCGAGCGCACGCTCGTTGAGCAGCCGCTCGGTGACCGGCTGCGAGGCGGTGACACCGAACGGGTGAGCGGTGTCCAACCGGTCCGGCCAGGGCTTGATGATGCCGCCGTAGAGGCCGCCGACGCTGAACTTCTCGCTGACGGCGAGGAACCGGTCCAGCAGGCCGCGCTGGTCCATCACTTCCACGCTGCGCGCGTGCAGGCCCTGTCCGCGGGACTCCTTGGTCGGCTCGGTCAGCTTCTCCAGCACGACCACGTTCACGCCGTGCAGCCGCAGCTCACTGGCCAGCATCAAGCCGGTCGGTCCGCAGCCCACAACGATGACGTCGATCATGAAATCCCCCTACGTGACGAGTTGAACAGCGGCCCGGCGGTCCGCGAAGTCCGGCGGCGATGACGGCGATGACGAGGTTCGCGCATGCCCCCGTACATGAATAAAGCGCATGTACTACGCGAATCCTTGACATCCGCAGGTCCTGGCCCAGGCCGGCCATTCTGCGGCAAGACCGGGGCCTTGCCGCAAGGCCCCCTGTGCGCTATATGTTGAAGAGGGCAAGGGAGCGGACGCTCTCCTTGCCCTTCGTCGTCTGCTGGGCAGTCAAAGCCGGTCAGGCTTCCGCGACGACCACGGCAGCTCCGCTGAGACCGCCAGAGCGGACTGCATTTCGAGGACACGAATGCTGTCGACGCTGAAGAGTACGTACTGCAAGGCGCAGAATACTGAGATAAAGCGCGGCCCGTGAGATGGTGATCGACGGCCGTGCTTTTGAATTCCCCTGCGAAAGGGAGATGCGCGTGGCCCGTACCGGACGTCTCCGGTACGGGCCACCGCTGGGCGGGTGCGGGCTAGTTGACGGCCGCCAGGTCGGTGATCTTGCGGGTCTGGAGGTCCGACTGGACCTTGATCTTGGTGACCTCGGGGCTGGCGCCGTCGCTCCAGGTGAGCGTGACGAGCGAGGTCGCGTGGCCGGCGCCGGAGCCCGTGTAGTCGACCTTCCACTTCACGGGCACGTTCTGCGCGAACAGGATCCCGTCGGCGTGCTCCTTCGCCTCGAACGCGGCGACTTTCTTCTGCGCCGCCGCCGACAGGTAGAAGGAGCGCAGCGCCTTCGCGCTGGTGCCGGCGGCCGGGTCCTCGTTTTCCCAGATCGCGTCGATGTACGCACCGTAGAAATCGGCGACGCGATTGGTGGTGCTTCGCGGGTCGCCCTGGGACGGTGCGGGGGCGGCGACGGCCGTGGTGCGGGCGGACGTACCGGCCAGGGCCGGGGTGATCGCGGTCAGGGAGAGCGTGGCCGCGACAGCGGCAGAGGCGAAGAGAGCGGTGCGGGTGCGAGCGTGCATGGTCGGTAAAACCTTCCCCGTCATTCGGTGCCGCAGTGAATCCTGCGGGCTTCTGGTCATGGGATAAGACTGCACTCACAGTCCGCCAGTTCCACCATTCTCCGCATTCTTTTTGCGCGTGGTCGCGCGAATGTCATTCTTGAAATGGTTGTGCGGTCAGATGCAAAAATGACGGCAAAATCGCGCCTGCGTGCAGGCGTTCTTCTGCTTCCGGGAGATCCTGAAGGCCTGGGCCTCGCGACGGAGGCCGGCCGGTGGATCTCCCGGGCCCGGCGAAAACGAAGCGCGGAACGCTAGTCGGTCTGCGCGAGGGTCATGGCGCGGGCCGGCGGCGAGCTTGTCCGTACGGCCGGTGCGTCCATAGGTTGACCCGATGGGTCTCTTCGACAAACTGACCGGCACCAGGCATCCCGGCGCCGGTGTCATACCGCGCCCGGCCGGAGAAGTCCGGGCCGCACTCCTCGCGATCAACGGGCCCGACGTGCCGTACGTCGTACGCAATGGCGCCCCGGCCGAGGGTGCCGACCTCGTCGCCGAGTGGCGGGTCTTGGAACCGGCCTGGCGCACCTTCTTCTCGCGGAGTCAGATGAGCCGGACGCTGAAGACGAGGATGCGCCTGGTTCCTGAGAGCAATGAGGTTCGCGCGCTCGACGAGCAGTGGGAGGTCACGTGGGTCGGGGACACGCCCAGGCTCGCCCGGTCACGTGAGTACTCCCGAGGGCAGGTGACCGCGGTGAGCCGGCAGTGGGAGGTCAAGCGGGGGTCCGACGGCCGCCTGCACAAGACGGAGGTCTTCCGCTTCGACCCCGCGGAGATGAAGGCCCCGTTGCAGAACGCGACCTCGGCGCGGGGTGGACATGGCGCGGAGTGGTGTTCAAGCTGTGACCGGGCGGCCCGCCACATCGGTGGCGGGCACTCCGACGGGGCGTCAGGCCGCAGGCGTGGGCAGGCCGTTGATCAGCGCGGCGAGCTCGGCCAGGTCGTCCGGAGTCAGGTCGGTCAGTGGCGGCCGGACCGGGCCCGCGCTGTGGCCGACCACGGTCATGCCCGCCTTCACGATGCTCACCGCGTAGCCGGGCCGCCGGTTGCGGATCTCGGTGTACGGCAGGACGAAGTCGCTCAGGAGCTTGATGACGGTGTCGTGCCTGCGCTCGCGGACGGCGCCGTAGAACTCGAGGGCGAACTCGGGCAGGAAGTTGAAGATGGCCGACGAGTAGGTGGTGACACCGAGTTCGAGGTAGGGGAGAGCGAACGTCTCCGCCGTGGGCAGGCCGCCGATGTACGTGAGGCGCTCTCCGAGACGGGCGTAGATCCGCGTCAGGGCGTCGATGTCGCCGACGCCGTCCTTGTAGCCGATGAGGTTGGGGCAGCGGTCGGCGACGCGGGCGAGCGTGGGTGCGGTGTAGACGGCGTTGGCGCGGCTGTAGACGATGACGCCGAGCGAGGTGGAGCGGCACACGGCCTCGACGTGGTCGGCCAGGCCCTCCTGCCCGGCCTCGGTGAGGTACGGCGGGAAGAGCAGGATGCCGTCCGCGCCCGCGCGTTCCGCGGCCTGCGCGCACTCGACGGCCGTACGTGTGCCGTATCCGGCCGGGGCCAGGACGGGTGTTGACTCGGGGGCGCTCTGCACGGCGGCGGCGACGACGCGCTCGACCTCGGCGCCCGTCAGAGAGAAGAACTCGCCGGTGCCGCCGGCGGCGAACAGGCCGCCCACCTCGTACCCGGCCAGGCGCGTGATGCTGTCGCGGTAGGCGCTCTCGTCGAAGGAGTGGTCGTCGGCCGTGAAGTGGGTGACGGGGAAGGACAGCAGGCCGGATCCGATGCGCCTGCCGAGCTCTGACGGGGTGTAGGACGACGTCATCTGCGTTCTGCTCCTGGAGTCGGGGTAGGGCGTGACGGATGCCCCGGTGACGACGCTACGAGCAACGACTCATGCCGGTCCAACACTGATTTCGCATCCGGTGATACAGGATCGGTATTGCGCGAGCGGGAGAGGTGTGCACATGCGTCCGGCGCCCCCTTGAGGAGGCGCCGGACGAGTGAGTGTCGTGCCATGAGGCGTCAGTGGCGCTTGCCGGCCTCGTGGGTGGCCTGGGTCCAGGCGCGGGCCTGGTCGGTGAGGGTGATGCCGAGGCCGGGGCGGGACGGGACGTGCATGCGGCCGTCGCTGATGGTGAGGCGCTCGTTGAACAGCGGCTCCAGCCAGTCGAAGTGCTCCACCCACGGCTCGATCGGATAGGCGGCCGCGAGGTGGAGGTGGATCTCCATGGCGAAGTGCGGTGCCAGCTGGAGGTTGTGGTGCTCCGCGAGCGCCGCGAGCTTGAGGAACTGTGTGATGCCGCCGATGCGCGGGGCGTCGGGCTGGATGATGTCCGCCGCGTTGTTGCGGATCAGCTCCCAGTGCTCGGCCACGCTGGCGAGCATCTCGCCGGTGGCGATGGGGGTGTCGAGCGAAGCGGCGAGCGCCGCGTGCCCCTGGGCGTCGTAGGCGTCGAGCGGCTCCTCGATCCAGACGAGGTCGAACTCCTCCATGGCCCGGCCCATCCGCTGGGCGGTCGGCCGGTCCCACTGCTGGTTTGCGTCGACCATCAGCGGGGCGTCGTCGCCGATGTGCTCGCGGACGGCGGTCAGGCGGCGCAGGTCCTGCTTGCGGTCGGGGTTGCCGACCTTGATCTTGATGCCGCCGATGCCACTCGCCAGGGAGGCGGACGCGTTGTCGAGCACCTGCTCGGTCGGGGTGTGCAGGAAGCCGCCGGAGGTGTTGTAGCAGCGTACGGAGTCGCGGTGGGCGCCCAGGAGTTTGGCCAGCGGCAGGCCCGCGCGCTTGGCCTTGAGGTCCCACAGGGCCACGTCGTACGCGGCGATGGCCTGTGTGGCCAGACCGCTGCGGCCCACCGAGGCACCGGACCACGCCAGCTTCGTCCAGATCTTGCCGATGTCGCTGGGGTCCTCGCCGAGCAGATTGTCGGCGATCTCCCGGGCGTGGGCGAACTGGCCGGGGCCGCCGGCCCGCTTGGAGTAGCTGAAGCCGATGCCCTCGTGCCCCTGCTCCGTCTCCAGTTCCACGAAGAGGAACGCCACTTCGGTCATGGGCTTCTGGCGCCCGGTGAGGACCTTGGCGTCGCTGATCGGCGTGGCCAGCGGCAGCGTTACGGAGGAGAGCCTGATCCAGGAGATCCTGTCGAGCGTCGCCTCGCCTGCGACGTGCGCGGCGTTGGTCGTCGTGTGGGTCTTCGTCACCACTGCGTGTCCCTGGGGTGTGAGGCGGATACGGCCGGCCGCTCGGCAGGCCGCGCCCGGCCGTGTCGGCGGGCCCTGTCGGTCTGCGGCCGACGGAGGCGTTGACTCCTGTTGAAGCTAGAGTCGGCGATTGATCCACGTCCAAGACCAATTTTGCATGCGCTGATACCCGGAGGGAATCATTGTTCACGCTGGCACAGCTCGTGAGCTTCGTGGCGGTGGCCGAGGAACTGCACTTCACGCGCGCCGCGGAGCGCCTCCAGATGACGCAGCCCCCGCTGAGCCGGCAGATCCAGCTCCTCGAGCACGAGCTCGGAGTGCAGCTCCTGGACCGCACCAATCGGTCCGTGCGGCTCACCCCGGCGGGCCGCACCTTCCTCAACGAGGCGCGCCACATCCTGCGCCAGTCCGAGCACGCGGCCCTCGCCGTACGGCAGGTGTCGGCCGGTGAGGCCGGAGCCATCGCCATCGGATTCACGGCGGCCAGCGCGAACTCGGCCCTCGGCACCCTGCTCGACGTGGCCCGCTCGGCCATGCCTCGAGTGGAGGTCGTGCTGCGCGAACTGGTCACCCGCGATCAGCTGGAGGCCATCACCGAAGGCTCCCTCGACCTGGGCATGATCCGCCCCGCGAACACCGGGCCCGACCTGGAGACCCGGCCCGCCGTCAGGGAGGGGCTGCTCGCCGCCCTGCCGACGGGCCATCCGCTGGCCGCGCGCGAGGGCGACCTGCGCGTGGAGGACTTCGACGGGGAGGAGGTCCTGATGTACTCGCCGGTCGAGGCCCGCTACTTCCACGAGCTGCTCGTGAGCATCTTCCGCGCGGCCCAGGTCGCACCCGTCTTCACCCAGTACCTCAGCCAGGTGCACAGCATTCTGGCGATGGTGAACGCGGGCTGGGGCATCGCCCTGGTCCCGGAGGCCGCGGCGCAGATGAGGTTCAGCGGGATCACGTACAAGCCGCTGTACCTGAGGGAGCCCAAGCCGGTCGAGCTGAATCTGGTGTGGCGCAGGAACAACGACAATCCGGCGCTGGAGGCCCTGCTCGGGCACCTGTGACGAAGCCCAGGGCTCACCCCCGGCGCACCGCCGGTCAGGCGCCCCCGAGTGAGGAGACGACACCGCCTCGATCTTCGTCTGTGCGTCCCGCATCACGGCGACGGCGCGTTCCTGACGGTTCCCGGTGAGGCGGGCGACCGGGACCGAGCAGCTGATGGCGTCGACCGCCGGTGTGCCGTACCGCAGGGCGAAGCCGAAGCCCGCGATACCGGTCACCGTCTCCTCGTGGTCGAGGGAGTAGCCCCGTTCGCGGACGCCCGCGAGGTCGGCGGGCAGCGCGGCGCGGTCGGTGTGCGTGTTCGCAGTGAGGGCGGCCAACGGGCCGTTGTCGAGCGGTAGTTCACTGTCCGCACGCTCGGCGAGCAGCGCCTTTCCGAGGGCGCCGGCGTGCGCGGGCACCCGGCGGCCGACGCGGCTGATCGTACGCAGGTACTCGTGGGACTCGAGGGTCGCGAGACAGACCACGTGCGGACCGTCGAGCCGCGCCAGGTGGATCGTCTCGCCGAGCGCCTCCGACGCCTCGTCGAGGTACGGGCGCACGGCGCGCACGCGTGGGTCGCTGTCGAGGTAGCTCGTGCCCGTGAGGAGGGTGCGGATCCCGATCCCGTACAGCGAGCCGGTGGTGTCCGTGCGCACCCAGCCGCAGTCGACGAGGGTCCGCAGGAGTTGGTACATGCTGCTGCGCTGCACGTCCAGTTCCTCGGCGAGTTCGTCCAGGCGTGCGGGCCGGTCCTCCCTCGCCGCGAGCAGCTCCAGCAACGCGACTGTGCGCAGCGCCGACTTCACCCCACGGGCCCCTGATGTCACTTGCGTCCCCCGGTTCCCGGTGCCGGTCACCGTAAATCGGCAGGGCTTCACCCATTGACCCGACCAGTTCACGGACTTAGCCTCCATTCTCATACATGGACGCCGTCTGCATATGGGGATCACATCTATGAACGAGGTCGGCACGCAACCCGAGGACGCTGCACAGAGGCTGCGTGACGGGATGGCGAAGGGGGTGCTGTCCTTCCCGCTCACGAGCCTTCGGGACGACGGCAGCCTCGACCTGGACGCCCACCGGGTCTATCTGACCGCCCAGTTGGCCAACGCGCCGGGCATGGTCTTCCCCGCCTGCGGCACGGGGGAGTTCTTCTCGCTGGACGAGGAGGAGTACCGGGCGGTCGTCAGGGTCACGGTCGAGGTCGCCGACGGGCGGCTCCCGGTGGTCGCCGGCACCGGCTACGGCTGGTCACAGGCGCTGCGGTTCGCCCGGATCGCACAGGAGGAAGGCGCGGACGCGCTGCTCGTGCTGCCGCACTACCTGGTCGGCGCTCCGCAGGACGGGCTGGTGGAGCAGTTGCGCCGGATCGCCGCGGGCACCCGGCTGCCGCTGATCGCGTACCAGCGCGACCAGGTCACTTTCAGCGCCGATGCCCTGCGCCGGATCGCCGAGATCCCCACCGTCATCGGCCTGAAGGACGGGCACTCCGACCTCGACCGGCTCCAGCGCCTGACACTCGCCGCACCCGACGGCTTCCTCTTCTTCAACGGCGCCGCCACCGCCGAGATGCAGGCCCGCGCCTACGCGACCGTCGGCGTGCCCGCCTACTCCTCCGCGGTCCACGCCTTCGCGCCCGAGATCGCGAACGCCTTCTTCACCGCACTGCGCGCCGGCGACGACGAGGCGGTGAACAAGCTGCTGCGCGACTTCTACGTTCCCCTGGTGGACCTGCGCGACCGCGTCCCGGGCTACGCCGTCTCCTTGGTCAAGGCCGCGGCACGGCTGCGGGGTCTCCCGGTCGGCCCCGTACGCGCCCCGCTCACCGACCCCTCCCCGGCCGACCTCGCGGATCTCGAGAAGGTGCTGGACGCCGGGCTGCACCTCGTCGGAGCCGTACGGCGCGTCAACTGACCTTCAGAAACACGCAGTTGAAGCCCTGCGGCTTCGACGCGTTCCCCCCCCGTAACCGCCCGACTCGCGCTCCACAGTTCAAAGGGGAACTGACTTGCCTCTCGTCGTAGTGGGAATCAGCGTTCTGATTCTGCTCTTCCTCATGACCAGGCTGAGAATGAACGGGTTCGCCGCCCTCCTCCTCGTGGCGATCGGCGTCGCGCTGGTGCAGGGGATTCCGGCGGCGACGATCCCGGATGTCCTCTCGGAGGGCATCGGCGGCCAGATCGGCGACACGATGCTGACCATCGGCCTCGGCGCCATGGTCGGCCGCGTCATGGGGGACTCCGGAGCGGCGCAGCGAATAGCCAACCGGCTCCTCGACGCCTTCGGACCACGCTGGGTCCAGGTGGCCATGGTGGTCACGTCCATGCTCATCGGCGTCACCATGTTCTACGAGGTCGCCTTCATCATCATCGTGCCCATCGCGTTCACCCTCGTGCGGGTCACCGGCGCGAAGCTGCTGTGGGTCGGGCTGCCGATGTCGATCGCCCTGTCCACCATGCACAGCTTCCTCCCGCCGCACCCCGGCCCCACCGCCGTCGCCGCGAGCTTCCACGCCTCCGTCGGACACACCCTGTTCTACGGCCTCTTCATCGCCGTACCCGCCGGAGCGCTCATCGCCCTCGCATGGCCGCGTCTGCCGTTCGTCAAGGCGATGAACCCGTCCATCCCCAAGGGCCTGGTCAGCGACCGCGAGTTCACCGACGAAGAGATGCCCGGCATGGGCTGGTCGCTGCTCGTGGCCCTCTTCCCCGTGGTCCTGATCGCGGGCGCCGCGGTGATCGACATGGCCACGTCCGGCGAGAGCCCGCTCCTGCACGCGGTCGCGTTCATCGGCTCGGCGCCGATCGCGCTCATGCTGACGCTGCTCCTGGCGATCTGGGCCTTCGGTCCGCGCATCGGCCGCAGCCTCACGGACGTCAGCGCCTCCTGCGCCTCGGCGGCCCAGGCGATGGCGATGATCCTCCTGGTCATCGGAGCCGGCGGCGCCTTCAAGAACGTCCTCGTGGAGGGCGGAATCTCCGACTACATCAAGGACGTCACGGACAGCTGGGCCATCTCGCCCCTCATCCTGGCGTGGCTCATCGCGGTCATCCTCCGCGTGGCCCTCGGCTCGGCCACGGTCGCCGTCGTCACGGCGTCCGGTGTGGTGCTTCCGATGCTCGCGGGCAGCGGGATCCACCCCGAAATCATGGTGCTCGCCGTCTCCTGCGGGTCGATCGCGTTCTCCCATGTGAACGACCCCGGATTCTGGCTCTTCAAGGAGTACTTCAACCTCTCGGTCATCGAGGCGATCAAGGTCAGGACCACGTACACGACCGTGCTCGCGGTGCTGGGCCTGGGCGGCGTACTTGCCATGGAATGGGCCTTGGACGCCCTGAGCCTGTGACACACATCAACCCGCACACCTTCCGACCACAGGAACCGCAATGACCTTGAGCAAGCAGCCGACCGTCACCGCGTTCGCCGTGTATCCGGTCGCCGGCCGGGACTGCATGGAGCTGAACCTCTCCGGCGCGCACGGCCCCTACTTCACCCGCAACGTCGTCGTTCTCCAGGACTCGGAAGGCCGCACCGGCCTGGGCGAGGTACCGGGCGGCGAGAAGATCACCCAGACCCTGCGCGACGCCGAGTCCCTCGTGGTCGGCGCGAAGGTGGGCGACTACAAGCGCGTCCTGCGCGAGATCGGAGCCAGGTTCGCCGACCGCGACGCCGGCGGACGAGGCGCCCAGACCTTCGACCTGCGCACCACGGTCCACGCCGTCACCGCCGTCGAGTCGGCGATGCTCGATCTCCTGGGCCAGCACCTCGACGTCCCCGTCGCCGCACTCCTCGGCGACGGCCAGCAGCGCGACTCCGTACGGGTGCTGGGCTACCTCTTCTACGTCGGTGACCCCGGCCGCACCGACCTGGAATACGTCCGCGAACCCGACGCGGCCGTCGACTGGCACCGCGTCCGCCACGAAGAGGCCCTGACACCCGAAGCGATCGTCCGCCAGGCCGAAGCCGCGTACGACCGGTACGGATTCCGTGACTTCAAGCTCAAGGGCGGCGTCCTGGAAGGCGCCGAGGAGGTCAGGGCCGTGCAGGCCCTGAAGGACCGCTTCCCCGAGGCCAGGATCACCCTCGACCCCAACGGCGCGTGGTCGCTGCGCGAGGCGATCGAGCTGTGCACGCCCCTGTCCGGCACCCTCGCCTACGCCGAGGACCCCTGCGGAGCAGAAGGCGGCTACTCGGGCCGGGAGATCCTCGCCGAGTTCCGCCGCGCCACGGGCCTGCCCACCGCGACCAACATGATCGCCACGGACTGGCGCCAGCTCACGCACGCCCTGGCCCTCCAGTCGGTCTCCATCCCTCTGGCCGACCCGCACTTCTGGACCATGCAGGGCTCGGTCCGCGTGGCCCAGCTCTGCAACGCGATGGGCCTGACCTGGGGCTGCCACTCCAACAACCACTTCGACATCTCCCTCGCCATGGTGACCCACTGCGGAGCCGCCGCTCCCGGCGAGTACAACGCCCTGGACACGCACTGGATCTGGCAGGAAGGCCTGGAGCGCCTCACCACCGCCCCGCCCCGGATCGTCGACGGTGAGATCGCCGTGCCCGACGCCCCGGGCCTGGGCGTCCAGCTCGACATGGACCGGCTCCTCGCGGCCCACGACCTCTACAGGACGAAGGCCCTCGGCGCACGCGACGACGCCATCGGCATGCGGTATCTCGTCCCGGACTGGCAGTTCGACAGCAAGCGCCCGTGCCTCGTCCGCTAGCGCTCGGCGGGAACATGGTCATGGGGACCGGCTGCGATGGCGTACGGTGGTGTCTACCGACGCGGGGTGGAGCAGCTCGGTAGCTCGCTGGGCTCATAACCCAGAGGTCGCAGGTTCAAATCCTGTCCCCGCTACTGACGGTCAAGGCCCGGATCCTTCTGGATCCGGGCCTTGCTGTGTCCGGAGCCGATGCGGGATCCGGGCCCGGTCGCGTGGCGGGGTGGCCACACGGGCCGTACTGCTGGTGCAGGCACCTGGAACACCCTTGGTCGTACGTCCTCGGGCTGCCACCGCCGGGAGCGACCGTTCCGCTCGAGGCGGTCCCCGGCTTCTACCGCTTCCTCGGCATCTTCGAACCCATGAGGCAGCTCAGCGGCGGAGTCCGCTCCGTCCTCTTCTTCGACGCGCGAGCCGATGGCGGTCTCCTGCGCGCCTGGATCATGATCGCGGTCGGCTCCGTCGGCTCCGTCGGCTCCGTCGGCTCCGTCGTCTGCGCGGTCTTCGGGTTCGCGATGACCTGCTACTACGACTGCAAGGGGCTGCACGGCCTGACCCCGCAGCCGTCCGAGTGACTCACGCGGGGGATCGGCAGGTGAGGCCCGGGACTTACGCGGCCTTCACAACCTCGCCACGTATCGCCGCGGACCACTCGATGACGAGAACTTCGTACTCCCGGCGCTGCTCCGCGCTCAACCGGCCACCGCTGCACAGCATCAGGCAGCGAATCTCTTCGTTCAGATCGTCGGCGGACCGCACGGAACCAGGGATCGGAGTGGTGGACATGTGAAGAAGCCTAGAGGGTCGGTGTGACAATCGGCGTCGCTGTGGCGCGGGGCGGAGGCCGGGAGTTGCCCTGCGGTCGGCCCTGACCTGGGAAATCGGGCCTGGAGTCGGCCGCTCCGCGCGAAACTGTGACCTTGGCCTCACGTAGTGTCGCGGCACTCTGGGACGCTCAGGAGGACGAGTCGGTGTCCGCGTCCGTGTCGTCATGGCCGGGTTCGGGGCCGGTCGCCGGAGTGGTCCGGCGGGCCACCATGACGGTCAGGGTGATGACGGCGGTCACGGACACGGCGAGGCCGCCCAGGCTTGTGATCGCGCCGGAGATCCACTGCCACGACTGTTTGACCCAGGTGGTGCTGTCGCCGGGCGGGGCTGCCACCTTGACGTGGGTGGTCGCGGGCGGTTGCTCAAGGAGCACGGTGTCGCTGTCCCGGTAGTAGGCGGTCACCGTCACGGAGAGAGCGACCGTACCTGCCTTCTTGGCGCTCACATCCCAGAGCCACGTTGCCGTGTCCTTCTTGGAGATGACGTTCTGACGCTCCGACGACAGGGGTGTGCATCGCACTTGGGCACCCGAGCAGTGAAGTTTCACGCCGATCTCGGCGCCCGCGCTGGTCGGGGAGTGCGTTCCGTCGGGCCCGTCCGAGCGCCAACTGCCCAGGATCTGGGCCCGGAAGGGGAGCGGATCGCCGCCGGCCACCAGATGCAGTGAGCTCGTACTGGTGCGGACGAGTTCGCCTTTGAAGAGCTGCTGCCGCGCCTCGTCGATCTCGTCGACATAGGTCTGCTGTTTGCCCGCGCCGGGGTTGCCCTTCCCGGGTTCGCCGCCGCGGCCGAGGAACAAGAACAGGCCGGAGACCAGAGCGATCAGAACCGCGAGCACCGGCCACGGGAAGCAGCCCGAGCCAAGGCTCATTGCGACCGGTGCCGGAGAGCGCGGCGGCTGGGGCCCCTTCTGTTCGGCCATGGCTCCCTCGTCCCCCGTACGTGTCGATCGCTCCCCGGCCCGCCTCCGCAGGTGTCACCATGGTCACTCAACTCCCTTGTATGACGCATGCGTTCAGTCAGATCCTTGCCCGTATCGTCATGGGCGGCCGGCATCGCCGAAGAGGTGGACCTGGGGAGCGAAGGCCCGTACGGCCCGTTCGAGGCGTGCGGTGTCCACCCTGCACAGCACCATGGAACGGGCGGACTCCGTGGATCCTCTGAAGGCCTCGACGAAGTCGGGATCCACGTACGCAGTCAGATAGGCGTCGATCTCGTGCAGTGCGCCGGACGTGGTCCGCTCCCGTCGCGGGGCGGGCCCGCTGTGGTGACGCACCGTGAGCTCGGGGATCCGGAGGCGTCCACGCCCCCGCGCGCCGTCGGAGAGGCTGACGGACACGATCTCGGACCAGGGAAAGAACTGCGGTCTACGGAAGAACGGCAGGCGGCCCAAGGCGATGCCTTCGGGGCCGATACGCGCAGCGGTCAGTCGGAGCGTGGCGGGCGGCACGACCAGCGCCACGTAGGGCGCGAGGATCAGCTCGATGTGGTCGTTTCCCGGTGGTTCGACGCCGGGGACGAATCCCGCGCCGATGAGCAGGGCGAACGCCAGAGCCACCCATGCCGGGGCGGTCCACCCGTAGCGGATCTCGTAGGCAGCGCCCGGCTCGTCCATGGGGCGGATGATCCCGTGCGCCACAGGTCGGCTCAACAAGGTTGCGGTCAGGGTCTGTTCAGGGCGGGGCAAAGCTGCCGTGGCTCTGAGGCGGTGTGACCTGCGAGGGGCGGTGCAGCGCTCGGGGATTGTGGTCGGCCCCCTGCCTGGCGCGCACGGCCCGACAGGTAAAATCTTCGCTGGACTGCGCCCGCCCCACCGGACAGGCGCAAGGTCAGTACCACTGTTGATCACAGAGGTGTGCTCCGCGCAGCTACGACCGTTCCTTCTCCCGTCGTCCTGCCGGCCGAGAGCCGCCTGCCCCAGAAAACGTCACCGTGAGCACTGATTCCGTGCTGCGCCAGCAGCCCACTCCCGCCCCCGACTCGCCCCGAACGCCGCGCCGAGTCGGCAGGGCGCCGGCCCGGCCCACCGCGGCGGCGGCCCTCCACAGCATCAGCGCGGTCACCGCGGTCCTGCTCGGGCTGGTGGCGATAGGCGCGATGATTCACGAGCCGGTCCTGATACCGCCGCTGGCCGCGAGCGCAGCCCTCGTGCACAGCGCACCCAGCCTGCCCCTGGCCCAGCCCCGGAGCATCGTTCTCGGCCACCTGCTCGGCGCCGGGGCCGGTTACGCGGTCCTCGCACTCACGGACAGCAGCCCGTGGACGGCGGCACTGGCGGGAGGCTTCACGCTCGCCGCGACGATGCTCGCCCGTACCCCGCACGCGGCGGCCTGCGCCACCGCCGTCATCGTCGTACTCCAGACGCCGGCCCCCGGCCGCTTCGTGCCGCTGCTGTTCGGCTCCACCGTGCTGCTCGTGCTGACCGGCTTCGCGGCCTCTCGGGTACGGCGCGGGGCGCCGAAGTACCCCGCGTACTGGTGGTGACCTCCGGGACCCCCCTGGCGCCGGACCAGCCGGAGCATTGATGCGGAAACGCGGAAGTCCAGGCCGGCCCGGTGCGGGCCGACCTGGACTTCGCGATCATGCCTGATCAGGAGAGGTCGAACCGGTCCAGGTTCATGACCTTGTCCCACGCGGCGACGAAGTCCTTGACGAACTTCTCCTTCGCGTCATCGCTCGCGTAGACCTCCGCGACCGCGCGCAGCTCGGAATTCGAGCCGAACACGAGGTCGGCACGGGTGCCGGTCCAGATGACCTTGCCCGAGGCGTCACGGCCCTCGAAGGTGCTCGCGTCGTCGGCCGTCGCGCTCCACGTCGTGTCCAGGTCGAGGAGGTTGACGAAGAAGTCGTTGGTCAGCGACCCGGGGGTCGTGGTGAGGACGCCGTGCGTCGACTGCCCGTAGTTCGCGCCCAGGACGCGCAGGCCGCCGACGAGGACCGTCAGCTCGGGCGCGCTCAGGTCGAGCAGGTTCGCCTTGTCGACGAGCAGATACTCGGCCGGCAGACGGTTGCCCTTGCCGAGGTAGTTGCGGAACCCGTCGGCGGACGGCTCGAGCGCGGAGAACGACTCCACGTCCGTCTGCTCCTGCGTGGCGTCCGCGCGCCCCGGCGTGAAGGGCACCTGGATGTCGGAGCCCGCGTCCTTCGCGGCCTTCTCGACGCCCGCGGCACCCGCGAGCACGATCAGGTCGGCCAGCGAGATCTGCTTGCCGCCGGACTGGGCGCTGTTGAAGGTCTGGCGGACCCCCTCCAGCGTGCGCAGCACGGCCGCCAGCTCGTCGGGCTGGTTGACCTCCCAGCCGGCCTGCGGCTGGAGGCGGATGCGCGCGCCGTTCGCGCCGCCGCGCTTGTCGCTGGCGCGGAAGGACGAGGCCGACGCCCAGGCCGTGGACACGAGCTGAGAGACCGTCAGGCCCGAGGCCAGGATCTGGTCCTTGAGGGCGGAGACGTCAGCGGCGTCGACGAGCGGGTGCGTCACCGCGGGCAGCGGGTCCTGCCACAGCAGCTCCTCGCTCGGGACCTCCGGGCCGAGGTAGCGCACGATCGGGCCCATGTCGCGGTGGGTCAGCTTGAACCACGCGCGGGCGAAGGCGTCCGCGAACTCGGCCGGGTTCTCGTGGAACCGGCGCGAGATCGGCTCGTACGTCGGGTCGAACCGGAGCGAGAGGTCGGTCGTGAGCATCGTGGGGGCGTGGCTCTTCGACGCGTCGTGGGCATCGGGTACGGACCCCGCGCCCGCGCCCTCCTTCGGCCGCCACTGGTTCGCGCCCGCGGGGCTCTGGTAGAGCTCCCACTCGTAGCCGAAGAGGATGTCGAAGAAGGTGTTGTCCCAGGTGGTCGGGGTGTTCGTCCAGATCCCCTCGAGACCACTGGTGATCGCGTCGTCACCCTTGCCGGTACCGAACGCGTTCTTCCAGCCGAGGCCCATCTCCTCCATCGGGGCGGCCTCGGGGGCCTCGGCGACGGACTCCGCGGGGCCCGCGCCATGGGTCTTGCCGAAGGTGTGGCCGCCGGCGATCAGGGCGACCGTCTCCTCGTCGTTCATCGCCATCCGGCGGAACGTCTCGCGGATGTCGCGGGCCGCGGCGAGCGGGTCCGGGTTGCCGTTGGGGCCCTCCGGGTTGACGTAGATGAGGCCCATCTGGACCGCGGCGAGCGGGTTCTCCAGCTCACGGTCGCCCGTGTAGCGCTCGTCGCCGAGCCAGGTGGTCTCGGGACCCCAGTAGACGTCGTCGTCGGGCTCCCAGGCGTCGACCCGTCCGCCGCCGAAGCCGAAGGTGTCGAAGCCCATCGTCTCCAGGGCGACGTTGCCCGTGAGGATCATGAGGTCGGCCCACGAAAGGTTCTTGCCGTACTTCTTCTTGACCGGCCACAGCAGACGGCGGGCCTTGTCCAGGTTTCCGTTGTCCGGCCAGCTGTTGAGCGGGGCGAAGCGCTGCTGCCCGGTGTCGGCGCCACCGCGGCCGTCGCTGATCCGGTAGGTGCCGGCGCTGTGCCACGCCATGCGGATCATGAACGGGCCGTAGTGGCCGAAGTCGGCGGGCCACCAGTCCTTCGAGGTGGTCAGCACCTCCGCGATGTCCTGCTTGACCTCGGCGAGGTCGAGCGTCTTGAACGCCGCGGCGTAATCGAACTTCTCACCGAGCGGGTTGGCCACGGCGGGATTCTTGGCAAGGATCTTCAGGTTGAGCCGCTGCGGCCACCACTGGCTGTTCGCGCCGTTGCCCTGCGTCGGGTGCGGGGCGCTGCCGTGCACGACCGGGCAGCCTCCTCCGTCCTGTGTTTTCGCGTCTGTGACGATCGCATCTTGGTTCTCAGACATTGGGAATCCTTCCGGACGGGGCGGATCACATTGCTCAGGAACTACGGCGGTGGAACGGGTGGGGCGCGGGCCCCGTGGATCGCCTCAGCCTCGTCGATCCAGACGATCGAGACAGGGGTGTTGAATGAGCGGATCGTGTCGATCGCGAGGCCGCGGTCTTCCGGGACAGTTCGACACTACGACTCAAGGTGAGGCGAAGCGGTACGAATTCGGCCGCGTCGAGTGCGCGGTGGGCCTCAAGCGGCGTGGAGAGGGCGACGACCGACGCGCGATCGCGCGCCCCTCGGAGCTGATCAACTTCTGTCTCCTGCCGCACTGGAGTCTTCCTGTCCCTTGGCTATCGCCATAACCGATCCTACGATGGACAGAATCCAAGTCAAGAAGTGCACCAACCGCATTTCCGATGGGACCGGGAGTGCGCCGGTCAACCTCGGGTATCCCACCCAACCTGAAAAGGTGAACCGATATGAGTGGCCTGCTTGAGCGATTGCGGGGACGTGGCTGGCGGATGACCTCTCAGCGGCGCGTCGTGGCGGAGGTTCTCGACGGTGATCATGTGCATCTCACGGCCGACGAGGTGCACGCCCGCGCGGTGCAGCGGCTGCCCGAGATCTCCAGAGCGACCGTGTACAACGCGCTGGGCGAGCTGGTCGCGCTGGGCGAGGTCATAGAGGTCTCCACTGACGGCCGGGCGAAGCGCTACGACCCGAACGCGCACCGGCCGCACCAGCACTTGGTGTGCTCCGGCTGCGGAATCATCCGCGACGTCCATCCGACCGGCGACCCGCTGTCCGGCCTCCCAGTGCAGGAGCGCTTCGGCTTCAGAGTGTCCAAGGTCGAGGTGACCTACCGAGGGCTGTGCCCCTCCTGCGCCTGAAGCCAGCTGAGCGGCGAGGCGATCTTTTCGGAGCCGGAGCCGGAGCCGGAGCCGGAGCCGGAGCCGACGGCCGGGTCGCCGGCTGGAACCGGGCCCACCTTGAAGGGGGCGCTGTAGCCGCGTACACCCGTGTCCCGGGTCGTGACCTCGACGGTGTAATCGGCGCCGTCCGGCACCGGGGGCACCGCCGCGACCAGCTCGGTCTCCGGTTTGCTGCTCGCTTTCGAGGCCAGCTTGAACAGGCGCTGCGCCCCGCCGTCACCGTCGCCCTGCGTCAGCCAGACGTCGACCTCCTGTCCGGTGTCGTTGTGCCACCGCACGAAGAGACTGCTGTCCACGGGGTGCACGGAGTCGGCGGCCGGCGACGTGACGGTGACCGTGGCATCGGGCGGTTCGGAGACCGCTGAGGCCGCCGGACCGAACCAGGCGAACAGGGATGCGGCGGCGACGGACAGGAACCTGGTGCGGAGCATGTGACGACCTCGTTCCGATGGCGGGAGGTACGGCCATACCCCTCCCACATGTCCTCGGCGGCGAACGGGCGGGCCCGCAAGCTTCACCCCATGGGGTGCCGCTTCTCTGAACAATCTGCCGGTGCGGCGATGAGTTTCGGCGGACGATGAGTCCTATGAAACAGCGGACGCACGCGGCGTCCGGCCGAGGAGAGGACGACGCCCCATGCTCACGGACGCGCTGAAGGACAAGGTCGCGGTCATCTACGGCGGAGCCGGCTCCCTGGGAGCGGGTGTGGCGCGGGCGTACGCGGACGCGGGCGCGCGGGTCTTCCTTGCGGGGCGTACGGAGGAGACCCTGCGGAAGGCTTCGGCCGAGGTGGGCGCGGAGTACGACGTCGTCGACGCGCTGGACGAAGCGGCCGTGGAGGCGCAGGCTGACGCGGTGGTCGAGCGGGCCGGCCGGATCGACATCTCCTTCAACCTCGTGCCGCGAGGCGACCTCCAGGGCATCCCGCTCACGGAGATGTCCGTCGACGACTACACGCGGCCGGTCGTGCAGGGCATCTCCTGCCAGTTCATCACCGCGCGAGCCGCCGCCCGGCGCATGGTCGACCAGGGCGGGGGAGTGATCCTCTCCCTCGACAGCGGCTCCAAGAACGGCACCCCGATGCTGGGCGGCACCGGCGCCGCCGACGGCGCGATGGACGCGCTGATCCGCCAGCTCGCGCAGGAGCTCGGCCCGTCCGGCGTGCGTGCCCTGGGCATCTGGACCGCAGGTGTCGCGGACACGCTGACACCGGAGAAGCTGGCGGGGGCCGGCGCCCCGGACATGGACGAGGAGGCCCTCCAGGGGGTACTCGCCCACCTCGACAGCCTGCGTATGACGAAGCGTTCACCGAGGATCGCGGACATCGCCGCGCTCGCGACCTTCCTCGCATCGGACGCGGCCTCCTCGATCACGGGTACGTGGATCAACGCGACGGCGGGGATGTTCCCGAGCTGACCGCCTCGCTGCGCCGGGTCGTCGCCACGCCCCCGATGGGTGCAATGAATCGCGCGTGGCGGGTGAGGGGGGTGTTATTGGTCCGGAAGTACCGTCATCTCACTCGAGGAGAAGAATGCGTATCCGGACCTTTATCGTCACTGCCGCTCTGGGCGCCGCCACCGTCCTCGCAGGAGCCGGCGTGGCCAGCGCCGACAGCGACGCGGACGGCTTCGCCGTCAACTCGCCCGGTTTGATCGCCGGCAACGTCGTCCAGGTACCGATCGACATTCCGATCAACGCCTGCGGCAACTCGGTCAGCGTCATCGGTCTGCTGAACCCCGCGCTCGGCAACCACTGCTCCAACGACTGATCTGACGCCGGAGCACCACGGCTGGGCCCGCCCGGGAACTCCTGGGCGGGCCCAGTTCCGTACCGGCCCGGCCGCTGCACCATGACTGGCCTCGCGGCTTCCGCGTAAAATGGACCAGCAGGTCCACAGCGGCAGCGAGGGAATCCATGAACTCCAGCGGGACGACGGCAGCGCGCCTCACCGCGAAGGGTGCCGCCACCCGGCTGCGCATCGTCAAGGGTGCGGCCGCCGAGATCAGGGAGCGGGGCGCCGCCACGACCACGCTCGACGACATCCGCGCCCGCACCGCGACCAGCAAGAGCCAGATCTTCCACTATTTCCCCGGCGGCAAGGACGAGCTGCTCCTCGCCGTCGCCGCCCTGGAGGCGGAACGGATCCTGGAGGACCAGCAGCCCCACCTGGACGACCTCGGCCGCCTCGACACCTGGCAGGCGTGGAGCGACTGGCGCGACGCGGTCGTCCGGCGCTACGAACGACAGGGCGTCAACTGCCCCTTGGGCGTGCTCATGACCGAGCTGGGCCGCAGAACGCCCGCCTCGCGGCAGCTGACCGGGCAACTGCTCGCCCAGTGGCAGTCCGCGCTGAGGGACGGTGTGCGGTGCATGCAGGGCGGTGGGCGGATGGACCCCGCGCTGGACGCCGACCGTACGGCGGCCGCCCTGGTCGCCACGGTGCAGGGCGGGGTGGCCGTCCTCATGGCCACCGGCAGCATCGCCCATCTGGAGGCGGCGCTGGACACGACGTTGGAGCTGCTGGGCCGGTTCGACGCGGAGTGACCCACCGGCCCCGTCGCCCCTAAGGGTGCGCCTTCGGCCGCACGGCGTCGACGACCAGGTCGAGCAGCCGGCCCGTCTGCTCCGGCGTGTTGCTGTTGGCGGCCGTCGACAGGAACGCTCCGAGGACGATCGCGGTGACGTCATCCGGGTCGACGTCCCCGCGCAGCGAGCCCGCTTTCGCTCCCGCGGTCAGGATCGTGCCGATCGCGGCCGTGATCCGTTCGCGCGTGGTCGGCGTCGTGATCCGTCCCGAGGCCCAGCCGGCGCGCAGCGTGTCGATCATCCCGCGCTTCGTCGCCGTGAACTTCGCGTAGTTGTCGAGCCAGGCGCGGAGCGCGACATCGGGCGGGAACTCCTCGAGCAGCGCGGGGGCGCTCGTGGTGACGGCGTCGAGCTCGGCGGCGTAGACGGCCTCGACGAGCGCCTCGCGCGTGGGGAAGTGGCGATAGAGCGTGCCGATCCCGACACCTGCCTCGCGGGCGATGCCCTCCAAGGCGACGGTGCCGTCGGCGGCGGCGAAGACTGCCCGTGCTACAGCGACGAGGTTCTCGCGGTTGCGCCGGGCATCGGCGCGCAGGGGGCGTTCGCCGCGCTCGGCGGGTTGAGGCGTGTCTGCGGGCGCGCCGGTGGGCGTCGGTTCCGGCGGAGTCAAAGCGGAGGTCCCTCCGGTAGTGCTACCGTCGATAGAGCGGAGGTTCCTCCGCTTAGCCAATCGTCCCACAGGAGCGACTTCCTATGACGACCGCCGGCACTCCCTCTTCCGCTTACGACACCACGGCCACGGGCGCGGCACGCCCCGGCGGCCCCGGACAGCTCGCGGGCCGCACGGTCTCGCGCGTCGGCTTCGGAGCGATGCAGCTCGAGCGACTGCGCGACGATCGCCGCGCCGGACTCGCCCTCCTGCGCCGGGCCGTCGAGCTCGGCATCGACCACGTCGACACAGCCCACTTCTACGGCAATGCCTTCGTCAACGGGCTTCTGCGCGAAGCGCTCCGCCCCGAGGACGGCGTACTCGTCGTGAGCAAGGTCGGCGCTGACCCCGATCCGGGCGGTCGCATCCCCCTGCGCCCCGCGCAGCGGCCCGAGGAACTCCGGGCGAGCGTCGAGGACAACCTCACATCCCTGGGTGTCGACCAGGTCCCTGTGGTGAACCTGCGGCGGCTCGACTCCGGACCCGGGATCCGGGCCGAGGGCGACCAGGTGGTCGACATCGACGACCAGCTCGCGGCCATGACCGCGATGCGCGACGAGGGCATGATCGGCGCGATCGGACTGAGCAGCGTGACGGCCGAGGGCCTGCGCCGGGCGATCCCGGCGGGCATCGTGTGCGTGCAGAACGCGTACAGCCTCGTGGCGCGCGACGACGAGACCATGGTGGAGATCTGCGCCGCCGAGGGCATCGCCTGGGTGCCGTACTTCCCGCTCGGCGGCGCGTTCCCCGGCATTCCGAAGGTGACGGAGGAGCCTGCGGTCCTGGCCGCCGCGCAGTCCCTCGGCAGGACGCCGTCGCAGGTCGGTCTGGCCTGGCTGCTCCAGCACTCCCCGAACACGCTGCTCATCCCGGGGACCGCGGACCCCGATCATCTCGAGGCCAACATCGCGGCGGGCGCGATCGCACTCGACGAGGCCATGGTCGCCTCCCTCGACGCCGTTTCGTCGCGCTCGGCGGACGTGCCCCTCGGCTGATCGACCGCGGCAGGGCCCGCGTTGTCAGACCCCTCTGCCATGGTGTTCGTGCGGGGGCGGTGCGACGAACTGCCCGTGCAAGCACTGGAGGGGGCGGACGATGGCAGAGGTCAGCAGCGGCTGGGCCGGCATGAGGTGGGACGACTGGCGGGACGCCGACAACGTCCGGCGGCGCCTCGATCGGGGGGCCGATCCCGAAGTCTGGGGCGGAGGACGGCCCTTGCACCGGGCGGCGGCCTTCGGCTCACCGGAGGTCGTGGCGGAACTGGCGCGACGCGTACGGGATGTGGACGCGTTCGACGCCGGTACGACCGCGCTGTGGGAGGCGGTCATCGGGAACCGGCCCGACAACGCAAGGGCGTTGGCCGCGGCCGGGGCCGATCCCTGGCGACTCCAGTTCGGCGGTTGGTCGCCCGGCCGGATCGGCCTGGCCGGTCCGACACCGGACCTGTTCCCGGTGCCCGAAGGCGAACGCGGGCTGACCGAGGCGGAGCGCACGGTGGCCCGGGAGGGCAGACGCCTCGTCGAGGCCCTGGGCACCTTCCACTACGAGGGCACGGGCCTCGCCTGCGTGGCCGGGATCGACGCGCAGGAGGCGATCCGCCGCCTGGACGCGAAGCCCGCGGAAGACGAGGACCTCGAAGAACTCCTGGACGACCCCTACGCCTATGACATGGACGAGAGCCTCCAGATCATCGGCGTGACGACCGTGCCAGGAGGGTGCGTCGTCACCCAGCCCTGGGGCTACGCGCCCCAGATGCCGGGCGTCATGACCGCGCTGTCCACCGGCACCTACGCCTACGGCCTGTACGCCAACCCCAAGAGCGGCAACCAGGGCATCATCGCGCGCGACGGGGTCATCGAAGGTTCGGACCTCCACCCAGGCGGTGGGCCGGACCACGGCGACACGTCGGAAGAAGTCCTGGTCTCCTACCTCTTCCACTACAACGCGGTGGCATACTCGTGCGCTTATGCGGGCCTGCGCCTGACCGACGCGCGCGCCGTCACAGGCCCGCCGGACACGTGGGTCGAACTGCCGCAGCGCGACTACTGGACGACATGACGCAGGGACCGCTCCCCGCTCTTCTCCCCCCTGTGACCGACCGCGTCCCGGCCGGCGTCAGCGGATCTGCTCCGGCGTCACCGTCAGCCACTGCTTGTCCGCCGTGACCTTCTGGCCGAGCTCCTTCTGCCGTTTCGCGCCCGCGGCCTTCATACCGTCGATCTCCTTCATGTAGCTGTCCTTGCGGTTGACCCACACGCGCACGCCGCCGTGCTCCACGTCCGTCGACCGCAGCAGCATCGGGCCGTCGCTCTTCGGGGTGTCGCCCGCGGCCAGGACGGGCTTCTGCCAGGCGTCGATATACGTGCTGATCGCGGCGGGCTTGCCCTCGTACCAGGTGGCCGGCGCCCAGAGGGTGGGCGTCAGTTCACGGTCGGCGAGCTTCGCCTGGTCGTAGTGGCCGGCCGCGATCTCCTTGCGGGAGCTGGTCACTTCACCCGTCTTGCGGTCCTTGAGCAGGGCGGAGACGCCGAGTACGTTCTCGGGCCGGACGCCGTAGCCGTACTTGGGGTCGGCGAGCACCATCCGTACGAGGTCCTCACTCGCAGCGCTCACCACGTACACCTTGATGCCGTGCTTGCTCAGCGTGCGGTAGAGCTCCTGCATGCCCGTCGAGAACTGCGGCGGCTTCGCCCCGCCCGGCAGCGGCTTGTCGTAGGCCAGCAACTCGTCGATGTAGCCCTTGAGTTGCTTCAGCGTGAAGCCGGAGAAGATCTGCGCGGCCCACGGGTACGAGACCTGGTCGTCGATGTCGCACAGACGGGCGTAGTACTCGGTCAGCGTCTCCTTGTGCGTGGCCGTGTCCTTGAAAGGAATGATCTTCAAGGACGGGTCCATGGTGTCGCGCGTCAGGACGCCCTTCATCCCCAGGAAGGGGAGCAGGGCCTCTTCGAGGTCGTTGCGGTACGTGGTGTTGTCCGCGTCGAAGACCGCGTACGCGCCCTGGTGGTCATGCGCGGCGATGACCTTCGCCAGCTTCTTCGCCACGGGCGCCGGCCAGTGCTTGAGCTCCGCCGCCACGGCACGCTGCTGTGCGCCGTCCGCCGCCGTGGCCTCGGTGTCCGGCCACAGGGCGCCCGCGGCGACCACCGCGCCGGTGAGGGCGCCCGCCGCTCCGAGGAGGACGGGCTTCTTGCGCATCGGGTGTCTGTTCACGGCGCGCCATGCTAGGGCGAAGCACGCGGATTACCCATGATCGAAATCATGGAGTGGGGATGCGGGGCGGGGGTAGGCGCCCCCACTGTCCGTTGTCATTCGGACGCCGTCGGGGTCTGCGGCGGTGGGACGGTCCAGGTGGTGTCCGTCGCCCACCGCTCGGCCGCGGCCATCAGGATCTCGGTGGCGGTCGCCTTGATCTGTCCGTGGTCGAACAGGCCGGGCACACTCGCCCCCAGCCGCTGCTTGGAACGCTCCCCATGCCCGCCGTGCCGGCTCGTCGGCTCGCAGATAGTCGCGGAACAGGAGCGCGTAGCGGGCGTTGGGCCCGGTGTTCTCCCGGAGACACCCATGGTCGCACGCAACTTCCGGGCCAACTGGTCGAATTCCAGGGGCCACTGCGGCCGGTAGTCGACGACGGCCGAGGGGCTGACGACCTCATCGGGAAACGGGATGCGACGAGACGCTGCCGGCAGCCGGACGTGGAATCATCGGCTCGCCGGACATGTGCGTGAACTCTATGACGGGCGGTGGGCGGGGATGGGGGGTCGATGGGAGTGGGACGACACCCTGTTCGCAGGCACCGCTCGCTACTACCGCCTCGGGCGACTGCCGTACGCCCCCGGGCTGGCGGACACACTCGCCGGGGTTCTGAGGCTTGACGGGCGCGGGAGGCTCATCGATGTCGGATGCGGACCGGGCGTCATCGCCCTGAGCCTGGCGCATCTGTTCAGCGAGATCGTCGGCGTGGACCCGGACGGCGGGATGATCTCCGAAGCCACGCGAGAAGCCGACGGTCAGGGCGTGGCCGGGAAGACGCGGTGGGTCCGGGCCAGGGCCGAGGATCTGCCGGCAGGCCTCGGCACGTTCGACGTGGCGACCTTCGCCCAGTCCTTCCACTGGATGGACCGCGACCGGGTCGCGGTCATCATCAGGGGCATGCTCCGGCCTGGCGGGGTCCTCGCGCACATCTCCGACCTGAAGACGCAGAGGGAGACGGACACGCGCGCCGTCGATACGCTTCCGCACCCGGCAGTGCCCTGTTCGGCCATCGACGAACTGGTGAAGCAGTATCTCGGACCCGTCCGCCGGGCCGGTCGGGGCGTGCTGCCGCACGGGACACCGGGCGGCGAGGCGGCCGTGCTCACGCGGGCGGGATTCTCCGGACCACAGCACCACGTCGTGCCAGGCGGACAGCTATTGGAACGCACCGCTGACAACGTGGTCGCAGGCGTGTTCTCGATGTCGTTCTCGGCGCCGCACCTGTTCGGCACGCGCCTCGACGCCTTCGAGAGGGACCTGTGCCAACTGCTGCGGGATGTCTCCCCGTCGGGCCGGTTCTCGGAGCGTCAGCCGGGCACAGAGATCTTCATCTGGCGCAATGACCCCCGCTCGGCCACGGCCGGGAGGTGATCGGCCTCATGCCGGATTCAGTGCGGTGGCCAGGCTCAGCTTGACCTGTCGGGTGACTTCGTCGGCGAGGATTTCGGGGAGGCCGTCCGCCACGGCGTTGAGTGCCGAAGCCGCCACATCCGCGGGGTCGACCTTCTGGTCGGCGGGGACGCCGGCTGCCATGTCGGTGTCCATGTACGCCACGTGCAGAGCGGTGACCGCGATGCCGCGGGGGGCCAGTTCCTCGCGTACCGCGTTCGTCTGCGCCCATGTGGCGGCCTTGGTCGCCGCGTAGGAGCCGAGACCGGCCGGGTGCAGCCAGGACAGCGCGGAGAGCACGTTCAGGACCGCGCCTCCGCCGTTGCCCTCGATGACCGGGGCGAACGCCCGCGTCAGGGCGAGAGGCCCGAAGAAGTTCGTCTCCAGCTCGAGGCGTACGGCGTCCAGTTCGCCGGTGATGAGGGTGGTGCCGGTGGAGATCCCGGCGTTGTTCACGAGCAGGGTCGTGTCGGATGCGATGCGAGCCGCCTCCCGGATCGACCCCGCGTCGGTCACGTCCAGGCGGAGCGGGGTGGTGCCCGCCAGGTCCACGCTCTCGGGGTGCCGCGCCGCCGCGTACACCTTCGCTCCGCGCTGGACGAGCTGGTCGGCCAGATGGCGGCCCAGCCCTCGATTGGCCCCGGTGACGACCGCGACCGCGCCCTTGAGTTCCATGTCCGCTCCCAGCGATTCGGGGGCCCGGTGTCCGGGTCCCGGCAATTAGATTACATACTCAATCTAAACAGCGTCTAGGATAGATGGCAACTGACATCCAATGGGGGGAATGGGGAGGTGGCCCATGGGCCGCGTATCGCAGGCGCGGGCGCTGGAGAACCGTGAGCGCGTCGTGGAGAACGCCTCCCGGCTGTTCCGGGAGAAGGGGACGCACGTCAGCGTTGCCGAGCTCATGAAGGCGTCCGGCCTGACCCATGGCGGGTTCTACAAGCAGTTCGCCTCCAAGGAGGCGCTCGTGGACGAAGCTACCGCCCACGCGTTCGACGAGCTCACTCGGCGTCGCGCGGACGGCCTCGAGCAGAGTGACGGGCAGCGCGATGCCGCGCAGCAGGCGTTGATCGACGGCTATCTCTCCGTCGCGCACCGCGACAACTCGGCGGACGGCTGTCCCGCCGCCGCACTCGCCACGGATATGGCACGCGGGTCGGGTGACCGTGAGGCCCGCCGTGTGTACAGCGAGGGAGTCGGCGACTTCGCCGACTGGCTGGCCACCGAGGACCAGGACGGCATGGCCCGGCTCTGCACGATGGTCGGCGCGCTCGTCCTGGCCCGCGCCACCAGGGAATTCCCGGTCTCAGAGGAGATCCTCACCGCCGCGCGCGAAGCGCTGACGGCAACCGATTGACGGAAGCGCCGGGGAGTTCAGCCCACGTGGACATGGGGCCGGCGGGCGGGGTCGGGTTCGGCTTCGCGCAGGACCTCGCGGGTGACGGGGGCCACCTCGCCCTGGCCGAAGAGGAAGAAGCGCAGGAAGTTGGCGAGCGGATTGCCCTCGGTCCACTCGAAGTAGATGTGGGGAACCCGGCCGGTGGTGTCGCGGATGTGCAGGAGCAGGGCGGCCAGGGCGTTGGGGATCGAGGAGCCCTCCAGGGCCAGAACCCGGTAGCGGCCGTGCAGCACCTCGCCGCGCACGTTCAGATCCCCCTCGAACTCCGACGGGTCGAGCACCGTGACCTCGACGAAGACGAAGTCCTCGTGTGGCGGGACGTCGTTGTCGTGGCGGATCTGGTCGATCTTCGCGCGGTACTCGGCGATGTCGCGGGCCTCGGGCTCGTTCGCGATGAACCTGACCTTCCGGCTGGCGATGTCCCGTACGAAACGCTCGGCCATGGAGTCGAACGTGACGTGGGTGACGCGCAGTTCGAAGGCGCGGGCCAGTCGGGAGAGGAGCGAGACGAGGATGATGCCGGCGATGAAACAGGCACCGATCTTCACACCGTCGGGGCGCTCGATGACGTTCACGACCGTCGTGTAGAGGAACACCGCCGAGATGACGGCGAAGCCGATCGTCCAGTTGCGCTGGCGGGCCTTGCGAGCGGCGATGGTGACGGCGATCGCGGCGGAGCAGATCAGGACGAGGACACCGGTGGCGTAGGCGCCGCCCTGGGCGTCGACGTCGGCGTCGAAGATCCAGGTCACCAGGAACGCGACCAGGGTGAAGACGATCACCATCGGACGTACGGCGCGGGCCCAGTGCGGCGCCATGCCGTAGCGCGGCAGGTAGCGCGGCATCAGGTTGAGGAGCCCGGCCATCGCGGAGGCGCCCGCGAACCACAGGATCGCGATGGTGGAGATGTCGTAGACCGTGCCGAAGGCGTTGCCGAGGTACTCGTGAGCCAGATAGGCGAGCGCCCGGCCGTTGGCCTGGCCGCCGGACTCGAACTCCTTCTCCGGGATGAGCAGTGTGGTGACGAAGCTCGTGCAGACGAGGAACACGCTCATGATCGCGGCGGCCGTGGTCAGCAGCTTCTTGGCGCCCCGGATACGGCCCTCCGGCCGCTCCTCGGTGTCGGTGGGGTCGCCCTTGACGTGGGGCATGACCGCCACACCGGTCTCGAAGCCGGAGAGGCCGAGCGCGAGCTTGGGGAAGACCAGCAGGGCGACCCCGATCATGGCGAACGCGTTGCCGTGTTCGGCCGTGAGTGCCGTGGACCAGTCGGTGATCACATGCTCCTTCGTGATCACGTGCCAGAGGCCGGTCACCACCACCACGACGTTGAGCGACAGGTAGATGCCGACCAGGACGACGGCGACGCCGATCGCCTCCAGGAACCCTTTGAGGAACACCGCGCCGAGCAGGGCCACCAGTACGAGCGTGATGACCATTTGTCTGTCGTGCAGGGTGTCGTTCAGATGGGGGTTCTCGACGAGGTGGGTGGAGGCGTCCGCCGCCGACAGGGTGATGGTGATGAGGAAGTCGGTGGCGGCGAAGCCGAGCAGGGTGAGGACGAACAGCTTGCCCTTCCAGAAGGACAGCAGCCGCTCCAGCATCGCGATCGAGCCCTCGCCGTGCGGGCTCTCCTCCGCGACCCGGCGGTAGACCGGCAGTGCACCCACCAGAGTGACGATCACCAGCACGATGGTCGCCACCGGCGACAGCAGACCAGCCGCGAGAGCCGCGATGCCGGGCTGGTAGCCGAGGGTGGAGAAGTAGTCGACGCCGGTCAGACACATCACGCGCCACCAGGGCTGCCCCTTGTGGGACGGCTCCGCGGCGGCGGCCGCCCCGTGCGGAGCGGTCTTCGCCATGTCGGACAGGCCCTCGAGCATCCACGCGCGCAGGCGACTCGTACGGGGCCCGTGGGTGGTGGCCATCGGTGTACTCCTGACGTGCTGCCCAGCCCGGGGTCCCGGCCATCACACGGACACCCGGGCCGACGTCCACAGCGCGCGAGACCCAGGCCCACGCCCGGCTCCGCGCTGAGAGGAACGGCGCCGCTCGTCCGTGCCGCCCATTGTCACCAGCGGCCGGGGGATCGGCACGGCGGCGGAGCGCATCCGGCGGAGGCCACGACCGGGGCGATGGACGGTGCCCACGTCGCACAGCACACTTGAAAGGAAGGCAGGTCACGCGGCTGCCCCCGGGCTTCGCGGGCGGGCGGCGCATCTCCGTGATACGTAGATCTGGGGGCGGTGCCCGAGAGCTGGAGGCGACACGTATGACCGGCAATCCGCTGACCGGCTACCCCGTGCGGGACCGGATCGCACTGGCCGCCGGACTCGTCTGCCCCTTCTTCGTCGCGCTCGTCCTGGTGCCCTTCCGTACGGACCTCTCGTCCACCAACGCGGCCCTGATCCTGGTCGTGGTGGTCGTCGCCGTGGCGGCCGTCGGCAGCCGGCCGGCGGGCGCCGTCGCGGCGCTCTCGGCGGCGGCCTGGTTCGACTTCTTCCTCACCCGCCCGTACCAACGGTTCAGCATCACCGACTCCGACGACGTCGAGACGGCGGTGCTGCTCCTGGTCGTCGGGCTGATCGTGTCGCAGCTCGCGGCCCGCGCGCGCCGGCTCAAGGTGGTCACGGTGACCGACGCGGAGTACCTCACGCGGATCCACGGGACCGCCGACCTCGCCCAGTCCGCCACCTCCGCGGACGCGGTCGTCGGCCACGTGCGCGAACAGCTGACCGAGCTGCTCGGACTGCGCGGCTGCCGATTCGAGTACGGCACGCTCCTGGGGCGGCCGCCGCGCCTGGAACAGGACGGCACCGTGGTGGTCGGCCGCAGGCGCTGGGACGTCGACAGCGGGGGCTGGCCGGACGGCGAGATCGAACTGCGTGCGTACGGCAACGGCCGCTACATGCTCACGCCCGGGCCAGGCCCCGTCCCGTCGCTCCAGGCGCGCCTCGTCGCTGTGACGCTCGCCGATCAGACGGGTGTGGCGCTGGACATCACGGGCCCGGCGAAGGGCGGCTGAGGGGCGCAGGGGGTGCGGGGTGTCAGGTCGTGGCCACCAGCAGATCCTCGCCGCTCGACGGGCGCAGACCGTCGGTCCGGTCGGCGAAGTAGCGGTCGGCCAGGGTGGTTCCCGCCACGTGCCGGACATCCTTGAAGCCGGCGTCGTGGGCCAGCTCCAGCATCTCCTCGGGGGTGTAGAAGCTGATGAACGGAGTTCCGGCTGCCTGCGCCTGCGGCTTGGTCGCCTCAAGTGCGGGGCGGTCGGCATCGTCGAGGAGTTCGGCGGGCAGCATGAACGTCATGGCGAGCGTCGACCCGTGGGCCAGCCCGGCGAGCCGGCGAAGGGTCGCCGCGGTGGCGTCCTTGGTGAGGTACATGGTGACGCCGGTGCACACGACGACCGCCGGGCGGGCGGGATCGAAACCGGTGCCCGACAGCTGCTCCCACCAGTCCCCGCCCGCCTCGAAGTCGACCGGCGTCAGCCGCAGCCAGTCGGGGACCCCGTAGCCGAGCTCGATCAGGCGCCGCCGCTTCCAGGCCTGGGTCGCCGGCTGGTCGATCTCGAAGACCCGCAGGCGTCCCGCGACCTCGGGCCGGCGCTGGGCGAACGTGTCGAGCCCGGCGCCCAGAACGACGTACTGCGTGATGCCGTCGTCGAGCCGCTCGTCGATCAGGTCCTCGATGAATCGAGCGCGGGACACGATGGCCGCCCGGAATCCGCTGGTGGCGTGCGGGTCCATGTCCGGGCGGCCCTGCCATCCGGCCTCAGGAGCCGCCAGTTCCAGGCCGACCTCGTCCTCGAACACGTGCGGTGGCGCGTCGATCCGCACATGCAACGCCCGCCAGAGGGCAACCCGTACGGCGCTGCTGTCCGGCACTTCGTTCCGCTCGTCCGCCACGTCGTCCCTCTCCTCACGGCCCGTACTCGTCGCTACGGCACCAGTATCCGAAGGGAATGCCGACCGTGACCATGGCGCTGCGGATTCGGGCCATCGCCGCATCGACGCCGACGGGCGCTGAAACAGCCTCCTCCGTCTCCCGCGGGCCAGTCCCGGCCCCCTCCTGTCTTACTGTCGTAGGACATTCAGTCTTGACATCCGGATCCAGCGCCAGCAGGCTGTCTTACTGTCGTAAGACAACGGGAGAAGTAGTGATCGAGTTCGTACTTGACGGCCGTTCACGGGTGGCCACCTACATGCAGCTTGTGCTCCAGGTGCGCCAGGCTCTGCGGGTCGGCCTCGCCGAGCCCGGGGACCAACTGCCCAAGGTGCGTCAGGTGGCTCAGTCGCTGGCGATCAATCCGAACACCGTCCTCAAGGCATACCGCGAGCTTGAGCTCGAAGGACTGGCAGAGGGGCGCCCCGGGGTGGGCACCTTCCTCGTGGGCACCCTCGCCGGCCCGGCCCTGGCCCAGCAGGCCGGGCTGCGGGAGGACCTGCTCGCCTGGCTGCACAAGGCCAGAGCCGCGGGTCTGAGCCGCGAGGACATCACCGCGCTGATCGACACCACTGTGCGCACCACGCTCGACGCACCGCCGGCCGAGGACGCCTCGTGACCAGTTGGGGGACCAGACATGCGTGATCAGTTGGGGGATGGCACATGACGGAAATGGCGTTGGCGGCCGATGCGCTCGGAAAGCGGTACGGGCGCACCTGGGCACTCCAGGAGTGCTCCCTTCACCTGCCCGCAGGCCGGATCGCCGGGCTCGCCGGACCCAACGGCGCGGGCAAGTCCACCCTCCTGCATCTCGCCGTCGGACTGCTGCGGCCCGACGCCGGACAGGTGCGCGTCTTCGGCCAGGATCCGCGTAACAACACCGCGGTCCTGCGGGAGGTCGGGTTCGTGGCCCAGGACACACCGCTCTACCGCGAGTTCACCGCCGCCGACCACATCACCTTGGGCGGCAGGCTCAACAGCCGCTGGGACGCCGCCTTCGCGCGTGAGCGGATCGACCGACTCGGCATTCCGCTCAAGAAGCCGGTCGGGAAGCTCTCCGGCGGGCAGCGTGCCCAGGTGGCTCTCGCGCTGGCCATGGCCAAGCGGCCTCGTCTGCTGCTGCTCGACGAGCCGGTCGCCGCTCTGGACCCGCTGGCCCGGCGGGAGTTCATGCAGGCGCTGATGGGCGTGGTCGCCGAGAGCGGCACGACCGTGCTGCTCTCCTCACACCTGGTGGCGGATCTGGAACGGGTCTGCGACTACCTGATCGTGCTGCAGAAGGCACATGTCCGGCTGGCCGGCTCGATCGACGAACTGCTCGACGAACACCGGACGTTGGTCGGCCCGCGCACCGAGCCGGACGCCGTCCCGATGGAGGGCCCGGCACAGGTCATCAACGCCAGCCACACCGACCGCCAGTCCACGCTGCTCGTGCGCACGCAAGGGCGACCCGTCGACGACCCGGCCTGGACCCAGCACGAGGTGACGCTGGAAGACCTCGTCCTCGCCTACCTCCACACGGCCGACAGCCGTGCGGTGCACACCGTTTCGGAGGTGACCGCATGATCTGGCTGACCTGGAAACAGCATCGCAAGCAAGCTCTCTTCGCCGGGATCGGGCTGGCAGTACTCGCTGCCATCATGATCCCCACCGGCCTGCGCATGCACGATGCCTTCGACAACTCCGGCCTGGCGTCCTGTCTTTCCGGGCTGGGCACGGACGCCCTGGCCGCGAACAAGGCCGTGGACAGTTGCAACGCCCTCAGCCTGCAGTTCCAGAACGAGTTCAAGGATCTGTCGTTCGTCGGAATCCTCTTCGTGGTCCTGCCACTGCTGGTGGGGCTGTTCCTCGGCGCACCGCTGATCTCCCGCGAGGTGGAACACGGCACCCACCGGTTCGTGTGGACCCAGGGTGTCAGCCGTCTTCGGTGGGCGCTCGTCAAGTTCGGCCTGGTGGGCGCCGTCACCGTCCTCCTCGCCGTCGTGTACGCCGTTGGGGTGTCCTGGTGGTACGAGCCCCTGGCCGCCAATGGCAACGGGCGATTCGGCTACCTCTGGTTCGACGTGCAGGGCATCGCGCCGATCGGCTACACCCTCTTCGCCGTGGCGCTGGGCATCTTCGCCGGCACCTTCGCGCGCCGGGTCCTGCCGGCCATGGCGGTCACGCTCGCCGGATTCGCCGTCATACGCATCGCCGTCGAAACGCTCGGCCGATCCCACTACCTGCCCGCCAAGACCCTCAACTACGGCCTGGCGAGTACCCGGGGGCCGAACCCCGCGTCCAGCGACTGGATTCTCGGCCAGGGGCTGCGCGACGGCGCCGGGAAGCTCGTGAGGGAGAACGCGCAGGTGGGGTGCCCGCCCACAGGCGAGGGTAAGGGCGGCGCGAGTTCGTGCCTGGACCAGATGGCGCACCAGGGCCTGGGGCCCGGTTCCCACAACTGGCAGCTCTACCAGCCCGGTGACCGGTTCTGGGTGTTCCAGAGCATCGAGACGGGCATCTTCGTCGCTCTGGCGGCGCTCCTGGTCTTCCTCGCCGTGCGCCGGATCCGCCACATCGCGTGACGAGGGAGGCTCGTCTTCGGCGGGAAGGCTCCGGGCCGATGGGCCGGAGCCCTCCCGCCGATATCGTCAGGCCAGTGTCTGCGTGAGCTCGCTGCGGGCCGGCGTGTGGACGATGCGGCCGAGCGCACCGTTGACGATGGGCATGTAGGGCGGGACGTGGCCGCATTCGAGGTCGGCGACGATCGGCACGTTCAGGGAGCCGAGCGCGTCGAGCACGGCCTCGTGCTGGGTCAGGGTGCGGGCGTCCGGCGCGTTGGTGCGGCCGACGAGGATCGCGTTCGCGTGGTCGAAGAGGCCCGCGAGCTTCATGCCGTGCAGGTTCCGGCAGATGGTGAAGGCGTTGTCCTCGCACGCCTCGACGTAGACGAGGAGTCCGTCGGGGGACTCGTCACGGGCGAAGGCCGAGGCGTCGAGGTACGGCGTTCCCGCCAGAGTGCACAGCGTCTCGATGCATCCGCCGATCAGCCGCCCCTCGGCCTCCACGTCGCCGCTGCCGTCGATCCGGCTCCAGGTGCCCGGGACGTCGAGCGTGAACTCGCGAACGTCCGGGAACGCGGCGTAGTCGTCGAAGCCGCTGGAACGGTGGCTGCCGGGCGGAGTCTGCGTGAAGCGGTGGCCCGGGGGAGCGGCGACGATGTCGAGCCACGACAGCAGCCCTTCGGGTGCGTGATAGGGCGTGTCCATGAGGTTGTTGCCATGGACGGTCGCGGTGCCGGTGAGCAGGGTCAGCGGTGTGATCAGGGTCGAGATGTCGGAGAACCCGACGAACCAGGTCGGCTCGGCCTCGCGCAGCCGGTCCCAGTCGAGCAGCGGGATCAGATCGATCGCGGTCTCCCCGCCCCACGGCGGAACGACCGCCCTGATGGTGGGATCGGTCAGCATCGACATCAACTCGGCCGCGCGCTCGGCGGCCGATGCACTGATGTGCCGGGAAGCGCCCATGCACTGCCCGACCACAACCTCGTACCCGCGGTCCTCCACCTCACGGATCGCGACCTGGAGGCGCGCACTCAACGCCTTCGGGACACCACTCGACGGAGAGGTGACACCGACACGGTCACCGGGGCGCAGGGGGCGCGGATATCGAACTGACATGCGCGGATTCTGCCACGACGCGCTGCACGGCCGACAGGGATGTGCGCGGCACCGGCTGTGACGGCGGGGGATCGGCGCATCGGGTGGGAGCCGGTTGCCGGCCTGGTCGTGAGGTCCCGGTCATGAGGCCGAGTCGGCGGGGTCGTACGTGGTCACCCAGCCGCGGCGTATCGCCCATGTGCCCCCGTCGGAGGTCGCTCCGCGCAGGCCGTGCAGGGTGTCCGGGCCGGTGAGTGCCGGGAGGCGGGAGTCGTTGAGGGAGGCGAACGCGTAGGTCCGGGACGGGTCCCAGTCGGTGGAGTGGCGCAGGCGGCGGGCCAGTTGGGCGAAGCCGAGCGGTGCCGCGGCCACCACCCATGCGTCGGGGAGTCCGGCCGTGAGCCGCGTGGCCGGTCGCAGCCAGGAGGCCGCGCTCTCGGGCCAGTTGACCGTCGTGAGCACCCTGCCGCCCCGC
Organism: Streptomyces sp. NPDC055400; assembly: GCF_053644375.1. Classification (NCBI taxonomy): domain Bacteria; kingdom Bacillati; phylum Actinomycetota; class Actinomycetes; order Kitasatosporales; family Streptomycetaceae; genus Streptomyces; species Streptomyces sp. NPDC055400. The sequence continues at coordinate 113,194 of NZ_JBSHLM010000005.1, read as the reverse complement.
GCGGCCCAGGCGGTGGCGAACGCGCCGGCGGCCTGGCCGGACGCCTCGTCACGGCTGTGTCCCACGGTGACGGTCTCGATCCGGGACCTGGGGAGTGTCAACAGGCGTATGAGTGCGGCGAGTTCAGCCTCCGTGTGCGGCGAGGGGAGGGGCAGGTCGCCGTGCGCGGCCAGGTCCGCGGGGCTGATCAGGGGGGAGCGGGACGGTTCCTGGTCGGAGAGGTTGTTCATGGTGTGGTGCGTGCTCTCTCGGTCGGCTCTCCAGCGGGCGTACTCCTCGGGCAGGCAGACCGCGCACGGCCGGAATCCGGCCGCGACGGCGGTGGCCTCGTCCGGGAAGAACACCCGGTGCTTCACGTAGTGGCCCCGGGAGATGGCCCGCAGCGCGGACGGGCAGTCCAGACGCCCGTACAGGCGCCCGCGGCGGTGCCCGCCGAGCGTTCCCGGGGTCGTGCTCAGGTAGGGCGTGCCGTCCCGGCCGAGCAGCGCGTATGTGCGCCGAGGCTCGTACGGGGCGGGCGGGTGGTCGGGGTTCATGCCGCGTCGTGGAAGACGAGTCCGAGGGTGCGCCGTCGCCCGCTGCGCACGGTGCTCACGCCGTGCCGCATGGGGGCGTTGGACCAGCCGCGCTTCGAGGCGACGGGCCGGTCGCGGGTGGTGAAGATCAGCCCGTGGCCCTGGAGCAGGGTGGTGGACGATCCCCTCGACTGTGCGCGGGCGCGCTGCTCGGTCATCAGGAACTCACCACCGGTGAAGTCGGTTCCCGGCGCGTCGAGGCCGATGACGACCTGGAGGGGGAAGAGCATGACGCCGAACACGTCGCGGTGCAGCGCGTTCCAGTCCCCGGGCCCGTACCGCAGCAGAATCTGGGCCGATCGGTCCTGCCCGGCCGTGTGGCACATCTCGATCCACTCGTCGAGCGAGTCGGGCCAGGGCGCGGGTTTGCCGAGCTTCTCGGCCCAGTCCCGGGCGATGGGCAGCAGCCGCGGATAGAACGCCTCCCGCAACGCACGGACGACGTCCGGCAGTTCATGGGTGAAGTAGCGGTACTGCCCGGAGCCGAAACGATGGCGGGCCATGTCGACGGTGGTGCGGAAGCGTTCGGCGTCGTCGTAGAGGTCCGCGATCCGACGGCACTCTCCGGGTGTGAGGAGCCGGCCCGTCGGGGCGTTTCCGTAGGTGTTGAGCTCGTCGGCCAGGGCGCCCCACTCCTCGTGAGCGACGCGGTCCGCGACCGGGCCCGTCAGGCGGGTGGTGTCGAGCATGGTGAGCATCCTCGGGTCGTAGGTGTCACCCCGGCTCCGTCGACGTGCGTGTCCTCGGAGCCGGGGGAGCCTTAGGGGCGGCGTTCATGCACTCTGCGTTCATTCGGTCCGACGCAGGCCCTCCAGGTCCAGAAGCTGCCGCTTGCGCTCGAGGCCACCCGCGTAACCCGTGAGGGCGCCGTTCGCGCCGATCACGCGGTGGCAGGGGCGCACGACGAGCAGCGGGTTCGCGCCGATCGCCGTACCCACGGCGCGGACGGCGGCCTTCGAGGCGCCGATGCGCGCGGCGACGTCGCCGTAGGTCAGGGTGCTGCCGTAGGGGATGGCTTCCAGCGCCTTCCACACCCGCCGCTGGAACTCCGAGCCGCTGCCGGTGTACTCGATGTCGAAGTGTGTGAGCCTGCCGTCGAAGTACGAGCGCAGCTGCGCGGTGATCTCGGCGAACGCGTCCGCGTCCTCGGCCCAGTCGTCCCGGACGACGACGCCGTTCTTCTGGCCCGGTACGGTCAGCGCGGCTAGTGCGGTGCCGCCCTTCGCGGTGGCCGACTCCTCGCCCACGAGCAGCAGTTCACCCAGCGGGCTGCCGAGCGTCGTGTAGACGGTCATGGGTCTGTTCCTTCCAGATCTCCTCGTACGGTGATGTCTTACTGCCAACTCTGCCCCTTATGCGCCGCTATGTCTGGCGGGATTCGGACATTGCCCTGACGCGGGTCGGTGCCTTGTCGTGAGGGGTGGCGGCGTGGGGCCGGGCGGCTGAGCGTGGGCCGTCAGCGGGCGTTGTGGAAGATGAGACCGAGGGTGCTGCGGTGTCCCGACTCGACGGCGTTCGTGCCGTGCCGCATCGGGTGCCGGCGGAAGCCGTGCTTGCCGCGGACCGGGCGGTGCCGGACCGGGAAGATCATTCCCTGGCCGAGCTGCGGTTTGACCACCAGGGCGCGGGACTGGAAGCGGGGGCGCTGCTCGACGAACACGTTCTCGCCGCCGGTGAAGTCCTCGCCGGGCTGGTTGAGCATGACGGCGATCTGCAGCGGGAAGACGATGTCGCCGTAGATGTCCTGGTGAAGGCAGGCGTAGTCGCCCTGGCCGTACTGGAGGATCAGCGGGGTCGGCCGCTTCTGCCCGTTGTCCGCGCACTCGTCGATCAGCTCGTCCAGCGTGCCGGGGAAGGTGCGCTCGCCGAGCTGCGGCGCCCACTGGTTGGCCATCCACGCCATCGGCGGGTAGAGCCGCTCGCGAAGGGTCTGGACGAGCGGTACGGCGGCGGGGTCGGCGTAGTACTTGTACGTGCCGCGGCCGAACTGGTGGCGCTGCATGACCACGGTGGACCGGAACAGCGCGGGTTCCCCGAACGTGCCGATGATTTCCTGGCACTGTGTGCGGGACAGGAGAGGCGGGGTGACGGCGACGCCCTCGTCGTTCAACTGGTCATATAGGTCATCCCAGTTGAGTTCGCTGAGGGTCGGGACGGTTGGGTCGTACGGGATGCGGGGTGGCGCGCCGGCGGCCGGTGCGTGGTCGCTGAAGAGGGTGCCAGGGGCGGGGGTGTGCTGGTGCGGCTGGTTCAAGTCAGGGTCTCTCGCGCGCGGCGGAACGGGTCGGGGCGGACCGGGGTGGGCCCGAGGTCCTGCCCCTGGGGGTGCGGCCGCAGGCCGGCACCTTCGGCCTCACCGATACTCGCTGCCCGCGTGAGCCGACGCTGGCGGGATTCGGACGTCGCGCTGCCGCGACGTCATGTCGCTCGTGCCCTGTCCCGTAGACAGAGCCCGCTCGCTCAGCCGATGACGAGCGGGAGCCTCGTGGCGAAGTCGCCCAGCGCGGCCTTCTCCTTGTCGGTCGGTGTGCGACGTCCGGTGCCGACCAGGAGTGCGTCCTTGTCGGAGAACGAGGCGGGGAACGGGACCCCGGCGATCTTCTCCAGCGTCGCGCGAACCGCCGCGAGGGTCTCGGTGGGCGGCTCAGCGGGAGGCTGGGCGGCCGACGGCAGGTGCGCGATCAGGTCGAGGTGATGCAAGGTCCATTCGAGGACGTACGCGGAGAGGAAGTCGCCGACGGTCAGCACCTCGTCGCGGGTGCGGACGCGGGCGGCCGGATCGGCGAGCTGGGCGGCGCGGCCCGCGGCGGAACCGACGTCGTCGAGGTGGAACTTGAGCCACCGCGGCTCGCCGTAAGCGGCGGCCAGCCGGGGGATCAGCGCGTCGAGCGGATCCTCGCCGGTCGGGGGTTCGACGATGCCCCAGTACGTGACGGCGTCGACGGTCGGTTCGGATTCCGCCGGCGTGACCAGGGTGATCAGGACGTCCTGGGCGCCGATGACCAGGTGGCACACGAGGTCCCGCACGAGCCAGCCCGTACAGCCGGAAGGCCGCTCGAAGTCCTCGTCCGGGAGTTCGGCGACGGCTGTGCGCAACGCCGTCCAAGAGCGTGAGAAGAGATCCACCGCTGCACGGTATTGCGGGCCGGGAAGGGCGGACAAGCGTATTCGGGCGGGTGGTGTGTGTCGTCTTCGTGCGGGCGGTGCGTGGGTGGCCTGTTCAACCGCCTATGCGGGTACGGCCTGTTCGACCACCCACAGGGCGCGCTCTCTTCGTCTCCCTTGCACTCCTCCTTTGTCGATCGCCGCCCCGGTGGTCAATTCATCCATGAACAACATCACACGCCGTTAAAACTCGCATAGCGGACATAGCAACTCATCTTTCGCCCGGCCGCCTCCTCCGTACCTGTAGCGTCGCCGTCATTCGGGATCCCGGTCGTTCACCCGACGGCCGGCCGCTCGGTGGGCGCGTGGTGAAGCGCTGCTCACCGAGTGTGGCGGACGGACTGTCCGCGCCGGCCGACGCGGAGCCCTGGTGTGGGGCATCGGCCGCAGCCCCGACCTCGTCGCAGGACGTGGGCCTCGCCGCTGACGGTCAGCACCGGTGCCGATGCGACCGCCGACACAGAGCAGGACGGAACATCCATGCTGGGAACGCACATGCCGCTGCCGCGGCGCGCAAAGCGGGGACTCGCCGCGGCCCTGGCCGCCGGCTCGGCGCTCACCGCCTTCATGGCCGCCGCCCCTGCACAGGCGGGCATCGCGGGGACGAGTGCGGCCGCCACGAGCGTCGGAGGCTCCCCGGTGACGTGCACCTCGCACCAGTCCGGACTGGCGGACCGCCTGGAGCACGACATAGCCACCGCGCTCCGCGGGCACGGCAAGGCCTCGGCGCTCGCGCTCTACGACCGGACCACGGACACGTCGTGCGCGTTCCGGGCCGACACGGCCTTCGACTCGGCGAGCGTGGTCAAGGTGACGATTCTTGGAGCCCTGCTGCGCCAGGTCGCCGACGAGAACCGGCACCTGACCTCACGCGAGGTCGACCTCACCACCGCCATGATCACCAAGTCGGACAACGCCGCCACGAACGCCCTCTGGCACCAGATCGGCCACGACGGCATCCAGCACTTCCTGAACCTGGCCGGAATGCGGGACACCGTGCCCGGCCCGAAGGGCACGTGGGGTCGCACCCGGATCACGGCGGGCGACCAGGTGAAGCTGCTCCGCCTGCTGACCTCGGACAACAGCGTTCTCGGCGCGCGCTCCCGGAGCTACGCCCTGCGGCTCATGAACCGTGTCATCCCGGATCAGCGGTGGGGAACGCCCGCCGGGGCGCCGAGGACGGCGACCGTTCACGTCAAGAACGGCTGGCTGGCGCGTTCGACCAACGGCTGGCGCGTGCACAGCGTCGGCGTGTTCACCGGCGGCGGTCACGACTACGGGATGGCCGTGCTCTCCCACGACAACCGCACCATGGAGAACGGCGTCGCGACCGTCGAGCGCGCGGCCCGTGCCGTCAACCGTGACCTGAACCTGCCGAACGCCTCCTAGGGGGGTAAGGGGGTAGGGGGTGTCCGACGGATCAAGGTCGGACGCCTTCCAGCAGCTTCCCGTCACGCCCCGCCTGCTACGTCCGCGCCGGCCGGACTCACATCCGGCGAAGTGCCGCCTCGACACTGTCGCCGCCGTTCGTGTTGAACGCGATCGCGGCCTGGGGCGCATGGAGGCGGATCAGGTTCATGATCTCTTCAAGGAGCGGAAGTAGTTGCTCCGCCTTGCGGATCCCACCTCCGACGACCACCACGTCCCACGGGCGCTCCGTCAACGCCGCAACGAGGACGGACTCGGCGGAATCGTCGAACACGACCAGCGCCATGGCCGCATCGATGCCGTGCTCGCCGAACCGGTCCAACTCCTCGTCAAGACTCTTGCGAAGGGCTCCCGCGTCGACACCGGGAATCGCCTCCGGGTCGTAACCAACAACAAGTGCAGAGGGCATAGGGCCAAGCTACCGGGATCCGGCCGAGCGCGGTCTGCCGGACGGCGCTCGGCATCCGATGACGGACGGCGGAGCCCGGTATGGCCTTCTCTTCCCCCTCCCTCCCCGTGATCAGCGCTCCCGTCATGCGATACCTGGACCGGACGTGCAGACTGCCTGACGGGACGCCGAGGGCGGGGCTCTCACCGTCGGCGCCCGACCCTGGAAGGTTGTGTGGCGCGCGTCACACATGAACTCGTCACATCGTGCCGAGCCGCTCCGTCAGAGGGATGTAACCATCGGCACGAACTAGGAGCTCGCCATGGAAGAAGCCCGCCTGAACCTCTTCGCCAACCACGTCGGGGCCAAGGTCCTGAAGCACATCAACTCGGGCTCCAAGGTGGTGACCGACTCGACGCTGCCGGCTGCCACACAGGAGCTGGTGAAGATCCGCGCCAGCCAGATCAACGGCTGCAGTTTCTGCACCGACATGCACACCAAGGACGCCGCCGCGGCCGGGGAGGACCAGACGCGCCTCAACATGGTCGCGGCGTGGCGCGAGGCGAAGGTGTTCAGCGATGCCGAGCGCGCCGCCCTGGAGCTGACCGAGCAGGGCACCCGTATCGCCGACGCGAGTGGCGGTGTCTCGGACGCGGCCTGGGCGAACGCGGCCAAGTACTACGACGAGGACCAGCTCACCGCGCTCGTGTCCCTCATCGCCCTGATCAACGCCTACAACCGCGTGAACGTCCTCGTTCAGCAGCCCGCCGGCGACTACCAGCCGGGCCAGTTCGGGTAACCGGCACCGGCGCAGGTCACAGGTCGCAGGCACCGCCTGCGACCTGCGCAGCGCGTGCCCCGAGCGGCGATTGTCAGTGCGGGCTGCCATGCTGCGTTGCATCGGGATTCGTCAGTACACGAAAGGCCTGATCATGCTTTCGACGACGTACGTACCGGGCGCGCCGAACTGGCTCGATCTCGGTGTGCCGGATGTGGACGCGGCCGCCGCGTTCTACGGCGGAGTGTTCGGCTGGACCTTCCGGTCCGCCGGACCCGAGGGGGGCGGCTACGGGTTCTTCCAGCTCGACGGCAAGGACGTGGCCGCCGCCGGTCCGCTGACCGAGGAGGGTGCCTCGCCTTCCTGGACCGTCTACTTCCACACCCCCGATGCGGACGGTGTCGCCAAGGCGGTGGAGACGGCCGGGGGCACGGTCCGCGTTCCGCCGGGCGATGTCTTCACCTCCGGGCGGATGGCCGCCTTCACCGATCCGGCCGGCGCGCAGTTCGCCGTCTGGCAGCCCGGTGACGTCCAGGGTCTCGAAACGGTCATGCGGCCCAACGCCCTGTGCTGGACCGAGCTCTACACGACCGACGCCGGCGCCGCCAAGGACTTCTATCGCGACGTGTTCTCCTGGCAGTACCAGGACATGCCATCGGGTGACGATGGCCCCCCGTACACCGTCGTCGCCCCGGCCGGTTCCGCGGACGTGGCCGAGGCGGGCCACGGCGGCCTCATGCAGCTCCCGCAGGAGAACCTCGACGCCGGATCGGGTGCCGAGTGGCACCCGTACTTCGGCGTCGAGGACTGCGACGCGACCTACGCTGCCGCCACCGAGCGCGGTGCCACGACGCTCTTCCCGCCCATGGACGTGCCCGGTGTCGGCCGCATGGCCATGGTCAAGGACCCGTTCGGCGCCACCTTCGCCCTCATCAAGGGTGACCCGACCATGGGCTGACCGACGGGCGGACGTGATCAGCGCACGACGAGGACCAGCTTGCCGGTCGTCCGGCCGGTCTCGCCCAGCTCGTGTGCCTTGGCGGCCTCGGCGAGCGGGAAGGTGTCGGCGATCGTCGCGCGGAGCTTCCCCGTGGCGATCAGGTCGGCGATCGCGTTCATTCCGGCGTGATCGGCCTCCACGAGCATCTCCACGCCCCGCACGCCGAGCCGCTCGGCCTCCTCGGCCAGCTCCGTGGTGCCGGTCGGGAGGATGGAGACCAGCAGGCCGCCCGGGCGCAGCGTGGTCAGGGAGCGGGTGCGGTAGTCGCCGCCGATGGTGTCCAGGACGACGTCCACGTCGCGGACCGCCTCGCTGAAGTCGGTCGTGCGGTAGTCGATCAGTTCGTCGGCGCCCAGACCGCGTACGAAGTCGTGCTTGGCCGCGCTGGCCGTGCCGATCACGTACGCGCCGCGCGCCTTGGCGATCTGCACGGCGAGATGGCCGACGCCGCCGGCCGCCGCATGGATCAGGACGCGCTGCCCCGGCTGCACCTGAGCGGTGTCGACCAGGGCCTGCCAGGCGGTCAGCGCGGCGAGCGGAACGGCGCCCGCCTGCACGTGGTCGACCTCGGACGGCTTGCGCGCGAAAGCGCGGGCGGGTGCGGTGACGTACTCGGCATGCGAGCCCACACCGTGCGGGTAGGGCAGCATGCCGAACACCTCGTCGCCCGGCTTGAACAGGGTCACGCCGAGTCCCGTCTGCTCGACGACCCCGGACACGTCCCAGCCGAGGATGAACGGCGGTTCGCCGAGGAAGATGCCGTGCTCCCGGTGCTTCCAGTCGGTCGGGTTGACGCCTGCGGCGTGGACCCTGATCAGGATCTCGCTCGGTCCCGGTGCCGGGCGCTCGCGCTCGACCTCCTTCAGTACCTCGGGGCCGCCGAGGGTGTCCTGGCTGACGGCCCGCATGGTGGGTGCTGCGGGCTTGGTGGATGTGGTGGGTGCGGTGGTCTCTGAAGTGCTCACGGCTCCAGCGTGCCGTGGCCGACCGCCCGGGAAAATGGCATGACTGCCACCATTCGATAGGATCGTGCCATGGGTGATGGCAGCGGTGACGGTGGCAGTTGCAGTTGCAGTTGCAGTGGTGTCGGTGACGCCAGGGGCGTCAGTGGCGTGCACAGGGTTGTGGTGCTGGCGCTCGACGGAGTCCACCCGTTCGAGCTGGGCATTCCGCGGCGGATCTTCGGCGCCGCGGACGGCCGGTACGAGATCCGGACCTGCAGCGTCGACGGTGGCCCCGTGCGCACGGACGCCGATTTCCTGATCACCGTCGAACACGGTCCCGAAGCGCTGGCCGAGGCGGACACCGTGGTGATCCCGCCGGTCGACGAGTACCCGCCCAACGGCACCACGCTCCCGGGCCCGGTGGCCGACGCGCTCGCGCACATCTCGCCCGGCACCCGCATCATGTCCATCTGCACCGGCGCTTTCGTCCTCGCGGCGGCCGGGCTGCTCGACGGCCGGCGGGCCACCACGCACTGGGTCCTGGCCGACCGCTTCCGGCGTCTGTTCCCGCAGGTGAGGCTCGACCCCGACGTGCTCTTCGTCGAGGACGGCGACATCCTCACCTCGGCCGGCGCCGGAGCGGGCGTCGACGTCTGCCTCCACGTCGTGCGCCAGGACTTCGGCGCCGAGGTGGCCAACCAGGTGGCGCGGAGGTGTGTGGTGCCGCCCTGGCGTGAAGGGGGTCAGGCGCAGTACATCGAGCAGCCCGTTCCCGAGGCGTCCGTCGCCGGTACGGCCGCCACCAGGGAGTGGGCACTCGACCACCTCGACCTGCCGCTGACGCTGGCCGAGCTCGCGGACCACGCGCAGATGAGCCTGCGTACGTTCGCCCGGCGGTTCCGGGACGAGGCCGGGATGAGCCCGGGCCGGTGGCTCACCCAGCAGCGGGTTGCGAGAGCGCGTCATCTGCTGGAGTCCAGCGATCTGCCCGTGGACCGGATCGCCGGCGAAGTGGGCTTCGCGACGGCCGCGTCGCTGCGGCAGCATCTGCACGCCGCGATCGGCGTCTCGCCGCTGGCATACCGGCGCACGTTCCAGGCGGCGAGCGCTAGGTGAGCGGGATGGTCGCGGCCTGAAAGGCGGCGCACGCATGCACGGCGGCGGCCCGGCACGACGTGAAGGTGTGCACCGAGATGCACCCGCACAACCTCGTGTTCGACCCGGCACATGGCGACGTCTCGTCGAACGCAGGGGGGAGACCCACATCGGCACCGAGCTGGACCCGAGACACCTGTTCTGGCAGGGCATCGACCGGTCGCGGCGATCGAGGACCCCGGCCCGCTGGTGTTCCACGCGGCCGGCCAAGGACACCCGGATCAACGACCGCCGCAAGGTCAACGGCGTACTGGACGACCGCTTCGACCGGGTCACCGACAACCCGGTCGGACTCGGCGGCCCCTGGACCCTCATCCGCCGGCCGACCGGCTCGAGCTGGGACTTCGTGGCGGTCGGCCGCGGCCACGACGAGGGGTTCTGGCGGAACTTCCTCGGCGCGCTGCGGGATGCCGACGCGGACATGGCCGTCAACTCATCGAGCACGAGGACCTGGAGCTGGGGCAGCTCGAAGGCCTGGAGGTGGCAGCACGAACGCTGCGCGCGGCGGCTGCCCGGGCTTCCCAGGCCTCCTGCCCTTCCTAGGCATCCGACGCTTCCAAGTGAGGTGGTCTCGCGAGAGACGAGCGGACCCAGCTGCTCGACGCGGAATCAGAGGGTGCGGTCCAGCAGGTCGAGCAGCGCGACCCAGTGCCGTTCGGCGGCCTCGGTGTCGAAGCGGTTGGTGTCCGCCATGGTGAAGCCGTGGTGGGCGCCCGTATAGACGTCGGATTGGTGGCGGACACCCGCCGCGGAGAGCGCTTTGTCGAGGCGTTCGATCTGCTCGGGTGGCATGGACGGGTCCTGGTCGGCGTGTCCGAAGTAGAGCTCCGCGGTGATCCGGCCGGCGAGGAGGTGAGGGCTCGTGGGGTCGTCGGTGGCCAGCCCCGCGCCGTGGAACCCGGCCGCCGCCGCGACCCTCTCGGGGTGGCTGCCCGCGGTGACCAGGGCCAGGCGGGCGCCCAGGCAGTAACCGGTGATGCCGACGGGCCCGGCGGCCGCCGCGGGGCAGTCGGCCAGCCAGGACAGGTAGGCGGCGGAGTCGCGTGCCACCGCGTCCGCGGTCAAGTCGCCCATGAGGGGGACGATCTGCTCGAACAGTGCGGGTCGCTCGGCGTCGCTGATGTAGTCGGGCAGCGCCACGACCGGCGCCCGGCCGTGACGGTAGAACACGTTGGGGACGAGCACGGTGTAGCCAGCCGCCGCGAGCCGGTCGGCCATCGCCCGGAGATGAGGGCGCAGCCCGAAGGCATCCATGTAGAGCAGGACGGCCGGGTGGGCGGCGTCTTCGTCGGGGTGAGCGAGGTAGGCGTCGGCGGTGCCGTCCTCGGTGGGAATCTCGACAGTGGTGCTGCGTGTGGCGGTGGTCATGGCGAGCAGTCTCTCAGGGAGCGACGTGGGGGATGTCCCTGAGGCCGAGTCGGTACCAGTCGTTGCCCGAAAGGGCGTGCAAGTCCGGGCCGCGGCCGATCACTTGTGTGTACGTCGGCAGGGGATCACCGTTCGGCAGCACGATCCGGTACTCGGCCGTGATACGGAGCTCTTCACTGTCGAGGGTGCCCACGGACAGCCGGTCGCGGTGCGCTCCGTAGCCTCCGAACAGGGCGACGCGTGAGTCCTCGACGGCGAGGGCCGTGGCTCCGGCCACGCTGTTGTGCCAGGAGGTGACCACGCCGTCGCGGATGCGGACGATCGGGAAGTCCGTGTAGTGGCAGGCCCAGGCGGCGTCACCGTCGATGTTGAGTGCGTAGCAGTCGCTGATCGCTCCCCACGGCTCGGATGTGTGCGACGGGAAGTGCCACTGCGTCTCGAGGCCGGGGGAGAAGCGGATCAGGCCGTACTGGCCCATGGGCGCCGGTGTGCCCGAGTTTCCCCACCCGGGGTTGCCGTAGACCCCTTCGTCGAAGTAGCCGACCCAGATGTCACCGGTGTGCGTGGTGAAGACGTGCGAGATTCCGTCGCCGAGGGTGGCTTCGGCGACCACGCGGCCGTCGGCGTCGTAGACGATCGCGTTACGGTCAGCGCCTTCCGGCCGCCACCTGGCTCGGGCGCCGACGACAAGCACCCGCGCCCCGGTCAGTGGCTGAACGGTGACGTGGGCGAGCTCCAGGCCGGGCGGTTCAACGGAGGCCGTGAGGTGCGGCGCGTGCACCGACACGCGGGCGTCGACGGCTTGCGTCGCGCGCGGTTCGGGGAACGTCGCGCCGCCGGCGCCGGCCGTGGTGGCCGAGAGTCCGGCTGCGTCGCGCGGCTTCGACCACAAAGCGATGACCTGTCCGTCCGGACCGACGGACGCCGCCACCTGCTCCTCACCGTCTTCGCCCGCGATGACGGCGTGATGCCGGAGCTCCAGCGTGGGCAGCGTCAGCACGGCCGCCCGGCTCTCCTTGTCTTCGTTCATCCCCACACCCCACCAGGGGGCGGAGCGCCGCGCCGGCGATTATCGAGAGGGAGGGGCCAAGAGCCCTACCCCCGCGGAAACACCGGCGGGAAGAGCTCGTCCACCGGGCGACGCCGGTGGTCCCGCTCCGGATACGCCGCCCGCATCACGTCGAACAGCTCCTGCCCGGCGCGCCTCAGCGCGGGAAGGTCGACGCCGGGGATCGTGCCGTCGCGCATCACCACCCTGCCCGCGACCATCGTCAGGACCGCGTCGCGGGCAGTGCCGTTGAGCACGAGGGTGCGCAGCGGATCCTCGGTGACGCCCATGCGGAAGTCGTCGAGGGCGAAAGCCGCGAGGTCGGCGGTGGCCCCCGCGGCCAGGCGGCCGAGGTCGGGCCGGTGCAGCGCTGTGGCGCCACCGGTCCAGAGCGCTTCGAAGTAGCCGGCGAGATGGCCCTGGCCCAAGTCACCGGCCTGGATCTTGGCGACCTGGGTGCCCACGTCGATCCCCCGGATCAGGTCCGGCGGGAAGGAGTCGGTGCCGAGGCACAGGTTCACCCCCTGCGCCCGGTAACCGGCGAACGTATGCAGGTTGTGGGCGTACCGGGCGTTGGTCAGCGGGCAGTGCACGATCGACACACCTGCGCCGGCGAGCACCGCGACATCGCCGGTGTCGGCACCGAGCACGTCCGGGTGTACGTCCAGCACCACCCCGTGCGGAACGATCAGCCGGTCCGACAACAGCCCTGATTCGGCGATGAGTTGAAGCGGCGTACGCCCGTAGGTGCGCTGGATGAAGTCGCGCTCGGACATGCCTTGCAGGGCGTGCAGGCGTACCAGCGCGCCGCGTTGGTACGCGGCCTGGGCGACGTCGCGGAGGAGGTCCGGGGTGAGCGTCTCGATCCGGCAGGGGAGCAGGACCCCGGTCACCAGCGGGTCGGCGAGCTGTGTGGTGTGGTCCAGGAAGCGCAGCGCGTCGGCCAGGCCGCGCCGGCCCGCCTTCTCGTCGAACTGCACGGTGCGCCGGCCGTCCGCGCCGATCACGTTGACCCCGGACCGGAACGACGGCCCGAGGAAGGCGCGCAGACCCAGCTTCGTGGACACCTCGGCCATCGCCACGAAGTCCTCGTACGTCTCGGCCCAGTCGCTGTGCACCTCGGAGGCGATCGGCATGTAGCTGGTGACGCCGTGGAGGGCGAGCTGGGTCAGTGCGTACTCGCGCACCGTACGCCGTTGCGCTGCGTCGAACACCCTGCGGGGCGCGGCGAAGTAGTCCGTCGACCAGGTGAAGCCCGAGGACAGATCCGGGGATGCCCAGGAGTCCAGGATCAGGTGGTCGATGTCGGTGAGGGCGTCGAGGTCGATGAGGCCGGGGGTGATCACCGCGTCACCGAGGTCGAGGTGTTCGTCGGCCTCGTGGCGCGCCAGTTCGGCGCGCGCACCCACGTCGAGGACGGTGTCGCCGTCGATCAGCACGGCACCGTCCGGGATCTCCACGTGTGAGCGTCCGTCGTGGGCGATCACCCATGAAGCGGTCACCAGGGTTGTCATCGGCATCCCTCTCAGATTTGGTACACCAAGTAGGCGATTCGGCCATCGAAGTCCGGGGTTCGGGTGGCTGCGGCGCCACGGAGGACGGGTCCCCGGCATCGGGCCCGCGCAACGCTCCGCATGACCATAACCCCTCAGTGACAAGGGAAGTAAGGTCGATTTGTGGTCTGTGCAATGCCGATGCGCCGGATGTCACATGACCCTGGTGGAAACCGCGATTCTTGGTATACCGTTCCGGCCACCCACACCCCCGAGCACCGAAGGAACGACGTGCCGGATCCGCATGAGTCGCCGAGTCCGACGCGCCACGCCGACGCGCCGGAGCCCTCCGACGGGCAAGTGGCCACCCTGCCCTCACCGGAGTCCGAGGCCGCGCCAACCGAGCGTGAGCAGACCGCCGAGATCGACACCGCGCGATCGCTGCTCGGCACGGCGTGGCTTCGGATCCGTCGCAGCCGGATCGCCGTCGCCGCGCTGATCGTGGTGGCCCTGATGGTGCTGTTCGCCGTCCTGGCCCCGGTGCTGGCGGCCATCGAGGGCTCCGACCCGTTCACCGCCAGGACCGGGCCGGACTTCCTGGACGACTTCGACACACCCGGCCTGCCGCTGTCGTACTACCGCTTCCCGTCCGGCGAGCACTGGCTCGGTCTCGAACCAGGGCTCGGGCGCGACATCTTCGCCCGCATGGCCTACGGCGCGAGGATCTCCCTCACCATCGCGCTGCTGTCGACGCTGGTGTCGGTGGTCCTCGGCACCGTGCTCGGTGCGGCCGCCGGATACTTCGGCGGCAAGGTCGACATGGTGATCAGCCGGGTGATGGACCTGTTCCTGGCCTTCCCGCACCTGCTGCTCGTCCTGTCGCTGACCCCCATCCTGCAGTCCCGGCTGCGGGGCACCTCCCTCGACTCGGGCAGCCTGGTGCCGATCGCCTCACTGGTGATCATTCTCGGCTTCTTCGGCTGGGCGTACCTGGCGAGAGTCGTGCGTGGCCAGGTGCTCTCGATCCGGCAGCAGGAGTTCGTCGAGGCCGCGCAGGCCTACGGCGCCTCCCACCGGAGCATCATCTTCCGGCAGATCATCCCCAACGTGATGGGGGTCGTGCTGGTCTACGCGACGATGATGATCCCCATCAACATCACCGCGGAAGCGGCCCTCTCGTTCCTCGGCGTCGGCGTCAAGGACCCCACGCCCTCCTGGGGCCAGATGCTCAACGCGGCCCAGTCGGGGAACTGGTACCTCTCCGACCCCTGGTTCCTGGCCGTCCCGGCCGGCGCACTGGTGATCACCGTGCTCGCCTTCAACCTGCTCGGTGACGCGGTCCGGGACGCCCTCGACCCCAAGTCGTCCCGAAGCTGAGCCAGTTCCACCCCTCTTCGAAACACCCACGATCCACCCCGGATCGGCCCCTGACGTGTGCGCCATCCCTTTCCCGTCCGCAAGGAGACGCAGTGAATCGAAGCACCAAGGCGGCGCTCGCCCTGACGGTGAGTGCCGGGCTGGCCCTCACCGCCTGCGGCGGCCCCAAGCCCACCCCCGGTGACCGGGCCGGCGCCAAGGCGGACGCCTACGCGCCCGTGACGGTCGGCAAGGGCTACACCACGAAGGGCGGGAACATCAACGTCCTGATGTCCTCGGACTTCCAGACCCTGGACCCCGGCAACAGCAACTACGTACAGACCGCCAACGTCGGGCAGCTGTACTACCGCACCCTGACCATGGCCAAGGAGACGGCCGGCCGGCCCCCGACCATCGTGCCGGACCTGGCCACCGACCTGGGCAAGGCCTCCGCCGACGGTCTCACCTGGACCTACACCCTCAAGAAGGGGCTGAAGTTCGAGGACGGCACGCCGATCACCAGCAAGGCCATCAAGTACGGCGTCGAGCGCACCTACGCCCGCGACGTCTACACCCAGGCACCGCAGGAGCTGAACTCGGCCCTGGCGGACGACGGCTACAAGGGCCCGTACTCCGGCGGCGACTTCAAGGCGATCGACACCCCCGACGACCACACCGTCGTCTTCCACCTCAAGCAGCCGTTCGCCGAGTTTCCCGCGCTCGTGTCACGGTCGAACACGGCGCCGGTGCCGAAGGCCGAGGACACCAAGCTCGACTACACCAACCACCCGGTCTCCTCGGGCCCGTACAAGATCAAGTCGTACGACCGCGGACGCTCGATGAAGCTGGTCCGCAACGACCAGTGGAACCCGGAGACCGACCCCAACAGGCCCGCTCTGCCCGACACGTTCACCTTCTCGCTGTCCACGGCCCAGGCCACCATCAGCCAGCAGCTGCTCGCCGACTCGGACCCGATGGCGATCACGCTGGACAGCAACGGCGGACTGCAGGCGTCCGACGCGGCCAAGCTCAACGACCCGAAGGTCAAGAAGCGCACCGCGGCCGGACTGCTGGGCTGCACCGACGTGCTGAACTTCAACACCGAGACCATCAAGGACCCCGACGTCCGCAAGGCGATGGCACTCTCCATCGACCGCGCCGCCATCCAGGTCCAGTACGGCGGCGCACGCTTCGGCAAGGTGGCCCAGTCGTACATCAACCCGGCCCAGCGCGGTTACGTCGCGCAGCACACCGACCTGGACCCCGCGGGCAAGCCGAAGCCGGACGAGGCCGAGAAGCTCCTGAAGGGCAAGAAGGTCCCGAAGAAGCTGGTCTACGGCTACGCGGACACCAACGCCCGCTACAAGAACGTCGGCACGGTGCTCCAGCAGAACTTCAAGAAGCTCGGCATCGACCTGCAACTGCGCCCGATCCCGGCCGCCAACTACTACACCGTGCTGGCCGGTGACCAGATGCCGGACATCGCCCGCAGCGGCTGGTGCGGCGGCGCCGACAGCGGTTCGGTGCGCACCACCGTGGACCCGAACGTGGGGCCGAGCCTGGACGGCAAGTCCTACGGATTCTCCAACATCCCGCGCTTCCACGATCCGAAGATCGCCCGCGACATGTACAAGCTCCGCGGCACCAACGGGACCAGCGAGGAACTGGGCAAGAAGTGGGCCACCCTCTTCGACCGGACCATGCAGGCCTACCCGCTCGTCCCGCTGGTGCGCAGCTACACCAGCAGCGTGGTCGGCTCCAAGGTCCGGGGCGCCCAGATGGGCTACTTCTTCGGCGCCATTGACCTGTCGATCGTCGGCGCCGAGCACTGACGCACGCTGCACAAGAGAGGTAATCGAACGGTGAGTTCATCCCGAGCCGGCAGGTCGCACCCATGACCAGTTTCCTGATGCGGCGCTTCGTCGCGATGATCGTGCTCTTGTTCGTCATCAGCTTCGTGACGTTCAGTCTGTTCCAGCTCGGTCCGGCGGACCCGGCCGCGGCGGCCTGCGGTCAGGAGTGCACACCGCAGCGCATCGCCGAGGCCCGCGTCGCGCTCGGGATGGACAAGCCGTTCCTCACCCAGTACTTCACGTACATGTCGGGGCTGGTCGGCAGCCACACCGTCGGCGCACCCGGCGCCGAGACTCTGTGCAACTGGCCGTGCCTCGGCAAGTCGTTCCAGACCAACGAGGACGTCACCACGATCATCGGCCGGGCCCTGCCGTACACACTGTCGGTGGCCAGCGGTGCGATCGTGCTGTGGACCATCGCCGGTGTCGGCCTCGGCCTGCTCGCGGCGCTCCGCAAGGGCCGGTTCGCCGACAAGCTGATCGTCGGCGGCGCCTCCGTCGGCGTATCGCTGCCCATTCCGGTGACCGGACTGTTGCTGCTGCTTCTGTTCGTCAGCACGCTGGACCTGCTGCCGTTCACCACCAACGAGATCGCCACGCCGTTCGACGCGGCAGGTCCCGGCGGCTGGCTCCTGAACTACCTGCTGCCGTGGGTGGCGCTGGCCGTGCTGTTCAGTGCGCAGTACATCCGGGTCACCCGCAGCAACATGCTGGAGACCTTCGGCGAGGACTTCATGCGCACCGCCCGCGCGAAGGGACTGTCCCGGCGGAACATCGTGTTCAAGCACGGCGCGCGGGCCGGCATCACTCCGGTCGTCACCATGCTCGGCCTCGACATCGGCGGCCTGCTGGGCGGCGCCGTACTCACCGAGCAGATCTTCTCGGTGCCGGGCGTCGGATTCACCGCGGTGCACGCCGCACAGTCCGGTGACCTGCCGGTCACCATGGCCATCACCATGATGGCCGCGTTCTTCATCATTGTCGCCAACGTCCTGGTCGACATCGCCTACGCGGTGATCGACCCGCGAGTGAGGGTCGCCTGATGACCACGCCCGAAGCCGCGCCCATGCTGGCCATCCGCGATCTACGGGTGTCCTTCCCGACCGACGACGGCGTCGTGCACGCCGTCAACGGGATGGACCTGACCCTGGCGCGCGGGGAAACCGTCGGAATCGTCGGCGAATCCGGCTCCGGCAAGACCGTCACGAGCCAGGCGCTGATGGGCCTGCTCAAAGACACCACGGCCGCCGTCACCGGACAGATCCTCCTCGACGGACAGGACCTCAACACCCTCACCGAGACGCAGATGCGCGCCTACCGCGGCAAGAAGATCGCGATGATCTTCCAGGACCCGCTGTCGGCCATGCACCCCTTCTACTCCGTCGGCGCCCAGATCGCCGAGGCCTACCGGGTGCACAACGACGTCTCCAAGAAGGCCGCGGCACAGGTCGCCGTCGACATGCTCGGCCGCGTCGGAATCCCCGACCCCAAGCGCCGCTACGCCGCCTACCCGCACGAGTTCTCCGGCGGCATGCGCCAGCGCGCGATGATCGCCATGGCGCTCGTCTGCGAACCCGAGCTGCTGATCGCCGACGAACCCACCACGGCCCTCGACGTCACCGTGCAGGCCCAGATCCTCGACCTGCTCAACGAACTGCAGGACGAGACCGGGACCTCCGTGATCCTGGTGACCCACGACCTCGGCGTCGTCGCCGAGGTGTGTCACCAGGTCGTGGTGATGTACGGCGGCGAGTGCGTGGAGCAGGCGACCGTCGCCAACCTCTTCAAGGACCCGCGACACCCCTACACCCAGGGACTGCTGGCCTCGATGCCGTCGCTGGCGCAGCGGTCCGAGCGGCTCAGCCCCATCCCGGGCTTCCCGCCCTCACTGCTGGCGCTGCCCGACGGCTGCCTCTTCGCCGACCGCTGCCCGAAGACGCACCTGGTGCCCGACGACGCCTGCGGTACACGCCGCCCGACACTGACCGGCATCGACGGGCACCCCTCGCGATGCCACCTCGAGACGCTGCAACCGACCGGAGAGGTGGCCCGATGACGCCGCTGCTGGAGGTCACCGACCTGACCAAGCACTTCCCGATCCGCTCCCGCACCTTCAGGCCCGGCGGCGGCGCGATCAAGGCCGTGGACGGCGTCAGCTTCTCCGTCGACGCAGGACAGACCCTCGGCCTGGTGGGGGAGTCCGGCTGCGGCAAGTCGACCACCGGCCGCCTGCTCATGCGACTCCTCGAGCCGACGTCCGGGAGCATCCGGCTCGACGGCCGGGAGATCGCCGAGCTACGCCGGTCGGAACTGCAGGAATACCGGCGCCGGGTGCAGATGGTGTTCCAGAACCCCTCGTCCTCGCTCAACCCCCGCCAGTCCGTGGGCAGCGCGATCGCCGCACCGCTCCTCGCCCAGCGGATCACGCCGCCCGGCGGCGTCAAGGCCAAGGTGCGGGACCTGATGGACCGGGTGGGGCTGCGCCCCGACCACTACAACCGCTTCCCGCACGAGTTCTCGGGCGGCCAGAAGCAGCGCGTGGGCATCGCCCGGGCGCTCGCCCTGGACCCGCAGCTCATCATCTGCGACGAACCGGTGTCCGCGCTGGACGTCTCGGTCCAGGCACAGGTCATCAACCTCCTCGAGGACATCCAGCGGGACACCGGGGTGGCCTACCTCTTCATCGCCCACGACCTGTCCGTGGTCCAGCACTTCGCCGACCGCATCGCGGTGATGTACCTCGGCAAGATCATGGAACACGGAGACACCTCAAGGGTTTTCGGCGCTCCGGAACACCCGTATACGCGGGCGCTGCTGTCCGCCGTACCGCAGCCCGACCCGGCGGCGGACCGGAGCGGGCGGATCCGGCTGAAGGGCGATCTGCCCAGCCCGGCCGACCCGCCGCGGGGCTGTGTGTTCCGGTCCCGGTGCCCCGTGCATACGCAACTGGACCCGGAACGCCGCCAGTTGTGCACGGAGAGCGTGCCGGGCGGAAACATCGCCTGCCACCACACCGACGTCACCGCCGAGACACCGGCCACGACGACATCCCGGTAGCCCGGCCCCTGGCTGCACGAACAGCAGTACCGCCAACAGCACACCACACCGCCAACAGCACACCACAAGGCACAGCAGAAAGGTGACAGCAGTGTTGATCCGTGACGTCCGTCCGTGGGGTGGCGAGCGCAGCGACGTCGTCCTGTCAGGCGACCGCATCGTGGCGATCCGCCCGCACGACCCGGCCGCGCAGCCGGACGGTGAGGTGGTGGAGGGCCGCGGCCGGCTGCTGCTGCCGTCGTTCAGCGACGTGCACGTGCACCTGGACTCGACCCGGATCGGCCTGCCGTTCCGGCCGCACACAGGCGGTCCGGGAGTGTGGACGATGACCATGAACGACCGCGAGAACTGGCGCTCCGCGGAGGTCCCGCTCGTGGAGCGGGTGGCCGGCACCCTGGAGCGGATGATCGCGCGCGGCACCACCCGCGTGCGGTCGTACGCCCAGGTCGACGTGGACTGCAAGCTCGAGAAGTTCGAGGCGGTGGTGGCCGCGAAGGAGAAGTTCGCCGGTCAGGCCGAGGTCCAGATCATGACGTTCCCGCAGGCGGGCATCCTCCGCGAGAAGGGCACCGCCGCATACCTGGAGGCCTCGCTGAAGGCGGGCGCCGACGTGATGGGCGGCATCGATCCCTGCACCCTGGACCGGGACCCCAAGGGCCACCTGGACGTCGTGTTCGGGCTCGCGGAGAAGTATCAGGTCGAGGTCGACATCCACCTGCACGAGCCCGGGGAGCTGGGCGTGTTCTCCACCGATCTGATCCTTGAGCGTACCCGGGCCCTCGGCATGCAGGGCAAGGTCACGATGTCCCACGCCTATGAACTGGGCTCGGTCTCCGAGTCGGTGAGCCGCCGCATCGTCGACGACTTCGCCGAGCTGGACATCGCGATGGCCACGGTGGCGCCGTCGGCCCGTGGGCAGCTGTCACTGGTCGATCTGACGGAGGCAGGCGTGCGCGTGGGCCTTGGCGAGGACGGCCAGCGCGACTACTGGAGCCCGTACGGCAACTGCGACATGCTCGACCGCACCTGGCAGCTCGCCTTCACCAACAACTTCCGCCGTGACGAGCTGATCGAGATGTCCCTGGCGATCGCGACGATCGGCGGGGCGTCGATCATGAGCCACGACGTGGCCCGGCCGGCCGGGGTCGCCGACCGGCCCGGCCTGGCGGTCGGTGACCGCGCCGACCTGCTGCTTGTCGACGGCGAGACACCCTCCAGCGCGGTGATGGACCGCGGCACGGACCGCACGGTCCTGCACGACGGAGTGGTCGTCGCCGACCAACTGGCGTTGGTACGGGGCTGATCCGAGGCCGCGGGTCCCGCCGGGGCTGTGGTCAGTGGGGGCCGTTGGCGATCGCGCGCCGGCTGCTCGCCAGATGCTCGACGACGAGTTCCTCGACGAGTGCGACATTGCGGTCCTCGATGGCGCCGTAGAGGGCCTCGTGTTCCAACGCCATCGCCAGCAGGTCGTCGTGCTGGCCGAGGAGCCACCGCATCCGGCTGCGCAGTGTGACCTCGAGCTCGCTCAGCAACTCGTTGGCCGCCATCGACGTCACCGTCTCGTGGAAGTCGGCCGCCGCGCGCCGGGCGCGCACGGCGTCGCCTGCCCGGGCGGCGGTCAGCTCCTCGTCCAGTTTCGCCCTCAGTTGCCCGAGCCCGGCACGGTCGCGTCGTTGAGCCGCGAGACGGAAGGTCATCACCTCAAGGGCCTCGCGGACCTCGTTCAGATCCGCGATGTCCGTAGGTGTGAACTCCCTGACGACCGCCCACGTCCGCGGTCGCGGCGTGACCAGACCCTCGGCGACAAGCACACGCAGGGCATCGCGCACGGGTACGCGGCTCACCCCTATCTGCGCCGCCAGCTCACGCTCGACGAGCTTGCTGCCGGGCTTGCGCACACCGTCGAGAATGTCGTCCCGGAGCTGCCGCGTAACCCGCTCCGACTCCGGCTCGAACTCCCCAGAACCTGCCATACCCCGAGTCTCGCACGGCAGCGGAGCCGTTTGGTGTGCGGTCGGGGTGACGTGAGTGGTGCGTCAAGGTGTGCGGGCGAGCTCGATGAGGTGCTGTGCCGTGGCTTCCGGGGCGATGATCTGGTGGAGGTGTTCGCCCGGCAGGTGTGCCACGCGCCAGCCGCGTTCGCGGGCTTCGGCGGCGGCATCCTCGTACTGCGGGGCGAACAGCAGGTAGGAACACGGGTGGTCGTCCCACCCGTCCGGGACCGGGACGCGCTGCTCGTAGTAGGACAGCGGTAGGGTGGGCTGTTCGTCGACGACGGTCTGACGCGTCGTCGGATCCGAGAACATGGGTGCCACGTCGGCCTCGTCCCACCAGTCGGTCCAGCGCGGCAGTCTGCCGTTCACGGCCATGGGCGTGAGGAACTCCAGCAACTCCGGTGGTGCGAGAGCAGTTGGTCCGACACGGGCCGGCAGTGCGGCATCGACGAAGATCGAGCCGGTCACGGGATGGTCGAGAGCGGCGCGGACCACGGGGAGGAACAAGCCGGCGTTGCTGTGTGCCACCAAGATGACGGGCCTGCCGTCCGGAACGTGCCGGAGGTCGTCACGGACGGCACTGACGACTCGGGGCCAGAAGGGTGGGACACCGCCGCCGACGTGCAGAAGGGACGGCACCCGCACCTGGTGGCCCCTCGCCTTGAGTCTCTCGGCTACAGGGTGCCAGGTCGAGGGACCCACGGAGGGACTGTGTACGAGAACGAAGAGCGGCTGCTGCATGCGACGATTCTGCCGCCCATGCGACGCGGGACGTGGGGTCTTGGCCGTGAGCAGAAGACCTTGTATCGGCCCGGTGCGCCGGCGGCGCAGTTCATCCCTGCGTGGCTGGGCTGTCAGGCGTACGTCCAGCGCCAGGCGTTGGAGCTGTACACGCACTTGATGCGTGTGCCGCCCTCGTTGGTGGTGACGGCGCCGTGGTCGCTGTTGCGGCAGAACTGGCCGGCCGAGTAGCAGTTGCCCGCGTTGGAGACGATCGAGCAGGTGCCGGTGGTGTCCTGGCTGCCGCTTCCGTCGCCTGTGTCGCTGCCCGTATCGCTTCCGGTGTCGGCGGCAGGCCGGGCGGTCTTGGTGACGGTGACCGTGGGGCGCGGCTTCGCCTTGGCCTTGATGGTCTCCGTGACGGTCGGCGCGGGCTCCGGCGTGGCGGTCACGGTGGCGGTGACGGTCGGCGCGGGCTTGGCCTCGGCGGCGACGGGCTGCTGATCGCCGTTCCCGGCGCCCACTATGAGCGCACCGGTGAGAAGCAGGCCTGATCCGCCCAGCCACACCCGCTTGCGCTTGCGCAGAGGTCGGGTGTCAACCGGGCGCGGCGCGGGTGGCGTTGTGTACGCGTTGGTCATGTTGTCCCCCCTGAGGTGTTACGGGTGGGGTGAGGCTAATACGTCGACGAGGTATGTGAAGGAAATATGAATGACAGGTGATTGATTTGTGACTTGATGGTGGTGACGCCCGTGAACCGGCCCGGTGGCGACTCACAGCCAAGGCATCCGTGGACCGAGCGCTAACGACTCCCCAGCGCGGTTCGGGGAGTCTTTCCTGAGGCGTACGGCCATGACCAGGCCCTGGACTTCTCGCTGTACGCCGTCCGCCGCCTGAGCGTCGAGTCACCGGCACGGGAGCGACGACCTCGCACCGCGTCGCCGGGAGCCACTGGGCTGCCCGCGAAGGTGCGGCCAGGCGGGCCACCACTACAGGGGGAACAACCCATGCAGATCACCAAGCGAGTCGCCTCGGCCGCCGCCGGCGGCCTCATGATCACTGCTGCGGCTCTCGGATTCGGAGCCGGGCCCGCGAGCGCGGCACCTTCGGTCTCCTTCCACAATTCGCCCGACCCGAACGGCACGACCATCTACGCGTACATCCCGCCGGGCGGCGACGATCACTTCGACCACGTCGGTGCGCCGGTCCATCTCCTCGACCACGTATCCGTGAGGCCCCAGCCGCGCCACCATGTCGTCGTACGCGGCGCCGAGCGCGGTGGCATCGGCCAGCCCGGTCGCGACACCGCCGTGCTCCGTCTTGTGCTCCAGCCAGTCGGCTTTGAGTACGACCGGTGCCGAGAGGGAGCGCATCGCGGCGCGGGGGTCCGGCGTGCCCGGCACGATCCCGACCGCGGGCGGGAACGGGACGCCGGCATCGGCCAGCAGCCGACGAGCCGCCAAGTACCCAGCGCCCGGTGGTACTTGATGCTCTCGCCCGGGTGCACGAAGTCCGCGCGGACGGGGCGCCCGAGTGAAGCGGTGCGCTGTCGCCGCCGCCCTCAACGCCGCCTCGATGTCGGCGAAGGCCGGCACTCCGGCCGCGTGCAACTCCCTTACGGTCTCGGTGTGTCCGGCCATGGAGTGGACCACGACCGGTATCGCCCGCTCGGCGGCGAGCGAGCCGATGGCCCGCGCGACCTGCGACTCGGCCGCCTGATGTCCGGGGATGTCGCGGCCGTAGCTGCCGAAGTAGCCGCTGAGGACCACGGTGTCGGTGACCGAGGTGTCGGCGAGCACCGCTGGAGTCGAGGCGTACGTGGAGATGTCCCTCTCACCCGCACCGGCGAGGTCGACAGGGTTCGCGACCGCTGCGTGCGGCGGCAGTAGGGCCGCCAGTCGCTCCTGGACCTCCGGGGGGAACTCGACGACGGTCAGACCGAGCCGGGACGCGGTGTCCGCGGCGACGGCCCCCTGCCCGCCACTGTCGGCCACGATCGCGACCCGACGCCCTCGCACAGGCGCAGACCGGAGCAACAGCTGTGCTGTGTCGACGAGTTGGACCGGTGACTCGACGCGTACCGCACCGACCGACCGGCAGGCGGCATCCACGACATCGATGCCCGATGTCATGGAGCCGGTGTGCGAACGGGCCGCTTGCCGCGCGGCCTTGCTGGCGCCGACCGTCAGCAGGAGCACCGGCTTGCCCGCCTCGCGCAGGCGGTCCAGAGCGTCCAGGAGACGCTCGCCGTCGCCGAAACTCTCCAGATAGACGGCGACGACGCGGGTCGCTGCGTGGTGGGCCAGGTCGTCCAGCAGTTCGGCGGCGCCCACGTCGAGCTGGCTGCCGACGGAGACGAACCTGGAGACGCCGACACCGGCGCTCGTGGCCATCCCCGCGATCTCCAGGCCCAGCTGTCCGCTCTGCGACACGATCGCGAGGCTGCCGGGCGTGAACCGGCCCCAGGCCAGCTCCAGTTCGCCCGACGCGTCGTAGAGACCGAGGCAGTTCGGCCCGAGCAGCCGGGTCCCGCTCGCCGCGATCACGTCACCTATAGCGGCCTCGTCCTCGACGCCCGCGGTGATCGCGAGCAGACCGGGCACGCCGAGGGCGACGGCATCTCGGACTCCGGAGGCGAGGGCGGAGGCGGGGACGGCGAAGGCGACCAGATCGGGGATCTCGGGCAACGCGTCGAGGCGCGGGTGGCTGCGGCGGCCGAGGACCTCGCCGCCGCGCGTGTTGACCAGGTGCACGCGGCGCCGGTGCGCGCCCGCGACGGCGCCGCGGGCGAGCCAGTGGCCCCACTTGGCCGGGTTGTCGGTGGCGCCGACGACGGCGACCGACTCCGGGGCGCGGAAGACGTCGAGAGTGGTCATGACTTCGCGAGCGCCCTGGAGATGACCAGCCGCTGGATGTCGGAGGTGCCTTCCTCGATCTCCTCGAGCTTCGCGTCACGCATCCACTTCTCGGCCAGGAACTCCTGCGAGTAGCCCCAGCCGCCCAGCGTCTGCACGGCGGCCCACGTGTTGAACATGGCGTTCTCCGAGCCGGTCAGCTTCGCCATCGCCGACTCCGCGGTGACCTTCTCGCCCTGGTCGAAGAGGCGTGCCGCGCGCATCGTCACCAGGTGGGCGGTGTCTGCGCGGGTCGCCATGTCGGCGAGCCGGAACGCGACCGCCTGGTGCTCGATGATGGGCACGCCGAACTGTTCGCGCTCCTGGGCGTACTCCACGGCCAGGTCCAGCGCGGCCCGGCACAGGCCCGCGCAGGACGCGCCGATCAGGATGCGTGAGGCGTCGAAGGTGCGCATCAGGCCCAGGAATCCCTGTCCCTCGGCGCCGAGCCGGTCGGCCGCGGGGACCCGTACGTCGTCGAGGAACACCTCGGCGTTGACGATGGCGCGCTGCCCCATCTTGCGCATCGGTTTGCCCACGGTCAGTCCGGGCGTGTCCCGGTCGATGACGAACGCGGTCACGCCGCGCGCCCGGAGCGACGGGTCGACCGTGGCGAACACGACGAACCGCTGTGCGTAAGGGGCGTTGGAGATCCAGGCCTTCTGGCCGCTGAGCACATAGTGATCGCCGTCTCGCACCGCGCGCGTGCGGATGCCGGCGGCGTCCGAACCGTGGTCGGGTTCGGTGACGGCGAGGGCGGTCAACGGGGGTGTGTCGGTGGTGAGCGGCCGCAGCCACCGCTCCTTCTGCGCCTGCGTGCCGAGTTCGAGTACGGGATCGGCGAAGAAGCCGCTGGAGGTCAGCAGATTGCCGATGGCGATGTCGCCGTGGCACAGCTCCTGCTGTACGAGCACCTGCGTGACCATGTCGGTCACTCCGCCGCCGCCGAACTCCGCCGGGATCATGAAAGCGGCCAGGCCTGTCCTTGCGGCCTTGTCCCACAGGTCCAGCGGTGACTCGGTCCGGGCGTCGTCGACGGCGCGGGCACGGGGGCGGATCTCGGCGGCGGCGAAGTCGCGGGCGAGCCGGATGAAGTCGTACTGCTCGGCGGAGAGGCCGAGCGCGTCGCGTACGGGGTAGGGCATGGCGGGCTCCGTGGTGGGAGGGTTACCGAGGGGCTGTGGCGGTCAGCTGGAGATGGGCTCGTGCGGGGGCCGGTGCCCGGCGGCGGCCGCGGTCTCCTTCGGCGCCGAGGTGAAGAACCGCGGTGCGATGCGCGCGTAGGCCAGCATCAGCAGGTAGCCGAGGAGGAGCGTCCCGGCGCCGATGACGAAGACTCCGCCGACGCGCCAGTGGGGTGCGAAGGGGAGGGTCCAGGACGTGTAGCTGTTCACCGGGTCCCAGTCGTTCTTCAGGCTCCACAGCCCGGCCGCGACGAGGGTCAGGCCGCCGATCGCGGGCAGGGTGAGGCGCAGCCAGAAGTCGGCGGCGCTGCGCCGCCACTCGGTGCGGTGGGCCCAGGCCGAGGTGAGGCCCGTGAGGCCGTAGTAGAACGCGATCATGAGCCCGCAGGAGGACACGGCATCGCCGATGACCTGACCGTGGCTCAGGAAGTTCATGACGACGTAGCAGACCGCTCCCGCGACTCCGGTGGCGATGGTGCTGAACTGCGGGATGGAGTAACGCGGGTGGACTTTCGCGAAGACGCGCGGCACGGCGCCGCGGACGCCCATCGCCAGGAGCGTGCGCCCCAGGGAGAGCACGGTCGTCTCGGTGGACGCGGCTGCGGAGGACAGCACCATCAGGACGAGCAGATGCCACAGGAAGGACCCGAAGCCGCTGTCGCCGAAGACGGCCCTGCCGATGGCGGAGAAGACGTCACCGAAGTTGTCGGGGTTGCCGAGTCCGGTGCCGGTCGTGCCGATGCCCGCGAAGGCCAGGGTCGCCACGGTCGCGACGAGGTAGAGCACGAGCAGCATGACCGTGGAGGAGACGGCGGCGACGCCGGGTGTCCGGTGCCGGTCGGTGGTCTCTTCGTTGACGGTGAGCGCGGTCTCCCAGCCCCAGTAGATGAACAGCATCAGGACGAGGCCGCTGACGAATGCGCTGGGTGAGGAGATCTCGAACGGGTTGAGCCAGGACCAGTGCGGATGCCGTGCGCCGGCACCGGCGTTCCCCGTGCAGACGCGTACGAGGGCGACCACCGAGAAGACCGCGAGCATGGCGAACTCAAGGAAGAGCAGGGCGCGTTGGACGGCGGCTGCCACTTCGATGCCGCGATAGCAGACGGCCGTCATGAGGGCGATCCAGCCGAGTCCCACCAGGAGGACCCAGGGGCTGGACGGGGCGGAGCCGATGCCTTTCGCACCGAAGAGGATGAACACGTACTGGCCGGCGACCTGGGCCAGGCTCGCCATCACCAGGGTGAACGAGGTGATGATGGCCCAGCCGCCCATGAAGCCGACGCGCGGGCCGAGGACGCGTGCGGCCCAGGTGAAGATGGTTCCGCAGTCCGGCTCCTGGCGGTTGAGAGCGGCGTAGCCGAAGGAGACGAAGAGGATCGGGACGAACGCGAGCACGACGATCGACGGCGCCTGGAAGCCGACGAAGGCGACGATGAACGCGAGGGTCGCGGCGAGGCTGTAGGCGGGGGCGGCGGACGCCACCGAGAGGATCAGGCTCGTGGTCATGCCGAGCGCACCGGTGCGCAGGCCCTTTTCGCGCGAGCTGTCGGGTGCGGCTTCCGAAGTGGTGTCAGGTGACGTTGCCATGGACGGACCCCCTGTCCGGGGTGGGTGGCGAATCGCAAGATTGATGCGTGGGTCAATGATGCTGGCGGCGCAGGGCCTGTCAAGACTTGCGGACAGATTCATCGCAACGATTGACTGGCCAATCAGTCTTGCGACATGCTCTGCGGTCATGTGGGAACAGACCGAAATGGACCTGGTCGAATCCGAGGTGGTCGTCGTGGGCGGCGGCTACGCGGGACTGGCCGCAGCTCTTCAACTCCACGACGCGGGCGTCGACTTCGCTCTCGTCGAGGCCGCCGACCGCGTGGGCGGCCGCGTGCTCACCGAGACCCGGCCCGCCGGCGTGACGCTCGATCACGGCGGCCAGTGGGTCGGCCCGACCCAGACACGCCTCCTCGCCCTCGCGGACCGCTTCGGCTGCGCCACCTTCCCGACCTGGGAGACCGGCAAGCACGTCGAGGTGTGGCACGACGGCAGCACCGCCCCCTACATCGGCGCGGCACCGGCCGACGGTCCCGGCATCGCGGAGTACACCCGCGTCAGCGAAGTCCTCGACGAACTCGCCGGGACCGTGGACACCCAACAGCCGTGGCGCACACCCCGGTTCGCCGAGTGGGACGCCCAGACAGCCGAGTCGTTCTTCCGCGCGCAGACCGACGACGCGGACGCCCGGCGCCGCCTGGCACTCGCCGTGCAGGGCCTGTGGTGCGCGGAGCCGTACGAGATCTCCCTGTTCCATGTGCTGTTCTACATCGCCGCCGCCGGCGGGTACGAGCAGCTCATGGAGACGCGGGACTGCGCCCAGGACAGCCGCTTCGTCGCCGGAGCCGACGGACCGGCCCGCGCCGTCGCCGACCTCCTCGGCCGGCGCGTCCGGCTCGGTGAGCAGGTCCAGTCGGTCGAGTGTGACGATGAGGGCGGCGGTGTCCGCGTCCGGACCGCGTCCACCGTGTTCGAGGCCCGCAGGGTCATCGTCGCGCTGCCGCCACAGGCGGTCCGCACCATCCGCTTCACCCCGGGGCTCCCCGTCAGCAGGGACGGCTGGCTGTCCCACAGCCCGATGGGACGCGTCGCCAAGGTCCACGCGGTGTACGACTCCCCGTTCTGGCGGGCCGCCGGACTCTCGGGCGTCGCCACGCTCTACGACGACGGACCGGTGGGCGTCGTGTTCGACAACTCCCCCCACGACGCCTCCCGGGGCGTCCTCGTCGGATTCGTCTACGGCGACCGCGTCACCGACTGGAGCGACCTCGACGACGCCGGCCGCCGTGAGGCCGTACTGGCGGGCTTCACCACCGTCGTCGGGGAGGAGGCGGCGCGACCGCTCGACTACACGGAGAAGATCTGGTCGCGGGACGCCTTCGCGAAGGGCGGCTACGAGGCGTACGTAACTCCCGGCGGCTGGACGGGATACGGGCGGCGCGGCTGGCGGGAACCCACCGGGACCGTGCACTGGGCCGGAACCGAGACGGCTAGTGTGTGGAACGGCTACATCGACGGTGCCATTTCGTCGGGCCTGCGCGCGGCCGACGAGGTCGTGGCGGCACTCTCATCGCAAGCGGAAGGCTGAACGGGCGCAGCGCAATGACGTCGATCCAAGGCGGGGCGGAGGACACCGCGGACGGCTCCGCGACCCTGGCGGACCGGGCGCGGCTCGTGGTGCTCTCGGCGCCCATCAGCCAGCGGGAGTTCGCCGACCGCGTGGGCATGGATCCCACGGCCCTGTCCAAGGCCCTGCGCGGCAACCGCCGCCTCCAGGACCACGAGGTCGCCGCGATCGCGCAGGTCGGCAAGGTGTCGCAGCGGTATCTGCGCACCGGCGCGGGAAGGCCGCCCGCCACGGGGGGCGGGCAGGCCGTGCGCCGCCGCGCCGACGCCGTGGACGCCGACCTGCGCCGCGCCCAGATCCTGGAAGCCACCGCCCGCCTCATCGCCCGCCGCGGGTTCCACAAGGTACGGGTCGCCGACATCGCCCGCGCGTGCGGCACCAGCACCGGCACGGTCCACTATCACTTCCCGACGAAGGATCACGCCCTGCGGGCCGCGCTCGTCTTCTACGCCGACCGCTTCCACGCGCGCCTCGAAGAGGAGTTCAGGACGGCCGACACCACCGTGGAGAAGCTGCGCCGGCTGATCGAGGTGCAGCTGACGACCACCGAAGAGGACGCCGACGAATGGTCGGTGTGGGTGCAGTCGTGGAACGAGGCCATCCTCGACCCGACCCTCAGGGAAGGACAGAAGGGCGTCCACGTCCGCTGGCGCGAGACCGTCCTCGACCTGCTGCGGACCTGCCAGCGCGAGGGGATGGGGCAGGGCGCGGACGCGGAGGCCATGGCCGGCCGCTTCACCAGCATGGTCGACGGCATGGCCATCCAGGTCCTCGCGGGGACGGGCGACATGGACGCGACGCGGATGCGCGAGCTGCTGCTGGATGCCTTCGAGCCGTACATCACCCTGCGCCGGCGGTAGTTGACGCACCGCCCGCGCCCCTCACCATCTCGCTCCCGACCACGACGTCGTAGGTGCCCTGTCTAGACCAGATCGAGGGACAGCTCGCACCACACCGTCTTGCCGTTGCCGCGGGGTTCGACGCCCCAGGCCGTGGCGAGTTCCTCGATGAGCATGATGCCGCGGCCGGAGGTGGCACGTTCGGGCGCGGCCCGGCGGCGGGGCGACGCGGTCGACGTGTCGCTGACGGCCAGGCGCAGGCCCCGGCCACTGTGCAGTACCGGTCTGGCCGTCAGCGTGGCACTGCCGTCGGTGTGCACCAGGGCGTTGGTGGCGAGTTCGCAGGCGAGGAGTTCCGCCGTGTCACTGAGAGCCTCCAGCGACCAGCTGTGCAGCGCCTCGCGCAAGGCGATCCGCGCGTTGCGCAGAGCGTCGGGATCGGTGGGGGAGATGACCGCCTCCATACGCGGTGCCGGGGTCGCCTTCCCCCGGGTCCGGTGCAGCACCAGGAGAGCCACGTCGTCCTCCTCGCCCGTGAACGGGGCCATGGCGTCCAGCAGATGGTCGGCGAGTGCGTCGGGCGGCCCCGGCCCTGCCTCCAGCGCGTCGAGGAGCCGCTCACGCCCCTGGTCGATGTCCTCGGCGCGCGACTCGATGAGCCCGTCCGTGCACAGCACCAGCGTCGAACCGGGTTCGACGACCGTCTCGAAGACCGGGTACGCGGGCTGGCCACCGGGCGCGTTGAGACCGAGGGGCAGGCCGCCGGGGGTGTCGAGCCAGGCACAGCTTCCGTCGGGGGCACGGAGTACGGGCTCCGGATGGCCCGCGCGCACCACCGAGGTCATCCCCGTGAGCGGATCGACGAGGGCCATGAGACAGGTGGCGAACCGGTCGGTGTCGAGTTCGGCGAGGAAGGCGGAGGCGCGTGCCATGGCCGTGGACGGCGGATGCCCCTCCGCTGCGTACGCGCGCAGAGCGATGCGCAGCTGCCCCATCACGGCGGCGGCCGTCACATCGTGGCCCTGCACATCGCCGACGACGACGGCGATCCGCCCGTCGGGCAGCGTCAGCGCGTCGTACCAGTCGCCACCGATGCCGCCCCGGGCGCGCGTGGGCCGGTAACGGGTCGCGAGGTCCACGCCGGGCAGGTGCGGCAGGATCCCGGGGAGCATCGCCGTCTGCAGCCCCGCGGCGAGCTCGTGCTCCTGGTCGTAGAGCAGCGCCCGCTGGAGCGACTGCGCGATGACCTTGCCGAGCGCCGTCAGCACGGTCCGCTCCTCCGGCGGGAAACTCGCCCGCCCCTCGTACGTGAGCCCGACGGCACCGATCGGGGTGTCCTGCGCGATCAGCGGCAGATACACCGCTGCCGCGGCGTCCGGGAACTGCGACATGTACGGCGTCAGTGCCGGAAAGCGGGCGATGAAGTCGAGCCTGTTCGTCACGAACACCGCCTCGCGGTTGCGCGCCGCCTCGGTCAGCGGCAGCGGCTCGCTCAGACGTGCCAGGTGAAAGTCCTGGATGAGGCCCTCGTGGACGCCGTTGGCGCCCACCAGCACCATGCGGCCGTTGTCGATCAGGCCGAGGATGATGCTGGAGGCGCCTATCCGCTCCATCAGGCGCGAATCGGTGAGGGCCTCCGCGACGTCCTCCACGGTGACGGTCGGCACGAGCGCGTCGCTGACGTGGACGACGACGTCGGACGGCCGGCGCTGGTCCTCCCGGGCCTGCCGCAGCAGCTCGGTCTGGTCCACCGCCCGCAGCTCCTGGCTCGCGTCGCGGATGATCCCGATGACCCGCACCGGACGGTTGCGCCCGTCCCGGACGATGTGGCCCTGCGTGTGTGTCCACTGCAGCCGCCCGTCGGGGTGCCGCACCCGGAAGTAGAGGCTGAATCCGGAGCGCTCCCGCAGCGCCCTGTCCACCAGGTCCTCGATGGCAGGCAGCTCGCTGGGCACGATCCGCTCACCCAGGGTGGCCAGCCGGCCGTCGAACTCGCCGGGCCGGAACCCCATGACGGCCAGGCCCCCGTCGTCATACTGAATCAGCCCGGCGGCCACGTCCCACGAGAACGTGCCCATGCCGTTGACCGCCAGGGCGACGTGGGCGGCGGCCTCGGGATCACTCTGCGTATCGGGCACGCCGCTCGGTTCGAAGGAGCGATCCATGAGACCTCCTGGCCCGTACACCCTCGGTAACCGTGGGCGCACCGGTTCACGGCTCCGCCGGGCGTGGCCACCTCCTCATTCTGCGCGGAATCGCGCAGGGGCGCCTGTCCGGCGCCGGGCCCCGGTGCGCGTGGGCCGTCACCTGGTGGAGCGCCTGCGCCTGCGCCGGACAGCCTTGAGGACGAAGGGGACACAGGCGAGACCGAGGAGGGCGCCGGCCGCTCCCAGGTGACGGGCCAGGCCGGACGACGCGTCCTTGGACGTGGTGGAAGCCTGCGCGGCGACGGCACCGTGATGGGCCGACTCCGGGCGATGTGACGGGGCGTGCGAGGCCGACCCTCGCTCCTGGGCCGCCTTCACGGCGCCTGGAGCGGCCTCGAAACCCCAGTCCAGGAGTTCGCGGCTCTCGTCATAGACGGCGTTGGCAGTGGTGTCCTGCGGGTTCATGACGGTGACCAGGATCGTGCGGTGGCCTTGGGTCGCGGCGGAGACAAGCGTGTTGCCGGCCTCGGACGTGTATCCGTTCTTCACGCCGATCAGCCCCGGGTAGGGATCCACGCCGTGTGATCCGACCAGCAGACGGTTGGTGTTCTGGATGCCGAAGGAGTCGGGGCCGCCCACGGCCGGGAACTGGGCCCACTTCGTGGAGCAGTAACGACGGAAGTCCGGGTTCCGCAACCCCGCCTTCGCGAACAGGGACAGGTCGTACGCGGATGAGTACTGCCCCGGGGTGTCGAAGCCGTCGGGCGTGCGCACCGAGGTGTCGTGCGCGCCGAGCCGGTTCGCGGTGGCCTGCATCTGAGCGAGTGTGAGATCCAGTCCGCCGTTCAGTCTGGCGAGCGTGTGCACCGCGTCGTTGCCGGAGCTGAGGAACACACCGCGCCACAGGTCGCCGACGGTGTAGCTGGTTCCTTCGTGCACGCCGACGAGACTGCTGCCGGGAGCCACGCCGTCGAGGTCGGCGGTGACGGCCGTGTGCTGGGTGGCAGCGGGCAACTTCGGCAACAGAGCCAACGCGAACAGCGTCTTGAGGGTGCTGGCCGGCGGCAGGCGAAGGTGCGGCGCCTTGGCGGCCAGGAGCTCGCCGGTACCGACGTCGGTCACCGTCCAGGACAGGGCCGACAGATCCGGCGCGTCCGGTGTCCCCGGCGCGGTCTGGATCTGACTGCTCACGCCATCGGAGCGCGGGGCCGCGGCCGCGACGCCGCCGACCGGGCCGACCACGATCGCCGCACCGGCGACGGAGGCGACAACTGACTTGGTAATACAAGGGTAAAAGCCAACGAATCGTGCCATGGCGGCAACTTAGGATCGTTGTTCTCCGCCTGCCATCGCGCTTACGCCATCCGGCGGGGGCCGGAAGACTCCATGTGACCTTGAGTGGTTCCCGCCTCAAGGCCCCTGGCGCGGAGACCGTCGGCCCGTCATGAGAGCGCTGTCCTGAGGGTGTTGTGCAACCTGCCCCGGCGACCTGCGAGACTCTCCCGCGTGATTCATTCCCGCCGCCCCTTGGGCACCGGACCGAGCCGCGACCAGGCCCCTGAGCCTGCGCGCGCCGCACGAGGCCGCACGGCTGCGGAGCGAGCAGGCGCTGCCCCGCGACCACTCGACCCCTTCCCCGACCCGGACCTCGCCGACGACGCGGACCTCACGGACTCGGGCCGCCGCCGGCTCGGCGCCGGCCCGTGGTGGCGGCAGGACCACCCGGACGCGTAGACCGGTCCGCCTCGGCTCCCGGACGTGCTTACGGCTTTCGGGCGAGGCCGCCGTGTTCGGCGACGAGCTCCGGGGCAGGAGAGGTCGGTTCGGGGCGCCAGAACGGCACCGAGACCACACCGGGTTCCAGGAGTTCGAGGCCGTCGAAGAACGCGGTGATCTCGTCGACCGGGCGCAGGAAGTAAGGGACGGCGCCGGAGCTGTTGTAACCGTCCTGGGCCTGCTCGAAGCCGGCGTCGAAGCCGCGCGACCCGTCGTTGATGGAGAGGTAGCTGCCCGGCGGCAGTCCGTCCATCAGCCGCTTGACGATGGTCCGCGCCTGCTCGTAGTCGCCCATGTGGCCCAGGATGTTGCTGAGGATCAGGGCCGTGGGGCGGGTGAAGTCCAGCGTTTCGGCGGCCGCCGCGAGGATGCGGTCGGGGTCGGACAGGTTCGCGTCGACGTAGGCGGTCGCCCCCTCGGGGGTCGAGGTGAGGAGCGCGCGGGCGTGCGCGAGGACCATCGGGTCGTGGTCGACGTACACGATCTTGGTCTCGGGGGCGAGCCGCTGGGCGACTTCGTGGGTGTTGTCCACGGTCGGCAGGCCGGTCCCGATGTCCAGGAACTGGCGGATGCCCGCCTCGGTGACCAGGTACGAGATGTTGCGGCGGAGGAAGGCGCGACTGCTTCGGGCGATCGTGGAGATCCCGGGGAACACGGCGCTGTACGCGTCGCCCGCCTCCTCGTCGACCGGGTAGTTGTCCTTCCCGCCCAGCCAGTAGTTCCAGATCCGGGCCGAATGCGGAACCGACGTGTCGATCTTCTGGTGAGCCGCAGCTCCGGGCGTCGTCGCGTCGTCCGTCATGGGTACCGTCCGTCTTCCAACCGAGGTGTGAACTGTTGCCACGGCATAACCTACGTCCCAACAATCCTGGCCCGCACACCAGTTCACGTGATCGGCCACGAGAGTTGGTGACATTCACAGACGCCGGACGCGCAGCACTCCGGTCAGCATCGGGAGGGTGAACTCGCCGCGGGCGGTCTCCGGTCTGCTCGTGAGGAACGCGCGGATCGGGCCGAGCGTGGCCTCCCGTTCCTGTTCCGGCATGACAAGGACCCCCGCCTTGGTCGCGAACGTCGCGACGAGGGAGTCGGCGGTCCGGCGCTGCCCATGAGGGAACTCGGTCTGCTCCGGGGAGCCGAACCGGGCGACCAGGCCGGCACTCGGAAGGTGCGCGCCGTCCGTCTCGGCGCGCCAGCTGCTGCGTGTGTCCCGCGGGCCGATGGCCGCGCTCCCACTGACGCGCTCGAGTTCGCCGACCCAGTCGACCTGGTCGTCGAAGACGTTCCACAAGCCGGCCAGCACCCCACCGGGTGCGAGGACTCTGGCGATCTCGGGCCCCGCGACGTCCATGTCGAACCAGTGCATGGCGTTGCCGGCCACGACGGCATCGACGGACGCGTCGGGCAGCGGCACCGCCTCAGCACTACCCGGCAAGGCGCGGACGGTCGGCAGCGCGCGGCCCAGCTCGCTCAGCATCGCCGGGTCGGGTTCGACCGCGATGACCTCGGCGCCGAGCGCGACCAGCGCGGCGGTCAGCTTGCCCGTTCCGGCGCCGAGGTCGAGCACTCGGAGGCCCGGCGCGGGCTCGAGCGCCCAACGCACCGCGGCCTGCGCGTAGTCCGGGCGGTGCTCGGCGTATGCGGGCGCCGCGGCACCGAACGACGAGCTGTGCAGTAGCCGTTCGTCCTGTTCCACATGATGACCGTAGCTGTGACGCGCGGTCCGTGGGCCCCCTTTTGGACTTGCGGCGGCGGCGGACGCGCAGCGCCTTCGCGGGCACCCTTGGCGGACGGCTTCAGCCGTCAGCGGTTGAAGTGGCGCAAGGTGTCGTTGAGTTGCGCGGGAGCGAGCGCGGGGGAGGGCAGTGGGGGCGACGGCGGCGTGGCGCGGATGCCGTCGCAGAGGAGCGCGAGGGGGCGACGCCAGGCGTCGGCGGTGGTCGCTGTGGTGAGCGCGGGCACCGCGCGGCCGAGCGCGGCGAGGGCGAACAGGACGTCCTCGGTGGTGACATCGGGGCGGACGGTGCCCTGGTCGCGACCGCGTTCGAGGAGGAGTTCCACGGTGCGGTGATTGTGGGCGTGTACGGCCTCCAGCGACTCGACGCCCTCCAGGTGGGTCGTCATGAGGTCGTTCGTACCGCGGTCGGTGGCCAGGACGGTGAAGACGGCCTGGAGGTAGCCGGTCAGCCCCGTCCAGGCGTCGTCGGTGGACCGGGCTCGTTCGCCGGCGTCCATCGTGCCGGTCAGCTGGTCGCGGAAGACCGCGTCGACGAGTGCGGCGCGGTGGGGAAAGTGCCGGTACAGGGTGGCGTTTCCCACGCCCGCGCGACGGGCGATCACGTCCAGCGGCGCGCTCAGGCCCTGTTCGCTGAACACCTCGTGAGCGGCGTCGATCAGAAGGTCCCTGTTGCGCCGGGCGTCTCGGCGGCGGACGGGTGCGCCCGCACCGTCCTTGCCGCTGCCGCTGCCGCTGCCCGTGTCCGTGTCCGCGGTCCCGTTCGGGCGGTCCGTTCTGCCTGTCGTCTTCATCACCCCTCACGGTACCGGGGAGTGCTCCCCGGTACCGATGCTATCGTCGAAGCAAGAAATGGGGAGTACTCCCCATTTACGGCTTCGAGGGGGCTGCGGCATGAGCGACAGAGGCGACAGGGGCGACAGGGGTGACAAGAGCGACGGGGACGGCATGGCGCTGGTGCTCGGTGGTGGCGGACCTGTGGGCGGCGCCTGGATGACAGGCGTGCTGGCCGGGCTCGCCGACGCGGGGATCGACCTCCTGCGTGCCGACCTGGTCATCGGCACGTCGGCGGGCGCGATCTTCGGTGCCCGTATGGCCTGTGGTGAATCCGCTCGCGAGTTGCACGAGCGGCAGCTGGCAAGAGCCGATCAGATCGACCTGCCGGTCACCGCCGCCCAGACCCTGCGCTTTCTCTGGGCGGCACTGGGGTCCCGGGACGCGCAGCGGTCCGTGCGGCGGCTTGGGCGAGCCGCGCTCGCCGCCCGGACAGCACCCGAAACAGACGTCCGCCGCACCGTCGCGACCCTGCTGCGGGATGCCACCGACTGGCCCGCGAACACCGATCTGCGGATCACGGCAATCGACGCGCACACCGGGTCACTTGAGACGTTCGACGCCGCCGGGCCGGTCACGCTCGCGGAAGCGGTCGCGGCGAGTTGTGCCGTCCCGATCGTCTGGCCACCGGCCTCGGCGGCCGGGCGCCGCTGGATCGACGGTGGCAGCCGCGCCACGGCCAACATCCATCTGGCCCGTGGCTACCGACGGGTCCTGGCCGTCGCTCCGTTGACCACCGCGCCGGGCCCGCACCCGAGCGCCCAGCAGCAGGCGGCCGAACTCACGGCCGCGGGAGCCGACGTCGTGCTGGTGTCCCCGGACCGTGCCGCCCGTCGCGCCATGGGACGCGACATGACCGCCGATACGCGCCGGCCCGCCGCCGCCCGCGCCGGCCATGCCCAGGCCACCGCGCTCGCGGAAACGGTGACCCGTCTGTGGAAGGGATGACGAGGATGCAGCAGCCACCTACCCTCGACGACCACGCCCCGGCAGGCCACGACGTGACCGCAGACCCCTTCCCCGTATACGCGGCCCTGCGGGCCGAGGGTCCCGTGCACCGTGTCCTCGTCCCGGAGAGCGGCGAGGCGTGGCTGGTCGTCACGCGTGACGCGGCGCGCGCCGCGCTGACCGATCCGCGCCTGCGCAACGACATCCGGCACTCGGCCTCCTGGCGCGACGACGGGGGACACGCCATCGGGCGCAACATGCTCCAGACCGACCCACCCCAGCACACCCGCCTGCGCCGCCTGGTCGCGGGCCACTTCACCCCGGGTCGCATCACTGTCCTGCGCCCGCGGATCGAAGCCATGGCCACCGACCTGCTGGCCGAACTCCCGCGCCACGGGACCGCCGACCTGGTCAGCGCCTACGCACTGCCGCTGCCGGTCACCGTGATCTGCGACCTCCTGGGCATCCCGGCGTCCGACCGCGCCGTGTTCCACACCTGGTCCAACGCGCTGGTCATGCCGGCGAGCCCGGAGCAGGCGGTCACGGCAGCCACCGATCTGACCGCGTATCTGGCCGAGTTGATCGATCACAAACGCCGCACACCGGACTCCGGCCTGATCAGCATCCTCGCCGCCACCGACACCGCGGCCGTCCACGCCCCCCTGGCCACCGAAGAACTGCTCGGCATGGCCTTCCTTCTCCTCGTCGCGGGCCACGAGACCACCGTCAATCTCATCTCCGGCACGCTCCACGCTCTGCTCACCCACCCGGACCAGCTCGACCTCCTCAGAGCCGAACCTGAGCTGACGGGCGCGGCCATCGAGGAATCGCTCCGCTACAACTCACCCGTACACGCAAGCGCGTTCCGTTTCGCCGCCGAACCACTCGACATCGCCGGCGTGCGCATCCCCGCGGGCGACGCCGTACTCATCTCCCTCGCCGCCGCTTCCCGGGACCCACTGCACTTCCCCGACCCGGACCGGTTCGACATACGCCGGGCGCCCAACGGCCACCTCGGCTTCGGCCACGGCCTCCACCACTGCCTGGGCGCGCCCCTGGCCCGCGCCGAAGCCGCCATCGCCCTCCGCCTGCTCCTCCACGACCGCCCCACCCTCGCGTTCGCGACGGACCCGGCCACCCTCACGTGGCGCACCAGCCCCCTGCTCAGAGGCCTGACCGAACTGCCCCTGCGCGTCGGCTGAGAACTACGCTTTGTGGGTTACCCAGAGCAGTTCCGCCGGCCAGCGGTGTGCCCAGTCGGGTGGGTCGGTTTCGTTGTAGCCGTTGGGTGTTCCGAGTTCGGGCCGCGGCTCGATGAGGTCGTCGATGATGAGACCCGCGCCGCGCAGGACCTTGACCCAGTCGCCGTAGGTGAGCTGATAGCTGGTCGCGCCGTCTCCTTCGGCGATGGTGTTCAGCCCGAAGTAGTCCTTCTGCAGCGTCGTGGTCACGCGGCCGGCGGCTTCGTCGTAGCAAGCTTCGAACCATGGGCTGGCGACGTTGAACACCAGGCGCCCGCCTCGGCCCAAGACGCGTGCGGCCTGCGGGACGGCCAGGTGCGGGGGCGCCCAGCTGAGCCCACCGAAGTCGCAGAACACCAGGTCGAAGCTGTCGGCGGCGAAGGGGAGTTGTTCGGCGGTGCCTTGCACCAGCGGGTAGCGGGCCGCTCCCATCGCGCGTCCCGCTGCGGCGAGTTGGGCTTCGGACAGGTCGAGCCCGACCACGGTGGCGCCCTCGGCGGCGAGCGCCCTGGACCACTGACCGGCGCCGCAGCCGAGTTCGAGGACGCGCTTGCCGGTGACGTCGCCCAGGGCGTGCAGGTGCGCGTCGGGGATGGAGTACATGCCCCACAGCCGGGGTGTGGCGCCGATTTGCGGGTCGTGCTCGTGCTGGTAGGCGCTGCTGATCTGGTTCCAGAGCCGCCGGTTGGCGGGGATGCTGTCCACGTGCCGACTCCAGCACTGCCTGCCGGGGGCGGTCAACACGATTAGGGCACTGGCCGGCCCTCGCCTCGGTGTCCGGCCCTGGCCCGGCCCATGATCCGCCGAACGGCACACCCAGGGCGAGGCCACCAGCATTTCGAAACCTGCCCGGTCGCCTTGGGAGGTCACCACCGCAATCCCCCCAAGCCGTCCCACCGGCGTGGCTCGCCCTGGATGCGGGCTCCAGGGACGGGATACTGATCTTTTCGACAGACCGGGCAGCTTATTCGCACAGCGATCGCCCCGACCCACCTCACACTCAGACCCGACCTCAGGGCTCAGATCTAAGACCTCGGACCTACCTGGGACTCGGACTGACCCGGGCTCACCCCAGACTCACAGGAGAGAACGCCCCGATGCCCATCTACGCTGTGACCTACACCTACACCGACGACTCCGCGGCCCGCGGCGCGCTCCACCCCGCCCACCGGGAGTTCCTCGGCACACTCGTCGAACAGGGGACCAACCTCGTCTCGGGCCCCTTCACCACCGGGGAGACGCCCGGCGCGCTGCTCCTGTTCCGCGCGGCCGACAAGCAGGCGGCGCTGGCAGCCACGGACAAGGACCCGTTCCGCGTACAGGGACTCGTCAGCGATGTCTCGGTCCGGGAGTGGTCCCCGGTGCTCGGACCGCTCGCCGACCAGCTGTCCTGACGTCGTGTGTGGCCGCTGCCGACCTGCGGTGGCGGCCGCGCGACACTCCCTAATCCAGTGCGATCCGGGCGGCCACGGGCAGGTGGTCGCTGCCGGTTTCGCGCAGCGTACGGATCTGGGTGACCGTCGCCGAGCGGGCCATCACCTGGTCGATCCGGGCCACCGGGAAGGCGGCGGGGAAGCTGAACGCGAATCCGCGCTCCGCCGTGTTCATGCGTGAGGTCAGCGGGGCCAGCCCGCGGTCGTCGACCGTGCTGTTGAGGTCGCCCAGCAGGATCACCTGCTTCAACTT
The DNA here is from genome assembly GCF_053644375.1 of Streptomyces sp. NPDC055400. Classification (NCBI taxonomy): domain Bacteria; kingdom Bacillati; phylum Actinomycetota; class Actinomycetes; order Kitasatosporales; family Streptomycetaceae; genus Streptomyces; species Streptomyces sp. NPDC055400. Next base: position 72,413 of record NZ_JBSHLM010000005.1, on the reverse strand, counting down.
CTCGGCAGCGACGGCCTGTCCCAGCATGCGGGCGCTCTCGTCGCGCCACGTGGCGCCGAGGCCGCTCGCCCCGACGCGGACCGAGGGCAGATGCGCGACGTACACCGCGATCTCGCCGTGCGGGGTGTGGGCCATGGCGCGCAGCCCACGCTCCCAACTCTTCGTGATCCCATGGGGTTTGATGTCCACCATCCGGTAGTCGGTCAGTGGATGCTTCGACCAGAGTCCGACCGTGCCCCGGACCGCGCGGTGCGGGTACCGCGCGGCCAGCGTCTTGTCATAGACCGGCCGGGCTGCCGGGACCAACTCCTCCAGCGCGATGAGGTCGGGCCCGGCGTCGGCCAGGCCGCGGGCCGTGCCCGTCGGGTCGGCGTTCACGTCACTGACGTTGTGCTGCACCACGACCAGGTCGTGTGCGCCGGGCGACTTCCCCGGCAACAGCAGCCCGCCGCAGAGGTACGTCCATGCCGCCACGGGCAGGAGCAGGGCCACCAGCGCTGCGGCCGAACGGCGCACCAGCGCCAGGGCGAACAGCACCACGACCACCAGGCCGAGCCAGGGCAGGAACTGCTCCAGCAGACTGCCCAGGTGACCCACGGAGTTGGGCACGGCCCGGTGGAACGCCAACAGTCCGGCCGTCACCACGGCAAGCGCAGCGAGCACGCGCCCCCGTGTCCAGGCCGACCGGTCCCCCTTCACCCTTGGCGTCCCCTCTGCGTCCCCGCACCGCTCACACTGTTCCCCCGCACCACTCACGACCGTGTCGCGGTCCCGCACTCCGCGTCGTCGGCGCCCTGCATGCGCACGTCCATCGACGTGCTCCGGTCATACGGGTCGACCTCGGGGCCGGCTCCCGGGCCGGTTGCTGAGCGCGCGGAGGGGAACTCCGGGACGTAGAAACCGGTGTCGTTGTCACAGCCGCCGTTGGCGGTGTCCGACTTGTAGGAGACGAGGGAGAACGTCCCCGGCTCGGTGATCACCTTCGCCGGATCGTCCCAGCTCATCACCACCTCGCGGCGCACGATCGTGCGCGCGACCTCGTCCCTTCCCTCCGCGGCGTGCGCGACCGGATAGACGTACGTGACGTCGGTGGTCACCTCGACCGCACCGCGCATGCCCTCCCGGTACGTGATCCGCCCGCGCGTCTTGACCACGTCCCCGACGAGACGCACCTTCTCCGTCGCGAAACGGCTGAACAGCAGCAGGGGATCGTCGTCCTGGCTCGGCGCGCGGAACGCGGTCGCCAGGTAGTCCTGGACGTCCTTCTGATCCGGATTGATCAACGCGATCGCCTTCTCGGGCGGCCGTCCGAGAAGCACACCGGAATCCAGATTGGACGCGGCAAGAAAGTCCCGGGACCTGTCGAGCGCCTGCGCGACTTGCGCCTTGCTCATCCAGCCGGTCGCCCGGGCCTCGGGGACGGTGATCCCCGCCGTTCCGTCACCCCACTGCGCCGCGGGCGATCCCCTGAACGGCTGCTGGAGAGTGGGCTGTCGGGGCGCCGACTCCGTCCCGGGCGGCCGGACGGGACGTACCGACTCCGCGGCGAGCGGTGTGTCGCCGCCGCCTCCACCGCCGAACCAATCGGTCACACGCCCGGGATCCAGCGCCACGGCCAGCATGCCCGCGGCGACGAGCAGACCGACCACGTACCAGCCCTTGCCCCGCCGCTGCCGGGCCGGTTCGTGCGTGCGCCACCCCTCGGGCCGGCCGGCCTCGTCCCGCAGCCGTCGCGTCACCATCCGGGCCCGGGCCGACGGTTCCTCGGGCGCGCCCTGAGTCCCGGCCTCGGCCTCCCTCTGGAAACGCTCCCACTCCTCGTCCGATATGGACGCCCCGCCCTTGCTCACGATGTGCTCCCCGCCCCTTCCGCGGTACCTGACGCGGTGCTCCACCTTCACCGCGTCGAGTCGGCCGATCCATGGTTGCCGCCTCGGCGTCGCTGATCTTAAACGGTGAGCACGTGGGTCGGGGTGTCTCGACGTGCCGGTGCCGAGCCGTAGCCCGGGGGACGGCGGCTCGCGCGGTCGCCTCCGTCGTCGCGGTCCGTGAGGTGACCGTCGTCCTGGCGGGCGTCAGGGCCGAGGCGCCCGTCGGGGGTCCGGCCGCCTCCTGAACATGGCCTATCGACGGTGTGGCCTCCGTTGTATCGCGAATGTATTTCCGGTTGACCCTTGACGTCTCGTGACCCTCCGCTATTAGATCTCCCCTATTGGGCATGCGGCCAATAGGGCCAGCGGTCATGCCGTGACGCTTCATGGGAGGACGCGATGGCGACCAGAGACCTGACAGCCACCGTCGGCAGTGACGCGGCCAAGGCCGTGGAACAGGCCGGACAGCTGGAAGCGCACGGGATCGACTACATCCCCGAGGAGGAGCGCCACGGCTGGCCGCGGGAGCTGTTCGCGGTGTGGGCGGCGCCCAATGTGAGCTACCTGAGTCTCGTCGTGGGTGCGGCGCTGGTCCTGATGGGCCTCACCCTCGAGCAGGCGCTTGCGGTGATCGTCGCCGGCAACCTGCTGTGGGCACTCACCGGAGTCCTGGCCGTCAGCGGACCGGCCGCGGGCACCACGGGCTCGGTCATCTCCCGTGCCATGTACGGAATCCTCGGGAACAAGGCCGTCATCGCGCTCACCGGCTGGCTGATCTCCGCCGCCTATCTGGCGCTGAACTGGTCCGCCGCCTCGGTGGCCGCGTTCGGGCTCGCCCGGCGGCTCGGCGCACCCGACAGCCCCGTGCTCGACGCCGTCATCATCTGCGGGATCGCCGCGGTCACCCTCGTGGTCAGCGTGTACGGCCACGCCACGATCGTGCGGCTGTACTCCGTGCTGAGCGTCGCCCTCACCGTCGTGTTCGTCGTCGTGAGCGGCTGCGTACTGGGACACACCGACTGGTCCTACCGGCCCGCCGAGTCACTGCACGGCGCCCAGCTCTGGGTGACGCTCGTCGGCGGCTTCGCGATCATCGCGTCCACCCCGCTCTCGTACAGCAACAGCCCCGACCTGGCGCGATACCTGCCGCGCGACAGCAAGCCGAAGGCGGTGGCCGGGTGGACCGCGCTCGGGGCCTTCCTGCCGAGCGTGCTCTTCACCGGCGTCGGCGCCCTGGCCGCCACCACGCTCGACATGAGCGACCCGGAGGCGGCGCTCGAGGGGATCCTCCCTGGCTGGTTCATCCCGGTGTTCGTCATCGCCGTCGTCCTCAACACCGTCGCCAACAACGGCCTCACCGCGTACAGCGCGGGTCTCGCCTTCCAGTCCATCGGCGTGCGGCTCGGCCGGATCCGCGCCGTCCTGATCATCGGCATCCTGGCCACGGCCATGACGCTGTACGCACTCCTGGTCTTCGACTTCCTGACCAGCGTGAACACCATGCTCGAACTCGTCGTGGTGGTCACGGGACCGGCCGTCGGCGTGTACGTCGCCGACATCTGGATCTGCCGCAACCGCTACGACGGCCCCCAACTCCTCGACGAGAGGCGCGGCAGCCCTTTCTGGTACGACGCGGGCGTGCACCGGGCGGGCGTGGCGGGGTTCCTCGCCGGTGCTCTCGCCGGAGTCCTGTGCGTGAGTACGAGCTTGTGGACCGGCCCCGTCGCGTCGTTGCTCGGCGGCGCGAACCTGTCCCTCATCGCGGGACTTGTGGTCTCGGCCGCCGTGTACGGGGGGTTGGGGCGCACGCGGCGCCGCGCGGTGATCACGGAACCGGGCGAGTGACCGCCGCGCCGCAGCCACCTGCCCACGCAATGCCCCCACGTCCCCACACCCGCCCATTCCCCACCCCCTCCGAGGAGAAGGCAGTCGTGATCGCCCGCCCCGCCGAGCGCCTCCACGTCGCGGTCGCCTCGTCCGACCCCTTCGCGCGCGGAGCCGCCCGCGGTGAGCGACTGCGCGACACCCTCCCCGGAGGGATCGCCGGGTACGACCGCTTCTTCCGTCTCGGCGGCATCGGCCCGCGGCAGGTCCGCGACGACGCCGAGCGTGCTCTCGCAGCCATCGACGCGTACCGCCCCCATGCGCGGGCCGAGATCGAAGGAATCGCACATGGGGCCGGCGTCGACGTCTGGCGCATTGCCGCGCTCAACGCCCGCACCGAGATACTCGCCCGCAGCGCCACCGTCCCACCCGGCGAATGCTCGACGATCGTCCGCCGCGGTGCCTCCGGCACCGTCGACACCTTCGGTGTTCAGACCTGGGACTGGCACGTCGAGCTGAACCCCTACTGGCACAGCCTGGAATCCCGCGGCGGCACCCACGACGTGGTCGGCCTCACCGAGCACGGCATCCTCGGCAAGATCGGCATCAACAGCGCAGGCCTCGCACTGCACTTCAACATCCTCGGCCACCGCAGCGACGGAATCGGCGGCATCCCCATGCACGTCCTTGCCGCCGTCGTCCTGGAGGAAGCCGGGAGCGTGGCCGAGGCGGTCGAGATCGTGCGCGGCGCCCCGATCGCCTCCTCGGGATCGTTCGCCCTCTTCGACACCACCGAGGCCGTACTCCTCGACCTGAGCCCCGAGGGTGTGTTCGCGGTGGAATCCCGCCGGGGCACGCTCGTGCGCACCAACCACTTCCTCTCGCCGACCCCTGCGGCCGGCGAGAAGACCTGGCTCTACCAGCCGGATTCCGGCGAGCGCTACGACCTCATCCGCGAGCGCCTGACGCCCACCGCGCTGCCGCAGTCCCCGGACGAACTCGTCGCCCTTCTCGTATCGGGGGAGGGCGAGGCGGCCCTCACCTGCCTGCCCGACATGAGCCTTCCCGAGGGACAGCGCTGGGCAAGCCTGGCGACGGTCGTCCTCGAACCGGCCACGAGCACGGCCCGCATCCTGGACGGCACACCGGCCGATTCCGGTTCACGGCCCTGGCGCCACCTCGCGGCACAGAGTGGTTCGGACGCCGGATCCGGTACGCGGTGAACTCTTCACAGCACTGGACCCTGCTTCGCACCCTCTTCTGATTCCATGGAGGCCCCGGTCGAGGTCCTCCATGAGGGAAGGGACGGTAAGCATGGCGAAGGAGAACAGCGCTCTGCTCGTGATGGACGTCCAGCGGGACGTCGTCCGCATCGCCGACGACGGATCCGGCTGTCTGGCCCGCCTGAAAGGGGCGATCGCGGGCGCCCGCGCCGCGGGCATCCCCGTGATCTACGTGGTCATGCGGCTACGGCCGGGTCAGCCCGAAGTCAGTCCGCGCAACAGGACGCTCGCCGCTGTTTTGCAGGCGGACCTGTTCACCGACGGGGCTCCCGGCACCGAAATCCACGACGACGTCGCGCCCCGGCCGGGCGACATCGTGGTCACCAAGAGGCGGGCGAGCGCGTTCTCGGGCAGCGACCTCGACTCGGTGCTCAGGGCGCGCGACATCAACAGCCTTGTGCTGGCAGGCATCGCCACCAGCGGCGTGGTGCTGCACACCCTGTGCCAGGCCAACGACCTGGACTTCGGCCTCACCGTCCTGTCGGACGCCTGCCTCGACCTCGACCCGGAGGTGCACCGGATCCTCATCGGGAAACTGTTCCCGCAGTGGGCGGAGGTCGTCACCGTCGAGGACTGGGTCGGTTCCCTCGCTCGGTGACGGGCGCGCATCACCTGCCTCATCGGCCACGAGCACCCGAATGTATGGTGATCACCCCACTCGGCTCGGGTGTGGGGTGACGACTCGGGGGAGTAGGACCATGGCCAAGCCGGTACGCGCGTCGCTGGGGGAGATGTGGATCACCTGCCAGGTCTGCCACGGCGAACTTTTCCGTGAGCGGGGCATCAAGCTCAACAGCACTGGCATGGAGTTCATGAAGCTGGCGTGGGCGGACGAGACGGCGACGGGCCTGATCTGCTGGAAGTGCGGATACGTCCACCTCTTCGTGAACCGTGAGATCCGGCTTCACCGGGCCAAGGACTGACCTTGTGAAATCCGGCCCCCAAGCGGGAACAGACGGCGGGGGCCGACCGTTCTTGCTGACAAAGCCGTGCGCACTGGCGATGAGGGGGAGGGGGCGTTCATGACCCAGGTGTCCCGCCTGTGCGCCCTGGTCCTCGCCCCGTACCGCCCGGTGCACCTGTACACCCGGGCCCATATCGACCTCCAGCGCGTGGCCGGCGCGCTCTGTTGTTCCTGACCGGATTCTTCGCCGTCGCACCCTCCGCCTGAGGGTCGCTCATCTCGTACGGTCGATCAGGAAGGCACCCTGTCGTGTCCTCGTCTTCTTCGCTGCCCTCTTCAACCTCCGCACTGCACCTCGCCGTTGCCCTTGACGGGGCAGGCTGGCACCCGGCCGCCTGGCGCGAGCAGGTGTCGCGGCCCCGGGAGCTGTTCACCGCCCGCTACTGGGCCGACCTCGTCCAGGAGGCCGAGCGCGGGCTGCTCGACTTCGTGACGATCGAGGACGGACTCGGGCTCCAGTCCTCGCACTTCACGGAACCCGACGCCCGCACCGACCAGGTCCGCGGGCGCCTCGACGCCGTGCTCATCGCCGCCCGCGTCGCCCCGCTGACCCGGCACATAGGCCTCGTGCCGACCGTGGTCGCCACACACACGGAGCCGTTCCACATATCCAAGGCGATCGCCACGCTCGACTATGTGAGCAACGGCCGCGCGGGTCTACGCGTACAGGTGTCGGCACGCCGGAACGAGGCCGCGCACTTCGGGCGCCGTACGTTCCCCGCCCTGCGCGTCGAGGACCTGGACAGCCCGGAGGCGGAAGAGCTGACGGGTGACCTCTTCGACGAGGCCTCCGACTACGTCGAAGCGGTGCGCCGGCTGTGGGACAGCTGGGAGGACGACGCCGAGATCAGGGACGTCGCCACCGGCCGCTTCATCGACCGTGACAAACTGCACTACATCGACTTCGAGGGCAGGCACTTCAGTGTCAAGGGCCCCTCGATCACGCCACGTCCGCCCCAGGGACAGCCGGTCGTCAGCGCCCTGGCCCACCGGAGCGTGCCGTTCCAACTCGTCGCACGCTCCACCGACATCGGATACGTGACCCCGCACGACGCGGACCAGGCGCGTGCCGTCGTCGACGAGATCCGTACGGCACAGGCCGCGGCCGGACGCTCGGACGAGCCCGTCCATGTCTTCGGAGACCTCGTGGTCTTCCTGGACGACGACCCGGCCGCGGCGGCGGCACGGCGCGAACGCCTCGACGGCCTGGCGGGCTACACGTACACCAGTGACGCCCGGATCTTCGCGGGTACCCCCGCCCAACTCGCCGATCTCCTCCAGGAGTTGCAGCAGTCGGGCCTCTCCGGCTTCCGGCTTCGTCCCGCCGTCGTCGGCCACGACCTGCCCGCGATCACCCAGGGACTCGTCCCCGAGCTGCAGCGGCGCGGAGCGTTCCGGAGCGCGTACGAGGCCGACACCCTGCGCGGACTCCTCGGGCTCACGCGCCCCGCCAACCGCTACGCCGCCACCGCCACCGTCTGAGCCGGAGGGAACACAGACCATGCCTCGCAAGCAGATCCACCTCGCGGCCCACTTCCCGGGCGTCAACAACACCACCGTATGGAGCGACCCCAAGGCCGGCAGCCACGTCGAGTTCAGCTCCTTCGCCCACTTCGCGCAGACGGCCGAGCGGGCCAAGTTCGACTTTCTGTTCCTGGCCGAGGGGCTGCGACTGCGTGAACAGGGCGGAGAGATCTACGACTTGGACGTCGTGGGGCGGCCCGACACCTTCACGATCCTCACCGCGCTCGCCGCGGTCACCGAGCGCCTCGGCCTGACCGGCACCATCAACTCCACCTTCAACGAGCCCTACGAGGTCGCCCGCCAGTTCGCCAGCCTCGACCACCTCTCGGACGGGCGTGCCGCGTGGAACGTCGTCACCTCCTGGGACGCGTTCACCGGCGAGAACTTCCGGCGCGGAGGGTTCCTGCCGCAGGACGAGCGGTACTCGCGGGCCAAGGAGTTCCTGACCACCGCGAGCGAGCTGTTCGACTCGTGGCACGGCGACGAGATCCTCGCCGATCAGGCGAGCGGCACCTTCCTGCGCGACGCCCAGGCCGGAGCCTTCGTCCACCAGGGACAGCACTTCGACATCAGCGGGCAGTTCAACGTCCCCCGCAGCCCCCAGGGCCGTCCCGTGATCTTCCAGGCGGGGGACTCCGACGAGGGGCGGGAGTTCGCCGCGTCGAGCGCCGACGCGATCTTCAGCCGGTACAGCACTCTCAAGGAGGGCCAGGCGTTCTACACGGACGTCAAGGGCCGCCTGGCCCGCCACGGCCGTACGCAGGACCAGCTCCTGATCCTGCCCGCCGCGACCTTCGTGCTCGGCGAGAGTGACGCCGAGGCGGCGGAACTGGCCCGCGAGGTACGCCGACAGCAGGTCAGCGGTGCCACCGCGATCAAGCACCTGGAGTTCGTCTGGAACCGTGACCTGTCCGGCTACGACCCGGACGGCCCGCTCCCCGAGATCGACCCCGACCCCGGGGAGCACACCATCGCGCGCGGCCGCGCCCAGGTCCGCATGTACCGTGACCCGCTGGCCACGGCCCGCGAGTGGCGGGAGCGCGCCGCCGCCAACAAGTGGTCGATCCGCGATCTCGTCATCGAGACCGGCAACCGCCAGTCGTTCGTGGGCTCCCCGGCCACGGTCGCCGAGACGATCAACGACTTCGTCCAGGCGGACGCGGCCGATGGCTTCATCCTCGTCCCGCACATCACCCCCGGCGGTCTCGACGTCTTCGCCGACACCGTCGTCCCGCTGCTCCAGGAGCGCGGGGTGTACCGCACGGAGTACGAAGGCACCACCCTCCGCGACCACTTGGGCTTGAGCGAACCGACCGCCGTGGAAGCCGGGACCCGGCGAGCGGCGTCGTAACGACCTGTCCGCCACGCGATGTGCACCTGGGCCGGACCCGGCGGTGAGCATTCCGCCGCCGGGTGCGGCGCCGCCCGATACCCTGCATCGCGTGATCAACTCATCTGCGGCCTCCGACGATTCCGTGGTCGCCGTAGCAGCGGCGAGTGCCGGCGCGGACGTGGTGCGCGCTCTGTACGGCCGGCGGCTCACCCGCATCGACAAGGGCGCCGGGGACTTCGCGACCGCCGCCGACGTGGAGGCGGAGAAGGCGATCGTCGGTGTCATCCACAGCGCCCGCCCCGACGACGCGGTGCTCGGTGAGGAAGGCGGGCAGCACGGTACGGACGACGCCGCGCGCCAGTGGTTGGTGGACCCCCTGTGCGGCACGCTGAACTACGCCGTCGGCAACATGCTCGTGGCCGTCAACGTGGCGCTGCGCGACGGGGCGGCGGCGGTGGCCGACCCGTTCAGCGGCGAGGTGTTCTTCACCGACGGTACGAGCGCTCGGGTGCGGCGCGACGGGGTGGACGAGCCTCTGGTACCGACGTCAGCCACCTCGCTCGTGGACGTCAACCTGGACGCGCCGTTCCCGAACGCGCCCGGATTCCGGGCCGTTGATCTGCTGGCCCGTCCCGCGTTCGTCGAGCGGTTCCGGCCGCGGGTCGTGTCGACGACGCTGGCGCTGGCCTGGGTCGCGGCCGGCAAGCGCGCCGCGTACGTCACCGATGGCGGTGACCTCACCGGGAGTGTGCATTTCGCCGCGGGCATCGCACTGTGCCGGGCCGCCGGCTGCGTGGTCACTGGGATCGACGGTGCCCCGACCGGGGCTGGGGGGCGGGGACTTGTGGTGGCCGCCGACGTCGAGACCCATGGGCAGTTGATGTCGATGATCCGCGGCTGAGACAAGCCCGCCGCCCCGGTGACCGTGGTCACCGGGGCGGCGGGCTAGTGGTGGGGAAGGGTGCCGGACGGGGCCGGACCGCAGGGCCTCAGCCGCGTACGGGCTCCAGTTCCCGCTCCTCCTCGTCGCTGTCCCTGCCCTCGTCCTCGGCCGCCGGTGACGACGACGGGGCGAGGGCCTTGTGCAGTTTCTCGCCCTCGACGTCCACGTTGGGCAGGATCTTGTTGAGCCGGCGTGGCAGCCACCAGGCCGACTGGCCGAGCAGCGCGAGGACCGCCGGGACGATCGCCATGCGGACGACGAAGGCGTCGAAGAACACCGCGATGGCGAGCCCGAAGCCCATCATCTTGATCATGTCGTTGTTCTCCATGATGAACCCGGAGAAGACGCTGATCATGATGATCGCCGCCGCGCCGACGACCCGGCCGCCATGCTTGAAGCCGGTCACGACCGCCTCGGAGGGGCGCGCCCCGTGGACGTACGCCTCGCGCATCCGTGTCACGAGGAACACCTCGTAGTCCATCGCAAGGCCGAACACCACGCCGATCATGAAGATCGGCATCATCGACATGATGGGGCCCGGCTGGTCGACGCCGACGATGTCCGCGAGCCAGCCCCACTGGAACACGGCGACGACCGCACCGAGCGCCGCGGCGACCGACAGCAGGAAGCCGAGGGCCGCCTTCAGCGGGACGAGAACCGAGCGGAAGACCAGCATCAGGAGCAGGAAGGCGAGCCCGACGACGAGACCCAGGTAGGGCAGGAGCGCGTCGTTGAGGGTCTGGGAGAAGTCGATGGTCATCGCCGTCTGCCCGGTGACCAGGACGTCGGAGTCGGTGTCCGCCTCCAGGCCGCTCGCGGTGGACCTGATCGTCTTGACGAGTTCCTCGGTCTTGTGGTCGCTCGGTCCGGTGGCCGGGACGACCGTGATGATCGCCGTGTCACCGGCCGGGTTCACCGAGGCGGGGGTGACCGCCGCGACGCCGTCGACCTTGGCGAGGGACGTGCCCACCGTCTTGGCGGCGGCGGCAGCGTCCTTGGCTCCGCCCGTGTCGACGGTGACCATCAGCGGGCCGTTGAAGCCCGCCCCGAACGACTCGGACAGCATGTCGTACGCCTTGCGCTGCGTGGTGTCCGGCGCCGACGTCCCCTCGTCGGGCAGCCCGAGCTCCAGGCTCGTCGCCGGGACGGCGACCGCGCCCAGGCCGAGTACACCGATCAGCAGCACGGTGACGGGGCGGCGCAGCACGAGGCGCGCCCAGCGGGTGCCGAGGTTGGGCTTGGCGTCCTTGGCATCCCTGGCACTGTGCGCGGCGGCCGGTTTCGCGAGGTTCTTACGGTCCTTGCGGCGCAGGGCGCGCTTGCCCGCGAAACCGAGCAGCGCGGGGATCATGGTCAGCGCGATGAGGACGGCGATGGCCACCGTGGCCGCCGCCGCGAGGCCCATCTTGGTGAGCATGGGGATGTTGACGACCGACAGACCCGCGAGAGCCACGATGACGGTCAGTCCGGCGAAGACCACGGCGGAGCCCGCGGTGCCGGTGGCCCGGCCCGCCGCTTCCTCCGGTTCCCGGCCTTCGGCGATCTCGGCGCGGTAGCGGGAGACGATGAAGAGGGCGTAGTCGATCCCGACCGCGAGCCCGATCATCATCGCCAGCGTCGAGGTCGTGCCCGAGAGGTTGAGGACGCTGCCCAGGGCGGCGATGCCGGAGACACCGATTCCGACGCCGATGATGGCGGTCAGCAGCGGAAGGCCGGCGGCGATCAGCGAGCCGAAGGTGATGACGAGGACGACCGCGGAGATGGCGATGCCGATGAGCTCGGCGGAGCCGCCCATCTCCTGCTCGGCCTGGACCGCGTCACCGCCCGTCTCGACCGTGAAGCCCTCGGCGCGGGTCTTGTCCGTGGCATCGGTCAGCGCGTCGTGCGTCTTGTCCGTGAGCTCCGTCGAGATCACCTTGTAGGTGACGGACGCGTACGCGGTGGTGCCGTCCTTGCTGACGGCGTTCGCCTTGTACGGGTCGGCCACGCCGGCGACCTGCGGACCCTTGCCGAGCGCGGTGACGAGCTGGTTGACCTCGGCCTTCGCGGCGGGGTCGGTTATCTTCTCCCCCTCCGGCGCCCGGATGACGACGCGGGCGGTCGCGCCCTCCGCGCTGGCGGCGGGGAAGCGCTCGTCGAGCAGGTCGAAGGCCTTCTGGGAGTCCGTGCCCGGCATGGAGAACGAGTCGGCGGGCGGCGCGGGCGCGGCCGAGGACGCGTATCCGATGCCGCCCAGGAGCAGCACCCACAGGAGGGCCACATAGCGGCGCCGCCTGAAGGAGAGGCGCCCTAGTTTGTAAAGGAAGGTAGCCACGGCGAAAGAGACTCCCGTCGGGTGGAGGCGGAGGCAGGCGCGACCGCCCGGCGGTGCCGTGGCACGTCAGGGAAGTCAGCAGGATTTCTCCCTCTATCGTCGCCGCAATCCGGAGCCCGGATGTCAGCCTCCGGGCCGGACTCCGGCCCACGTCTGCGGTAGTACGACGCGGTGGCCGGTCATCCCCCGGTATGACCGCGGGACCCCTTTTGTAGAGCCGTGGGTGCAGGCGGGAGGTGGAGGCGGGGACCTGGGGACGAGTCCGCATCCGGCGCCGGGCCCGTGCCGGACTCAGGTGTTTGCGCAGGTCACGCGTGCCGTGGCGGTAGGTTGAGGGGGAGGGAAAGGATCATGTCCAGCGAAGGCGTGCCGTCCGGTCGAGGGTCAGGTGGCCGGCTGGAGTTTGCCGATCCGGCTGACGACCTCCGGGTCGCGGTGGTCGAGGAACAGCGACTTGCCTGTGTCCATGGCGTCGATGGACGCCATCTGGCTGTCGGTGAGTTCGAAGTCGAAGACGTCGAGGTTCTCCGCCATGCGGTCGGCGCGGACCGACTTGGGGATCACGACGACCTGCCGCTGAATGAGCCAGCGCAGCACGACCTGCGCAACGGACTTGCCGTGCGCGGCGCCGATCTCGGTGAGCACCGGGTCGGAGAAGAGGTTGTTGCGGCCCTCGGCGAAGGGGCCCCACGATTCGATCTGGACCCCGCGCTCACGCATGACGTCCTGGTCGACGGTGCGCCGGTTGAACGGGTGGGTCTCGATCTGATTGACCGCCGGCGTGATCTCGTTGTGGTCGATGAAGTCCACGAGCCGGTCGGGGTAGAAGTTGGAGACGCCGATGGCCCGGACGACGCCTTCGCGGTGCAGGCGCTCCATGGCACGCCAGGAGCCGTAGACGTCGCCGAAGGGCTGGTGGATCAGGTACAGGTCGAGGTGGTCGAGGCCCAGTTTGCGCAGCGAGGTGTGGAAGGCGTGCCTGGCGTTCTCCTCTCCGGCGCTGGAGATCCACAGCTTGGTCGTGACGAACAGGTCCTCGCGTGGGATGCCGCTGGCCTTGATCGCACGGCCGACGGCCTCCTCGTTGCCGTAGGCGGCCGCGGTGTCGAGGGACCGGTAGCCGGCGGCGAGTGCGTCGCTGACAGCCTGCTCGGTCTGCTCGGGCGGGATCTGGTAGACGCCGAATCCGAGGATCGGCATCTCGACGCCGTTGTTGAGCAGGACGTTCTGCATGGGGGTGTTCCTTACGTGGGTGGTCTTCCTCTCTTGGCCATTCCCCGGCGCGGTGGGTGCTCGCGCAACCGGAGTGCGGCGCCCGGCGCCGCCCGGGCTGCACCGGACGGACGGGTGCGGCCGTGCCCACACCGCCGTCCGGGTCAATGACGCCGACATCGGGGTGACTGTGAGTGAGTTCGGTGGGCGTGATCAGCAGTATGCGGTTCGACGGTGACACCGCCGACCAGCCTTCCACCGGAGGAATTCATGCGCCTTCCCGCACTGGCCCTGGCCGCCCTGACCGCGGTTGTCGTGCTCAGCCCGAGCGCGTCAGCCGACTCCTTCAGCGGAAGCATTTCCGCGCACCGGCAGGTCCGTATCGCGCCGGACGGAACCCTCACCCTCTCCGGCACCTACCGGTGCGAGCCCCCGTCATCCGCTCGCGCGGTCTTCGTCTCCGGCAACCTGGTCCAGGACAACAAGCGGCTCGGCTTCGGGAGCACCGCGGCCCGGTGCGACGGACAGGAACACGAGTGGAGCAGCAGCGGGCCGGCGGACGGTCTGATGGACCTCGGCTTCCACGAAGGCCGGGCGGCCGTCGACGCGCACCTGATGACCCTGGACTCCGACGGCGGACTGCCGATGCCGCACGCCCTGGCGGGGCAGGAGGAGCCGGTCCGTCTGGTGGACGACCGCACCTGAGAGGCGCATGCCTGTACGCCCGTGTGCCCGGGCCCGCCACGTACGCGGCAGGCCCGGGCACGCCCGTAGACCTTCGGCTGCGATCCGGACGATCACCGACCGGCGATCACGCCGGCCTGTCCCTCCCGGGTCAGGAACTCGTCAGGATGGAAGTTGTCAGGATGGACTCGTCAGGATGACGAGCTGCTGCGTCGCCCGGGTCATCGCTACGTAGCGGTCGACCGCTCCTTCGATGCCGTCGCCGAACTCCTCCGGATCGATGAGCACGACCAGATCGAATTCGAGGCCCTTCGACAGTTCCGGGGTCAGGGACCGGACACGTGACGTCGCCCGGAACGTGGGGTCGCCGATGACGCAGGCGATGCCGTCGTCGTGCGTGGCGAGCCAGGTGTCGAGGATCGAGTCCAGGTCCGTGACCGGTCCGTGGACGACGGGGACGCCGCTGCTGCGGATGGACGTCGGCACGTTGGCGTCGGGGAGCTCGGCCCGGATGACCGGCTCGGCTTCCGTCATGACCTCTTCCGGCGTGCGGTAGTTGATGCTCAGGGAGGCCAGCTTGATCCGGTCGAGCCCGGCCCGCTCCAGGCGCTCCTCCCACGACTCCGTGAACCCGTGCCTCGCCTGAGCACGGTCACCGACGATGGTGAAGCTCCGGGAGGGGCAGCGAAGCAGCAGCATCTGCCACTCCGCGTCGGTCAGTTCCTGCGCCTCGTCCACGACGATGTGCGCGAACGGTCCCGCGAGCCGGTCCGGGTCGGCGGTGGGCAGCGCGCTCTCGTCGATCAGGCTGTCCTGGAGGTCCTTCCCGCGCAGCATCCGCACCGCGCCCTCACTGTCGTCGCCGGCCGAGTTGAAGTCGGCTGCCGAGATGATGTCGTCGATGACGAGGGCCATGCGCTCGCGCTCGGCGGCGACCGCGGCGTCGTGCTGCCGCTTGCGCCGCGCCGCCTCCGGGTCACCGAGGCGCTGCCGAGCCGCGTCCAGGAGCGGCAGGTCGGACACCGTCCAGGCCTGAGGGGCGTCCTTGCGCTGCAGCTTGGCCACGTCGTCGCGGTCGAGCCAGGGGGCACACATGCGCAAGTAGGCGGGGACCGTCCAGAGGTCGGAGACGAGGTCGGCGGCCTCGAGCAGCGGCCACGCGCTGTTGAGGGCCGCGACCAGATCCCTGTCCTGCCGCAGCGACCGCAGGAACAGATCGGGCGAGACGCCGTCCTCGTCCTCGTCCATGCCCTGCTTGTCCATGAGGATGGACGCCAGTTCCTCCCAGACCTGCTCGCGCGCCTCGTTGTGCGCAGCGCCCGGACCCGGCGCCTTGAAGGCCTCGGCCCAGTCGTCGGCGCTCACCCAGATGTCGGACCAGGCCGTCGTGGCGGTCATGCCCTTGGTGGGAGGCTCCTCGTAGAACCTGACGGCCTTCTCGATCGCTTGCACCATGTCCGCCGAGGACTTGAGGCGGGCCACGTCCGGGTCGGTCTCCACGGTCGCCGCGGCGCCCTCGGTGACGAGGTCCTGAAGGATGCAGGTCTGTACGCCGTCCTCTCCGAGGCTCGGCAGGACATCGGCTACGTAATCCAGGTAGGGCCGGTGCGGGCCGACGAACAGCACACCGCCCCGGCGGTGGCTGAGGCGCGGGTCGGAGTAGAGGAGGTACGCGGAACGGTGCAGGGCGACGACGGTCTTGCCCGTGCCGGGCCCGCCGTCGACGACGAGCGCTCCGCGCGAACCGGCGCGGATGATGGCGTCCTGGTCGGCCTGGATGGTGCCGAGGACGTCCCGCATACGGGCCGAACGGTTGCTGCCCAGGCTGGCGATGAACGCGGACTGGTCGTCGAGCGCGGCGCGTTGCTCCAGGCCGTCGGCGGTGAACACCTCGTCCCAGTAGTCGCTGATCCGGCCGCCCGTCCAGCGGTACCGGCGGCGGCTCGCCAGGCCCGTCGGGTTGGCGTGCGTCGCCGCGAAGAACGGCTCGGCGGCGGGGGAGCGCCAGTCGACGAGCAGCCGGCGCCCCTCGCCGTCGGTGAGGCCGAGCCGCCCGATGTACAGGGGCTCGGCGTCGTCCGCGCTGACGACGCGGCCCAGGCACAGGTCCAGGCCGAAGCGGCGCAGGGCGCGCAGGCGGCCGGTCAGCCGGTGGATCTCCGAGTCACGGTCCATCGCCTCGCGGCCGATGCCGCCGGGGGCCTTGCGCAGGACGTCGAGACGGTCGGATAGCTCGGCGATCGTCTGGTCGAGGCTGCTCGCGACGGCCGCGAAGTGACGCTCATCGCCGGCGATCAGCGTCGCATCGGCCTTGGAGGAAAGACGCTCGGGTAGGTCGAACGCACTGGTCGTCGTGGAGGTCAATGTCATCAGCTCCGATCCGAGGTCACGCCTGCGAAGTCCGACGCGGCGCCCACCGGCACCTCGGCGCCGAGCGCCCGCACCGGCGCGACGCCACCGCACGACCCATAAACCGACAACAGCACATGCACTTCGTTGATCTCCCATTTCCGCAGAGTTCGGGCCTCGGCCAGCGATTGTGCGGCAAGGTGGGGGCCTTGCCGCAAGCCCCCCAGTGCGCTATAAGTTGAGAGTGGCAAGGAGTGGGAAGTCCTCCTTGCCTTTCTTTTTTGTCCGGGGACGGGCAGGGTCGCGTGCGGTCCTGCGTCCTGCTCCTGGCGGATCCCGCGCCGAAGATTGCCGGACATCGGCAGTGCGGCACAACCCACCGCTCATGCATGCTGGTGCCCGTCGGCTGAAACGGGGGGCGTCAGTGGAAGCGAGTACAACCCGCAGCGTGGCGCGTGCGCGCGTGGGATCGGGACTGGCGGTGGCCGTTCTTCTGCTGCCCCTCGTCGCCTACGGACTGGCCCGCACCGGGGCAGTCCCCGAAGGCACACCGACCGTGCTCGGCCTGCTGTGCGCGATCATCGGCTTCCTCCTCCTCACCGCACTGTGCGAGGAACGAGCCCCGTTCCGGCACTCGTCGTCGCACCTGACCGCGCACACCCTGACCGGCGTACGGTCCGTCGACCTGAACCGGATCACCACCGTCCGCCTGCTCACGACCTTTTCGTACGGCAGCGCGCACCGCACCCTGGTGGTGTGCGACGTCCATGGTGTGCGCCTGGGCGTCACGACGAAGAGAGCCCGCGGGAAGCTTCGCCGAGCGATCGAGAAGGCCGACGCGAACGCCGCGCGAGGAGTCCCCCGACCCCGGGTGAGCCGTGCGGCACGGGCATACCTGGGCCTCGCCCCGGGACGAGGGCTCGTCGTCCACACGACTCTCGCCTTTCTCCTGACGACGACATCCGCGAGCCTGTACGTGGCCGGAGCGGTCCGACTCAGCGGGCCATGAAACCCGCGCCTGGTTGTCCGTCAGCGGTGTTGCGAGTCGAATCGCCACAGGACGTGGACGACGCGCATCACTGCCAGGACGCCGCCGACCACAACCCCCGTAGCCACCAGAGTGTGCTCGACAGAGGGAGGAAGGCGCCAGACGAAGGCGGGGCCGGCGATCGTCGCGAAGACGATGCTGCCGAGGAAGCACGCGCTGAACAGTGCATAGCCGATCTCGACGGTGATCTCATCCCGCTCGGACTGGCTGCGCCGCGGTCTTGTCCCCATGAGGGCAGCATCGCAGCGGATCCGCCATCCGGCCACGTACGTGCACGCCCGTAGAGGAACTCTGGGAGAACTTCGCGGTCCGGCCCGTAGGTGCGAAGGCGGCCCGGCCGAGCCCGGTCAGGTCGGCTCCGGCGTCACGACGCCATGTCCGACCGCCAGCCAAGCTCGGGGACCGTGCCTACGGGGTGCCGGGAATCCGGACCGTGACGAGGAGACCGCGCCACGCCCACGAGACGCCGACGGCGTGCCAGCGCCCACACCACCAGCGCGGCCGACGGCAGCCCGACCGACGTCATGAGCACCACACCGTTGAACGTGTCGAAGCAGCCGTGCCACCGCCCGGCCATGCACCTCGGAGCGGACATCATGAGCGGCCCGCGCACAGCGAACGCGCCGCTCGCCAAGGCGACGATCGCCAGGCCGGGGAACACGATCCTGCGGGTGCGGCCGGGCGGTGCCGGCAGAGATGCGTCGTGGTTCATGCCCCCATTGGAGACGGAGGGCCGTTGCGGTGGCGTATGCCATTTCGATACGCCCGCGATACACAATGGCCCCCTTCTCGTCGGCCGCGTTCACGGCATGCCGGGTGGAGCGGACGGCCGCCAACTGGCCAGCAATGACAGCGTGGTGAGTCCGCCCTCAGTTCGTGGCCGCCGACGCCGCAACGCCTGACGCGGTACGGCCAGGTGTGGTCTCGTCCCCGGATTGCTCGGGGCGTGTGTCCCACGTCGCGAGGTCCACCACCTGGCCGTCCGGGAACAGGGCGCAGGTGCGGTCCTCGGCGACGAAGACGCTGGACGGTTCGGCGCCCAGTACCGACGCGGCGACGAACGCGCCGACGATGCGCGGGAAGTCGCACACCGCACCGATCCGGAACAGGGACTGCGAGTCCGTCGTGACCTCGTCGCTTCCGGCGCGCAGGATGATCCGCTGGTCGGGGGCGACGGCCCGGGCCGCGACCGCGACAGCCATGTTCGCCAGACTGTCCGAGCCGACCGCGGCAAGGCCGCGGGCCCGCAGGACGGAGAGGCGTTCGAGCAGGAAGCGGTCACCGCCCCGGCCGAGGACGACGGGGATGTTCAGGGAGCGGGCCAGGGGGAGGCACGCCGCCTGGGGGTTGCGTTCCACGGCGACGACCTTGATGCCGAGGTCCTTCAGCCGCGCCGACAGCCGCAGGCCCACCTGCCCGAGGCCGACGACGATGACGTGGCCGCGGCGCGGGATGGACCGGGCGCCCAGGATGCTCGTCATGCGGTGCCCGGTGAACCGGTCGACGACGCTCGCGGTGAAGATGGCCGCCAGCACCAGGACGGCGAGCATCGAGACGGCGGACAGGACCTTGTACCAGCCCGGTCCGTGCTCGGCCGCCGGTGAGGAGCCGATCGTGGTGAGCGCGCGGGCGGCGTTCCACACGGAGTCGGTCCAGTGCTCGTGCAGGACGAGGACGCCGAGCGCGATGTCCACCGAGAAGGCCACCGACAGGGCGGCCAGGCTCGCGATGAGCGCCTTCGCGGACGTCCCGAGGGAGCGCAGCCAGGAAAGGAAGGACGCGCGGGGGTGAACATGCGCGTGGGCCGCGAGGGCACGTCCGTTCAGATGCTCGACGGACGTGGTCCCGTCCTCCCGCCGGACCGCGATGACGCCCCCGCCGTCGGGCTGGAGCATGGCGTAGCTCGGGGCGAGGCATTCGGCCAGGAGGCTGGGCACGATGGCGTCGGTCATGCTCAGGACGGTGCAGTTGGGGACCGTACGCGAGACCTCGTCGGCGACCGTGCGGTCGAAGAGGGTCACGACCAACCGGATACCCGGCTTGAGATGTTCGGCCAGCAAGGCATAGCGCAGGGCGACGATGTCATCACGGGAGACGACAGCGACGGCGTCGACGGACTGCTCCAGGTACTCGCGCAGCGTGTCGTCGTCGGGCCGCGGCAGGCGGTGCACCGTGCCGTACCAGCGGCCGATGTGAGCCGCTGCGGAGCGCCCCAGGGCCTCGTCGTCCTCGATGATCACAATGCGCTGACCCGAGGCGGGTATGTGGGGAGGTGCCTGATCCTGAAATGTCTGCGGGTTCAAACCGTCGGCCTTTCTGCACGGGTGGGGGCTGCTCTGAGCCGCCTGTTGATCAGTGCGCCCGGCATGCCTGGTCGAGGCTCGGTGCGGGGGCTTCGGCGCGGGCCGGTCTGGCCGGCACGTCTGTCTCGTACGCCGTGGCCGATGTGTGAGGCACGGTCGGGAGGAGCCGAAGACGTGTTCTTTGTACCAGGGTGCCAGCGGTTTGTATCAGGCTCCATGGGGGCGTCGGATCCCCGGCCTGTCCGACATTGTGTACAAGAGGGCGAAGTCCCTTGTGCGGTATGGGAGTCACCGTTGCCTCGACAGGCCCGTGGCTTAACCACCCTTGAGGCGATCCTCAAGCCCGCCTTAAGGATCAGCGATGAGGCTCTGACCTGGCTTTTTTCACCCCCCTCGCCCCCTACTGTGGCCGCGTGACGACCGAGGCCGCCAGCGAATCCGAACTCTCCAGGTACCCCGCCCTGAACGCGTATCTGCGCCATGTCGAGGGCCCGGGCGCGGAGTACCCGCCCATACCTCCGCGCCCCACCCGCCGCCCCCGCATCGGCCGTCCCGCCGCTCCCCTCCGCATCTCGCCGGGCGCCCTGCGCGCAGGCATCGTCGTGGGCGGCATCGGCGTCGGCGCCCTCTGGGCCGTACAGGCCGAACCGTCGGCACGGCTCGACGTGCTCTTCGCGACCGGCGCACATCTCACCGGACTGCTCGCCGGATACGGCATCCTCGTCATGCTCTTCCTCATGGCGCGCATCCCCGCGGTCGAGCACGGAGTCGGCGCCGACCGCCTCGCCCGCCGTCACGCCGCCGGTGGACGTCACGTCCTGGTGCTGTGCGCGGCCCATCTGGTCCTCGCCGTGTGCGGATACGCCACCCACGCCGGCACCGACCTCGTCTCCACCGTCGTGGACCTCCTCGGATACCCGGCCGTCGCGGCCGCGTGCGCCGGTACGGCCCTGCTCGTCGCCGTCGGTGTGAGCAGCGCTCGTGCGGTACGCCACCGGGTCGCCCACGAGACGTGGCGGGCCCTGCATCTGCTGACCTATCTGGGCGCTGCGCTGGGCTTCGTGCATCAACTCGCGGGCCCGGATGTGGCAAGCGGCGTCGCCACGCGGTGGCTCTGGGCCCTCCTGCACGCGACCGTCGCCGTCCTGCTCGTCTGGTACCGGCTGGTCGTGCCCGTCCATCAGGCGCTGCGGCACAGCCTGCGCGTGGTCGCGGTCCATGGCGAGGGGCCCGGCGTCTTCTCCGTCGTCATGCAGGGCATCGGGCTCGACGGACTGCGGGCCGAGCCCGGCCAGTTCTTCCGCTGGCGATTCCTCAGGGGAGGGCTCTGGCACACGTCGCTCCCGTTCTCCCTCTCGGCGCCCGTGCGCGGCGATGAACTGCGTATCACCGTCAAGGCACTTGGCCGGCACACGCGCCGCGTCCGCAGGCTCGCCCCGGGCACGCGCGTCCTGGCCACGGGGCCCTTCGGCGCGCTCACCGCACACCGCCGCACACGGCGCAAGGTGCTGCTCCTGGCGGGCGGCGTCGGCATCACGCCCCTGCGGGCCCTGTTCGAGACGCTGCCCGGAGCGCCGGGCGACCTCACTCTCCTCTACCGCGCGGGCACGGCCGAACAACTCGTCCTGAGTGAGGAGTTGGAGGCCATCGCCCGCAGTAGGCAGGCGGCCCTGCACTATCTGCTCGGCCCGTCGGACGCCTCGTTCGACCCGCTCGCACCGCAGGCCCTACGCAATCTCGTACCCGAACTCGCCGAGCACGACGTGTACGTGTGCGGGCCGCCCGGTATGACGGCCGCGGCCACCACGGCGCTGGTGCGGGCCGGGGTGCCCGAAGACCACATCCACGCAGAGTGCTTCAAATTCTGACCCGGCGCGGATGCCGTACACCACTGACAGGAAGACCCCCATGGGACGCCACCGCAAGCCCGCAGGCCCCACGCCGCTTCCCACCCTCACGGCCCGGCGCCGTCTTGTCGTAGGGCTCGCGGGTGCCAGTGCCCTCGTCGCCACGTTCCTCGTCATCGCCGTCGACCCGGCGGCCCCGCCCGCCCCCGACCGGACCACGGCGACGGCGCCCTAAGAGTGTCCGGCGGATCATGGCCGGGGGACGGAGGGAATCAGCTCACCTGCCAGTACCGCTCGCTGATCGCGGTGCGCAACACCGGGGCCGAGGCGCCGAGTGCCGACAGTACCGAGGGCACGAGGCCGGTGGGCATGGTGATGAGGCTGAGGCTGAGGTGTTCGAGGCCGATGTAACTGTCGTGCCGGGCCTGTGCCTCGCGGACCGTGTTCGCGAGGCTCTCCTTGGCGCGAGGGGAGAACCGGATGTGCCCGCCGGAGCGAGCGCGGGCGGCTTGGTACAGGCCGGTGGGAGCGGGGGCCTGTGCCGTGCGGGCGGGGCGTCGGGCGGCGCGACTTCGGCGCCACTGGCGGGCGAGGACCGTGGACACCACGCGGCGCGGGCCGCGCCTCGGCGAGCGAGGTCCGTGGTGGACGGCGCTGTCGGCGCGCGCGAGGGCTTCCGGCCCGAAGGACTCCTCGATCCTGGCGCGTACGGCGTCGATGTCGATGCCCACGGACGCGAGCGCGTCGCGGTTGAGGGTGCCGAACAGGTGGGACGCGCCCCCGAGTCCGACCAGACGGACGATCTCCTCCTCCACGCCCTGCGGAGTCACGCCGTGCTCACGCAGTACGGCGCCCGCGGGCTGATCGGCGGAGGCGAGGGCGAGCAGGAGATGTTCGGGGCCGACGTAGTTGTGACCGAGCCGGCGGGCGTGTTCCTGGGTGTGGACCACCACGGTGCGGGCGTCCGGTGTGAAGCGTTCGAACATCATCGACTCCCTATCAGGCGGCCGTACTTGCGGTGCACGGTCTGCTTGGTGACGCCGAGCCGCTCCGCGATGTCCTGCCAGGACCATCCAAGCTTCCGGGCGTTCTCGACCTGGAGGATCTCCAGGCGTTCGGTGAGTTCTCGCAGGGCGGCCACCGCGCGGAGCCCGGTGTCCGGGTCGCTGCTGGCGGCGCCCTCGGCGATTTCGAGTGTGCTCTCCATGGGTGTCAGCATATGCTGACGTTCGGACGGGTGTCAACATATGCTGACGCGATCCCGGGGTTCGAGAATCGATCGGAGCACCAGATCAGGCCGGGATACCGCAGGCTTCCTAGCATCGGGATGTGGAACACCCTGCACCGGAACAGACGACCGGCCGGCCGACCGCCGCGGCCTACCGCAACCTGGCCGTGGCCACCATCGGCTTCGCTCTCACTTTCTGGGCCTGGGCCCTCATCGCGCCACTTGGCAGCGACTTCGGGGAACGCCTGAACCTGAGCTCGTTCAACCAGTCGTTCCTCGTCGCGGTGCCCGTCATCGTGGGCTCCCTCGGCCGCGTTCCCGTCGGCGCGCTGACCGACCGCTACGGCGCCAAGCTGATGTTCCCGCTGATCTCCGCCCTGACGATCATCCCGGTGCTCCTGGTCATCCCCGCCAGGGGCTCGTTCATCGCCATGCTCGGCGTCGGCTTCCTGCTCGGTATCGGCGGCACGACGTTCGCCATCGGTATCCCGCTCGTGAACTCCTGGTTCCCGCCCGCCCGCCGCGGGTTCGCGCTCGGAATCTTCGGCATGGGCATGGGTGGTGTGGCCCTGTCCGGCTACTTCACGCCACGCATGGCCAAGCACAGTGAGAACCTCCCCTTCTTCGTGGTGGCCATCGCGCTGGCCGCGTACGCGCTGCTCGCTCTGCTCCTCATCACCGACCGCCCCGACCGGCCGATCCCCACCAGCCCGCTCGCCACCCGGCTCGGGCAGGCGGGTCGGCTGAGGGTGACGTGGGAGCTGTCCGGGCTGTACGCGATCGGGTTCGGCGGCATCGTCGCGTTCGGCGTCTACCTGCCCACGTATCTGAAGACCTGGTACGAGCTCGACCCCACCGACGCGGGCACCAAGGCGGCCGGGTTCGCCCTGGTCACTGTCATCTTCCGGCCCATCGGCGGGTGGCTCTCCGACCGGATCCACCCGGCGACGGTCACTGCCTGCGCCCTGGCTGTCGTCGCGCTCTTCGCGATCGTCCAGGCCTTCGACCCGAGGCTGAACCCCGTGGGCACGATCTGCTTCCTGCTGATGGCCGCCGGACTCGGCACGGCCAGCGGCAGCGTCTTCGCGCTCGTCTCCCAGGTCACCCCACAGCCGCAGGTCGGCTCCGTCACCGGCATCGTCGGCGCGATGGGCGGCCTCGGCGGCTTCGTGCCACCGCTCGTCATGGGCGCGGTGTACAGCGCCAAGAGCTCGTACTCCATCGGCTTCATGCTCCTGTCCGACCTGGCTCTCGCCGGCTGCGTCTATGCGTACGGCCGCATGCGGAACATCGGGGAGGAACGGCCATAGGGCAGGTCTGCGGCCTCATCACTGGCCGGGCGTGCGTGCCCCGTTGAGCCCGCCGCCGACCGACACGTCACTCGTGCGCCTGCGAGAACGGGCGAAACACATACAAAAGTCCCTATCGTGGGCCGGGTGACTGAGCCACCCGCACCCCCTGCCGCCGCCTCGGACGTGGCCACCGCCCAGGACGCGCCACCGCCCACCGGCGCGGTCAGCGGGCCCGGACCGCGTTCGGTCGCAGGGCGGGCCACGCTCGCCGGCACCATCGTGTCCGTACTGCTGGTCCTGGCCATCGTGTTCGGCAGCCGGATGCTCAAGGACTTCGACTCGGCTCTCCTCCCGTACGCCGTCGCGACCGTGTTCCTCGCCTTCGGTGTCGCCTACCGCTACACCGTGTGGATCTCCGCCCCGGGCGCACGCCGTCTGTTCAAGCAGGGCTGGCGCAGCCTGTTCTCGTCCGACAACTTCCACAAGGCGCCCACCGCGCTGCCGAAGATGATCGCCACCTACCTCGGCTTCCAGAAGTTCCTCGGGGCCCGTTCGCAGGCCCGCTGGGCCGCCCACCAGCTGATCTTCTGGGGCTGCATCCTGGCCGCCCTGATCACCTTCCCGCTGACCTGGGGCTGGTTCACGTTCACCGCCTCGTCCAGCGCCGGGCCCGGCTACGAGATGCGGATCTGGGGCCTGAAGGTCCTCGGCTTCGACTCGCTGAACATCGTCGGCTGGCTGATGTTCCACGGCCTGGACATCGCCGCCGTCCTGGTGATCCCCGGTGCCTCGTACTTCCTGTGGCGGCGCATGAAGGACCGCGGTGCCATGACCGGCCAGCGCTTCGCCTACGACCTGGTCCCGCTGATCGCCCTGATCGTCATCTCGGTGACCGGCCTGCTCCTCACCTTCTCGTCGATCTTCCTGCACGGCGGCGGCTACGAGTTCCTGGCGATCCTGCACATGGTGTCGGTGGTCTTCACCCTCATCTACATCCCCTTCGGGAAGTTCTTCCACATCGTCCAGCGGCCGGCCGCCGTCGGCATGCAGCTGTTCAAGTACACGGCCCGCAAGGACGAACAGCTCTTCCACTGCAAGCGCTGCGGTCAGCTGATCGACACCGCCCCGTACGTCGAGAACCTCCAGGGCACCATGCGCGACCTCAAGCTCGACTTCGACACCTGGACCGAGTACTGCCCCCGCTGCAAGCGGGTGCTGCGCGGCACCGCATACCTCAGCGACGTGAAGAAGGGCTTCAAGTGACCCAGCAGTACATCCCGCTTGACCCCTCCATCGCACCGCCCGGCACCCGCAACTTCCGTGATGCGGGCGGCATTCCGGCCGACCAGTGGCACGCCGACCAGAACGGCGAGACGCTCGTCCCCACCCACTGCTGCTTCTGCGGCGTGCAGTGCGGGATGTACCTGCGTGTCGACAAGGGCGGCAAGGTGTTCGGCGTCGAGCCCCGCAACCACGACATCAACCGCATGCGGCTCTGCCCCAAGGGCATCAACGCCTACCAGCAGATCAACCACCCGGACCGGCTGACCGCCCCCCTCATGCGCCGTTCCCGCGACGAACCCTTCCGGGAGGCGACCTGGGAGGAGGCCCTCGACTTCACGGTCTCCGAGATCCGCCGCATCCAGTCTGCCCACGGCAACGACGCGTTCGGGCTGCTCGGCGGAGCGAGCCTGTTCTCCGAAAAGACGTACCTGGTCGGCAAGTTCGCGCGCGTCGCCCTCAAGACGAAGCACGTCGACTACAACGGCCGCCTGTGCATGGTCTCCGCCGCCGGAGCCAACAAGCTGTCCTTCGGCATCGACCGGGCCGGCAACCCCTTCTCCGACATCCTCCTCTCCGACTGCCTCCTGATCGCCGGGTCGAACGTGGGAGAGTGCTTCCCGGTGATGACCCAGTACGTGTGGGGCGCCCGCGACCGCGGCGCCGTCCTCATCGTCGTCGACCCGCGCGAGACGTCCGTCGCCCGCACGGCCGACATCCACGTCGCCCTCAAGCCGGGCACCGACTCCGCGTTCTTCAGCGCCGTACTGAACGTCGTCATCCGCGAGAACCTCGTCGACGAGGAGTACGTGGCCGCGCACACCACCGGCTGGGACGAGGTCCGGGCCACCGTCGCGACGTACCCCCCCGAACGGGCCGCCGAGATCTGCGGGATCCCCGCCGCACAGGTCGTCCAGGTCGCCAGAGCCTTCGCGGGCGCCGACAACGCCATGGCCTGGCACGCCCGGGGCGTCGAGCACCACTCGCAGGGCGTCGAGAACTGCCTCGCCGTCATCAACCTCTGCGTGGCCACCGGCAACATCGGCAAGCCGGGCGCCGGCTACGGCACCCTCACCGGCCAGGGCAACGGCCAGGGGGGCCGCGAGCACGGCCAGAAGGCCGACCTGCTGCCCGGCGGCCGCTCCATCCTGAACCCGGACCACCGGCGGCAGATCTGCGAGATCTGGGGCATCGAGGAGTCCGAACTCCCGGCCGCCGGCACGTCGATGATGGAAATGGTGTGGCAGATGCAGCGCCAGGAGATCCGCGGTCTGATCGGCATCTGCAACAACCCGTTCATCTCCCTCCCCAACTACAAGACCGTCAAGGACGGTTACGACACCCTCGAGTTCCACGCCCAGTTCGACTTCTTCCTCTCCGAGACGGCGGACAACGCCCACGTCGTCTTCCCCGTCACCACCTGGGCCGAGGACGAGGGCGTGATGGCCAACGCCGAGGCCCGGGTGATCAAGCACAACAAGGCGCAGGAGCCGCCGGAGGGCGTACGTACCGACACCTGGGTGATGTGCGAGCTGGCCCGGCGCCTCGGAGTGGGAGACAAGTTCGACTATCCGGGCTCCCGCGAAGTCTTCGAGGAACTGCGCATCGCGTCGGCCGGCACGGTCATCGACTACTACGGAATCACCTACGACCGTCTCGAGGAGACCGGCGGCATCGCCTGGCCGTGCCCCGCCACCGACCACCCCGGCACCCCCCGCCTGTTCGAGGACGGCAAGTCGTACCACCCCGACGGCAAGATCCACCTCCAGGTCGTGGAGTGGCACCCGCCGATGGACCCGTACGACGACGAGCACCCCATGTCGCTCACCACCGGCCGCACCGTCGCCCACTTCCTGTCCGGCAACCAGACGCGCCGGCTCGGCGCGCTGGTCGAGCAGACCCCGCGCCCATGGGCGGAGGTCCACCCCTCGCACGGCTTCAAGAACGGCGATCCGGTACGCGTCGTGACGCGCCGGGGCAGCGAGGTCTTCCCCGCTCTGGTCACCGAGGCGATCCGCCCCGACACCGTCTTCGTGCCGTACCACTGGCCGGTCCCCACGGCCGCCAACGCGCTCACCATCGACGCCCTCGACCCCCGTTCCAAGATCCCCGAGTACAAGGTCTGTGCCTGCCGCATCGAGCACGCCGAGCAGATCGACGAGGTGCCCGCGCCCCCGACCGCACCCGGCCAGGTCGCGTACCCGGAAGCCCAGGTGTCCCGTACCGACCCCCTGCCGCCCACGGCCCCGCAGGGCCGTGGCACCGCCGAGAGGAGCTGAGGTCACGCCATGATGGGCAGAACGATCTTCATCGACCCGGGCCGGTGCATCGGCTGCCAGGCGTGCGTGTCCGCCTGCCGGGAGTGCGACTCGCACCGGGGCAAGTCCATGATCCACCTCGACTACCCCGACGAGGGCCACTCCGTCGCGTCCCTGCCCACGGTCTGCATGCACTGCGAGGACCCGGTCGCCCCGTGCGCCGAGGTGTGTCCCGCCGACGCGATCCTGGTGACCGCCGACGGTGTCGTGCAGCAGGCCGACACCACCCGCTGCATCGGCTGCGCCAACTGCGTCAACGCCTGCCCCTTCGGCGTACCGAAGATCGACCTCCAGGCCAAGCTGCAGATGAAGTGCAACCTCTGCTACGACCGCACCGCCTACGGACTCGCCCCCATGTGCGCCACGGTCTGCCCCACCGGAGCCCTCTTCTACGGAACGCTCGAGGAACTCCAGGCCGAACGCCCGGGCGTCCAGGTCGCGGACTCCTTCACGTTCGGCGACGTCGTCGTCAACACCGGCGTGGCGATGGTCGTCCCCGCCGACAAGGTCCAGTGGCCGGTGCCCGGAGGACTGCCGATCGTCCAGGTCAACGGGAAGGACGTGACCCGATGAGCGTCACCGAGCAGCCCCCGCTCCCCGAGCCCGGAACCGACGACGACGCGGCGCAGGCGGCGCTCGAGGACCGCATCTCAGCCGACTCCCTCACCACGCGCCGCGACTACCTCCGTATCGTCGCCACCGTCTCCGGCGGCCTGGCGGTCGGGGGCATCGCCGTCGCCGGGGGAGTGCTGCACCGGCACGGCGACACCGACGGCGCGCCGGAACCCAAGCGGATCACCGGCCGCCTCGCCCCCGGCGAGTCCATTGCCTTCCGCTTCCCCGGCGAGGACGACCGCGCGGTCGCCGTCCGCCTCACGGACGGCAGCCTCGTCGGCTACTCCGCCGTCTGTACGCACCTGGCGTGCGGCGTGCTGTGGCGCAAGGACCGCGGCAGCGAGGGCGAGTTGTACTGCCCCTGCCACGAAGGCGTCTTCGACGCCCGCACCGGCGAGGTCACCGCGGGCCCGCCACCGCGCGGCCTGCCCAAGGTGCTGCTCTTCGAGCAGGGCGACGGGAGCGTGTGGGCGGTCGCCACGGCCCGCTCCGGCGAGAGCGCCCAGGACGCGGTGTGCAGGGAGTTCGCCGACGCGCGGCCCGAGGTGCGGGCCCAGCTCGGCTGCCCCGTCGCGAACGATGCCAACGGGGAAAGGAGTCAGCGGACATGAGCGCCGACGAGCCTCAAGCCGTCCCCCCGAGGCCCCTGTACACCCCCGGCAGCGCCCAGCCGCGCCTCAACCGCCCGGTCCAGGAGCGCTACCCGCAGATCCGCCCGACCAGCGGCTACGGCGACCCCCGGACCCGGCACACGGGACCGGGTCCCGGCGCCGGCACCGACCAGGAGCCGGAACGCTCATCGAAACTCACGGCCCGCCTCGTCCTGGCGATGACGGTGGTCATCGGCCAGCTCTGGGGCCTCACCGTCGTGGTCAACGAGTGGATGATGGGGGCGACCGGTACGGCTTGGTGGGGCGCGGGGTTCCTCTGCCTGTCCTTCCTGGTGGTCCTGGGGCTGTGGCTGCTCGACCCGAAGGATCGCTGAACTCCCGGCCGGACGGCGCCAGTTACGGCCCACAGGTTCGACCTGAACCCCAGCGCACCGGTGTCAGCCACGGCCCACAGATCCGGCCTCACCCCCCCAGCGGACCGGCATCGCTCACGACTCCAGGTAGCGCAGTACGGCCAGCACGCGCCGGTTCGCGTCCTCCGACGCGGGCAGGCCCAGCTTGCCGAAGATGGCCGCGACGTGTTTCTCGACCGTGCCCGCCGACACCACCAGCGCCTGCGCGATCGCGGCGTTCGTCCTGCCCTCGGCCATCAGCGCCAGAACCTCCCGCTCGCGCGCCGTCAGCGACTCCAGGTCGCCTCCACGGCGGCTCGCACCGGCCAGCTGCGTGACCACTTCGGCGTCGAGAGCGGTGCCGCCGGCGGCGACGCGGGACAGGGCGTCCGTGAACTCGGCGACGTTCGCGACGCGGTCCTTGAGCAGATAGCCGACCCCCGCTGAGCCCGCGGCGAGCAGCCTGGTCGCGTACTTGGTCTCGATGTACTGGGAGAACAGCAGCACGCCCGTGCCCGGGTGCTCGCGCCGGATGCCGATCGCGGCCCGCAGGCCCTCGTCGGTGTGCGTCGGCGGCATCCGGATGTCGACGACGGTGACGTCGGGCCGGTGCTCGGCGACGGCGGCGAGGAGGGCGTCGGCGTCGGGCACGGCCGCGCACACCTCATGGCCACGCTCGGTGAGCATCTGGGCAAGCAACTCCCGCAACACGGCGGCATCTTCGGCGATCACGATGCGCATGGGGGCATGCTCTCACGGGTGCGAGCGGGGGACGGCGGGGGCAGACGCGCTGCGCGCGGGCCGTCCGCCGTGTCCCTCAGCGCGTTGCTTGCGGTGTCACTCATGCGTGGAGCGGAAGTTCCACCGTCACCGCGGTCGGCCCGCCGCTCGGGCTCGACACGTCAAGGCGTCCGTCCACCGTCCGCACCCGCTGCTGAAGGCCCGACAGCCCGCTTCCGGCGCCGAGTGCCGCCCCGCCGCGGCCGTCGTCAGTGACCCGCAGCCGCAGGACGCCGGCCTCCTGCGCCACCCACAGCACCGCTCGGCGCGCGCCGCTGTGTTTGATCACGTTGGTGAGGAGCTCCGCCGCGCAGAAGTACGCGATCGTCTCGATCGCGGGCGTCGGCCGCTGCGGCACGTCCACCGAGAGCTCCACCGGCACGGTGCTCCGCGCGGCCAGCGTCGACAGCGCGTCGGGCAGGCCGTCGTCCAGAGCCGGGGGATGGATGCCGCGTGCCAGGTCACGCAACTCGGCCAGGGCCTCGGTGGCGTTGCGGTGCGCGGTGTCCACGAGTTGCCGCACCCGCGCCGGGTCGGCGATCGGTTCGCCCTCCGGGCCGAGCCGCTCCTTCGCCATGTCGAGGCTCATGGCCAGCGCGACGAGCCGGACCTGCGCCCCGTCGTGCAGATCGCGCTCCAGGCGGCGCAGCAGCGCAGCCGAGTCGTCGACGGCGAGAGCGCGGCTCTCCTCCAGACTCCTTACACGTTCGGCGAGTTGGCCCGGACCGAGCAGCGCCCGGATGAGCCAGCGGTCCACGGCGACGACGCCACGCGTGAACCAGGGTGCCGCCAGCAGCGTCGCCGCGCCGATCGCCGCCGCCACGAAGGTCCCGGCGAAACTCGTGCTGTGCGGGGCGCCACCGCCGACGGGGATCGGCGTGATCGTCGGCATACCCGCCTCGCCCGCCGCGGGGCGCTGGTGGAACGCGGCCCAGCGCAGTGGCGCGGAGAGATTGAGGAGGGCGGTCAGCCACCAGCCGACGGCGTCCAGGCCGAAGGCGGCGACGGGCAGCTTCACCAGGACGTAGGCCACCGAACGCCACCCCGCCGCGTCGCGCAGGCGAGCGTCCAGCCGCGCGAACGCCTTGCCCGTCGGCCGCAGCCGCGGAGGCGCCTCCACCCGCTCGCCCAGCAACCCCTGGGCGAGCCGGCGATGCACGGCGGCGCAGCCGCGCGCGAGACCGACCGCCCCGACGACCAGCGCAAGGCCGAGGACAGCGCCGACGAGGGAGGCGGTGAGACCGGTGCCGAGGGCGAGCAGGACGAGGAGGAGAACGGCCCCGGCGACGGCCAGGGGGAAGCCGGCCAGGCAGTACGCGGCCTCGGCCCAGGCACGAGCCGTGAACGGGGCACGCAGAACGGCGCCCGGGGAGACCTGGCGTGAGAGCTCGGCCCGCGCGCCTTCCGGTGGCCGGTCCCCGGCTGACTCGTGCATGGCTCAAGTCTCCTGTACGTACGCATCTGCTGTGGGTATCCGTCGTCTGCCGTGAGGCGATCAGGGGGTGTCGGGGGGGGACCGCCCGCGGGGGGCCCGGGGCCCCCCCCCCCCCGGGGCCGAAAAGAGACCAGGGGGGGCCCCCCCCCCCGCGCCCCCCCCCCCCCCCCCCCCCCCCCCCCCCC
>NZ_JBSHLM010000005.1:0-40768 GCF_053644375.1 Streptomyces sp. NPDC055400 | reverse complement strand
TTTGCCTTGTTGGGGGGGGTTCCGCTCGTGGGGGGGCGCGGCGGGGGGGGGGGGGGGGGCTCCCGGGGGGGCCGCGGCCCGGCCCCCCCCCACACCCCTAGGCGTCCCGGCGCGTCAGCAGCCAGCCGCCCGCGCCGAGCGCCGCCACCACGTACAGGCACAGCGTCCCGAAGCCGGCCCACGGTGAGAGCACGTCGGCCACCGGCTTGGAGACGGCGAGCGAGTTCCCGGCGATCATGGTCGGGAAGTACTTCGCCACCGTGACCCCGGTGAGCCCGGCCAGCGCCCCGGGCAGCACGTACAGCAGCCCGACCAGTGCCCCGATGGCCGCGGCCGTGTGCCGGACGACGGCGCCCAGAGCGATGCCGAGCAGCCCGACCATGGCGAGATACGCGCCCGAAAGGACCACCGCGCGCAGCACACCCGGGTCCCCGAGGGCGGGCACCGGCACTCCTGCTCCGAGCGCGAGCCGCCCGGCGAAGAACGTCGCGAACGCGACCACTTCGCCGACGGCCGACGTCACCGCGCCGAAGACGCCCGCCTTGGCGGCGAGCAGCAGCGGCCGGTTGGGGATCGCAGCGAGCGTGGAGCGCATCGCGCCGGAGGAGTACTCGCCGGTGACCACGAGCACGCCGAGTACGCCGACGATGAGCTGGCCGAGGGCGATGCCGGCGAGCACGTTGTTCACCGGGTCGAACGTGTCGGCCTTGTCCGGGCTGGGGGCATGGGTGTTGGCCATGGTCACGACGCCGATGACGAGCATCCCGACGACGGTGGCCACGAGCGCCCACAGCGTGGAGCGCAGGCTGCGCAGTTTGATCCACTCCATCCGCGCAGCGTGGGCGAACCCGTAGCGGCCCGCGGGCAGTGCCGGTGTCGTCTGCAGGGCGGTCACGACTGCCTCCTCGGCTGTGCGGGGGCGGTGCCCCGGTACTCGGCGCTGTCCCCGGTGAGGGCGAAGAACGCCTCCTCGAGCGAACGTCCGTCGGCCGTCAGCCCGGCCACGCTGGTGTCGGCGAGCAGCCGGCCCTGGCCGATCACGATCAAGTGGTCGGCGGTGAGCGCCATTTCGCTGATCAGGTGACTGGACAGCAGCACGGTGCGGCCCTCGGCGGCGAGGGACTTCATCAGGTTGCGGATCCAGCGCACGCCCTCGGGGTCGAGCCCATTGACGGGCTCGTCGAAGAGCAGCACCCCCGGGTCACCGAGCAGGGCGGCGGCGATACCGAGCCGCTGCGACATGCCCAGCGAGAAGCCGCCCGCGCGCTTGTCCGCCACGTCGGCGAGACCGACGGTGTCCAGGACGACGTGGACCCGGGCGCGGGGAATGCCGTTGGCGGCTGCCAGCGCGGCCAGGTGGTTCGCCGCGCTGCGGCCCGGGTGGTACGTACGGGCCTCAAGCAGCGCGCCGACCTCGCGCAACGGCCAGCGCAGCTCCTCGTACGGTGTGCCGTTGATACGGGCGGTGCCCGCGTCCGGGCGGTCCAGGCCCGTGATCATGCGCATGGTGGTGGACTTCCCGGACCCGTTCGGGCCGAGGAAGCCGGTCACCGCGCCCGGGCGGACCTCGAAGCCGAGGCCGTCCACGGCGACAGTGGGGCCGTAACGTTTGGTGAGACCGCGGACCTCGATCATGGCTGCTCCCAGGTGGCTGCGTTCATGCCCCCGACGCTAGGCGCGCCCGCGCCGCCCCGGAACGAGGCTGACCTCCGTCTTGAGCTGGGGGTTTTCCCCCAGGGGAGCGGTGCCCCACGCGGGCAGGGGCGTCAGCCCTCCCCGTCCGCGCGGCTCAGAAGGATCAGTGTGCGCTCGAGGAGCCTGTCCACGTTCCGCATGCCCGGCTGAAGGTTCCTCTGGTGGACGAAGACGGTGAGGTCGAGCGCGACCTGGGCGAAACAGTAGGCCAGGACAGCGGGTCCGGCCACCTGCTCGCCGGCGTCGCAGAGCATCTCAAGAGCCTCGGGAGTGAAGTCGTGGGCGCTCAGAAGCGTCGCGTAGTCGAAGACTCTGGTTCCGCTGCCCAGTGCCTCGATGTCGATGACACCACTGACGCGGCCCCCGTGGAACAGGATGTTGCCGGGCCGGAAGTCGCCGTGGACAAGGTCCCCGGTGGGCAAGGTGACGGGTCCGTGAGCGGCGAGAAGCCGCTCGCAGGCGTTGACGAGGTCCCGTCCGGTCGCACCGGTCTGCGCCGTCTGCCGCCAGAGGTCCTCACCGGTCATGCGGGCGGTCACGAACTCCGACCAGCATCGCTGCGGGTCGGGGTCGAGACCGGCGTGCATCTCCAGGACCCCGATCAGCAACCGGGCCTCGCTCGCCGTCACTTGCTGTCTTGTCCGACCAGGTGCGAGTTCCAGGCTCCTGACTGGACTCCGTCGTCGAACCGGTGCAGCAGTCGGAACTGCTCGTCATGCGCGTGGTTGGCCTCGCGCAGGACCGCCCGGGCGGTGCGCGTGCCGGCTTCGTCAGACGTGGTGTTCCGGGGCACGGGACCCTCCTGGGCAAGCCGAATGCCGAACGTGCGCAGGGGACACTACGTGGGGCGTCCCCGAAGCGCACCAACTTTTGGCGAGTGAGAGAAGGGCGCCTCCTGGGAGCGGGCGGGGGGTTACCCCTGGGAAGCGTCTGACCCCGGCTGTGTCTGCGGTCGGATCCGGCCGGCGTGGAGGGACGGGGAATTCCCCGGCCCGCCGGACGCGGGACCCACGACCGAGGCATGCTCGCTGCATGACGAACCGTTGGGTCGGAGTGACCGTGGACTGCATCGACGTCGAGCGGGTGTCAGCGTTCTGGAGCGTGCTGCTGGACCGCCCGCCGGGGCCGTCCGAGCCCGGCTGGGTCTATCTCGGCCATCGAGACGACCCGCAGCCGCGCCTGGTCTTCCAGCCTGTCGCCGAGCCGAGGTCCGGAAAAGTGCGCCTGCACCTGGACGTCTCCGTCGACGACATCGATCAGGGCATCGCCCAAGTCATAGGCCTTGGCGGCCGGTTCACCGGCGAGCGGCACGACTACGACGAGGGCGTGGTCGTCGTCATGGCCGACCCCGAGGGGCACGAGTTCTGCCTGTCCCAGTTCTACTAGCTTTCCGCGTCGAGCTGGTGGTCGGCCCACACGTACGTTTCGGGCAGCAGGTCGGCGACAGGGACCGTCCGGAGGCGGTCGCCCGCACCGACGATGACCTTGAGGTCCGGGAAGTAGTCGAGGAGGACCTGGCGGCACCGGCCGCACGGGGGGACGACTCCGCGGTCGCGGTCGCCCACGGCGACGATCGTGTCCAGCTCGTAGGCGCCCTGGCCGGCTGCCGCGCCGATGACGACCAGCTCGGCACAGGGGCCTCCGGTGAAGTGGTAGGCGTTCACCGCGGTGACGATCCGGCCGTCCCGGTCGCGGGCCGCGGCCGCCATGGTGTGGTTGTCGCCCCGGCAGCGGGTGCGCGCGACACGGGCCGCGGCCTCGATGAGCTCGTGGTCGACGCGATCGGTCTGCGTGGTCATCTGTCCTGCCTTCGTGAGGTGTTGGCCCATAGCGCCGCCGAGCTGCTCTCCTTGCGATTGCAAGAAAATATCAAGGTCGCTACATGACCCGTAGGAGAGTCTGGAGGCAGAGGGGCACGAGGCGGGGGAGAGGAGCGGGCGCGCGAAGCGTGCCGTGCTGTGCCGTACGTCATGGGGCTTGGCGGTCCGACCGGGGGGCCGGGGCGCCGCCGGAGTCGTGTCCGGCTCTCCGCCCACAGGGGTGGCGGGGAGCCGGGCTGCTGGTGACGTGACCCGGTGAGCGACGGCTCCAGGACTTCGTGCCGTCAGCCGGACACGATGTGGAGGAGAGCCGTGCCGTCCTCGCCGGTGGCCGCCTGGATCACCACCGCATCGGGCTGAGGGCTCGGCCGGGTGGAGCCGTCCAGACCACCGCAGGAGTTGCCTCCGCCGTTGCTGCGAAGGACCGTGATGCACCCTTGGCCCGGGCCGGTCGCGCCGCCCTTGGACTGGCCGTTGCCCGACTTGACCGTGTACTCGACCTTGTTCCGGCCGACCTCGGTGACGGACAGGGTCGCCGGACCGGCCGGGCCCTTGAAACGGATCGTCACCGGGCCGGTTACCGCGATCTCGCAGTTGCCGTCCGCGCAGGCGCCGACATCACGCCCGTCCGCCGCCGAGACGGACGGCTGCCCCGACGAGGGCCGCGGGGACGGGTCCTTCGAGGAAGGGGCTTTCGAGGTCCGATGACTGGGTGAAGCCTCGTGGTCGGCCTTGTCTGTGCTGCCGCAGCCACCCACCGTCAGCGCGACCAGCGCGGCGAGCACGACGCCCGCCACCCGCCGATGCCGCGAACCCCCTTCTCGCAGCCCCCATGCCGATTCGGTCGCGGCCATGACGTCCCCCGTGTTCCAGCCTGCGTGGTTCGGTGTCCGGCAGCCAGTCTTCCCCCTTGCCGCCGTCGCCATGCCGCGGAAGGCCACGCCGGCCACCCGCCCTCAACATCGCGCTGTTCGCGACGGATCGGTACCAGGTCTGAGCCTTGGGTGTCGTGTGGCGCGGTGTGTCAGGTGGCTGGGGAGGCCAGGTCGTCGGGTGACCCGGCGTGCGCGGCGCGCAAGGCCGTGGTCCCTTGCGCACGAGGCCGTCGAGTGCGGGATCTTCTTGCGTCATAGGCAATAACTCATGCGCTGAACGAAATGGCACGTACGGTCGATGTCATGACGCACCCCACGCACCCCACGCCTGCACCGCACGGTTCTCCCGCACGCTCCGAGCTGCACGGACATGGGTCCCATGAGGCCGGCCATGGCGCCCACGACGCCCACGCCCACGGCACACATTCGCATGAGCAGGACGGCCTGGCGGAGCTGCTCGACCTCGATGCCGACCTGTTCGCGCCCCAGCTCGCCGCCGCGATGCGTTCCATCGCGGAGCTGGCCGGAGAGGATGTCGAGCGGATCGTGGACCTTGGTGCCGGAAGCGGCACCGGAACGTTCGCCCTGCTCAAGCAGTTCCCCTCCGCGCAGGTGACGGCCGTGGACAGCTCCTCCCACATGCTGGAACAGCTCGCCCGAACCGCTGCCGCCAAGAACCTGGACGCGCGCGTCCACCCGCTGGAAGCGGACGCCGGTACGGGCCTGCCGGGCGTCACTGACGCGGACCTCGTCTGGGCCTCGGCCTCCATGCACCACATGGACGACCCGGCCGCGACCCTCGGCATCATCTTCAAGGCCCTGCGCCCGGGTGGGCTCCTGGCCGTCGCCGAACTGGACGGGATGCCGCGATTCCTCGCCGACGACGCGGTGCCGGAGCGCCCCGGCCTCGAAGGCCGCTTCCGCGAGGCACTCACGACGCTGCACGCCGAAGAGGTGCCCCACATGGGAGCCGACTGGGGCGCGCTGCTGGCTTCGGCCGGCTTCACCCTTGAGGATGAACGCACGGAGAATCTCGAACTGCGCCCGCCGTCGGGCGGCAGCGCCGGGCTCTACGCGCACGGCACGCTCAGCCGCATCCGCGGCGCCCTGGACGGCCGCGTCGACCCGGCCGACCTGGAAGCGCTCGACACGCTCGTGAACGGCGGCCCGGCGGACGTACGCCACCGTGACGACCTGGTGGTGCGCTCCACGCGCCAGCTCTGGATCGCACGCCGCCCCACGGACAGCGGCTCGTAGCGACCGGCCGAGGGGCGACCGGCCGAGGGGCTGACGCGATGGCTGGTTGAGGGTGTCGATTCACGCGATGCCGCTCCGACGTCTCTACTGGAAGGTGCCAGGCCCCATGCGAGCGGGCATGGCACGGCAGGTGCGAGACATTCGGAGGAATTGCCATGCAGACACTCACCGTCGATGTGTTCGTCTCGGTTGACGGGTATGCCGGCAGCGCGACATCGCCCGCCTACTTCGGCTACTTCGGGCCCATGCTCGAGGAGTGGATCCACGAGGAGATGGCGGGGCCGCAGCTGGTGCTCATGGGGCGGCGCACCTACGAGGCCCTCGCGGGTCTCCCCGGGGAGTCGGGGGGCCCCGGTGCGGACCCGATGCCCGGAGTGAACAAGGTCGTCTTCTCGTCGACGCTGAAGACGGTCGCCTGGCAGAACACGCGCGTGTGCCAGGACGACCTGATCGCCGAGGTCACCCGGCTCAAGAGCGAAGGTCATGTGCCGCTGCGGACCATGGGCAGTCTGTCCCTGGCCCGGCAGCTCCTCGACGCGGGCCTCGTGGACCGGCTGAGGCTGATGACCTTTCCGCTGCTCGTGGGGGAGTCGGGCCGCGAGCCGTTCTTCGCCGGTGTGAGCTCGACAGAACTCGAGCTGATCGCCCATCACGATCTGGACAACAGGGTGCTGATGATCGAGTACCGGCCCACGGGACGCGCGATTCCGCAGGGCTGAGAGCTGGACACCCGGCGCCTGGGGAGGCCGTCAGAGGTTGTGCGCCGTTTCGTGGCGTGGTTGGTAGAGCCCCAGCTCGCCACCGCCAGGCAGCCGGATCCCGGTCTTGAGACCCCACCCGGCGTTCGTGACCGGGGTGCACTCGACCCCCTTCGCCGAGAGCTCGTCGACCGTCGCGCTGACGTCGTCGCACATCAGGTACAACTCGTGTGACGGTGCGTCGGCGGGGTGGACCGCCACCTCGGCCGGAGGCAGCTTGAAGATGAGCCAGCCGTCGCCGGCATCGATGTGCGGATACTCCAGGACGTCCCTGAAGAAGGCGCGGTCCGCCTCCGCGTCGTGGCTGTAGATGATGACGTGAGCGCCGTTAATCATGCGTGCAGGGTACTGACCGCTGGGGGCGGAGCCCGGATATGACGCCGTGCCGGACGCCTGTTCAGCCCGCCGTGCAGTAGCCGGTGAGGACGTCGCCGCCCTCACCCAGCGTCTTCCCCGGACGTCTGCCGCCGCGGGGGCCCACCACCCGGACGAGAAGTTCACCCGCGGCCTGGACCTGGTCTGCGCCGGTATCGCGGACGCTCATGCCGTGAAACCTCGTCGTCGGTGACCGCTCCCGCAATGCCGGACATGGAGACGCACGTCACATGCGGCGATGTCACAGCGCGCGGAGCCGTTTCGTCATAGGGGTGTAGGCATCGGCAACGACGGAGGAGTTCACGATGGACGCCCGTTTGAACATGTTCGGCAACCCGACGGCCATGAAGGTCTGGAAGCACATCATCGCGGCGAACAAGGTGCTCGCCGAGTCGTCGGTGCCGCACGCGACGCTGGAGCTGGTGAAGATCCGCGCCAGCCAGATCAATGGGTGCGGCGGCTGCCTCGACATGCACACCAAGGACGCCGCTGCCGCCGGTGAGACCTCTACGCGCCTCAACCTCGTCGCGGCGTGGAGGGAGGCCACGGTCTACACCGAGGCCGAGCGCGCGGCGCTGGAGCTGACGGAGCAGGGCACCCGGCTTGCCGACGCGGCCGGTGGTGTCCCGGACGAGGTCTGGGCGAATGCCGCCAAGTACTACGACGAGGATCAGCTCGCGGCCCTGGTCTCGCAGATCGCCCTCATCAACGCGTTCAACCGCGGGAACGTCATCATCCAGACGCCGGCCGGCGACTACCAGCCCGGCCAGTTCGGATAGCTCGTACCGGACGGGCAGACAAAGAGCTGTGCCCGGCGGTGCTGTCCGGACGACCGCCGGGCCGCGGCTGACCTGCCCGTCCAGATGGCCATGCGCGCAGGCCGAATGAGGACATCTGCGAGATGACGCAGGACGTGGTGGTAGAGAGTGTGCGCATGGAGTTCTTCTGCTACCACCGCGATCGTCTCGACTCCCTGGCGCTACGCCATGAGTTGCTGGAAGACCACTGGTCCTACATGGACCGGTACGGCAAAGAGCTGATCGCTCGCGGCCCGACGCTCAGCAGCGACGGTGAGGAGCCAACGGGGAGTGTGCACATCGTCGACCTGCCGGACACCGCCGCGGCACGTGCGTTCGCGTTCGACGAACCCGGCTATCAGGCCGGCGTGTACCGGGACGTGATGCTGCGCCGTTGGCACAACAAGCTCGGGCGCACCATGTGGGACTACCCCGGTGGCCCCACCGAAGGGAACCGATACCTGGTGCTCGGCCTTGGCGCGGGGCACACTGCCGACCTCGATGTGCCCGGCGATCAGGACGACCTGATCGCGTACGGGCCTCTGCTGTCCGACGACGGCGCCACCTGGCTGGGTACGGCGGCGCTGGTCCGGGCGCCGGACCCGGACACGGCATGTGCCGTTCTGACCGTGGGTCTCTACGCCGAGATCGAGGTCCACGACTGGCAGTTCGGCGGCAGGAGGTGATGACGGCCGTCACCCCGCCATAAGGGCCGAAGACGAGCGAGCCGTGCAACGATTCCGGCCCGCCGTGCGTCAGTTGTCCGAGAGATCACTTCGATGCTCGAGGGACGTTAAATGCAACGCGAGTGTGTCTTCGGGATCGCCGGGGCCGTGCTGTTGGCCACAGCCGGCATCACCGCCTGTCAGGGCGACGTCTCGGCTGCGCCGCCCGGCGCGGCGCGGGTCGTCAAGGACACTGATGACGAGGCCGTCGTCGAACTGTCCGACGGACCCCGGGTCTCCCTGCGCTACCAGGCCGGTACGGGCCTGCTCGAACGGCACCGGAGCGCCGTCGGCAAGCCCTGGTCCACGTCGAAGACCGTCTACGCCACCAAGACCGACCCCTGCCGGGGCATCGACCTGAAGGCATACCGCGCCACCGTCACCGTGCGCGCCGGCTTCGGACAGTACTGCCGGGACGGCGAGCCTCCGACGGAGAGCGTCGCCGCCGTCGGCACCGGTGGACTGAGGAAGTGGGACACCCACATCGCCAGGAACTGGGACGGCTGGGACCGGGTCGACATCGCCCGTGACGGGAAGTCGGCGAAGTTCTCGTCCAGGTCATCGGCCGGCACGACGACTCTCGCCTGGCGCGCAGGCAAGGGCTTCGGCGAGATCGCGACCACGTACAAGAGGCTCGGTGAACGGTTCCTCGGCACCTGGCGCGCCGAGGACGGCAGTCACCGGGTGACCTTCCGGCAGAGCGAGCTCAACGTGCCCGCCTCGGCCACCGTCGAGTTGCTCAAGGGCCCCACGTGCAGGGTCCGCATGGACCTGATCAACATCTGGGAGGACCGCGTACAGCCCAGGGGAGCCAAAATCCTGGAGGGCGAGAAAACCACGTACTGCCCACCCGAGGAGTTCAACTCCGAGTACGTGGTGGCGACTGCCCACGGGCCGATGGAGCTCAGGAACCTTGGTGACGCCACGCCACTCGTGACGTACCGGAAGCCGTGACGCAGTTGCCAGGGGAGTGGTCCGTTTCCTTGCCCGCTCCCCGGCTTGCGCACCGGTGACGGGGGAGGCGAGGATCGCCGGCATGGTCAAAGGTGTGATGTTCGACTTTTCCGGGACCCTCTTCCGTATCGAGTCCGTTTCGGAATGGCTGGGAGCGGTTGTTGCCGAGGCCGGACTCGATATGGGCGAGGACGAAATCGCCGCGTGTGCCGGTCGGTTGACCGAGGCGGGGGCTTTGCCCGGAGGGGCTCCGCCTCGCGTGCTGCCGCCGCACCTCGAGGGGCTGTGGCGTGCACGGGACCTCAGCGCCGAGCAACACCGAGCCGCGTATACCGCTCTCGCCCGCGAGGCGGCCCTCCCGTCGGCGGAGCTGGCCGAATCTCTGTATGACCGGCAACGTACTTCCGCCGCATGGCGCCCCTATCCCGACACCGAGGCGACTCTTCGTGCTCTGCGTGGGCGGGGCGTTTCGATCGCTGTGGTGAGCAATATCGGCTGGGACCTGCGGCCTCTCTTCCGCGACCACGGTGTCGACGGCCTCATCGACGCGTACGCCCTCTCTTTCGAGCACGGCGTGCAGAAGCCGGATCCGGGGCTCTTCCAAGCGGCCTGCGACAAGCTCGGACTGCCACCCGGCGAGGTCCTCATGGTCGGCGACGATCGCATCGCGGACGCCGGGGCCGCTGCGCTCGGATGTCCGGTTCATCTGGTCGACCACCTGCCCGTCGATCGGCGCCCGAACGCACTGCGGGCGGTTCTTGACCTCATCTGAATCCTCTAGCTGCTCTAGCTTGTCGCGCTCCTATAGCTCCTATAGCTCGTATCGCTCCTATAGCCCGTGTGGAGAGGGGAGTTGTGGTGTCTTCTTCGAAGAGGGTCGCGGCGGTCGGGGGGTTACGACTCCCGATCTGTCGCACGTGCGGTGTGCAGTACCGGGCACAGCGCGCTGACTGCCCGGTCTGTCTGGACGAGCGGCAGTACGTGGGCTGGGAGGGCCAGCGGTGGACGTCACTCGGGGAGTTGCGCGCCGGTGGCCGACGCGGGCGGCTCGTCGAGGAGGGGCCCGGTGTCATCGGAGTGGGCGCGGAGCCGTCGGTGGCTGTCGGCCAGCGTGCACTGCTGATCCGATCGCCGCACGGGAACGTGTTGTGGGATTGCGTGGGCTACCTCGACGACGAACTCGCCGCCGAGATCGAGGATCTGGGCGGGATCAGCGCGATCGCCGTCAGCCATCCGCACTTCTACGGCGTGATGACCGAGTGGGGAAAGGTGTTCGGCGCGC
Source organism: Streptomyces sp. NPDC055400 (assembly GCF_053644375.1). Taxonomy (NCBI): domain Bacteria; kingdom Bacillati; phylum Actinomycetota; class Actinomycetes; order Kitasatosporales; family Streptomycetaceae; genus Streptomyces; species Streptomyces sp. NPDC055400. The sequence continues at coordinate 30,230 of NZ_JBSHLM010000005.1, read as the reverse complement.
CGGTGTACGTCCATGCCGCGGACCGTGAGTGGGTAGGGCGGCCCGATCCGGTGATCGAATACTGGACCGGCGACACCCACGACATCACGCCCGGCATGACGCTGATCAATGCGGGCACGCACTTCGCCGGAGGCACGGTGCTGCACTGGGCCGACGATCCGGAGGGCGACGGCGCGCTGTTCAGCGGCGACATCTTCATGGTCGTCATGGACCGGCGCTGGGTCAGCTTCATGTACAGCATTCCCAACTTCATTCCGGAGCGCCCGAGTACGATCCGCCGCGCGCTCGCGCTGGTCGAACCCTTCGCTTTCGAGCGTATCTACGGGGCCTTCTGGGGGCGCGTGGTCAGCGCCGACGGGGCGGGCGCGGTCCGGCGTTCCGCGGATCGCTATCTGCGTTTCGTGCGGGACGACGGCTCATAGAAGGTGTATGTGACCCAGGATCACCCACCCGGACGCGGACGCAGGACCCGTTCGCCTGGGCTGACGGGACCCGCCATGTGTCCCGCCGAGGACTCGGTATCCGCCCGGCAACGGAGTCGTCCGACGCCATGAAACGAACGCACTGTCAGGAGCCCCAACGGCTTTCCCGACTACGCTCGGATGTCGTGAACGCCTACTTCACGACGGAACAGTGCCCCAGCTGCGGTTGCCACACCGACGGCCTGTCCAACAGGTTCGCCTGCACTTCCTGCGACACGGTATGGACGTCGGGGGACCCGGACTCGATCGTGAGCCCTCGCACGAGCGTCATGTGACGAGGACGGTCACCTCCCGCGGCCGGACTCGATGTGGTCGGCCAAGTCGCTCAAGTCGTCGGCGTACAGGTCGAATTGATCCGCAGCGGTGGGCGGGTCGCCGACCGGTCGGGTGACGTAGGCGGTGCGCAGGCCCGCGTTCTGTGCCGCGCGCAGGTCCCAGGCGTGGGTGGCGACCATCAGCAGGCGCTCCGGCGGTCGTCCGGAGACGGTGACAGCCAGTCGGTAGACCGCTGGATCCGGCTTGTACGTCAGGGCGTCCTCGGCCGACAGCGCCTGGTGCCAGCGCAGGCCGGCGTGGGCGTTGACTTCGAGCAGCGCCGTCCGGCTCGCGTTGGAGAGGCCGATCAGCGGGTGCTGTTCCGCGAGTCGGGCGAGACCTGACGCAGTGTCGGGCCACGGCGGGAGCCGGCGACCTGACAGGGCCAGCGCCGCTGCAGCCGTCGGGTCGTCGACCCCGGCGGCGTCGGCGACGAGCCGGGCGGCTTCCAGGTCGAGCGCGTCGCTGGTGACGTAGGGTCGCCCGCCGTCGACGATGCGCCGCTGCTCGCGGTCGATGTGCTGCTGCCACATCGACAGCAGCTCTTCGATCTGCGCCGGGCTGTCGAGCGACGGGTCCAGTTCACGTATGCCGGCGCGGATACCGGCGGGCTCGTCGACGAGTGTGCCGAGTACGTCGAAGACGAGGGCATCGATCTGCAGCTCTGACATCGGAGAGGTCTCCATGCAAGGGGGGCGAAGCGCCGGATGATCGAACGTAGGGGGAGGGCCGTAAAGGGTGCAAGTCGCTCTGGGGGCTGACGTCTGAGCGGCGGCGACGACGGCGGCGAGGGTTTCGGGAAGTTCCGGCGTCAGGCCCGCGCCGCCGTCCGACGCCTACTCCGGGCTTGTTGCGATCTGGATCAGGTTGCCGCACGTGTCGTCGAAGACTGCCGTGGTGACGGGGCCCATTTCCAGGGGCTCCTGGGTGAAGGTGACTCCGAGCCCGCTCAGGCGCTCGTACTCTGCCTGTACGTCCTCGACGGCGAACTGGGCGAGCGGGATGCCGTCCGCGACGAGCGTGTCGCGGTAGGGCTTGACGGCCGGGTGGCCGGCGGGCTCCAGGAGGAGTTCGGTGCCGCCGGGCTCGTCGGGCGAGACGACGGTCAGCCACCGGGCCCCCGGGCCGACCGGGACGTCGTGCTTCTTCACGAAGCCGAGGATCTCGGTGTAGAAGTGCTCGGCCTTGGCCTGGTCGTCGACGAAGACGCTGGTCAGGTGGATCTTCATGAGGTGCTGTCCTCCGGTCCTGATGTGTGGGTTGTGGGCGTGGGCGTGCGCACGGGCCATCGCTCGGTGATCTGCCGCAGCGGCTCCGTGTTCAGGTCGTGGAACTTGTATCGGCCCTCTCGCCTGGTCTCGACGAGTCCGGCGGCCTCCAGCACGGCGAGGTGCTGGGAGACACCCTGGCGCGAGATGCCGAGCTGATGCTTCATGCTCAGCCGCCCGCAGATCTCGAACAGCGTCTGTCCGGACTTCTCCGTGAGCTCGTCGAGGATGGTGCGGCGGGTGGGGTCGGCCAAGGCTTTGAAGAGATCGTCGGCCATGACCACAGCATAGGCAACTGCTCGCTTGCCTATCAAGTCGAGGCGTCCGACCCCGGCTCCGTCTGGCCGATGGTGCGATGACGCAAAGACTCGTGCAGGCCGGGAAGGCCCGGGCGCTGTTATAACAGCGCTGTTATATTAGTGCTGTGACATCTCCTGACCCCACCGCGCTCCCCGACCCCTGGCACTCGCTGCACGAGCTGCTGGCCGCCATGGATGCCGACATCGAGCAGGTCTACGTCGAGCGTGGCATCAAAGGGGTGCGGCCGCGGTTCGCGTACCCGCTGATCCGGCTGGCCCACACCGGACCACTCACCATCCGCGAGCTCGCGGAGTCCCTGAACCGCTCGCACTCCGCGATCAGCCAGACCATCGCCGCCATGCGCAAGGAGGATCTGGTCACGTCCGAACCGGGACCCGACGCCCGTACCCGGCGGATCAACCTGACCGAGCGCGGGCGTTCCCTGGTGCCGTTCCTGGAGGCCGAGTGGCGCGCCACGCACGCGACGGTCGCCGAGCTGGACGGCGAGATCCCGCACGCGATGACCGCCGTCGTCGAGGAGGTGCGGCGGGCCCTTGAGCAGCGGTCGATGCGGGAGCGAATCCTCCACCACCTTGCCGGGCCTCCGAAATGAAGGGGCGGGTCCGGTTCCTCGACACCCGTCCGCTGTGTCGCAGCCGACCGTTCCGCGACGTGTGGATCGGCACCTCGGCCTCCCAGCTCGGTGGCCAGATAACGACCGTGGCGGTGCTCGCCCAGGTCTGGGACCTGACCGGCAGCACCGTGGGCACCGGCGCCATCGGGCTCGCCACCGGCCTGCCGATGGTGCTGTTCGGGCTGATCGGCGGCACGCTGGCCGACAGTGTCGACCGCCGGGCTCTGGTGCGGGCCACTACGGCAGGCCAACTGCTGGTCGCCGCAGGGCTGTCGACCCAGGCCCTGGCGGGCAACCGGAACGTGTACCTGCTGCTCGCCCTGGTTGCTGCCGGGACCGCCTGTGGCGCGCTGGGTGCCCCGGCCCGGCGCACGTTCCCGGTCCGTCTGCTGCCGGCCGACCAGGTCGCGGCCGGTCTCGCGCTGACCAACATCTCCTTCCAGGTGGCGATGCTGGCCGGGCCCGCGCTGGCCGGGCTGATCATCGCCCGCTGGGACCTCCCTGCCGCGTACGCCGCCCAGACAGTGTCCGCGTCGGTCTCGATGCTCGCGGTGATCCGCCTTCCGGCCATGAGACCCGAGGGCGCGGATACAGCTGTCGCCAAGCGGCGGTCGAGGCATGGCGGTTGGTGGATCGTCCTGCGCCGCCCGACACTGTGGGGCTCGATGGTCACCGACCTGTCCGCGACGCTCCTCGCCATGCCGATCGCGCTGTTCCCGCTGGTCAATGAGGTCCGCTTCGGCGGCAACCCGCAGACCCTCGGCCTGTTCCTCTCGGCCGTCGCGGTCGGCGGGATCACGGCGGGCCTCCTCTCCGGCACGGTGACCCGCTGGCCCCGCGGAGGGCTGGTCCAGCTGGGCGCGGCTGCCGTCTGGGGCCTGGCGCTGGCCGGCTTCGGTCTCTCCGGGCCGCTGTGGCCGGCCCTCGGCTGCCTGGCCGTGGCCGGTGCCGCCGACACCGTCTCGGTCGTCACCCGCAGTGCGCTGGTTCAGTTGGAGACCCCGGACCCGTACCGGGGGAGAGTCTCCTCCGTGGAACATGTCATCGGTGTCGCGGGCCCCGAACTCGGCAATTTCCGGGGCGGGTTGATGGCATCGGCGACCTCCGCCCCCTTCGCCCTGGTCGTCGGCGGCCTGTCCGCCACACTGGCGGTCGCGGCGGTGGCAGCGACGAACGCTTCCCTCCGCGCCTACCGCACACCGCGCACCGCCGACAATCGCCGGCGCGAGGAGCCTTACGGAGGCCCGTCGTCCGGAACTGCAGAAGCCGCTGAAGTATGACGGCTCAGAAACACGATGAGGCCCATGAGTGAACCCGAGTTGGACCGCCATTGAGGAATGAATTGGCCCATTATCGATCGCCTTACAGGTCCCGCCTGCCGGCCGGTACGGCCGTTGCCGCGACGTCGCCCGCCACCGCCGCGATCGACGGCCGTGCGGTCGTCTACACCGCCGCCCCCGGTCAGACCAACAACGTGACCGTCACAGCGTCGAAGAACGGAGCTGACATCACGTACGTCATCGACGACGCGGTCACGATCAGCGGGCGACGGCTGCACGTACCCGAGCCCTCTCCGGCGGACCCGGCACGAACGTCGTCCACCAGGACTGACGACCCATCCGCAGGCCCGGGTACCGCCGCTGCCCGCGTACGCGGGATTGGCCTGGTCTCCGGGCTGCACGAACAGGTTCGCCGGCTTCCGATCCCGGTGCACGACCCTCATGGCGCCCTGCGTCGTGAGGCGAAGCCCTCACGACGGGGGTAGCGGGGGCAGAATGAACAGGGTGAAGTACGTGCTGCTTATCTGCGACGACGAGAAGGTTTCGCCCAGTAACGAGGAGCTCGAGGCGGACCCGACACACCAGGCCTGGCTCGCGGATCTCGACCGGCGGGGCGGCATGCTCGTCGGCGCGCGGCTGCGTCCGGTGGTGGACGCGACCACGGTCCGGGTCCGGGACGGCGAAACCCTGGTGTCGGACGGCCCGTTCGCGGAGACCAAGGACTTCGTCGGCGGCTTCGTGATCGTCGAGTGCGCCGACCTGGACGAGGCGATCGCGATCGCCGAAGGCCATCCCTACGCGCGCTGGGGCGGCGTCGAGATCCGCCCGGTCTGGGAATGACCGCGCCGGAGGACCGGGTCCGGACGGCCGTCGACGAGGCGTTCCGGGACGAGTGGGGCCAGGTGGTCGCGACCCTGATCGGGACGACGGGCGACTGGGACCTGGCCGAGGACTGCGCGCAGGACGCGTTCGCCGCAGCGCTGACGACCTGGGCGCGCGACGGCGTGCCGCGCCGCCCCGGCGCATGGCTCACCACCACCGCCCGCAACCGCGCCACCGACCGGCTGCGGCGCGACGCCGCGGGTGCGGCCAAGCTGCGCCAGCTCGCCGTGATCACCCGCGGCCCGGATGAACCGCAGGTGGAGGACATCCCGGACGAGCGGTTGCGGCTGATCTTCACCTGCTGCCACCCGGCGCTGCCCTTCCCCGCACGGGTCGCGCTCACCCTGCGTACGCTGGCCGGGCTGAGCACCGCCGAGATCGCCCGCGCCTTCCTGACGACCGAGCCGACGATGGCGCAGCGCCTGGTCCGCGCCAAACGCAAGATCGCCGAGGCCGGCATCCCGTACCGCGTGCCACCCGCCGACCTGCTCCCGCAGCGACTCGCCGCCGTCCTCGCCGTGCTCTACCTGATCTTCAACGAGGGGTACGACGACGAGGGCGCGGACGACCGCCGGGCGCTGACCGCCGAAGCGATCCGGCTGGCCCGGGTCCTGAACCGGCTGATGCCCGGCGAACCCGAGCCGCGCGGGCTGCTCGCCCTGATGCTGCTGCATGAGGCGCGGCGCATGACCCGTACGTCCGACGGCATGCTCGTCACGCTGGAGAAGCAGGACCGGAGCCGGTGGGATCAGGGGCTGATCGCCGAGGGGGTGAAGACCCTTGACGAGGCGCTGGCCACGAGGCGCAGCGGGCCGTACCAGGTACAGGCCGCGATCGCCGCCTGTCATGCCACCGCGCCCGATGCGGCGAGCACGGACTGGCCGCAGATCGCGGTGCTGTACGCGGAGCTGGCCCGGTTGGCCCCGTCCCCGGTGGTCGAGCTGAACCGGGCGGTGGCGGTCGCGATGGCGGACGGCATCCCGGCCGGTCTGGCGCTGGTCGACGAGCTGGCCGCATCCGGGCGGCTCGACGGCTACCACCTGCTGCCCGCGACCCGGGCCGACCTGCTCCGCCGCTCCGGCCGGAGGGCCGAGGCCAGGCTCGCGTACGAGGAAGCGGTGAAACTGGCGCCGACGGAGGCCGAGCGCCGCTATCTGACACGCCGGATCCGGGAGCTGACCAGCGGAAACGGCGAGCTGTGACTAACGTCGTGCACATCCGGCGAACTTTTTCTCTGCCGGTGTCGATAGGGGAGGTCCGTCTTCGTCGGTGGGGTGACAGTCGCTCTGGAGCGAGGCAGAGAAGGCCCTCCGGACAAGGACATGAAGGGATGAGTTCTCATGAGCACCGAAACGAGCGCACCCGCACCCAAGGCCGTCGACCGAGCCGCCTACCAGGCCGAACTGGACGCGCTGCGGATCCGGGAGAAGGCGTACACCCGTGAAGGCGACGCGATCGCTGCGGCCCGCCGCCGGCTGCCCATGGTGGAAGTGGACGCCGGCGCCCCGCTGACCGGCCCGTCCGGTCAGGTCACGCTGCTGGACGCGTTCGAGGGCCGCACGCAGCTCATCGCGTACTTCCAGATGTGGCACGCCGACCACCCCGCCGCCGACCAGTGCGAGGGCTGCACGTTCTTCAACAGTCAGGTCCGCGAGCTGTCCTACCTGCACTCCCGTGACGTCACCTACGCGACGCTGTGCCAGGGCCCGTACGAGGTGAGCGTCCGCTACCGCGACTTCATGGGCTGGGACGTGCCCTGGTACTCGGCCGAGGAGTCGATCGACACGCTGATGGCGGGGCGTGGCCCGTTCATGCTGGCGTGTTATCTGCGCCAGGGAGACCGCGTGTTCGAGACGTACTGGACCACAGGCCGCGGCGTCGAGGCCATGGACCAGACGTACAGCCTGCTGGACCGGACGGTGTACGGGCGGCAGGAGCCGTGGGAGGACTCGCCCGTCGGCTGGCCGCAGATCAGCGGCAACTACATGCGCACCGACGGACGCCCCACCGCCCAGTGGCCCTGCCTGGACGCCGGACGCTCCGACGAACTGGACACCCCCTAGTCGTTCAACCGGCTTACGGCTGACGGGAATTCAGACCCTCCCCCGGCGCGCCGCGATCACTCCCGCCTGGCTCCAGGGCCAGTTGTCATGGGGGAGTGGCATTGGCATCGCCGTCCCCGTGCCCAGGCAGCAGGAAGACGGGAATCAGGCCGAGGAGGGGGAGGAAGGCCAGAAGAGCGAAGGGTCGCCTCGCGGCAGTGCTCACGCCGTCACCGGCCCAAGATGAGCGTCCAGGACTGCCGTGACGAGCTGTTCGCGTTCCTGATCGGCCGGCGGGGGAGTGCCGAGGGCCAGGTGCAGGCTTCCCCAGGTCCACAGCTGGGCGATGCCGTGCAGCCCGGACCACAGGGCGGCGGCGGTCACCGCGGGCGATACGGCCGAACGGATGGGCGACCCGGGCCGGTGCACGGCGTCCGGATCCTCCCTGCACAGGCCGACCAACTCGACCATCCGCAGGAAGAGCGGAAGCGTGGAGGTCCGCAACTGAAACCGGCCTGCCTCCTGTTGTGCCCCGCCGAGCAGATCGTGACGGAACATCAGCTCGAACATGTCGCGGCGCTCCAGCGCGGACCCGACGTACGCCCCGGCAAGTCGCTCCAGCTGAGCGCGTGGTGGCGCCTCGCGGTCGGCGGCGGCCTCGAATCGGGCCGCGAGGTCCTCGAAGCCGCGCTGGGCAATGGCCGCGAGCAGGGCGTGGTGCGTGGCGAAGTGCAGGCTCGGGGCCCCGTGCGAGAGCCCGGCCCGCCGGGCGATCTCCCGCAGCCCCACCGACGCGGAGCCCTCGGTGAGGACCAGGTCCACACCGACGTCGATCAGCCGCTCGCGAAGGGAGCTCTCATCAGTCATGGACACTGTCCACCATTGGGGATTAGACAGTGTCTACCTCGGTGGGAGAGGGGTGGCGGGGTCTCAGGCATCAGCGGGTCCGGGGCACCCGGAATCTGCGGCGGTACTCCGTCGGTGTGGTGTTCAGCCGTCGTCGGAACGCCCGCACCAGGGTGTCCGTCGTGCCGAATCCGCAGGCGGACGCGATGCGTTCGAGGGTGGCGTCGGAGGATTCGAGGTCGTGGCGTGCCTTCTCGACGCGGACGGATTCGATGTAGGTGTGCGGGGTCATGCCCAGTTCGGTCTTGAAGAGCCGGGTGAGATGCCGGTCGCTGACGTGCGCGTACTCGGCGAGCTCCACGACGGTCAGCGGCCGGCTGATGTTGCGCATGATGTGGTGGCGGAGATCCTCGATGCGTCGTGTCGTGGAGAGCTGTTCCAGAGGAACGCTGAACTGGCTCTGTCCGCTCGGCCGCTTCAAGTACATGACGAGCTGCCGGGCGACGCGCAGCGCGATGGCTTCGCCCAGGTCATCGGCGATCAGCGCGAGCGACAGATCGAGGCAGGCGCTGATGCCCGCTCCGGTCCACACGTTCCCCTCGCGGATGAAGATCGGGTCGGCGTCGACCTCCACGGCCGGGTGGTCCGCGGCCAGTTGGGGCGCCGTCGACCAGTGGGTGGTGGCCCGCTTGCCGTCGAGGAGGCCGGCCGCGGCGAGGAGGTGTGCTCCGACGCACACGGACGTGACCCGGTGGGTGCGGTCGGCGAGTCTCTTCACCCAGCCGACCAGCTCGGGGTCCACCAGCGCGCGTACCCGGCGCTCGCTGTCGACCTCCACCGAGCCGGGCACGATGAGCGTGTCGATGCTCCCCTCGGCGGCCTCCCGGAAGGTGATGTCCGGGAGGATGCGGACTCCGGCGGAGGTGGTGACCGGATCCATGCTCTCGGCGGCGAGGACGACGTGATATCCCGCCGCGTCCTCCGTCTCGCGTCGGGCCAGTGAGAACACTTCCGGTGGCCCGGTGACGTCGAGCAGGTCGACGCCTTCGAAGAGCACGATGACGACGAGGCGTCTGGCGATGTCGTGCATGAGTCCCCCTGGCCGGTCTGCCGTGCCATCGGTGGTGCGCGAGTGGCATGTCGGTATCTGCATGTTAGACGTCATTGTGGACACGCCTGCTGGGTCATAGCGTTCAGGTCGCAGCCCACCGCATCGCTCGGGCTGCCAACCTCACGCGAAGACCGAAGGCGGTACACCCATGTTCAGAACCACGCTGCGCGAGCTCAACGGCTTCGACGAGACGCCCGCGAAGCTGGCCGACTCGACGCTGATCCTGATCGACTTCCAGAACACCTACACCCAGGGCGTGATGGAACTCGACGGGTGGCACTCCGCGGTGGACAACGCCGAAGCTCTGCTGAAGCGCGCCCGTGAGGCGGGCACACCGGTCATCCACATCGTCGACAAGGGTTACGACCTGAAGTCGAAGGCGGGTCAGATCATTCCGGCGCTGAAGCCGGCGAAGGGCGAGCCCGTCGTCGAGAAGACCGTCCCCAACGGCTTCCACCACACCAACCTCGCCGAAGAGGTCGAGAAGGCCGGGCGCAAGAACGTCATCATCGCCGGATTCATGACGAACATGTGCACCCTGTTCACGAGCCAGGGCGCGTTCCTCAACGGCAACCATCCGACCGTGGTCGGCGACGCGTCCGCGACCCGGCCGCTGCCGCTCAAGGGCAACCCGAACGGCATCCCCGCGCAGCAGGTTCATGAAGCCGCGCTCGCCACGGTTCAGGACCTCTACGGAGTCGTGGTGCCCAAGCAGAGCTCGCTCACGTAGCCGGCACTGGTCAGGCAGCCGTCCGGTAGTCGCCGCTTTCGGAGGGGGAAGGGACATGCAATGAGGAGCCGCCGCTCACGGCCCAGGTCCGCTCCGCGGACAGCAGCACTACGGCCTCTGCCTCGCGCCCCTCAGCCGTGACCGGTGTCGATGACACAGAAGCGGTTGCCGTCGAGGTCGGCGAGCACGATGAAGTCGGCGTCGGCCGGGTACAGGTCCCAGGCGACCCGCTGTGCGCCCAGGGACACCAACCGCTCGACCTCGGTGGCCTGATCGGCCGAGTCCCCGGCGTACAGATCCAGATGGATCCGCGGATGCTCCTGGACCGGCGTCTCGCTGAGACCGAGCGACAGCTGAACCCCGGCGCCTTCCGCCGGCACCAACACCACCCAGTCGTCTTCCATCTCCTCGCGCGGTACGTATCCCAGGGCCTCCGCCCAGAACGCTGCCGCACGCGGCACATCCGAGACACCCAGCACAACCGATCCGATCCTCAGCATGTGCAAATTCTGGCGGACTACGGCACACCCGCGGTAGGGACGACGCGCGGGAGTCCGTTCGCGCGGGAGCCGGGCGGTGCCGTCCGCCCATGAAGACGGGGAGGCACCGCCCGGCGACGTCGGCCCTGCGCGTCAGAAGACGAACGGACCGGGTGCTTGGGCGGATGTGGCGTTACACGTCACGGTGATACCCATGACCACGACCTTCAGGGACTTGGCCTCCAGGCTGTCCCCGGCGGCGACGGACCCGTTCAGCGGCCCGGTGGACACGGGGCTGCCGGCGGGGATCGCCGGGTTGGAGTTGCCGGTGAACGTGGACGTGCCGGAGCCGTTGTTCGTCAGCGTGAGCGTCGAGTTGACCGAGCCGGCCGCGACGTCGACGGGCGCCGAGATGGCCGAGGTCGACACGCTGATCGTCGCGGCCGTGCCGTCCTGGGTGGCCGTGAGGGTCGCCGTGCCCGACCCGTAGATTCCGCAGTCGAACGAGATGGTGGCGGTGTCGGGGGTCACCGCGGTCGCCATGGGTGCGAGCGCGAGCGCGCTCACGACGACGACGCCGACACCCAGTGCCGAACCGATACCGAGCCCTCTTCCATACCTCATGGGAAGCCTGCCTTCACTGTGCGAGTGGGGGGAAGGTGCAGGTGCGGATCCCGGTGCAGGTGCGGATGCAGTTGCGGGAGTGACGTGCTGAAATCGTCGCCCATTGAGACACAGGCCGCGTGAGGCAGCAAGACCGATCCCATGATTGTTGACGTGCGACGGCCGGAACCGGCCTAGATCGGCGAACGCCGTCCGCCGCCCGACAGGTGAACGTGGCGCACGCGTGCCGGAAATGACGCGACGCCCACCTCCACGGCGGCAGCCCACACGGAACTCGTCGCCAGTACGTGACTTGGGCGCCGTCGGCGGTGGCCGGATCGGCGTGGCAGGGACACCCTAGGGTGGGACATATGGATCTCCAGGACGAGTTGGACGAGCTCATCGACAGCCCATACGACGTCTACGGCCGCCTGCGTGACACCTCGCCGGTGCATCGCATCGCCGGGCCGGACGGTGACTCCGCCTGGATTGTCACGCGGTACGCCGACGTACGCGCCGCCCTCGCCGATCCCCGGCTCTCCTTGGACAAGAAGCACGCCCTGGACGGGGCCTATCGTGGTTTTTCGCTGCCACCGGCCCTTGATGCCAACCTGCTGAACATGGATCCCCCCGACCACACCCGCATCCGTCAGCTGGTCGGCCGCGCCTTCAACGCTCGTCGTGTCGAGCAACTCCGTACGCCCATACGGGAAACTGCGGACCGACTCCTCGACGCCCTTGGCTCCCAAGGCAGTACGGACCTCATCGCTTCCTACGCCGCACCTCTGCCGATCGCCGTGATCTGCGAGCTGCTCGGTGTCCCGGACGACCGCCGCCCGGACTTCCGCACCTGGACCGACGCGCTCGTCGCCCCGGATCCCGGCCACCCCCAGGCGGCGAAGGAGGCGGTGCCGGCGCTTCTCGGCTTCTTCGCCGAACTCCTCGCTCACAAACGCGAGCAACCCGGTGCCGACTTGCTCTCCGACCTGATCGCGGTCCGCGACACCGACGGCGACCGCCTCAGCGAGGACGAACTGACCTCGCTCGCCTTCCTGATTCTCTTCGCCGGGTACGAGAACACGGTGCAACTCATCGGCAACGCCGTTTTCGCCCTCTTGCGCCATCCGGAGCAGCTGGCTGCCCTGCGCAAGGACCGATCACAACTCCCCTATGCAGTAGAGGAGTTCGCACGGTACGAAGGGCCGGCTCTTCTCGCCGTCCGGCGTTTCCCGACCGAGAACATGACCATCGGGGGAGTCCCGGTCCCCGCAGGCGAGACGGTCCTGCTTTCGCTGTCCGCCGCCAACCGAGACCCGGCCCGCTTCGCCGATCCGGATCGCCTCGACCTGGACCGCGATGCCGGCGGCCACCTGGCACTCGGGCACGGCATCCACTACTGCCTCGGCGCGCCGTTGGCCCGCGCCGAGACCGAGATCGCTCTGGCGGCCCTGCTCGACAGGTTCAAGGAGATCGAGCCGGCCCGGGACGACCCGCAGTGGCGGCCATCCATGCGCGCCCGCGGCCTGCTCACACTTCCGGTGACCTACAGCGGCTGACGGAGCGAGGTGAGCCGGACGGGGCGGAGGGTCAGGACGCCCCTACGTGGTTGCCGCTGAGGCCGGCCCAGGGTCGGTCGGTGCGCCGAGACAGACAGCCGAGACAGACAGGGGAGGCCTTGTGGATGCCGCTGGGCACCGGCACGTCGACGCAGGCGTCATGCTGGCCCGTTTCGCGGCCCGCATCCTCGTGGTGTGCCCCCGCTGCTCCGCGCGTGCCGTGGTCGTTCCGCGCCCGGGAGGGCCCGAACTCCGTTGTTCCGTAGACCTGTTGTTCCTGCCCAGGCGGCTGACCTGTGCGCGATGCGGGGCCACGGCCGAGTGGGAGCCGGAGCGGCGCGGCAACGCCCGCGTCGGCGTGACGCTCGGCGGTCCGGCCGAGCCGTTCTTCGGCAGGCCGCTGTGGCTGCAGACGCGCTGCGCGGGCCGGCTGCTGTGGGCGTACGACATCGAGCACGTCGACGCGCTCACCGCATACGTCGGCGCGCGTCTGCGGGAGCGGGGGAGTCCGTCGTCGTCCTTGGCGGTGATCCCGAGGCTGCCCGACTGGATGAGCTCGGCCGCCAAGCGCAGCACGGTCCTCGCGGGGCTCGCCGCACTGCGGGCCCAGGCCGGGCGCTCGGCGCCCGAGGACCGCCCCGACACCGCCGACGGAAGCGCGGCCCGGCCACAGCCACGGCGCGCGACCTCTTAGCTCCGATCGACCAGCCTGATCCGCGACTCGACCCCAAACTCGACCCCGACTCGCCCCCAACTCCCCATTGGTCCATACCCATTGACGAAAGGTCTGGACCTCTCTACCGTGCGTCGTGCTCACGCCAACCCCCACCCGCCCGGTGACCCTGCGGAGGCCCCCCATGTCCCGTCGCAGTCGTACGTCCCGTCTCCTCGGCGCCGCCCTCGCGGCGGCCGCGTCCCTCTCCACCGTCCTGGTCGCGGCACCTGCCGCCCCCGCCGCCGATACCTGCCAGACCAAGCCGCGACCGGCCGGCAAGGTCCTCCAGGGCTACTGGGAGAACTGGGACGGCGCGTCCAACGGCGTGCACCCGCCGTTCGGCTGGACCCCCATCACCAATCCCGAGATGGCACAGCACGGCTACAACGTCATCAACGCGGCCTTCCCCGTGATCCGCTCCGACGGCACCGCGCTGTGGGAGGACGGCATGGACACGAACGTGAAGGTCGCGAGCCCGGCCGAGATGTGTCAGGCCAAGGCCTCGGGTCAGACCATCCTGATGTCCATCGGCGGTGCGGCAGCGGGCATCGACCTCAACTCGACCGCCGTCGCGGACCACTTCGTCGAGACGATCGTCCCGATCCTGAAGAAATACAACTTCGACGGCATCGACATCGACATCGAGACGGGCCTCACCGGAAGCGGGAACATCGGCCAACTCTCCACATCACAGGCGAACTTGATCCGTATCATCGACGGCATCCTCGCCCAGATGCCCGCCGGGTTCGGCCTGACGATGGCCCCCGAGACGGCGTATGTCACCGGCGGCAGCGTCACGTACGGCTCGATCTGGGGCGCGTACCTCCCGGTCATCAAGAAGTACGCCGACAACGGCCGCCTGTGGTGGCTCAACATGCAGTACTACAACGGCAGCATGTACGGCTGCTCCGGCGACTCCTACGAGGCCGGCACCGTCCAGGGCTTCACTGCCCAGACCGACTGCCTGAACAAGGGGCTCGTAGTCCAGGGCACCACGATCAAGGTCCCCTACGACAAGCAGGTTTCCGGCCTGCCCGCCCAGCCCGGCGCGGGCGGAGGCTACATGGCACCGAGTCTGGTCTCGCAGGCATGGAACACGTACGGCGGTGGCCTCAAAGGGCTGATGACCTGGTCGATCAACTGGGACGGGTCGAAGGGATGGACGTTCGGGGACAACGTGAAGAGCCTGGAGCAGTAGCCGCACCGAGTCGTGGATGGCCCTTCACCCCACGGGGGTGTGCGGATGGGGTGAACAGACGGCCCGACCGGTCAGGATCGGAGAAGCGCGGATCGCCGGGCTGCTACTAACGTGGGTTCATGGACATCACCATTCACACCACCGCGCTCCCGCACGACGACCCGGACGCTTCCCTGGCCTTCTACCGCGACGCCCTCGGTTTCGAGGTCCGCAGCGACGTGGGCCAGGGCAAGATGCGCTGGATCACGGTCGGCCCCGTCGGCCAGCCCGGCACGTCCATCCTGCTCGCGCCGCCGGCCGCGGACCCCAGCATCAGCGAGGACGAGCGCCGCACCATCGCAGAGATGATGGCCAAGGGCACCTACGGCTGGATCCTGCTGGCCACCCGGGACCTCGACGGCACGTTCGAGAAGGTGCAGGCGGCCGACGCCGAGGTCGTCCAGGAGCCGACCGAGCAGCCGTACGGCGTCCGTGACTGCGCCTTCCGTGACCCCGCGGGCAACATGGTCCGCATCCAGGAGCTTCGCTGAGCCCTGCCGCGCCAGGTGGCCCCAGGGTCCCCTGGCGCGCGCGGATACCCATGAAGGTAGGTGTCGTATGTGCCATCCCGCCTGGGGGCGCGCGCTCGCCCAGGACCAGCGGCTGAAGGACCTGGTGCGACTGCGCCGCGTCCGTGACCGGATCGACCGGGCGTACGCGCAGCCGCTGAACATGGAGGCGCTCGCCCGCGGCGTGAACTGGCCGGCCGGGCACCTCAGCCGGCAGTTCCGGCTCGCGTACGGTCAGTCGCCGTACGCTTTTTTGATGACGCGTCGTGTCGAGCGGGCGAAGGCGTTGCTGCGCGGTGACGAACTCACGGTCACCGAGGTCGGTTTCCTGGTCGGATACACGTCGCAGGGCGTCTTCCGTACCCGCTTCACCGAGCTGGTCGGCATGACGCCCAGCGCGTACCAGCGCGGGGTGACGGTTGCCATGACGAGGGCGTCGCCGTCGATACCGGTCAGGAATGGAGAAGCATTCCTCACCGAGCCGCAACTAGCGTGATGCCCATGACCTCCATCGAATCCATCACCCTCCAGGTGGCCGATCCCACGGCCGCCCAGCGCTTCTACACCGCCGCGTTCGGCCTGGACACTCAGGTCGGACTGAGCGCCTCGGAGGCGCCGACGACCGGCTTCCGCGGGTTCTCCTTGTCGCTCACGGTGTCCCAGCCGGCCGACGTCAAAGCGCTCATCGGCACGGCCCTCGACGCCGGCGCCACGCCTCTCAAGCCCGTCACGAAGTCCCTGTGGGGATACGGCGGCGTCGTCCAGGCACCGGACGGGACGATCTGGAAGGTCGCCACGTCCGCGCGGAAGGACAAAGGCCCGGCGACCCGGCAGATCGACAGCATCGTGCTCCTGCTGGGCGTGGCGGACGTCGCCGCGAGCAGGCAGTTCTACGTCGACCGCGGTCTCACCGTGGCGAAGAGCTTCGGCCGCAAGTACGTCGAGTTCGATACGCCCTCGAGCCCGGTCAAGCTGGCTCTCTACGGGCGCCGCGCGCTGGCCAAGGATGTCGGCGTGCCCGTCGACGGCAGCGGATCGCACCGGCTCGTGCTCGGCGGCGACGCCGGGACCTTCACCGACCCGGACGACTTCGCCTGGCAGGCCACCACGGTCACCACAGCGGCCTGACCTGACACCGCTCCCCCATGGGTCACCCGCCCGATCCCCCTCTCCTTTGCCTCCCTCAATCACCCTTCTCTGTACGGCAGTTGATTCCTGAGCGGTCGCTCCCGCCGTCTCCGGGAGTCCCTCCGGCAGCCATCTCGTCCTGTCTCACACCATCACCAGCCCGGCCATGCCGGACGCGGACGCGGCCGTGGCGTTCTGGAACGGACACGGCACACCCAAGCTGAACCAGCGCACCCCGGAGCAGGTCGCCCGGTTCTTCGACGGCCTGGAACTGCTTGAGCCGGGCGTGGTCTCCTGCTCACGCTGGCGGCCGGAGGGTGCCATCGCCGCGGTGCCTGATGAAGTGGCGATGTTCGGCGGGGTCGGGCGGAAGGGGTAGGCCGTAGCCGCGTGGGCAGTTGGTGTGTCAGCGGGGGTACGCGCGGGCCAGCGACTCCTCGGCCTGCGTGGCCAGGGTGGTGACGAGGTCGGCTGCCGAGGGGAGGTCGGTGATGAGGTCGACAGCTTCGCCGGCCCAGACCGGCAGTGGGGGGATGGTGCCGCGGGCCACGTCGTCCTGGTAGTCCTGACGGGCTTGGGGGTCGGCGGCGAGTTCGGCCTCCCGGCCGCGCCAGGTGTCGAGGTAGGGGTGGCCGAGGGTTCGGGCGGGGTACTTTGCGGGCCATCGGGAGCCGCGGGTAATGTCCAGTAGCGTGCTCCGCTCGGTGTCCTGCCCGCGTCCTTCGACGATGGCCTTGGTGATCGAGGGATCGGCCAGGGACTCTGCGGTGGCCTGGAAGCGGGTTCCGATGACCGCTCCGGCCGCGCCCAGCACGAGTGCGGCCGCCACGCCACGGCCATCGGCGATCCCGCCGGCCGCCAGTACCGGCACCGGATCCACGAGATCCACGACCGCGGGCACGAACGGCAACGTGGAGCGCCCGCGCGCGGCTCCGTGCCCGCCGCTCTCGGTTCCCTGAGCCACGATCACATCGGCGCCCAGGTCCGCGGCCTGCCTGGCCTCGTCCAGGTCGGTGACCTGAAGGATCAGCAGAGCTCCTGCCCGGCGGACACGCTCCGCATAGGGGCTCGGATCGCCGAACGACAGCATCACAGCCCTCGGCCCGTACTCCAGCGCACGCTCCACCACGCCGACGTCGATTCCCCAGGTCAGGAATCCGACGCCCCACGGACTTCCCGTGCCCGCCACGACGGGCACCTCACGTGCCAGCCACTCCGGGTCCCCGGACCCGCTGCCGAGGATCCCGAAACCGCCGCCGCGCGAGACCGCCGCGGCCAGTGCGCCGCCGGCCGACCCACCCATCGGCGCAAGTGCGATCGGGTACCGCACGTCGAACATCTCTGTGAACGCCGTCGAGAACGCCATGGCCACATCATGACTCCTCGCCCAACGGGCGGGCGCACAAATGTCGTCACCGGCAGCGCCGGCTTCCTGCACCGTGCCGTCGTGCCTGTGGACGGCGGCCGTGCGGCCGTCTGGTGCGCCAGTGCCTGTCCGGCGGACCGGAGTGCGCCGGCGGGATCCGAAAACCACTGGAACAGCGCCGCTGCGGGCCATTACCGTGCTGCCGAACCAAGTCGCCCAGGCAAGGACGTGCCGTTGTACACCCTGTGAGACCTCCCGAGCGCTGATCTGTCGCGCGTCGCGCATACGCGCCGCGCTCCTTTTTGCTGCGGACTTCTCACTGAAACCGGTGTACTTCTGTGCTCAATAGCTGGGTGGTCATGCCCACCTGCCTGCCGCTCGTTCTCCGCCGTTGCCACGCGTGCGCGTCCGGCCGCTTCCGGGCGAACGGCAAATTCCGCGTCAACGCCAACCACAAGCTCATCGACGCCTGGCTCCTCGCGCTCTGTACCGCTTGCGGGGGAACCACAAAGCTCACGGTCCTGGAGCGGATGAATGTGCGCTCCGTACGGCCCGAGCTGCTGGACCGGATGCATGACAACGACCCTGGCCTGGCAGCTGAGTTGCTCCAGGACCCGGTCGTGCGGCGCCGCAATCGCATCGCCCTCGACTGGGACAACGCCTGGCGCCTCGACACCGGCGGACCGGACCACCTGGACCGCGAGGTGATCGACGTCCTGGTCCGCTTCGCGGCGCGGATCCCTGTCCGGCCGGTGCGACTGATCGCTGAAGGGTGCGGTCTGTCGCGGACCGAGGCCGAGAGACTGATCGAGGAGGGGAAGCTCGTTTCGGCCGTCCGGCTGAGCGGCAAGCTCTCCGGCGACTTCACCTTCACGCTCAAGCGCTGAGCTCTCCTCTCGACAGGTCGGGTCGCTTCCCTCGCTCCTTGGAGTGGGGGAAGCCGCCAGGCCAGTAGTGGCGACCCAGGCCTGTCTCCAAACCCCCGCCGTCGCCCGAAGGGCGGCCCCACGGCGTTTGGTGCGTGCTCTCGGCGTGCCGGGTGCAAGGCCTCGTGCTGGGTACAACGACGGGTTGTGTTCTCATGGCGGGTCGGTTGTTTGATCTCGTCGTCTGCTCCTCGCTTTGATGTCGGTGGTCAACGTGTGGGTGATCGGGGCGGCGAGAGGTGCGGTGGGCGTGAAGGGCAGGCGGGCGCTGGGGCGGCGGTTCGGGTGGTTGTGGGCGGCGTTCGCGGTCAGCTCGTACGGCACGGGGTTCGGGTTCGGCGCGTTTCCCTTGATCGCGATCCTCGTACTGCACTCCGGGCCGACCCAGGTGGCGGCGCTGGCCGCCGCGGGGCGGGCCGTGGGGGCCGTGGTCGCGGTGCCCCTCGGGCCGTGGATGGAGTTCCGGCGTAAGCGGCCCGTCATGATCGCGATGGATCTGATCCGGTTCGCGGCGCTGATGAGCGTCCCCGCCGCGTTCGCGCTCGGCCGGCTCAGCTTCGCCCAGCTCCTCGTCGTGTCCGTCGTCGCCGCCGCGGCCGACATCGCCTTCAAGGCGGCCGGCGGCGCGTATCTGAAGTCGCTCGTGCGGCCGGAGGACCTGCTCGTCGCGAACGGCAGGTTCGAGTCGACGACATGGACCTCGATCGTGGTCGGGCCGCCGCTCGGCGGGGCCGCGATCGGCATGTTCGGACCCGTGACGACCGTGGTTGCCGACGCGGTCAGCTACCTGCTCTCGGCGCTCGGCATCCGCGCCATCGGAGGGACGGAAACGCGCCCCGCGCGGGCCGCCGCACCGCGGCTGCGCGCCGGTGATCTGCTCGAAGGCTGGCGCTACATCCTCAGCCACCGCACGCTGCGCCCGCTGTTCCTCAACTCGATCGTTGTCAACGGCCTCATCATGGCCTCCGAGCCGCTGATCGCCGTGCTCATGCTGAGCCGACTCGGCTTCGCACCCTGGCAGTACGGTCTTGCGTTCGCGGTCCCCTGCATCGGTGGACTCATCGGCTCACGCGTGGCGCACCCGCTCGTGGCACGGTTCGGGCAGCACAAGGTGATGCTCGTCGTCGGGGCGCTGCGTGCGTGCTGGCCCATCGGACTGGCGTTCGTCCAGCCCGGAGTACCCGGAATCGTGCTCGTCATCGCGGTCCAGCTCGGCCTGGTGACGTGCTGCGGCCTGTTCAATCCGGTGCTTGCCACCTACCGGCTCGAACACGCCGACCCCGACCGGGTCGCCCGCACGCTGTCCGCGTGGTCGGTCAGCAGCAGCCTCTCGATCGCGGCTCTGACCGCCCTGTGGGGTGTCGTCGCCGCCGTCACCGGCCCGCGCATCGCGATCGCGCTCGCCGGAGTCGTGCTCCTGGCCACTCCGCTGCTGCTCCCGCGCCGCGAGAAGGCGCCCCGGAGCACGGAGGAGCGGGCCGCCGCCGGCCTCACCTGACGGGTTCGTCCGCGGTGTCCTTGGTGTTGAGTACGGTCGCGCGGAAGGACGTGACGACCGGGCGCAGATCGATCTGGTGCCATGCTGCCCACAGGCGTACTGACCTCTGGAACCAGGGGAGTTCACGGACGGTGACCCCTGGGGTGTCGCCTCGCAGCATGCTCTCCTGGACGAGCGTCATGCCGAGGCCGGACGCGGCCAGGCCGAGAGCGGTGAGAGGCTCGGGGGCTTCGAGCCGGATGTCGGGCGTGAACCCGGCCGCCGCGCAGGAGGCGACGAAGTCGTCGCGCCAGGCGGGCTGTTGGCTGTTCTCGATGGCGATCCACGGCTGATCGTCGAGGTCTTCGGGCAGGATTTCCGCCCGCCCCGCAAGTGCGTGGCTGCTCGGCACGGCCAGGAGCAGGGGGTCTTCGAGCAGGAGGGCGCTGCGCAGGTCGGGGTCCGTCTCGGGGGGCGCCTCCGGCACGAGGGCGATGTCCAGGCTGCGTTGGCGCAGGCCCTCGAACTGCTGGGCCGCGGTGAGGTCGTAGAGGGCCACGTGGATGCCGGGGCGCTCGTCGTGCAGGGCGCGCAGCGCCTGGGGCAGGATCCCGGTGTGCATGGCATCGCCGACGTATCCCACGCACAGGCCGCCTTCCTCGCCGCGGCCCAGGCGGCGGCCGAGGTTCTCGAGCCGGTCCGCGTGCCGCAGCAGGGCCGTGGCCTCCGTGAGGAAGACGCGGCCGTCGGAGGTGAGGCGGAGGCGCTGCTGGCTGCGCTCGAACAGGGTCAGGCCCAGGTTCTTCTCCAGCTGGGCGATCTGCCGGCTCAGCGGTGACTGGGAAATGTGCAGGCGATCGGCGGCGCGGCCGACGTGTTCCTCCTCGGCCACGGCCACGAAATAGCGAAGTTGTCGCAGGTCAAGCATGTAAGACCTCGGGGGACTCAAGTGTGTCCAAGCAAGTCTTGGACAGTCTGACCTCTCGATCCTAACCTCGACAGAGCAAGAGCCGCGGAACAGGGGAAAACGTCCTGATAGCCGCATTACACCTCGAACAGAAAGTTTCCCACCATGGGTATCAAGTCCCTCCTGCCGGGATCCCTCGGCTTCGGCACCGCCCCGCTCGGCAACATGTTCCGCAGCATCCCGGACGAGGAAGCCGCGGCCACCGTCGAAGCCGCCTGGGACCAGGGCATTCGCTACTTCGACACCGCGCCCTTCTACGGCGCGGGCCTGTCCGAGCTGCGCCTGGGCGAGGTGCTGGCCGGCCGGCCGCGCGACGAGTACGTGCTCAGCACCAAGGTCGGCCGCGTCATCCTCGACGAGCTGGAGGACCCCGCCGACCGCGACCTGGGCGAGAAGGGCGGCCTGTTCGAGCACGGCCGCGCGAACAAGATGGTCGACCTCTACACCGCGGACGCCACCCTGCGCTCCATCGAGGACAGCCTCAAGCGCCTGCGGACGGACCGGCTCGACATCGTCTGGGTGCACGACGTCGCCCAGGACTTCCACGGCGACGACTGGCTCGCCGTCTACGAGTCGGCGCGCACCGGCGCCTTCCGCGTCCTGCAGAACCTCCGCGACGAGGGCGTCATCAAGGCCTGGGGCCTGGGCGTCAACCGCGTGGAGCCGATCGAGCTCACCCTCGGCCTGGACGAGCCCGAGCCCGACGCGTTCCTCCTGGCCGGCCGCTACACCCTGCTCGACCACAACCGGTCCCTGCAGCGCCTGCTGCCCGCCGCCACCGAGCAGAACGTCGACATGGTCGTCGGCGGACCCTACAGCTCCGGCATCCTCGCCGGCGGCCGGCACTTCGAGTACCAGAAGGCCCCGGCCGACATCGTCGCCAAGGTCGAGCGGATCAAGGCGCTCGCCGCCGCGCACGGTGTCAGCATCAAGGCCGCCGCCCTGCAGTTCGCCCTGGCGCACCCGGCGACGGCTGCCGTCGTCCCCGGCGCGACCCGGCCCAGCCGCATCGCCGAGGACGTCGCCGCCCTCGACGAGAACGTCCCGGCCGCCTTCTGGACCGCGCTCCGCGACGAGCGGCTCATCGCCGCCGACGCCCCCACCCCCACTGCCTGACCCGACTCCACGGCACACGCAAGGAGCAGTACATGGCCACCACCGCCACCGCCACCATCGATCTCCCCCGATCCGCCGACGACGTCTGGCAGCTCATCGGCGGCTTCGACTCCCTGCCCGACTGGCTCCCGTACATCCCCGAGAGCGAACTGAGCGAAGGCGGTCGCGTTCGCCGCCTGACCAACCAGGACGGCGGCGTCATCGTCGAACGCCTCAAGGCCTTCGACCACCACAAGCGCACCTACTCCTACGCCATCGAGCAGGCGCCCTTCCCCGTCACCGACTACCTCTCCACGCTGACGGTGCGCGACATACCCGGCGCACCCGGAACGTCGCAGGTGGAATGGACGGGCTCGTTCACGCCCGTCGGCGTCAGCGAGGCCGACGCCGAGGAGCTCTTCCACGGCATCTACGCGGACGGCCTCGCCGCACTGCTCAACACCCTCAACGCCCTCAACACCTGAGGAAGACACCGGTGTTGGACCGGTCACGCCATGCTCCGGGTGCCGACTTGTGACACTGTCGGCACCCCACGTGCATGGCCCTCCGACACCCCGGCCTCGTCACGGCGCCGGCCGGATGAGGGCCGCCGATGATTTTCCGGGGCGGGCGCGGTCATGAAGGGTGGACCAGCCACGGCTCAGGAGGAGGCGCGGGATGCGCACTCTGGCGATCACCCAGAACATCACCGTCGACGGTTGCGTCGAGATGCTCACCGATTGGTTCGAACCGCAGGCCCAGGGCAACGCGGACATGGCCGATGTGCTGGAGGAGGGCCACCGTCAGGACAGCGAGGCAGATGCGCTGCTCGTGGGCCGGCGAACCTTCGAGGACTTCCGCGGCTACTGGCCCGGCCTGACCGACGACACCACGGGCATCTCCGACTACCTCAACCAGGTGCGGAAGTACGTCGTGTCCGGCTCGATCGAGGACCCGCAGTGGGAGAACTCGACCGTCCTGTCCGGCGGCGCGGTCAAGGAGGTCACCGCCCTGAAGGCGCTGGAGGGCGGCAAGGACATCGTGCTCACCGGCAGCATCAGCCTGGCCCACACGTTGATCGAGGCGGGCCTCGTCGACGAGTACCGCCTCTTCGTGTACCCCGTCGTCCAAGGCCGGGGCAGGCGCCTCTTCCCCGATGGGTACGAGGTGCCGCGACTGCGGCTCGTGGACTCGAAGTCCTTCCGGAGCGGGATCGTGCTGCTGCGCTACGTCCCGGCCTGACGGGGCCGGCCAGTGGCTGGGGCGGTCGGCTCGTCGGCCGTTGCCGGGTCAGCCGGCAACGGAGACCAGCGCGATCGTGACGTTGTCCGGACCGCCCGCGGCCATGGCGGCCTTCCACAGCTCGAAGACGGCCCGGCCGCCGTCGTGCGCCCGCAGCACATCGTCGATCTCGCTCTCGAGTACGGGATCGGTCAAGCCGTCACTGCACACCAGCATGCGCGTACCCGGGGTGAGCGTGGACGTGCTGACGTGCGGCGTGATCGCGCTGAACGCCTGTGCGCCACCGAGCGCCTGCGTGACGATCGACGTGGTGCGCCGGCCCTGCGGAGGCGGTGGGCTGTCGTCCACGCTCACCTGGTGGAGCGTGTCGTCCGTGGCGGCCCGGGCACCGGTGAGACCGCCGTCGCCGCTCGTCTCGATGCCGTCACCGGCCGGGCCCACTTCGATCACCCTGCTGTCGCCGACGTTGAATACGAGCAGTTCGTGTTCGAGGATCACGACACCCGCGACGGTCGTCCCCATCGTGGCCAGCTCCGGGGCGCGGTCGGCCGCCGCGTACACGGCGTGATTGCACATCGCCAGCGCGTCACGAACCGCTTCCTCGCCGTCCAGCGCCGGCCCGAACAAGGCGAGCCGGCGGACGACGAGGCTGCTGGCGACCTCGCCGGCCGGCTGCCCGCCGATGCCGTCGGCGACAGCGACCACGAGTGGATGGCCGAGCGGGAACGCCATCGTCTGCGGATTCTCCGTCACCGATCCGCACAGCGTCCATGGGCCGACGACCAGGCTGTCCTCGTTGTGCTCGCGCCTGAGTCCGGGGTGGCTCAGCGCCGTGACCGATATGTACGGCATAGGGGGTGCCGCCCTTCCGCGAAGGAGCGCATCATCCGCACCACCATTGTCGCGCCGGAGTGCGGCCCGGGTCGCGCGGTGCGCACGCCCCGAGTTGCGCGGCGCCGCGAACGGGGTTAGCCCGGAGGTAAGGGCAGGAGGTGCCTGCCCTTACCTGCGAGGCCTCCGAGAGGGGCGAGCGCTGTGCGGTTCACGGATCGTACTGATGCCGGGCGGCGGCTGGCCGCAGCGGTCCAACATCTGCGTGACGAGGAGCCTGTCGTCCTCGGGCTGCCCCGTGGCGGGGTTCCGGTGGCTTTCGAAGTGGCGCGTGCGCTCGGCGCCCCGCTCGACGTGATCGTGGTCCGCAAGCTCGGCGTCCCCTACCAGCCGGAACTGGCGTTCGGCGCGATCGGCGAGGGCGGCGTGCGGGTCCTCAACGACGACGTCGTGCGCCACTGCGGGATCGGCCCCGACCACATCGCGGCCGTCGAGCGCGCGGAGCGACAGGAGCTGGAGCGGCGGGCACGGAGGTACCGCGGCGGGCGGCCTCCGGCAACCGGCGAGGCCCGCACCGTGATCGTCGTGGACGACGGGATCGCCACCGGTGCCACGGCGGCGGCGGCGTGCCAGGTCGTACGGGCCCAGGGCGCGGCCCGCGTGATCCTCGCCGTGCCGGTCGCGCCGCCGGACGCCGTGCGCAGACTGAGCGTGGTGGCCGACGACGTGGTGTGCCTCTCCGTACCGCCCCTGTTCGGTGCCGTCGGTGAGTGGTACAGCGACTTCTCGCAGACCACGGACGAGGAAGTGGCCGCGTGTCTGGCACGGGCCGTGGCGGACCCCGCACGCGTACGGCAGGCACCGGCCACGACCGGCGTGGAGGTGGAGGCCGCCGGAGTCCGGCTGGCCGGAGACCTGGCACGGCCGGAAAGGGCCGCGGGGCTGGTGATGTTCGCCCATGGCTCCGGCAGCAGCCGGCACAGCCCGCGTAATCGTGCGGTGGCGGAGGTGTTGCAGGAAGCGGGCCTCGGCACGCTGCTGTTCGACCTGCTCACGCCCGCCGAGGAAGCCGACCGGGACAACGTCTTCGACATCGGCACGCTTGCCGGCAGGCTGGCCGGAGCCACCCGCTGGCTGCGCGACCGCGAGTCGGCGCCGATCGGGTACTTCGGTGCCAGCACCGGCGCCGCGGCGGCGCTCCGGGCGGCCGCCGACGACCCGGACATCGGCGCGGTGGTGTCCCGCGGCGGACGGCCCGACCTGGCCGGACCCCGCCTCGACGACGTGCGGGCGCCGACCCTGCTCATCGTCGGCGGGGCCGACCTGATGGTGCTCGACCTGAACCGTGCCGCCCAGGCTCAACTCCGTTGCGAGAACCGGCTGGAGATCGTGCCCGGAGCAACGCATCTCTTCGAGGAACCCGGAGCGCTCGACCGGGTGGCCGGCCTCGCGAGGTCGTGGTTCACCACGCACCTGACGGCAGGCAGCGACCCTTCGACGTCGGCGCGCCGGGAGCCACATCACTGACCGGTTCGGGGCCGGGCGCCTCAGGGCCTACCGGTTGCTCACCGCGAAACGCATCAGCGCCCGCTCGTCGCCCTGCTTGATCTTCCCCGTCTCGTTCAGCACCTCGAGCTTCCAACTGCCGTTGACCCGGATCGCCTTGGCGACACGGCAGCCGTTGTCGTTGGTGAGCAGGCTCGGCCAGATGTCGGCGACCTGCTGGGAGGTGCCGCCGGTTGCGTCGTACACCTTGAAGCTGATGTTCCGCGCCTTCGTGAAGGAGCTGGACTTCTTGTAGGCGGCGGCCACGAAGACGATCGACGTGATGTTGGCCGGGACGCGGCCGAACTCGACGGTCACCGTCTCGTCGTCCCCGTCGCCGCGCCCCGTCTGGTTGTCGCCGCTGTGCACCAGGGAGCCGTTGCCCAGCGGGTCCAGGGAGTCGAGGCCTGCGAGCCGTACCGGGTCCGTGCCCTGCAGCGCGATGGCGATGAGGTCGAGGTCCGTGCCGACGTTCCGGCGGAGCTTGCCCATCAGCCCGCCGCTGCTTCCGGCGGTGGGGTCCCAGGACACGCCGATCGACAGGTGGGTCACACCGTCGAGATCAGCCGGTCCGTCTTCCTTGGTGAGCGTGATCATGTGAATCCCTCGTGATGGTGGAGTGCTATGCATGAAGTCTGCCGATATCGCTCGCCGCTTGATACACCAGGTCCGAAATTGGTGCTGGTCGGTCCTGCGTCGTTCCTATGGCCTGGCCCGGGATCAGGATCGACGGAACCGTTGCGGAGCGGTCGCGCGGCGCACGACGCGTCGCGCTGCAACTGGCCCGCGCATACACGTGCGTTCGCGAGAACGAGAAGTCGGGCCCCTGGCCCCGGGCGAACCTCGTGCAGGGAGCGGGTCTTCGCGAGCCTGGTCTCCGCTGCCGGACGCATGGGCGAGTTCGACGGCGACCTCGTCTGTGCGGCCTCCGTGGGTGGAGACGGCTCCGGGCCGCGGTGCGGAAAGGCACCGCAGCCCGGAGGGTAATCGCTCAGGCCACGCTGTCGCGCAGCTCCGCGAGGCTGTCCTTGGTCAGGTGCCTGGGCGTGCTGTCGGCGTCGACGAGGACGACCGTGCACGTGGCGGAGTGGGTGAGTGCGGTCGTGAGACTGCCGTCGGCGAACTGGGCGAGGGGGCCGCGCGGTGAGTGTCCGATGGCCACGGCGCGGGCGTGTACGTCCGCCGCGTGGTGGGCGAGGGCACGGCCTGCGGCGGCGTGGTCTCCGACGCTCGTCAGGATCTGGCCGGTGGCGGTGATGCCGTCGGCGCTGAGGCGGTCGAGGTGGGCGGTCACGGCGGCGCGGGCCTGTTCGTCCGTCTCGGTGTCGACGGCCTGTTCCTCGACGACCGCGGTCTGCTGGACGTGGACGACCTCCAGCGGGCTGCCCGTGTCGCGAGCGAGCCGCGCCGCGGCGTCGACGATGCGGGCCGCCTTGTCGTGGGCGCCCACGGCGACGATGACGGGCGGCGCGTCGGTCGCGGCGGCTGTCTTGCCGACAGGCGTGAGCGACGGGCTGACGGCTTCACTCCCGACCGGATCCGCCTCGGCCTTGCGCAACAGACCATGGCCGCTGGCCAGTACGGGGATGGCCAGGAGGAAGGTGGCGGCGCCCAGATAGAAGGGCACGCTCAGGTCCGTGGCGTCGGCGAGCTTGCCCGCGACGAAGGGGGCGAGGCCACCGCCGATGAAGCGCAGGAACCCGTAGGCGGATGAGGCCACGGGGCGCTCGACGGGGGAGACGAGCATGACGGCCTGGGTGGTGAGGGTGTTGTTGATGCCGATGAAGGCGCCGCTGACGATGACGGCCACGATGACGACCGTGGGGTTGTCGACGCCGGCGGCGATGAGCGCCATCACGATGCCGAGGCCGAGCAGGTTGGCGTACAGGACGGGAGCGGTGCCGAAGCGGGCCTGAAGACGCGGGGCGAAGAAGACGCTGAAGGCGGCCACCAGCAGTCCCCAGCCCGTGAAGACCAGACCGAGCTCGTGCGCGCTCAGCTTCATCGGGTACGGGGCGTAGCCGAGCATCGTGAAGAAGCCCCAGTTGTACAGCAGGGCCATGATGCCCATGGTCAGCAGACCGCGGTGGCGCAGCGCCTTGAGCGGCGCGATCGGCGAGGTGGGGCGCTTCGGCTTGGGCAGCGAGGGCACGAAGGCGAGGGTCGCGACCAGTGCGATCGCCATCAGCACGGCGACGCCGAAGAACGGTCCGCGCCAGCTGATGCCGCCCAACTCCCCGCCCAGCAGCGGGCCGACGGCGATCCCGAGGCCGAGCGCGGCCTCGTACAGGATGATCGCGCCGCCGAAACCGCCGCTCGCGGAGGCGACGATGACGGCGAGGGAGGTGGCGATGAACATCGCGTTGCCCAGGCCCCAGCCGGCGCGCATGCCGACGATGCCGTTGACGGAACCGGCCGTGCCGGCGAGTGCGGCGAAGACGACGATGACGACCAGGCCCACGACCAGGGTGCGCTTGGCGCCGATACGGCTGGATATCCAGCCGACGAAGAGCATGGCGACCGCCGTCACGATCAGGTAGCTGCTGAAGAGCAGGGAGACCTGGCTCGGTGAGGCGTGCAGGTTCTCGGCCAGGGCGGGCAGGATCGGGTCGACCAGGCCGATGCCCATGAACGAGATCACGCAGGCGAACGCCACGGCCCAGACGGCTTTTGGCTGCTTGAAGGGACTGGCGGCCTTTCCATGCGGTGCACTCATGCGCGGTTCTCTCCAAAGTGTCGAGAAGAGGAGTGGGGAGGAGGGGGTGCGGGGAGCGGACAGGTTGCGGAGGGACGGGTCAGTCGTGGGCCGTACGGGTCTGGCGGTCCTGGATGGCGCGGGCCAGGGCGGGCAACGCGGTCCGCACCGCCTGCTGCTCCGGCTCGGTCAGCTCCCCGATGAGCAGATCGAGGGCCTGGGTCCGCTCGGCGCGCCGCTGCCGGAAGACCTCGAGGCCGCTCTCGGTGGCTTCCACGAGGACGGCCCGGCCGTCGTTGTGGTCAGCCACTCGGCGTACCAGGCCCGCGCGTTCCATGCGGGTGACGAGCTGGGTCATGTTCGGCTGGGAGACACCTTCGGCCCTGGCCAGCTCGCTCAGCCGATACGAGCCCTCGCGGCCCAGCCGGCCGATCGCGGACGAGGCCGCCGTGCTCAGGCCGCCGGCGACGGCGCTCTGCCGCACGTAGCGGACCAACTGCTCCACGGCGATCATCAGGCCCTCGGCCCGGGGGTCGACTTCCATAACCCGCTTATCCATAAGCGCATTATGCATCTACTTGTAGTATGAATCAATATCGCGTGGGCGGGGTGTTTCATCTCCGGTGGCCACGCTTTTCCGGGACGCATATCGACAGGGACGGACGCCGTCCGGACAGAAGTCGCCCATTTGCGGCGTGCGGCGCCTGTGGGTGTCGTGCGAGTGTCGGAGGGTGTGACCGATCAGGGCGGGTCGGTCACCGACCGCTTCCGTGCGCACCTGACCGCCTGACCAGAGGAGAAGCACATGCCCCACTCCTTCGATCCGTACAGCGTCCTGCCCTCATTGCCGGAGTTCGGCTTGCACAGCACGGACATCGCGGACGGGAAGCCCCTCGATGTCGCACAGTGCAGCAGTCTCTTCGGAGGCCCGGGCGAGGATCGCTCTCCACAGCTGTCCTGGGAGGGTTTCCCGGTCGACACGCAGAGCTTCGCGGTGACCTGCTTCGACCCGGACGCGCCGACGGCGAGTGGCTTCTGGCACTGGGCGGTGTACGACATCCCCGCGTCGGTGCACGAACTGGAGGCCGGTGCCGGGGCGCCGGGCGGGAAGTACCTCCCCGCCGGCGCGAAGATGCTGGCCAACGACGCGGGCGGGCACAGCTTCCTCGGCGCGGTGCCCCCTCCCGGGCACGGTCCCCACCGATACATGTACGCCGTCCATGCGCTGGACACGCCCGAGCTGGATGTGCCGACGGCGGCTTCCCCGGCCTGGCTGGGCTTCCAGCTCTTCACCCACGCGGTGGCGCGGGCCGTGATCACCCCGATTTTCGAGAATCCGGCCTGAGCACCAACGACTGACAGCGCGGAAGCCCAGGAGTGGCCGCGCAGGCCAGGAGCAGCCCGAGAGCCCAGGAGGTCGTCCTCCCGGGCTCTCGGGTGCGGGTCGTCGGGGGAGGGACAGCGCTCAGTCCTTGATCTCGCAGATGGTGGCGCCGGAGGTGATGGAGGCGCCGATCTCGGCGGTGAGGCCCTTGATGGTGCCGGTGCGGTGGGCGTTGAGGGGTTGTTCCATCTTCATGGCTTCGAGGACGACGACGAGGTCGCCTTCCTTGACTTCCTGACCTTCTTCGACGGCGATCTTGACGATGGTGCCCTGCATGGGGGAGGCGAGGGTGTCGCCGGAGGCGGCGGGGCCGGACTTCTTGGCGGCGCGTCGTTTGGGCTTGGCGCCGGCGGCGAGGCCGGTGCGGGCCAGTGACATGCCGAGGGAGGAGGGCAGGGAGACCTCGAGGCGTTTGCCGCCGACCTCGACGACGACGGTCTCGCGGCCGGTTTCCTCGTCGTGGTCGGTGTCGGGGGTGGCGGCGAAGGGTTTGATCTCGTTGACGAACTCGGTCTCGATCCAGCGGGTGTGGACGGTGAAGGGGTCGCTGGTGAAGGCCGGGTCGGTGACGACGGCGCGGTGGAA